>NZ_JADOUY010000001.1:0-765244 GCF_015752285.1 Mycetocola sp. CAN_C7
CGAGGCGGTGATCCTCCCAGAACTCGCCGCCGCATAAGCTAGAAGCACTGACCCGCACGGTGTCGAGAAATTCCACCACTCAGCGGGACGTCACCTTCACGGTCCGCAGCGTGGGCCCAGTGAAGTTCTCCCCCAGACCCTGGGCGATCCTCGTTACCGCAACGACTGACTGCCAGGGGGCATCTCATGGAACGCATTCATTACGCCGGAACCTCTTTTCTTACCGGCGACCTCATCGCTCGAGCTTTCGTCGGGTATGCACGCTTCCTGTCAGCGCACCGCATCTCGGCAGCTGTCACCATCCCGGTGCGTCACCCCGATGGCACAACAGGTCGAGCGAACTTTCTCCTCGGCCCGACCAGCGAACTGGTGTCGGTATCCGAGTCGTCCGACCTCGACAGCGAGCTCCTCGACCTCCCGCTGGTCGACGAACTGCGCGAGTTGACGAACGGGATGCGAACAGGGCAGGCAGGCCCGATGCTCGCCAAGCCCTCGCTCGACTCATTCACCCCGAGCGAGCTCGCGGAGATGGCCTGACCAGCCCCCACAGACCATCGCTGGCTCGTGAGTACAGCTTCGACGGCCGCCCCGCCTGCCGATGCTGCCGGGCCAGCGATGCTCATTTCGGCGGCCCATGGTGGCGCGACACGATCAACCATCAGCGCAGCGTGGAACAATGGCATCGTGACCGAATCCTCTCCCGAACTCGACGGCTATGAGCCGGGCGACGGTCGACCCCTCGCCTCTCGACGGATGCTGCGCCCCGCGCGGTATCTCATCGTGCTGGGGATTCTCGGACTGGTGCTGCCCAGCATCCTCGTGACGACATCGACGGCCACCAACACCGCCGACCGCAGCTGCAGCATCGTGGTGGCGCGCGATGCCCCCTTCGCCACCGGCTTCGACGCCCGGTTCGAGCTCGTCGGCCCGGACGGGCCGTCGTGGTATTGCTATGCGCAGGTGCGCGACGACGACGACTTTCGCGTCGCATCGCTCGGGCTCATTCCCGGCTCGCCCCCGGCGCCGGACCCGGGCATCATCAACACCTGAACGTCGTCATCGCCCAGCGCACGATCACCCACGCACGGGTGCGCTGCCCGGGTTTACACTCGACTCACACGGTCATCGCGGATCATCCAGCCCCCGATGCATCGGAGACCGCATGACGATCACCACCCGACTCCGTCGGACCACCACCACGGCCGCGATTCTCTACGCCGTCGCGCTGCTGCTGATCGCGTTCTGGCCGACACCGGTCGACCGTCCCGCCTCCGGTTTCCTCAGCCGACTTCTCTCCTGGCTCGCCGACCGTGGCCTCGGCTTCATCACCTATGACGTGATCGAGTCGTTCGCGAATGTGCTTCTCTTCATTCCGGCCGGCCTGCTGCTTGTGGTGCTTCTCGGGGTGCAGTGGTGGTGGCTGAGCATCCTGGGTGGGATCGCGGCATCCGTCGCCATCGAGATGGGGCAGCACCTGTTTCTGGCTGGCCGGTTCGCCACGATCGACGACGTCTACGCCAACACGATCGGAGCCGTCGTCGGCACGGTGATCGGGGTGGTCGCCCTGCTGCTCGCAGGCCGTGCCGACGTCACCCGGCATCGGCGCGCGCAGGCGCAGCATCGGGTGCGTGCGCGGCGGGTGCCTACCCAGACCCCGTGAGCGGATGCCGCGGGTCGCGGTGGGTTCGCGGCGTGCGTCTTCGCGGCGCTGCCGGCCGCTGCTCACTGCTGCTTGCCGCTGCTTCGCGGCGTTCTACCGGGTGAGCGTGAGTGCGCGTCGGAACAGGACGAGTGCCGCGTCGACCGCGGGTCGCAGCTCAGCGCCCGTTCGCTCGTAGATGTCGGCGGTGCGGCGGTACGGGTCGATGATGTCGTCATCGTCCGGGGTGTGAGCAGGCCCGACCATCCCACGCATGGCGGCGACCACCGTCACGGTTGCAGACAGGCGACCGGCGGCATCCTCGAGCGGGAGTTCCGCTGCAGGCGCCAGGTCCTCGTCTGTGATCTCGGCAGCGATCCGGGCGAACTCGCGGAGAGTGAACGTGCGACGCGCGGCTCGCGGCTCGAATTCAACGACCGACCTGCGGTGTTCGCGCGACATCGCGAACACGAGTTGGGCATCCGCCACGTGCTGGGCGTTGAGTTCGCGCGCGACGTGACCGGCGGCATCCGTCACGCCGAACCGAGCGGCGAGTTCGGCGGACTGAGGGTCCATCGGGGATCCGATCATGCCGATGGTTCCTGCGCTCGAGACGCGTACATCGGCGACATCGGAGAGCCCGGCGCGCAGAAGCTGCTCGGCCAGGGGCGAGCGGCAGATGTTACCCGAGCACACGGTCAGGATGGAAAAGTCTGGCATTGTCGCTCCGCTACACGCCGTGTCGGGATTCGGCGCGCCCCCAGTTTTGCATATTCGGGGTGCTGTTCTCCGACCCCGTCGGCTCCCTGCCGCTGACCGTCGACATTCGCACGGCGAATGCTTGCAAGAATGGACGTATGCCTCACACCCGACTGGTCGCATTCGACCTCGATGACACCCTTGCCCCGTCGAAGTCACCGATGGACCCGCGAATGTCGCAGATCCTCGCCGACCTGCTCGACGTCGTGCCGGTCTGCATCATCTCGGGTGGACAGTTCGCGCAGTTCAAGATGCAGGCGATCGACAACCTCCCGAAAGCGGGTGCGGCGCACCTCGAGCGCCTGCACCTGATGCCGACGTGTGGAACGCAGTACTTCCGCTTCGAGAACGACGAGTGGGCACAGATCTACGCCGAGAACCTGACGGAGGACGAGAAGTCGCGTGCCCTCGCCGCCATCGAAGCGCGGGCGAAGGAGCTCGGGTTCTGGGAGTCAGAGACCTGGGGTCCGATCCTCGAGGACCGCGGATCGCAGATCACGTTCTCGGCGCTCGGGCAGTCGGCGCCGGTGCCGGTGAAGCAGGAGTGGGACCCGACCGGAGAGAAGAAGAACACCCTGCGGGAGGCTGTCGCGGGCGACATCCCGGATCTCGAGGTGCGTTCAGGCGGGTCGACGTCTGTCGACATCACCCGCAAGGGCATCGACAAGGCCTACGGCATGAAGAAGCTGGCCGAGCTCACCGGCATCCCGCTCGATGACATGCTCTTCATCGGCGACCGGCTCGACGAGAACGGCAACGACTACCCGGTGAAGGCACTCGGAGTGCGGTGCGAGGCCGTCGACGACTGGGAAGACACCGCACGACTCGTGTCTGAGCTCATTCCGCAGTTGCGGGCGTCTGCGTAGGTTCGTTTCGTTCGTTCGTTCGTTCGTTCGTTCGGTTTCGGTCGTTCGGTCGTTCGTTCGGTCGTTCGTTCGTTCGGTCGTTCGTTCGGTTTCGGTTTCGGTTTCGGTTTCGGTTCGTCCGCCGCCTCCGTCGGGTTCTGGTCCCGGATGCCGACACAACCGACGGATGGGCGGCATCCGTTCTGTGCACCTCGACTCATCCGTCGCCTCCGCGGATTTCCTGGCACGCAAACCGACACAACCGACGGATGGGCGGCATCCGTTCTGTGCACCTCGACTCATCCGTCGCCTCCGCGGATTTCCTGGCACGAGAACCGACACGACCGACGGATGAGTTGACAGTGTCGGCCACCGCACGGATTCATCCGTCACCTCCGTCGTCGCTTCTGCGGGTTCCGGGATCCGGATGCCGACCCACGCGACGGAAGGGCGGCATCCGTTCTGTGCACCTCGACTCATCCGTCGCCTCCGCGGATTTCCTGGCGCGCAAACCGACACAACCGACGGATGAGTTGACGGGGTCGGCCACCGCACGTATTCATCCGTCGCAAATGCCCAATGTCCAGCATCGAACCCGACAGGCGCGACGGATGAGTGCCGCGACGCACGCCGCACGCCGACGACGACGCACGCCGCACGCCGCAAGACGCACGCACGACGCCGAATGCCGGATGCCGGACGCCGAACGACGACCGGATGGCCCGCCGAACTTTTTTCCGGTATTTTCCGGAGTGATGTCGATTCGGCGATCTCCCGTTCGACGCATGAGTAGAAGGACGCACACAGCGGCCTCGAAAACAAGGAGAACACCATGAAGTTCATGCTGATCATGCGCTCGACCGCCGAGGCGAAGGCAGCCTACGAGAACGTCGACTTCGAGCAGATCATCAACGCGATGGGCGCATACAACGAGGAGCTCATGAAGGCGGGCGTGCTGCTCGCCGGCGAAGGACTCGCCGACGACCTCGCCGAAGCGTTCGTCGTCGACTTCGCGTCGGAGACACCGATCGTGACCGACGGCCCGTACGGAGAAGTCCACGAGCTGTTCAACGGTTTCTGGATCCTCGAGGTCGCGAGCAAGGAAGAAGCCGTGCAGTGGGCGACCCGTTGCCCGCTCGGCCCAGGCAGCAAACTCGAGGTGCGTCGTGTCACCGACATGAGCGACTTCGCAGACTTCGCCGACAACGAGTTCCTGCAGAAAGAAGAGGGCTGGCGCGACGAGCAGCAGGCCAGGCAGGCGAAGTAGGCCCGTGTCCCAGCCGCCCGACATCCGTCGCACGGTCGACGCCGTCTGGCGCATCGAGAGTGCACGCATCGTTGCGACACTCGCCAAGATGACGGGCGACCTCGGCCTCGCTGAAGACCTCGCCCAGGAGGCGGTTCTCGACGCACTGCAGCAGTGGCCAGAGTCGGGCGTCCCGCGCAATGCGGGCGCCTGGCTCACGGCCGTCGCCAAGCGCAAGGCCATCGACGGCTGGCGCCGGCGCGAACGGCTCGACGATCGTTATCGTGCGATGGCCAACGACCTCGCACAGACGACGGATGCCGACTGGCAGCCCATCGACGACGACGTGCTCCGGCTGGTCTTCACGGCGTGCCACCCCGTGCTCTCGCGCGAGGCGCAGGTCGCGCTCACCTTGCGAACGGTCGCCGGGCTCACCAGCGACGAGATCGCCCGGCTGCTGCTCGTGCCGGTCGCGACGGCGCAGCAACGGATCGTCCGCGCGAAGAAGACGCTCTCGGCGGCCCGCGTTCCGTTCGAGACACCCGAACCGAATGAGTGGGGTCCGCGCCTCAGCGCTGTGCTCGGCGTCGTCTACCTGCTTTTCACCGAGGGCTACGCCGCGACATCCGGTGAGCGATGGATCCGAACCGATCTCGCGCATGAAGCCCTTCGCCTCGGCCGGGTGCTCGCCGGCCTGCTTCCCCGCGAACCCGAGGCACACGCCCTCGTCGCCCTCATGGAGTTCCAGGCGTCGCGTTTCGCGGCGCGCACCACCGCAGACGGAGCGCCGGTCCTGCTCGCCGACCAGGACCGGTCGCGCTGGGATCGCACTCAGATCGCACGCGGAACTGCGGCCCTCGAGAGGGCGGATGCTGTCGGTCGCGGACGAGCAAGCTACGGTCTGCAGGCGGCCATCGCCCAGTGCCATGCGATCGCGTCGAGCGTCGATGCCACTGACTGGGAACGCATCGTGCTGCTCTACGAGGCGCTCGGCCGGCTGGCCCCGAGTCCGATCGTGGAACTCAACCGGGCCGTCGCGGTGTCGATGGCAACCGGCCCGGCGAACGCGCTCCGCATCGTCGACCGGTTGACCTCAGACGGCGCCCTGCGCGGCTCGCACCTGCTGCCGAGCGTGCGTGGTGAGCTGCTCGCCCAGCTGGGGCGCACCGATGAGGCGCGGTCCGAACTGCTGACCGCAGCCGGGCTCACCGCCAACGAGCGCGAGCGCGCCGTGCTGCGCGCCAAGGCCGCGGCGCTGGTGAGCCCTGAGCTCTGAGCTCTGATGAGCGATCGAGAATGCAGTAGAGGCGCAAAAACGAGGTGTTCTCGAACCACAACTGCAGTCTTGATCGATCCTCAGTCGGGCCCGGTGGATTACTCCAGCGTTTGCCGGCGAACGATCTCGTTGATCCAGATCGGCGCAAACGGAGAGGTGCAGCCGGGCGGCGTCGGGTAGTCCTTGAGCACCTCGAGTCGCTCCCCGATGCTGAGCGCACGAGCCCTCAGGTCGGGGTGATGGATGCCGATGGCGGCGAGACACTCATTCATCGCCCACTGCAGGCGGACGGGAGCATCCTTCATCTCGGCTTCGATGAGATCAAGAAGGGCGGGCAGGTCGAGGCCGTCTGGTGCCTTGCCGACGCGGTCGCTGGTCAGCGCCCAGCCAGCGCTCGCGACGACCGGGTCGGCATCCGCGAACCATGTCACACGCAACTCTTCGACATGCGGGTTCTTCTTGACGATGTAGTTGACGAGCCAGTCGTGCACCTTCGGCACGCGGGCTTCGCGGAGCATGGTGTCGAGTTCCGCCGCGGAGTAGAGCTTGGGGCGGCTGATCAGCAGCGCAACGAGCCGGGCAGCGGTGTCGCCGGTCTGCCACAGATCGCGGGCGAGCTCGTGCTGGATCTTGAGGTTCTTGGCCACCCCGCGCAGCTTGGTGAGGTTGACGCCGTGGTCGTCTCCGTGGCGTTCGTTGACCGCGCGAATCTTGGGATCTTCGAGGGCAGCCAGCTCAGCCATCACCTCAGGAACGATGGCCTGGGTCACGGTCGTCGTCGCCACAGAGATCTCCTCGCTTGTCGATCTCAGCTTACGACGACGGGGTGACACCGGCCAGGCGAGCCTCTAGCCGCGGGCGTCGGATGCCACGTAGACGGTGTTCGCGGACTGCCCGCCGGTCAACGGGTTGGCAAACGACACCACGTGGGCGTCGACCGTTCCGAAGACCTCGCCGAGAACCGCCGTGTACGCGTCGTCGGGCGGATCGTCCGACCAGAGTGCGAAGGCCCCACCTGGCTTGAGATGCGCAGCAGCCTCGCGGATGCCCTGCACCGTGTAGAAGCCGGCAGAGTTGTCGTTGAGCAGGTGGCGCGGCGAGTGGTCGATGTCGACGAGGATCGCGTCGAACAGCGAATCGGATGCCGGTTCGCGGCGCATCAACGCGAAGAAGTCGTCGTGGACGAGGCGGGTGCGGGCATCCGTCACAATCGGCGTCGAGACCGGGAGGAGCTCGCGTTTGTGCCAGTCGATGACGGCATCCAACGCGTCGACGACGGTCATCGCGGCGACGCGTGCGTGAGTGAGAACGGCTTCGGCGGTGTAACCGAGTCCGAGGCCACCGACGACGACGGTGAGGTCGTCGCCCGCGACGGCGGCGAGGCCGAGATGGGCGAGCTCGATCTCAGCGACCGGGAACAGGCTCGACATGAGGAACTCGTCGCCGAGCTTGACCTCGTAGATGTCGACGTCGAGCGCAGGGTCGTGGCGACGGCGCAGGCTGACATCGCCCAGCGGAGTCTCCTGCCAGGCCAGTTCTTCGAATCGCGCGATCATCGGATGCCGGCGGGGTCACGGAAAATGCGCATCCCCTATCGTCGCACCTTGGGGGTCCTCGACGATCAGCCCCAGTCGATGAACTCCTGATAGTTGGGGTCGTCGCCCGGCTTGAAAATGCTCGAACCGAAGTGCGGGAACTCCACCTCTCCGATCGTTCCGTCGAGGAGACAGTACGACCAGGACGCACCATCGGGATTGAAATGTCCGTGCGGATTCGGGTTCGGATCGAATTCGTCGATGACCACCCACCATCGTCCGTCGTCGCGCAGGTAGACCTGGTCGAGGTTGTACACCCTCTCGACCGGTTCGTCACCGAAGGGGCTGGGTTGCAGCGTTCGGGCGGCGCACAGCGCAAAGGCGTCGAAGTCGGTGAGCGGATCCGTCGGTACTCGCGGCGGCACGGTCGGCTGGGCCGTCACCGTCACCGTCGTCTCTGGCCCTGGGACTTCCTGCGTGGTGCATCCGACGAGGAGGATGCCGCAGGCGACCGCAAGTGCGATGGCCGTTGCAACCTTCACGGGTCACTCCTCCGTCGGGCACGCCGGAGCGCGCGGGTCTGTAGCCGTGAAAAGCTCGATCGCCGAGAGATCTGACAGGTCATCGTCTGGCTTCGGGCCGGAACAATAGCCTCCAGCGAACCAGGTGACGTCTGCGAGGGTGCCGTCGAGAGCACAACGACCCCAGGCCTCAGTTCCCAGGCCACCGTCAGCTGCATCGGGCGAGGTATCGGTGCGCTTGAACAGCACGTACCAACCGTATTCGTCTGTGCGTTCGATCGTCGCACCCCCGAAAGGCGTGATTGTGGCGGTATAGCGCCCCTGGAGAGGCGGATGATGGATGCGGGCGGCGCAGAGCGCATACGCATCCAACGCGTCGATGGCTGTGTCAGAGCCGCGGGGTTCGAGCGGAGCAGCAGTTGCGGTCGCGGTCACCGTCGGCCCAGGAACTGCAATCGTCGTGGTGCACGCGCTCAGAAGCAGCGCGGCCGCAAGTACGAGCGAAACACCGACGATGCGCACGCATCCCCCTCAGTCAGACTGAGCTTATGTGCTGCGGACTCGCCTAGACATCACCAGTTGAGGGGTGGCATCCGCTCCGGGAAACGACCGCTGTGGGAATGACCGCGGTAGGCACGAGCGCTGTGGGGCTCGAACGCCGAGTATCATTTCATCGAACTTCAGCGCCGATCGCGCCTCATTCTCCTGAATCGGTCAGCGGCGTGAACGCTCCGCGTGCTCGTCGCGACGTTCGGCGACCTTGAGCAGGTTCACGATGATGAAGCCCGCAGTGGCGAGGAGCGCGGTGTACGTGCCGTGTTCGATAGTCTCGCGGATCGAGCGACCCGGTGAAGCGGTTCGCGAACGGTCCCCATGTCCGATTCGGTGGTGGGTCGAAGAAAGCGCCATTGCTGCTCCTCTGTCGGCGAAACTCATAACCTGAGCATAACTCACGATGTGTTGCTGCGGGCGAAGTGCCCCCTGAATTGGGGACCACGTGGCGCTGGCCTCGACGTCGCCGCGTCGACCCGCGACATCCGCATGTTCACGGCATTTCGCAGCCAGCATTCAGTGCTTATTCAGTTCGTGAGGAGTACTCTTTTCTTATCGAGCGATGGTTTCCGTTGACTTGTCCGGAGCACCGCCGTACTCGACGTAGACACATTCCCCCCAGGACTGCCTGCGAAGAGGAAAAGAGGGCCGCGGCTGAGCCGGGACCCTCTTTTTGATTCTCCAGCCGCCCAGCAGGCAGAGCCCTCCCCCGCTACACCAAGTACGGTTTTCGCGCCATCCACTCGGGCGAGCTGAAGACCGGCACACCCTCGAGCATCTCGATCACCCACTCGCCGAGTTCGATCAGCCGATGGTGGAACCAGCAGAGAAGGACGCCGTTGATGACGTCGGTCGGCCCGCCGTCTGCGTATGCCCGAACGTGATGCCCCTCGCACCCGGATGCCGGAATGCTGCAGTCGCCCCACCCGCAGGTCGGCCCGTCGCGGGCGATCATCGCCTCGCGCTGTGCCCGGGTGAAGGTTCTCAGTTTGTTGCCGAGGGCCACGATCTCACCCTTGGTGTCGAGAACGACCGGTCGGATGCCGGCATCACACATGATCTGCTTGATCGTCGAGTACGCGACCGGGTCGTTCATGCCGACGAGCTTGCCGGTGCCTTCCCGTGCCGTGAGAACCTCGGACGTGACCGAGACGATGACCGTCGGCTCCTCTCCAGAGACCGTCGGAACATCGGCGGAGCGAGCCAGCGAGTCGATCATCGCCGCGAACGCGTCGACGCGCTGCTGACCCGGCGTGCGCAGATCTTTGGGCAGATCACGTTCGGCTTCTTCTTGCTCCGCAAAAAAGCGGGGCGCTGTTCGCGGGCTGATGATGGCCGCGAACAGTGCGTTGAGCTTTGCCGCCACATCGACGGTGAGCCTGCCTCCGAAGGGCACGAGACCGTTCTGACTCGTGCCGATCCACATATCGCGCTCGGCGAACGCTGCCGCGGTCCGCGGCTCGATGCCGTTCTGGTCGAGGGCGTTCTTCCACAGCTTGGCCTGTTCGGCGATCAAATCGGCCGACAACGGCACAGCCGACTCTTTCGACGCACCCGTAGCCTGAGCGACCAGCGCCACCTCTGCCGCGATGAGGTGCTTGACCTCTGCGCGCGGGGCCGCCGCCTGGAGTTCGTGGGTGATGGCATCCGCCGTCTCGACCCCGATCAGCCCGAGACCCAGCGTCTGGCCGACGAGGGGATACAGGGGCGGCAGCGGCGTGCCCGTCTCGGACTCACGCTGCGCGACCATCGCTCCGACCCTGACCAGCCGCGAGGTCGTGCGCGACCCGAACCCGGTGACCCGCTCGAGCAGCTGCGACGCCCGAGCGTAGCCATGCCGCGCCGCCAGGCCTGCCGACCCCCGAGCCCGGTCAGACCGGATCGCCACCTCATTGCTCACGGCCGTGAGCACACCCTCGAGCCTGCGGATGGCCGCCGCGGTGTCTGATGCCAGCGTCAACAACTCGTCGCCGCTCAACTGCGAGAGCGCGGTCAGATCCGCGTTCGTCGGTGAGGTCAGGGCGTCGTCGCCGCTGGAGCTGTTCATACCTCAAGTGAACACCGCACCACTGACATTCGCCGACATCGGGAGCCCCTAAAAGGCCCGGTGGGGACAACTATCCAAAACGGATGCCCTGTGGAGGGATCGCTGCGCGCCCGGAACCGAAACGACGACTGAGCATCGACCTGATGAGGCTGAGCGGGCCGACGGCGCACGCGTGCTGCACTTTCGTGTCGATGCTGCAGTTGCAACTGCAGCATCGACACACAAGTGCAGCATCCGCAGCGAAAACAGGCCAGGCACCCGACGCCCAAAGCGCCCCAGCACCCGTCAGCAACGACGAAACGCCCCCGCACCCTCAGTTCGTCGGCGCCGGCTTGAACATGCGCGCAGTGCTCCCCCGCTTGCGCGCGAGAGCCGGCCGCTCCACGAGCGCACAGCTGAGGAACGCGAGCGGCAGCGTGAAAGCCAGGCTGAGCACGACGAACCAGCCGACCGGCATCCCGGTGCCGAAGACGACGAGAGCGAGCAGTTGCTGCACCGGCCAGCCGTAGATGTAGATGCCGTACGAGATGTCGTAGCGCGCACCGACGCGGTGCAGCGAAAGCGCCGAACCCAGCCGCAGCATCAGCAACACGAACGGGAGCGCGATGAACGCCGCCGCGTACCCGACCAGCACGGCCGCGACGAGAAGCAGCACACAGCCGAGCAGGATCGGCCAGCTCACGTCGATCGAACGCCGGAACAGGTACGCCAGCGCTCCGGCGAAGAAGGCGACGAACAGTGGGAACACCTCGTCGACGCGGGCTCCGAACTGCAGCACGCCCGCGGTGGTCAGCACCACCAGCACCGTCGCGAGACCGAACAGCACGATCACAGCGCCCCGAAGCCACCGCTCCCGCACCACGCTCACCAGCACGCCCACGAGAAGGTAGCAGCAGGCTTCCCAGAACAGGGTCCAGAGAGGGCCGTTCCAGTAGCCGGTGACCGGCAGCCCGAGCAGCGTCGACTCGATGCCCTTCTGCGCCAGGAACTGCGGCGCCAACGGCAGGTTGGTCAGCACATAGGTGAGGGCGCTCGGGAGCGAATACGAGGCATCCGCGGTGAGCAGCACCGAGATCGGCGCGAAGATGAACGCCACGACCAGGATGCAGACGAGAAAGGCGGGCAGGATTCGCAGGGCCCGGTTCCAGTAGAACGATGACGCCGGGCGCCTCGACAGCCGACTGCGGGTGATGAGAAACCCCGAGAGGCCGAAGAACCCGATTACCGCCCAGCCGCCGAGTTCGAGCCCGCCGAGCGAGGGCTGCGGCCCATACCCGCCCAGCAGCCACGAGTGAGAGACGACGACGAGCGACGCGAGGACGAGACGGAACGCGTTGAGCGAGTTCCGCCGCGGGTCGAACCTGCTGTCGAGAGTCATCTCACACGGGCCTCAGCGTCGACCGAGTCCGATGTAGCGCCAGCCGGCTCCGCGCCACGCGACGACGTCGAGGCAGTTGCGACCGTCGACGACGATCGTGTCGTTGACGACGGATGCCAGCTCCACCGGATCCAGCGCCCGGTACTCTTTCCACTCGGTCACCACCACGACGATGTCTGCGCCGTCGAGCGCCTCAGCGGTGGTGCCGAAGGTGAGCTGCGGATGCTTGATCGCCGAGTTCGCCATCGCCTCAGGGTCTGTCGCGATGACATGTGCCCCGAGCCCATGCAGGCGCACGGCCACGTCAAGGGCAGGCGAGTCGCGGATGTCGTCACTCTGCGGCTTGAAGGCCAGGCCGAGCACGGCGACCTTCTTCTGGTACGCGCTGCCGCCGAGGGCATCGACGACGAGTTCGACCACGCGGTCGCGGCGACGCAGGTTGATGGCGTCGACCTCCTTGAGGAAGGCGACGGACTCACCGCGGCCGAGTTCCTCGGCACGAGCGGTGAATGCGCGGATGTCTTTCGGCAGGCATCCGCCACCGAATCCGACGCCGGCGTTCAGGAACTTGCGGCCGATTCGGTCGTCGTAACCGATGGCATCCGCGAGTTCGGTGACGTCGGCACCGGCGACCTCGGCGATCTCGGCCATGGCGTTGATGAACGAGATCTTGGTGGCGAGAAAAGCGTTGGCGGCTACCTTGACGAGTTCGGCGGTGGCGAAGTCGGTGACGACGAGTGGGGTGTCGTTGCCGATGGCCTGGGCGTAGACCTTGTTGAGGATCTCGACCGCGCGGCGGCCCTTCTCGATGCCGTAGACCAGCCGGTCTGGCGCGATCGTGTCTTTGACCGCGTACCCCTCGCGCAGGAACTCCGGGTTCCAGGCCAGCTCGGCGCCGGTCGGCGCAATGATCCCGACCAGCCGCTCAGCGGTGCCGACGGGCACGGTGGACTTGCCGACGACGAGTTCGCCCGGGGCAAGGTACGGCAGCAGGCCGTGAATGGCGCCGTCGACGTAGGTGAGGTCGGCGCCGGTGGAGTTCTTCTGCTGGGGGGTTCCCACCGCGACGAAGTGAACGGCGCTCCCGGCGACATCCGCCATGTCTGTGCTGAAGCGCAGGTTGCCTGCGTCGACGCCCGCAACGAGAAGCTCGGGCAGACCCGGCTCGAAGAAGGGGGCCTTGCCCTGGGCAAGAGCATCGATCTTCGCTTTGTCGACGTCGATGCCGATGACGTCGTGTCCGAGTTTGGCCATGGATGCCGCGTGAACGGCACCGAGGTACCCGCAGCCGATTACCGAGATCTTCATCGTGAGTCCAGACTATGGGGTCGACGCGAGGAAGGCAGACACAGAAAAAGGTCCCAGGCCTGAGCCTGGGACCTTCTTCGGTGTTCAGCGTTTAGAGTTTCCGCTTATGTCGGGTCGCGGTTTTCTAGTCCTGCGAAAGGCGCTGGCGGCGAACGATCGTCATGACGGCGATCAGTGCGGCGCCGAGCGCAAGCGCTCCACCAGCGGTCCAGAGAGCGAGAACAGGAACCTCAGAACCGGTGTCGGGGAGGCCGTCGCCATCGGCGTCGGTTCCGCCGTCAGCTGCAGTGACGGTGAGGGCGGCGGTCTGGATGGTGCCATCCTCGTCAACGCCGGTCAGGTTGTAGGTGCCCGAAGCGTTCTCGGGGAGGACGACATCGACGCTCACGGAGCCATCGGCTGCCGAGGTCTTGTCGGTGCTGAAGGTCGCTGCCTTGAAGGCGGCGAGGGTGACGTTGCCGTTGCCCTCGATGGTGAACGAGATGTTCTGCGCGCCGGCGAATGCGCCCGGTCCGAAGACGACGGTGACGTTGCCACCGGCGACGACGGGGCCTTCGACGGTGACGTCGGAGCCGGAGCCGTAAGCGTTAGCGGCTGCGGGAACGGCGAAGATCGCCAGAACCGCGAGCACGAGTGCTGCGAAAGTTTTTTTGAGCATGTGTGTAGACCCCCAGGACTATTGGTTTTGTCGATCCGACATTGGCGTGTCTCGGTGACACAGTTCTCACCATAGAGGAGATTCGCAGCTAAGCGTTAGCTGCTGTGTTTCGTGACGGTAAATTACCGGAGTCTGTTCGGTGACGACTTCGCTGTCAAACGGCGCGTCCCCCAGGAACCCGAACTCCAGCGTCGTGCTCTCCCCCGGCGCCAGCTCGACCTCGATCTGGCTGACCTGGTATCCCGAGTCGATTGCCGGACGGTACGGAACAACGGCGCCATCACGGGCGACTCCGTAGTTCTGGAGCTCGGGAGTGCCGTACACGTTGACCACGGTCTTGATGCTTCCCTGCGGCACCCCGGAGCTTGATCCAGTCACATACTCCGGCAGCGACTCTGCTGCGTCGGCCGGAGCGTTGTTCGTCAGCGTGACCGTGACCCCATAATTGGGGCGGCCGTCTTGCCTGCAGGTGACCTGGCCATCCGCTACCGCAACGTCGAGGTAGTACCCCATCTTGGCTTCGGTGCCGTCGTTCAGATAGACCCCGAATGGCTGCACGTCACCGGTCTTCTCGGGCAGCTCTCCGGCGAGCGTGGTTTCTGCCAGCTCAGCCTGCTCAGCCTCGACGGCACTCCACAGGTTGATGCGTCGCTCACTACCCGATCTGGCGAGTGCGTCGATGAGCTTCACCGGGTCGAGATTGCCGCTCGCCACCGTGTCGAAGACCGCGGATGCCGCTGCGGCGAAGAAGAGATCCTGCTGAATCGGCTCGCTGTAACGCAGGTAGGCATCCTTCAGGAGAAGTGTCACCGCGTTCTCGGCCGACAGAACATCGCCTGTCGCGAGTGTGATCGGCCCGGTGGCCTCAAGGATGTAGCTCAGAGCCACCGGATCGATCGACAGCACGCCGCTGACCTCGGTGCCGAACTCCAGTTTCCACATCTCCCGAGCCAGCGCTGCCGTGACGGGAAATTGGGGGGTGAGATTGACGTTCTGCATCCACTCGCCCGTGAAATCTCCGTAGAGACTCCGCGTGGAATCGTTCAACGGCAGAACCGGGCTGTCGTAGCGCGGAAAATCGGTGGCCGCCGCTTGCTGCAGAAGGTCGATGGAACCGGATTCGGTGCGCATCAGCGCGAGCGCCCCGGGGATTCCCCCGCTCGCTCGAAGCTCCGCTGGGTTCTGGAACAGTAGGAGAAAATCGCGAGGACCCGATGCTCCGAGCATGTCTGGCACGAGCACGGTTGCGGTTCGAATTGCATCGACAGGCCCGGCGATGGCAGTCAGCTGGTCGTCGAGCTGTGTTCTGGCGTTTCGAACGGGGCCGATCGTTGCCCTCGTGTCGATGTCGGCCATCGACTTCTGGGCCGACTCGACTGCGGTTGCCGCGCGCTCGACCACCGGGCGGGCATCGATCAGAGGCTGGAGGTCAAGGACCCCGTCGACGGGTTTGAAGTCAGCCACCTCGATGGACGTCGCGAGTTCTGTCAGCGGACCGACTGCATCGGTGGAGAGATCGTCGATGACGGCGGCCAACTCGCGGAACGCGGTGAGGTTCGGGCCCGCCCAGGGCGTGAACTCGGCCAGGCGCCAGATCGGGTCGCTCGTCAACGACGCCGCGGCACCGGCATGGTCGTCGAGCAATGCTGCGGTCGAGGAAATCTTGTTGGTCTCCTGCGCGAGCACCTGGTCTTTGAGCGTCGATGCCAACGGTACGGCGGCTTCGAGCTCGTTCTTCGCCATCAGCCCACGGATGCCGACCCAAGCAACACAAAGCACCAGCAACAGGGCCAGCCCCCCGATCACCCAGACCACTGTCCGACGCTTCTTGCGATTGCCGCGTCGCTCTCGACGGGAGGAGGGAGCGGCAGTCATGGCCTCATCCAATCAGGCGCGGCGGGCGTCACCAAACCGCTGCGCTCAGTCGCGCAGCGTGTCGGCGTGCGCGCGGTACCACTCGACGGTGCTCCGCATGCCGTCTTCGAGCCCGATCTGCGCTGTCCAGCCGGCATCGGCAAGCTTCGACACGTCGAGCAGCTTCTGCGGGGTGCCGTCTGGCTTCGAGGTGTCCCACTCAGTCACGCCCGTGAACCCGACGACGCGGGCGATCGTCTCGGCGATCTCCTTGATGGTCACATCGCTACCGGTGCCGACGTTGACCTGCTCCGGTCCGTCGTAGTGCTCCATCAGGTGCAGGCAGGCCGATGCCATGTCGTCGACGTGCAAGAATTCGCGGCGCGGTGAACCGGTGCCCCAGTTGGTGACGGTCTCTGCCCCTGACGCCACTGCCTCGTCGTAGCGGCGGATGAGCGCCGGGAGCACGTGTGAGCCCTTGGGCGAGAAGTTGTCGCCCGGCCCGTAGAGGTTGGTCGGCATCGCAGAGATCCACGGCAGACCGTACTGGCGACGCACCGCCTGCACCTGCAGGATGCCGGCGATCTTGGCGATCGCGTAGGCGTCATTCGTGGGCTCGAGGTGCCCGGTGAGCATGTGCTCTTCTTTGATCGGCTGAGGAGCGAGCTTGGGGTAGATGCAGCTCGAGCCGAGGAACAAGAGGCGTTCGACCCCCGCGGCAACTGCTGCGTCGAGCACGTTGACCTGGATCTGCATGTTCTCGCTGAGAAAGTCGACCGGATACGTGTCATTGGCGAGAATGCCGCCCACCTTGGCCGCCGCGAGAACGACATAGCGGGGTTTGGTTTCTTCGAAGAAGTCGAACACGGCCTGGCGGTTCTTCAGATCGAGCTCGGCCGAGGTGCGGCCGACAAGGCCGGTGAAACCTTCGCTCTCGAGCAACCGCCAGATCGCGGAACCCACCAGGCCACGGTGACCGGCGACGTAGAAGGTCGCAGCGCGATCCAGCGATCCTGGCGTGAACTCGACGTGCTCGGCGGGCATTACTTCGTTCCCCAGCTGGTGAGCTTGGGCGCGTCGATCCAGCTCGTGCCGTCGTGTTTGAGTGACTCGATGTCGGCGTCGACCATGATGCGGGCCAGCTCGGCGGTGTCGACCTCGGGCACCCAGCCGAGAACATCCTTGGCCTTCGACGCGTCGCCGACGAGAGCGTCGACCTCGGTGGGGCGCAGGTAGCGCTCGTCGAACCGGACGTGCTTCTCCCAGTCGAGCCCGGCGCGGCTGAACGACGCTTCGACGAAGTCGCGCACGGTGAAGCTGCCACCGGTGGCGAGCACGAAGTCGTCAGGCTCGTCTGCCTGCAGCATGCGCCACATGCCTTCGACATATTCGGCCGCATAACCCCAGTCACGCACGGAGTCGAGGTTACCGAGGTAGACGACCTCCTGTTTGCCCGCGGCGATCGCCGCGACGGCGCGGGTGATCTTACGGGTCACGAAGGTTTCACCACGGCGTGGGGACTCGTGGTTGAACAGGATGCCGTTGACCGCGAACATGTCGTAGGCCTCGCGGTAGTTCTTGGTGATCCAGTAGCTGTAGACCTTTGCGGCTCCATACGGGGATCGCGGGTAGAACGGGGTCTCTTCGTTCTGCGGTGGTGGGGTGGCGCCGAACATCTCGGAGCTCGAGGCCTGGTAGAAGCGGCAGTGGATGCCAGACATCCGCACGGCTTCAAGGAGACGCACGGTGCCGGTGCCCGTGGTGTCTGCCGTATGTTCGGGCTCGTCGAACGAGACACGCACGTGCGACTGCGCTGCGAGGTTGTAGACCTCGTCCGGACGGATCTCGCTGAGCAACGTGACCATGCGAGCGCCGTCGCTGAGGTCACCGTAGTGCAGGAAGAGTTTGGCCGTCGGATCATGCGGGTCGACGTAGAGGTGGTTGATGCGTGAGGTGTTGAAGGTCGATGCCCGGCGGATGAGACCGTGGACCTCGTAGCCCTTCGCGAGCAGCAGCTCGGCGAGGTATGAGCCGTCCTGGCCGGTGATCCCTGTGATCAGTGCACGTTTCGTCACGCATGTCCCCTTATTGTGTCGGGCAGGGGCGCGCCGGCAGCACGACCACGCTTCTCTGCCAGGCTTCTCAACCACTCAGCATACTGATCGATGGCCGCCTCCTCGCCGAGGATCTCGTCGCGGTAGCGGATTCCGTTTTCTCCCAGCCACCGGCATCTCTCCGGGTCGTTCCCCAAAGTGAGCGCTGCCTCGGTCAGAGCGGCCGGGTCACCAGCTTGGACGATCACACCGCCATCCGCTGCGTTCACCTCGCTCGCGGTCGCGCCATTCGCATCTGTCGCTGCCAGCACGGGGCGCCCCGTGCTGAAATACGACGTCAGCTTGCTCGGCACCGCCATCTCAGAGACACCCGGCTTCTCGTTGACGAGGAGGATGTCGGCCGAGGCGAGGGCCGCCTGAAAGTCTGCGTCGCTCAGCGAGTCAATGAACTGGAGCCGCTCAACGCCCTCTCCCCTTTTCTCGAGGTCTGCGCGTCGGCTGCCATTGCCCAACAGAACAAAGCGAAGTGGGAGCTTCTGTTCATCGGCGAGCCGAGCAGCGTTCACCACGTTCTCGAGGCCTTGCTTCGCGCCCATGTTGCCCGCGTGCAGAACGACCGTCTCGTCTGATGACCAGCCGAGGCGTCGCCGAACCGCGAGGACGTCAGGTTCAGGAGCTGGCTCGAGGTGCGTCCAGTTCCGGACAACCTGCACACGCTCGGGGTCCACCCCCAGAGTCTCGGTGATGTAGGACGAGAAACGGGAGTGGATGACGACGACGCCAGACGCCGCCTGCAGAGTGGCCGACTCGACCGCCTTCATCACTCGAGCGACTGTGCCGCCACCGGCTCCTGTTTCGGTGACTCCCAGACTGTAGATGTCTTGCACCCACACGACGATGGCGGGCCGCCGGCGGCTGAGGCGGGCTCGAATCGACGCGATCGCCGTGGCGAACAGTGCTGGTGACACGAGTACGACAACGTCAGGCTTGCCCCACCGAGCGAATGCGAGCCGGAGCCCGAAGGTGATCTCTGACAGCAAACGGCGGATGCCATCCGGCTTGCTCGGCATGTAGTGAAGAAAGCGTGTAACAGCGACCTCATCGATGTCTTCGCGTCGCGTCCACTGCCCGTAACCTTCCCGAAACTCCCATTCGGGATAGTGGGGATGCGCGGTATAGACACGCACAGGCATCCCTCTCTTTCGCAATCCGCGCGCGAAGGACCCCATGTACGGGGAGATGCCTGTCGGCTCGGGCGGATAGTTCAGCCCTAGAATTGCTACGCGAGGAGTCGAAACCATGTGGCGAGACTATTCGATAAAAAGTCTGAACAACGTACGGGGGATACGGTGATGCACGACGAGCCGCTGAACTCCGAAGACATTCCGGTGATCAATCTGGCGGACGCTCCAGGCGAGCGCGAAGCCTGGGACCGCCCACGAGCTGTCGTGTATCTGTGGGCGATCTGCGAGTTGCTCTTCGTGACGAACGCCTGGCAGATCAGCTCGGCGCTTAGGGTCTGGATTCTCCGCAAATTCGGCGCAGAGATCGGTCAGGGCGTGATCTTCCGTCCACGGACGCGCGTCAAGTTCCCGTGGAAGCTGCATATCGGCGACCGCTCCTGGATCGGTGAAGGCGTCTGGTTCCACAATCAAGACCACATCTACGTCGGGTATGACGTGGTTATCTCGCAGGAGACCTTCCTAACCACCGGAAGTCACGCGCACAGGAGAGACATGGCGCTCGTCACAAAGCCGATTTGGATCAGAGAGGGTGTGTGGTTGACGTCTCGATGTGTTGTGCTTGGCGGGAGCGACGTAGGCAGGTCTGCGGTGATTGGCCCAAATACGGTAGTGCGCGGGATCGTCGAAGCGAACACGGTTGTGTCAAGCAGCGCGCTGACTACGGTTGGGCGTCGGTTTCCATCCACGCGTAGCGCCGCTGATGCAACGATGAGGGGTACCGGTTGAAAATACTTCAGGTAGTAACTCTTCTCTCGCCGGACGGCGCCTACGGGGGCCCGCTCCGAGTAGCCATGAACCAAGCGCGCGCCCTGACCTCGCTCGGCCACGAGGTCACTATCGCTGCAGGGGTCCGAGGATACGCCGGAGCTCATCCAAAGGCGGACGGCTTCCATGACTTGAAGCTCTTTCCGGCTCACTTTCTTACGCCTCAACGCCGCTTCGCGGCCATATCGGCGCCCTCGTTGATTTCCTTCGTAAGGAGAACGTCGCGGTATTTCGACGTCGTTCACGTTCACATGGCGCGGGACTTGATAACGCTCCCGGCAGCAATCGCGTTGCGATCTAGCCCCACTCCGTTCATCCTTCAATGCCATGGGATGATCGGCATCTCTTCTCGAGTTAGCGCGCGATTTGTCGACTTCTTTGTTCGACGTTCGCTTACGGCTGCGGCTCGCGTCCTCTATTTGACCGAAGACGAACGCCAGTCGTTAGAGGCGATTTCGAACTATGGCGCGTCCCTGACGCTGCTCCTGAATGGTGTTCCCCAAACGGAAGCAATGCCAGCGCCCAGTGTCCCCGAAGTACTTTTCCTAGCCCGTCTGCAGGAGCGTAAGCGCCCGGTTGCTTTCGTGGAGATGGCGCGCACTCTCCTCGACGACGGCGCAAAGGCAACGTTCACCCTCGTTGGCCCCGACGAAGGTGAGGGCGACGCGGTCCGCCTTGCTATCAGGGCGTCTGGACATAGCAAATCGATTGTGTGGGAGGGAAGTTTGCCGCCAGCAGACACACTTGGCAGAATGTCATCGGCATCGATCTACGTCCTGCCTTCGGTAAACGAAATCGTGCCGATGTCGGTTCTCGAGGCTATGTCGCTAGCCCGCGCGGTTGTCATTACCGACTCAAATGGGCTTGCGCCCATCGTTCGTGCGGCACATGCGGGAGTAGTCGTCGACACGAGCCAAGAATCGTTGGTTGATGGAGTACGACAGCTACTGTCGTCGCCCCAGCTTGCCGCCCAGCTTGCCCACAATGCTCATGAACTGATCACCCGAGACTTTTCCATCGAATCGATCGCGCGCGTTCTGGAAGAGATCTACCTCCAGAGCATCGAACCAAAGTCGCGCTAGAGATTGCATTATCGGCGGCGAGCTAGCGTCGCCGCCCCGGAGTGACAGGTGCGAAAGGTCGCCCCAGTAATATCGACCTGGACGATGGTGTCGGTACGGATCAGACTCGACAGAGGTATACAACATGCAGACACCATCGGCCAACCGCGCTCTAATCGTGAACGCCTACTCCTATCGAAATGCTGGGGACGCGGCGATCATGCTCTCGACCGCGGAGCTCATGCGCGATCTCGGAGCTACCTCTGTGGGCTTGGCTACGCGTTACGAAGAGGACCGCGACAGCTACCATGCGTGGGGCATCTCAACGTTCGCTCCGCTGGTAGCGTTTCCAGCCAGAGGTGGTTCATCTGGATTGGCCAGGCTAGTGCGCTTCGCTTCCAGTGCACTATTAACATGCGCGGTCGTGTTCCTGCTCGGCCCGTTCCTTAATTCCTCGACCGCCCGAAGAGCTTTGTCCGCTATACGTCCCCGACTTCGGCCACTTCTCAGCGCGAATACTGCCGTCGTTGCCGGGGGCGGATACCTATACTCGTCCCGTCGCCGCGTCAACCTCTCGCTAATTCACAGTTGTTTGAGCATATGGATCTGCCGAGTTGTTGCCCCGAAATGCCTGATGATGCCCGCGTCCATTGGTCCCGTGACTCGTCGATCCGATGCGTGGCTCATTGGAGCGTCGCTTCGCGGAGTCCAGCCCGTGGTCCGAGAATTTGAGTCGCTAACCGCGTCCACCCACCCTCCGAAGCTGTCAAAGCCCAGGCTCTGTCCTGATGTTGCTTTCTACGGATTGGGCAATGTCGACGGAGACATCGATCACGAGTTGAGGACTCCCGCGGGCGGGACCAGCGGCCCATTGGTACGTATTGTCGCACTCGATTGGTCGTGGTCTGGCTCAGTCCGCAGCGCAGACTTCGATAGGTATGTGAGGGCCATGGCGTCGCTTTCAAATCAACTCAACGCCGCCGGGATGCGAGTCGAGTTGGGCGGGCATTCCGCCATTCCCGAACATGGCCAAGATGACGTTGCGGTCTGTCGCGAAATCGCCGAGCTCTGTGACTTTCCAGTCCAAGTTGACGAGGACTGCGAAGTCTCGCACCTTTGGGCTCGGTACGGTGAGCTCGACCTCGTTATCGGGGCAAGACTGCACAGCTGCATCATGGCCGCTGCCGTGGGCACGCCTGTCGTGGTGCTTGGTTACCAGGAGAAGGCGAAGGGAGTCGCATCGATGATGGGTCCGGGCGTTCCATTCTTTTGGGTTGACGACCTGCCTGTGGAAACTATCGTGCTTGCTGCTAGGGCGACCTTGCAGCAGAGGATGACGGCCTCAACAGAACTCAAGCACAGAATCAGAGCCAGCTATGAGCAGTAACCACCCGAAGCGGGATATCGTGTTCTTCCTCCCAGCGATAAACCCCTATTGGGCAAAACGGCTCGCAGCTCTTAACGAGTCGTCCGATATCAGCTTCGAATGTTGGTTCCTCGCTCGACGTGGTCCCGGCAGGGAATGGGTGGTACCCGACTCCGACCTTCGATTTGTGCACCACTTCTTGCCCAGCAATCCAGTTTCCCGACTAAAGCAGTTGCTTCGTCTCTACGTGCGCGCTAGGCCTACATACATCCTCACATTTCATTTCATGCCATCGCTTTGGCCGAGCATGATTCAACGACTGTTGCCGGGTAAGAAGCTAATTTTCTATGCCGAAAAGACGTGGGACTCTTGGGTAAAGCGAACCCCGGCGAAAGAATTCGCAAAGCGTGTAATCTTCCGTCAAGCCAATGTCATTCTCACCCCGGGGGCGGACGCGGAAGAGTACCTCCTCCCATACTCCGGGAGCAAAACCGTCTTCGGTCGGTTGCCGCATGTCGTCGACGTCGATTATCTGTCACGAGCCAGAGTCGCGCGACCTCACAGACAGACTCCGATCCATGTCCTCTATCTCGGTCGCTTGATCGCGGAGAAGGGTATTCATCACCTGCTAAACGCGCTCGACCTTCTTACCCAGGAAGGTGCTCCAATTACCGTCAGTTTCGTCGGCTCTGGCAACCTCTACGACGAAATCAAGGTGTGGTCAGAAAGCTCTCCGCTTGACGTCAGATTGGAGCAATTTGTTCAGGCGGACAGCCTGAACCGCTTCCTAGCGGAAGCAGACCTTTTGGTGTTTCCCACTCTCGGTGACCCCTATGGACTGGTTGTGGATGAAGCGTTAGCTGCAGGGATCCCTGTCATCAGCTCCGACGCTGCTGGTGAGATTGGTGAACGGCTTGGCACGGACACCGCTCACCCGCGAGGGCTGATCTATCCCTCGGGAGATACAGCTGCCTTGGCTAGCCAAATCGCACTTCTTTGCCAGGATGACCAGATACTCGGGGAAATGGGACGATCCGCAGCGTCATACGCCGATCAAAACAGCACTGTCAACAAGTGGGTGGAATCGATTGAAAGAGCGATACGACCGCGCGGGAGGAAAATAGGCATCGATGGGTGAATCACCAAACTCGAACGCTGCAGACCGGCCGGTGATAATCGTCGAGCCGAACCCGACTGGCCACCGGCTCAGTTACGTTCGCCTTATTGCAGCGGAAGCTCTCGAGCAGGGTCAGCGGGTTGTCTTGTCTACCTCGGAGGGCGCGACTTCCGCCCCCGAATACGAGCTCCATTTAGCTGGTATTTCGGCACGGATCGGAGTAGTTACTACTCCAACGGACCCAACCTCGATTGAAGCGCTGGCGCGAGGCCTCAATGCGGCGTTGACGGTGGTCCCCGACGGTGACCTCTTCGCGATCGAGCTTGCGAAGCGCGGCTTTTGGCGAGGAGGGAAGCTAGCCGTTCTGATCATGCGCGAGAGTGCGCAGCCAAAACGAATACCAGGAACCGTTCGAGTCAGGAGTTGGATCAAACGCACTCTCGTTCGCCGCGCGTCGAAACTGAATGGAGTCCGCATTCTCACGCTCCAGAGCGCTACGTCCTCGCGCCTGGATCCGAAAGCGACCGTGGCAGACCCAGTCGTTCTGCAATGCACTCAAGTCGACATCGCAGGTGCGAGGGGGATGCTGAGCGACCACGCCGATACATACTGGTTTGGAGTGATGGGTGCCGTCACTTCGAGAAAAAATCTCCCGCTTGTCGCTGAGAGTCTCTCAAAGATCGAAAAGGGTTCGGTGGGATTGTTGATTGCCGGGACAATTTCCTCGTCGGTCTTCGAGGAGTCCCTTCCTTGGCTGGAAGCAATGAAGGCGCGAGGACATCCAGTAATGGTGATCGATCGAATACTCTCTGATCCAGAACTCGACGCTCTGGTGACGGCCCTCGACTGCATAGTGCTAGCTCATTCGAACGAAGGCCCAAGCGGGCTCCTAGGCAAGGCGGTAGCCAGCGGGACTCGCGTTGTAGCCGCCGGAGCAAGGAGCCTGCGGCGGGACGTAGCGATTATTGGCGCTGGAGCCAGTTGGGTACCCCTCCGGAGGAGCTCTCTCACCGGAGCCTTTCAAGAGGCTGCGGGGAAGTCGCGACCTAGCCCGAAGATTCTCTCAGCCCCGACAGAGTTCGCGAAGGCCTTCTTATGCTTCTGAATGCGCAGGATTTCCTTATTGCGTCGCGTCCTCAAGCAGGATCGCGGCGCGAATGGCCTGGTCTCGCTGGATTTCGACGTCGAACCTGCAAGCAGACTCAACCTACCTCAGCGTCTGGGAAGAAGGGCGAGTGACGAACGACGACGCACTTCCCGGCCCCCGCCGTGGTTTAGGAACTCAGGCCATCTTGCTCGCCGCCTCAACCGGGATAGCACAGATAATAACTGCGTTCCTCTTCATACTGGCCGCACGCAGCGCTGACCCGGCGGTCTTCGGCCAAGCGGTCGCCGCTATTGCCCTTGGCACGTCGCTGGTCGGCTTCGTCGACTTTGGAACGAACGGGCTCTGGGTTCGGGAGCTCGCCCGCGGCACGATTGATCGCGGCGATTTCTCCTCGCGCTTCGCGTCCAAAATCGTCATCGCTGCAGTCGCATCTGGGATGTTTACGGTTGGGGCGGTGGTGTTACTGCCGGAGGGCAGCTACTGGATGGCTGGTCCCGTGGCCTTGGCTCTACTACTCAACCAGAGTGTGCAGGTTCCTCTGCGTGCAATGGCTCGCGCTGAGCTCGTATCGTTCTCAGTTCTAGCCGATCGCATCTGCGCTGCCGCGGTGATGGCTCTTCTCTACTTATTCGGCGCTGATCCGTACGCGGTGCTTTGGCTGGCCATATGCGCCGGGTCAGTCGCCGCGGCCGTCATGGGGTGGATTCTCACACCTAAGGAACACCGCCCCCGCGTCCTAACCCGGCTCAGCATCAACCCCTGGCGAGGCGCTGGATACTATGGTCTCGGCTCGGTGGCAGTCGGCGCTCAGACGCTAGATTTGCCGATACTCGCAATGTCGGGGGGCTCTGTCGCAGCAGGTTTGTACGGGGCCGTCAACCGCTGGACACAACCCATGGGCTTGCTGGTCAGCGCCTTCGCGTCCGCTTCCGCACCGTTTGTCGCTCGAGCGAAGACATGGCATGAGGCGTGGGGCCTTATAAAGAGAGCTATCTGGCTGCCACTCGCCGCGCTCCTTTCATGTGTTCTTGTCGCTATCTTCGCGCCGCAGATCGTGGAACTCTTGATCGGCTCAGAGTATGAAGGATCGGCAGAAGTGCTGAGGTTCCTCGCGCTCGGCACAATTCCGGCTATCCTCAACCAACCTCTGGCGGTATTCCTGCAATCCATGGGTCACGACAAGCCGGTGGCCTTCGTGACGATGACTTCGGTGGCGCTCCAGCTCGCTTTTGTAGTCTTTTTTGGTGCAATGTTTGGGGCAGCAGGTGCCGCAATCGGCTTCGGGGTTGTGCAGCTTCTTAATCTGGTAAGCCTTGCATCAATCGCATGGGTCACGGCACCCCGTAAGTGACGCCTGAACAACTGTTCTTCTCTGAAAGGTCACAATGCATATCGTTCAAGTTCTCTTAAGCCCTCGAATCGGGGGAGCCGAGACGCTCGCATCGGAACTGGAGAAGTACTGGCTTGAGGCCGAGGTTACCTCAACGATCATCTATCTCGACCAAGATGATCGAAAGCTGTCTCCTTGGCGCCGCCTATATTCCCTTCGACGAGCTCTCCAGCACAGCGGTGCTGACGTGGTGCTATCGCACAGCGCTATTCCTAGCGTCTACGCGCGAATCGCTGCGCCGGCAAGCACACCGGTAATCCCAGTACTGCACAGCGCGGTAGATGATTTTCAATCGCGCCCGCTTCGTCTTGCCGAGCGAGCACTGCAAATGAGAACCGCGCGAGTCATTGCTGTGAGTACCGAGCAAGCCAACCGATATGTTGGGCACTTTCCCTCCGCGCCGCGGCCCACATGGATCTCCAACGGCATTCGAGAAGATTTTCCAGTCAAAAGCGAATTTCCTGATAGCCCGAGGACCGTGACGACGATCGCCCGTATTGCCGCGCAAAAACAACCGCGCCTCTGGATTGAGACTGCGGCTTCAGACGAGGTAGTCGCGGCGGGCCTGGAACTGAGCTGGTGGGGTCCCCTCACCACGGAGAGCGCGAATGACCCCGAGGTGAGCGAACATATCAAATCCAGCCGACCCGGCAAATTTATGGGACCGACGACCAGTCCCTCTGAGCAACTGCTTGAAACTGATATCTTCTTTCACCCTTCCGCAAACGAGGCGCACAGCATCTCTGTGCTCGAGGCTGCCGCCGTCGGACTTCCTATCGTGTGCCACGATGACATAGCCGTCTCCATGGGCCATGGACTCGCAAGTGCAACCTTTGGCGGCCCGGATGGCGCCTCGCCCGCACAAGCACTAGCAGACCTAGTAGACAACTGGCCAAGATCGACGCTAGATCGCGTCACCGTGGCAGAACTCGTTCGCGCCGAATTTGGCATGCAACACTGCTCGTCGAGATACCTTGAGGTGTGCCGCGAGGTGGTGAGGATCGCCGAGTCGTAGTTTGATAGGCAGCAACCAACTCGTTCCGAAGCTATCGAGAAGGTCTCCGCAGTCGCGGCTTATAGCCAACCAGTAACCCGATCAAGCCCACCTCAGACCAATGGCCCGATCGGTCGAGTTCTGAGCGACATTCGAGTTAGTACGCACCCTCGCTGGCAAACACAGCTCGCGCCGTTCGCCAGAGGATCACGAAGTCCCCCGCGATCGACCAGTTCTCCACATAGTAGAGGTCCAGCCGCACACTGTCTTCCCAAGATAGGTTCGACCGCCCGCTAACTTGCCATAACCCAGTGATTCCGGGCTTGACCAGGAACCTTCGATGAACGTGCTCCTCATAGTTGCCCACCTCACTCGCGAGCGGCGGGCGAGGACCGACAAGGGACATGTCCCCCGCCAGTACGTTGAGCAATTGCGGCAACTCGTCCAGACTAAGGCGCCGAAGGAACCTCCCTGTCCCGGTAATCCGTGGGTCCTCCCTCATCTTGAATAAGATCTGATTACCAGCGCTTCCGTCGCGCGTCTCGCTTAGAGCCGTCAAGCGGTCCTCCGCGTCCACTACCATCGAGCGAAACTTCAGCATGCTGAATTGCTCGCCCCTAATGCCGACTCGACGTTGTCTAAACAACACGGGCCCGTCCGAAGAAAACTTCACCGATGCGGCGACCAACAGGAGCACCGGGGAGAGCAGAACCAGAAGGACCGCGGCGCCGACTATATCGAGCGCTCGCTTAGCCACGACCTTCTGTCCGCTATAGCGCGGAGTTTCGACGTGTATCAGCGGTAGACCGGCGACGGGACGCGTGTGAATCCGAGGCCCCCCGATTCCAGTGAGACTCGGAGCAACCACGAGGTGCTCCCTGCCTGGCTCAAGCGACCAGCTAAGTTCCCTCACTCGATCCGGTGGAAGCTCGTCCGAACTGGTGATGACGACGGTGTCGGCACCGGTCGCTCGGAGCGACTCGCTCAGGCGAGACAGATTCCCAGAAATGGGTATCGCCGTACCGGGCAAGGTGTCGGCTACCAGCCCGCTCGGTACACAAGCGCCTACAACGAGATAACCAGCGTCCGGCTGCCGAGCAAGCTGAGCAGCCAAATGAGTCACCGACACCTCCGAGCCCACGAGAAGAACGCGGGACGAGTAGAGTCCTCGAGCCCGCTGAACCCCAAGCCATTGTCGCCACATCCACCGCGAAGCCATGAGCACAACGACCCCCGTGGGGAAGGCGAGCAATATATAACCTCGAGCAAGATCAACCTTGAACAGAAATGCCACGATTGCTACCGCACCGAACAGGCGCGTACTCGCCGTCGCGATGAGTTTGTATTCGGTCGCACCGACGCCAACTACCCTGTCAGATCGAGTGTCGAATATTTTGAGCGCGACCATCCAGCTTATGATTATCGCCACCGAAACAGCTGTGTAGCTAATCGCAATCTCGCCTCGGCTTCCGCTTACGCCTAAAGCCTCGCTTGAGAATCCGAGCCATGCGATCTGAACGCCGAAGACCACCCACACGAGCACCAATCCATCTGTGACAGCAAGGCGCGCCGCATACTTGTGTCGCCAGTCGCGCGACCGCGAACTCTTTGCAGATTCGTGCTCTGTGGAGCTTTTCGTGGTCATCATCCCCCGACCGTTCAAGCGAATGGTCAGCCGTGACCGTCGGATCAACTGTACTAGAACTAAGAACGACCACACGGCCCAAAAAGCAGCGAGCAATAGTGTCCAGACACCATAAGGCTGCCCGAGCAGGACTGTCTCATCCGGTCATTCAACTTCGCTATTTGCTTACCGTTGATAGTTTGAGTTCACTTTCGGTAGCGCCGTACGCCTCACCGTACGCGTAGCCGTACCGGCCATACCCGTATGCATCAGGACCCTTGGTTGGCAACATCGTCAAGACGAATCCTGATACCTCTGCTCCGACGTTCTCAAGGACCGTTACTGCGCTTCGAAGTTGGTTCCGATGGATCTTGCCGGCGGCCGCGACGACTATGGCGCCACCAACACTCTTTGCCAGGACAGCAGCGTCGGTTACTGGAAGGAGCGGCGGAGCGTCGAAGATAACAGCATCGAACTCTCGAGCAAACAACACAATAAGATCCGCCATCGCTTTGGAACCTAGGAGCTCACTTGGGTTAGGCGGGATCCGTCCCGCAGGCAGTACAAAGAGCTTCGATCGGCCCCACGGCTGAACGACATCTAGCAGTTCCGCCCGTCCGATTAGTACGTCTGTAAGTCCGACGGCTCCTTCGATACCCATGTACTCGGCCACCTTGGGGCGACGCAGATCGCCGTCCACCAGCAACACCCGCGCACCGGCATCCGCGAGCGCGATAGCCAAATTGGCCGACGTCGTGCTCTTCCCTTCTCCCTGGATAGATGAGGTGACCACGAACGTCTTACCGTGACTTCCGACGTCGAGGAAGGAAAGGTTGGTCCGCAACGCCCGAAATGACTCCGCGCGCGGACTTCGCGGATCTGACTGCACGATTAGTGGTCGCTGCTTGGCTTTAGGGTCAAACGCAATGCCACCAATGATGGGGGCGCTAACGATCTGTTCGAGGTCGCGCTCATTTCGGACCCGCGTGTCGAGTACCTCTCGCAACACGCCACCACCAATACCTAAAGCCAAGCCTAGGAGGGCACCCAATACCAGGTTCACCGAAACATTAGGGCTGACCGGTGCCGACGGGACGTCTGCTTCTTGAACCCGGGTTAACCGCACCGGAGATTCCGAGTCCTCGCCGGCAGGGGTTTCTATCTCCGCAACGGCTGAGGTCAAGCTGTCAGAAACCGCATTGGCAATGTCTGCGGCGACCACCGGGTCCGGATCAACAACCGTGATGTCGATGATGGTGGTGTCCAAAGCGGCCGTAACCGAAACCTGACGGGCTAGGACATTAGATGGGACGTTTAGATCGAGTTCGGCGATCACCGGAAGAAGGACTATCGGTGTGGTTGCAAGGTCCGAGTAAGTTTTCACCCTTTGAACTGTGAAGCTGTTGCCTTGCACCAGATCAGTCGCAGTTTGCCCGGAGGACGTCGAAACAAACACTTTCGATGACGCCTGGAACTTTGGAGTCTGCGCGATCGAAAAACCCGCCCCCGCACCAACCCCAACGATGAGTAAGAGGGTTATCAGAATCCAACTTTTGCGCAGGGTTCTAATGTAGTTGTGAAGCTCCACAGGGGCGGCCTTCCGTTGTCACGCAATGGGGGCGCGTATGCCCCTTCCGATTTTGTCACATTCCGAAGGCCTCGACTTCAGCTTGCACATCGAACGGCTAAGATTCCGAGCGACACTCGCCGCCTCAGCGTGATCAAAGTCCGCTCCTAACCTCTGGGCATGAACCAACGCTCGGCATCGCATCCCTCATCCTGCCTACGGTGTCAGCAACCCCACAGCCATTCAGCGTAAGACGGACGCCCGCCCAGTGGTGGGCGGGAGAGAAGCTGGCGCATCGATAGAAGCCGTTGCCGGCTGTGCACAGGCGTAAATGAGCCCCACCAACACGAAAACGAAAGCTGAACTACCGGGGGGTTGCGATAACAAAAGTGTAATGAAGATCAACGCCACCCCTGGCAACGCTTCTGAGCTCTGCACCCTGCCGACCATTGGCCACCAAATCGCGAAAGCGATGAGAACGAAATATGGAATCCCGTTTGACGCAATTGTCGAGATCATGTTAATCCCGGCTTGGGCGCCTCCTTCAACGGAGCCACCGAGGGGAGATTCGAAGATCGCGTTGATCCCTGCATTGGTTGCAATGCTTCGATCCGAAAGGGACTCCGCGTTGAACTCGCCCTTCTGAGCGAATCCCAACACCGGAGCGTTGAAAGCAACCCAGACGGCACCCAACACTGCGATTATCCCGATCAACAACCCCAAGTACTGTGTAGCAATGTTCTTCCACTTAACGCGGATGAATACTGAGACGACCAGAACCACAACGAATGCGCCAAAACTTGCGGTCGAGATAGTCCCTAGCAGGCCAACTACTAATAGGAGCCGCCCGAACAAGGGCGCTCGTCCTACGAGCGGCCACAAGAAATAGGCGACACCGCAGTACAAGCCCATCCATCCGGGTTCCCGGCCGAGCCCGGTAAGCCGTGGCATGGTTACTCCGAATATTGTCTGCGTGCCAAACGTTGGCGTAAACGGGAAGCTGATTCCAGCAATTCCACGCGCTGAAATCGGCACCCGTGCAAGCTCGAATGATCCAATTCCAGCGAACTGCCACACGAGGATAGTCACAAGGTACGAGGCCGACAGTGCAACAACCAAATAGATGAAGCCCCGAACCATGAATCTGAGGCGCCATTGGTCCGACGCAACGATCCCGACAGCGAGCACGACAGCGGCAGAGGTTAGAAGATCTTGAGCGACAACTTGCACTCGATCGCCGCCGGTGTAAGCAAGTCGGATCAGAATCCAAACAGTCGCGAGAGCTACGAAGATAGCGACGGTCCAAGTCGAGCGCGGAATATTGATGCGCCCACGATCGGCAGCGAACGCGAGAAAGCCAGCTCCAAGAATGATGATTGTCCCCGCAAGGGAGTAAATTTCCCCGAAGAGGTTGGGCCGGATCAGTGGGATCGCTACAACTACCAGGAGCGGTGGCACGAACGCGAAAGCTCGCGTCCGGTCAGTCTTCATCTCTGAAGCATATCCGCTCCACTACCGCGGCCAAGGCTAATCTCGACGCGCGGATGACACGTTCCCGACTCGAGGACACCGGGTGCACCGTCTTCGCCGGCTCGAGATGCTCAATGGCCTTGGGGACCGAATCGAGCTAGCCGACAGCCCGATAGGTTGAACACATGGGTCCCACTCAGCCAGCACGAGACATCCGGCAACGCTGGATGTTTGGCGAGGTCGTGCTCGGGCTAGCAGGCGCGCTTTCGTTGGCCGCATTCCTGAGCCTGGGGATCTATTCGGGGGCGCTAACAAAGGGCAATGGATCGCAGCTATTCGGTTACCTGGCCGTTTGGGTTCCGCTGCTCGGCGCCGTCCTCTATGCCACATACCGACGCGGACAATGCTCCCTCCGCCTCGACTTCGGCCTGAGGTCCACCTGGCTCGACATCCTTTTCGGGCTCACTCTCGGGTTCTTTCTCCGTTCGATCGCAACACTTGTCGAGATTCTCATCTACGGGCGCGCGGCGACCGGCGGCGCCACATTCGGACCGACCGTCTACGACATCTGGTGGGTGCTCCTCGCCGTTCTTGCCCCGGTGGTGATTGCCCCGGTGATCGAAGAGTTGTTCTTCCGTGGGCTACTCCTGCGAGCTGTCATGAAGGCATCCGCTCGGTCGACAGCGACCTCGTCACGCATTCCGGCCGTCATCGCGATCGGGGTCAGCTCGCTCGTCTTTGCCGCAGTTCACATGCTTCAGACCGGGGGTGGAGCGCCGATGGCCGTGGTCGGGATATCCACTCTCGTCGTCGGCATCGGCCTGGGAACACTTGCCGCTGTAACTGCACGCCTGGGCGGGCCGATCATCGCTCACGTGACGTTCAACGGACTGGGTGTGCTCGCGACTCTGCTCTGATCCGGTGCAGTGTTGCGTGTTGCGTGTTGCGTGTTGCGTGTTGCGTGTTGCGTGTTGCGGCGACGTAAACACTGCGTGTCATGTGCCGGCTCAGCTTGGAAAACCCGTCCGACCACCCGCACACTGGCTAGACGGCCAGCCCTGGGGGGAAACGATCATGGTGACACTCGCAAGACGATGCACGCAGCACGGACTCGTCATGGTCACGCACGAATGGCAGGACGGGGTGGAGCGCGCCCACGTCTGGTGCCCAGTATGCGAGCCTGTTCGGCAGCACGGACTCGAACAGCGCTGATTGCGGAAGAACAGCATGGCTAGGCTGAACCGATGGACGCATACGCAGCCAACTCGTGGGGATGGCTCGCCCTCGCCCTCGTCAACGCCGGCCTCGCCGAACAGAAGAACCGGTCACGCCTCGCGTGGTTCTTCCTCTCCCTCTTCCTGGGACCGATCGCCACCCTGCTGATCGTCATCTGGGCACCGCCCGAGACGATCACCGACCCCGTACCGCCGATCCAGCTCTCGACAGGCATGCTCGCCATCGGCACGTTGCTGACGCTCGGCGGCGGCATCCTGGGGTTCCTGGCCTGGACCTCAGAGCTCTGGGCTCTCTGGGTCGCCTCCACCGTGTTGATCATCGCGGCACTGGGGTGTTTCGTCGCGTTCATCGTTCGACGACCGGCTGACGTTGTTGAAGCTCGCGCGCGATTGAGTGCGCGCGAGGAGTAGACGGTCACCGTGTGGGTCCCTCGACCACCGGCAGAACAGAAGTGGCGGCCGACCCGAGGGTCAGCCGCCACTCCTCTTTACTTGTGTCGCGTTCTACTCGGTCTGGCTCGCCTGACGACGACGCACTCCGAGTACGAGCGCCGCACCCAACAGGAGCGCCGCCGCACCCGCGACGAACGGCCACGGAGCGACATCCGCACCGGTGTCAGACAGGCTGTCTCGGTCCGGTCCCGACACGGGGTCAGAGTCCTCGCCCGCCGGTGAACCCGGCGTTGACGGATCCGTACCTCCCGGCGGAGTTACCGGGCCGGCGGGAGCCGTCACCGTGACATCCGCCGTCGCAGCGTCAGCCGCCACAACCGACACTGCATCCGCTCCCACGAGCTCGACATCGAGGGCGAGGGACGCATCGCCCGCGCCGATCGCCTCGAACGAGAGTGTTGCGAGAGTCAGATCGCCCGCCGCACTCGGCGAGGTGCCGAGCTTGGTGTGGACGAATTGCACGCCACTTCCGGTGACCGACGCACTGCTGGTTCCCGAGATCTCCGTCTCGGCACTGCCGTCGACGTATTCGAGCACGGCCGGGTCGAACCCGAGCAGCAACTCGTAGGCGTAGACATCGACGGCGCCGGTCGTCGAGACCGTGACGTCGACCGTGTCACCGATCTCGACCGTGGCATCCGACACCGCGACCGTGAAGGTCGCCGCACTCGGAGCCGCCGTCGCCGACAGCGGCGCAGCGAGCACGAGCCCGCCCACCATCACGGCGAGCGCCGGAACTGCGAACCCGGCTCGCTTGCGGTTGCTCACCGTTGGAGACATGGACTGCTTACCTTTCGTTCCGAGGACGGATGCCTCGTTCTCTGTTGTGTTGCGCAAGATCGTCACGTTCTAACCCGCCAATGCCGGGAAGAGAACGGGAGACGCGCGGTGCTGCGTGGCCTGCTCGTAGTCGAACGCCAGCCCAAGAAGCGTGCTCTCGGCATAGGAGCGGCCGAGGAACTCGATGTTCGACGGAGCCCCGTCGATCTGGCTGCCGTCGATCGCCGTCGACGACGTTCCCATCGGAACGGTGATTGCCGGCATACCGCTGTAGGGGCTCAGTCGGTTGTTCGCGCCGGTGCTGTACTGGCCCGTCGTGGTCGGGTAGACCATCGCCGAGACGCCGTAGCTGTCCATCGCGCTCGTCAGAACCACCTCGCCGTTGGCGATCTCAGCGTTGTGCTGGGTCATCCAGGCCTGGTACTTCTCCTCGGTGATCGCCTCACGCGCGTTGTAGGTGCCGACGCGGGAGGTCTGGTAGTCGCCTGCCGCGATCACCTCTGCGAGGGAGGAGTACGGCACATCTGGGTCGGTCACGAACTTGGCGAAGTACTCGTTGAGGTCATGCTTGAACTCGTTGGTACTTCCGCTCGAGTACCCCTGAACCGTTGAGAGTCCAGGAATCTCCATCTCGACGACGGTTGCGCCCTGCGCTTCAAGGTCAGCGATCGCTTCGGCAAACAGCCGTTTGACGGCAGCGTTGTTGCCGACGATCGACGGGACCCAACCGATCTTGACGCCCTCGAGGCTGGAGGCGTCGAGCGACGCGGTGTACGACGTCGGAATGTTGCCGTCCGACTCCGCGGTGATCGGATCCTCCGGGTCATAGCCGACGACGGAGTCGAGAGCGATGGCCGCGTCAGAGACGGTGCGGGTCATCGAACCGCCGGTGTCTTGCGACAGCGCGAGCGGGATGATCCCGTCACGACTCGCGAGGCCCACCGTCGGCCGCACACCCACGAGCTGGTTGAACGACGACGGAACCCGGATCGAACCACCGGTGTCGGTACCGAGGCCGATGACGGCGAGGTTCGCGGCGATGGATGCGCCGGTTCCGCCACTCGAACCGCCGGCGTTCTGGTTGCGCACGTACGGGCTGTTCGTGACACCGCCCAGCGAGCTGTCGGTGGTGAGGTTGAACGCGAACTCGTCGAGGTTGGCCTTGGCCAGAATGACCGCACCGTCGGCGCGCAGCTGTTCGACCATCTGCGAGTCGGCATCCGTCTGGTTGTTCTTCAGACAGGTGCACCCTGCTGTCGTCGGCATGTCGACGGTGTTGTAGTTGTCTTTCGCGATGACCGGGATGCCGTGGAGCATGCTCCGTGGACCATCGGCGGCGCGTTCCGCGTCGAGTTCGGCGGCGATCGTCAGCGCATTGGCGTTGACCGAGATGATCGAGTTGAGCGTCTCACCCTGGTCGTCGTAAGCGGCGATCCGGTCGAGATACATCCGGGTCAGCGAGACGGCGGTGAGCGTGCCGGAGTTCATCGCCTTCTGGATGTCGAGCGTGCTCGCCTCCACTGCAGAGAACGGCCCGTCGTCGTAGAGCGCGCGCTGCGACAGCGTCGCGACATCGGTGAGCTCGATCGTGCCGTCGGCGTCGAAGTCGGCGGCGGCGACCGTCGACCACGTCGCGTCAGCCTCGGTGGCGCCGAGCGCCTCCATCAGGATGGCGATGTCGGCCTCGTCGACGGCCTGGTCGCCGGTGAGGTCGGCCTCGGTATAGAAGGGAGCAAGGTACTGCAGTCCCGTGCTGTCGGGTGCTGCGATGGCACCGGTCACTCCGCCGAGACTGGTGGCTGCAATCGCAACCATGGCTCCGGGCAGAAGGACCAGTTTTCGGAATCGGTGCCGTGATGGCTGACTCAAGGTGTTCCTCTCAGGGGCAAACAAGGGAACGGGCGCGAGAAGACGCGCCACGACACCGGCGAACTGCGGTGTGTGATCACACTCACAGGGCGGTATTGCGGCGGTGTAACAGCAGGATTTCCGGGATGCTCGAACGGCACGCGGATCGGCGGGGATGCCAGGCTGCGGGTCGGCGAGTACTGCGAGTCAGCGCGTGCCGCTCACGAACCAGTCCAGGACTCGCAGCGCGCGGAGGGTGGTCCACCGGCTGGGCTCCCCCTCTGTCTCCAGCTCGAAATGCACCGCGCCCGGGTGCGCGTTCTCGAGCAGCCACCGGCCGTCAGCCCCGCGCTTGTTCTCCACCAGACCGATCACCTCGTCCAGACGCGGGTCGGGCACGACCTCCGCCGCACGCAGATAGTCGAGACCCCGCAATGCGTCATAGAACCAGCGGGGAGGGAACGAGAACCGGGCCCAGTCGAGGTCGGGGATCTCTCCCGTCGACAGGCGGCGGAGCATCCGTCGTTCGAGGAGATATTCCTCGGCCCGGTGCCGCGCCGCGGTGACCTCGGCGGTCGCACCCCGGATGCGTTCGTGTTCGAGCAGCCCTTCGAGCACACAGATCGTCGAATGGAACGATGACCGGGTCGAGCCGTATTCGGCGTCGCAGTTCCAGCCGCCGTCGTCGAGCTGCTCGGTGAGGAGCCGGTCGACGATGCCCTGCACGTTCTCGCCGAAGTAGTCGCCGATCGCCACCACCATGCCGTTGACGCAGGGCTCGACCTCGCCGTCAAAGTAGCGCTGGTCGGCGTGCTCCCAGCTGACCTTCTCGCGAACGAGATCGATGGCATGGCGAGCTCGAGGGCCGGCCGGATCGAGGCCGAACTCGCGGAGGAGCACGAGAGTGTGGTGGGTGGCTGTCCAGGGTTGGCCGGGAGCATCCGGATCGCGGGGCTCGGCCGGGTCGTAGGTGCCCCCGGCCCAGTGCCCGCTGGGTTGCTGCAGCGCGAGAAGGTGTGCGCCCCAGCCCTCGGTCGCGACCCGGGCCCGCTCAGCGGCGACGGCAGCGGCGGGTTCGTCGAGCAGGTCGCGCATCACCTGCCAGCGGATCGCCGGGTCGGAATCGAGCAGCCAGTCGGTCACGGTCATGCGGGGCAGTTTAGAGGGCGGGGTGTTGCGGAGTGAAGGGGGCGTGGGTGTTGGGCGACCGGCGTCTGCCGCGTCGGCATGAGAGCATGGGGGTGCCGCCCATACACGGCCCTGGGAGCACCGATGATGAATGCGCACTCGACCGATGCTGACGACCAGAGCGGAGCATCCGGTCGTCCATCGCCTCTTCCAGACAAACTCCTCGCCCTCGCGCTCGACGTGGTCTCTGAAGGCTCCCTGATCACCGACGCACAGCAGCGCATCATCTATGCGAACAACGCGATCACGGCTATCACGGGCTACTCCGCCGCCGAGATGCTCGGCAGAAGCTGCGCCCTGCTGCAGGGCGCAGGCTCCGACCAGGCGACCATCCAGCGGATGCGCGACAGCTTCACCTCCGGCGAGACCTTTCGCGGCGACATTCTCAACTACCGCAAAGACGGCACCCCGTTCTGGAACGCCCTGACCATCACGCCGCTTCGGGATGCCGCCGGCACGACGACACACTTCGTCAGTGTGCAGCGCGACATCAGTCCGCTGATCGAACTGCAGGATCGGCTCAGGCACCAGGCCACCCACGACCCGGTGACCGAGCTCCCCAATCGCAACGCACTGCACGAGCACCTCGTCGCGGCCCTCGCGCGAGGGAGCCGGGCCGGAACATCCGTCGCCGTCGGCGCGATCGACCTCGACGACTTCAAGAGCGTGAACGACACCCACGGTCACCCGGTCGGCGATGCCGTTCTGCACGAGTTCGCCCGCCGAGTGAGCGGATGCATCCGCGATGGTGACATGCTCGCGCGCGTCGGTGGCGACGAGTTCATCGTGGTGCTCGAGGGGATCAGTTCGTCACATCCCTCCGACGATCTCCGCGCCATCATGAAGCGCGTGGACGCGGCGATCTCGGCGCCGGTCGACATGGGCGACGGTGTGGTGGTGCGGAACGCCCTGAGCATGGGCATCGCGCTCTCCCCCGGCCACGGCACGCGGCCGGCCGACCTGCTGCGGGTCGCCGACGAGACGCTCTACGGCGTGAAAGCCCGCAAGGGCGACCGCTCCCAGTGGTGGGAGCTGGCCGCCCTCGACGGGTGAGCGCGTCCTCAGACCGAGTGGGTACGACGTCGGCGGGCGACCAGGGCGCCCGCTCCCGCGAGGACCGCTCCGGCTGCCAGGATCGCGAAGCCGATCGGGTTGCTGTCGCTCCCCGAGTTCGCGAGTGAGCCGTCGGCACCCGTCGCGTTCTCGTCGTCGACCGCTGCCGGGTCGTCGGAACCGGTGTCGTCAGGGTCTTCTCCCGGAACAGCGGGCCCCGAATCCACCGGGCCCGGAAGCACAGGCGACGCCGCGATCGTCACCGACTGCTGCAGATCGTTGAGACCGGATGCCGCATCCCAGGTGCCGACGTTGGCGGTCTGGATCGCGAAGCGAGCATCCGCGCTGGTTCCCTCATCTGCCGACGGCAGCGCGAGGTAGGTGTCGTACTGCCCGGCGGGCACGTCGGCGAATGATGCCGTCAGTGTCGTCGTCGTTCCCGGCAGCCAGTCGCGGGCGTCTGCTCCGCTCGCGAACGGCAGCTCGAACCGGCCGGCGTCACCCTCGAGAACAAGCACTGCAGTTCTCGGGTTGTATGGCGCCGCCCAGCCGTCGTTGCGCACTCCGACGGAGATCTCGCCCGACTCGGTCGACACGGTGCTCTCGGTCAGGGTGAAACGGTAGCCGAGACTGCGAGCGGTCTCGGCGATGCCGTCTTCGCCCCAGCTGTTGAGCACGTCCTGGTTGTAGTCACGGTTGAGGTAGCTGTAGTTGTAGCGCGCCATCTCGGCGGATGCGCTCGGCCACTCGGACCGCGGCGGGTTCACGTTGCAGGTCTCACCACCGATGGGCACGTAGAGACTGTCGGCCTCGAGGTACTCCTGGTCGAGCTCGATCGGGTCGGAGAGGAACGTGCCCCAGTCATCCGGAGCGGCGAGGAAGCAGTCGTTGTGGTGACCGACCCGGGCGATCGGGGTGGTGCCCCGGGCCTCGTCGGCGGTGACGGCGCTGTCTGCACCGCTCGGAACACCGAGGAGCTGCTGCTTCGACAGCATCGTGCGCACCTGCACCGACCGGTTATCGGGCAGGGCGTCGAGCAGCGCCTCGGTCACGGCGGAGCGGTTCGCCCAGTCCGCTTCGGTGACGACGCCGGGGTTCGCCGGGTCGGCGACGAAATGGTCGGTGTAGTAGCCCTCGCCCCAGAGGCCGATCAGCCCGTTCTGGACGACGGGAATCACATCGGCATTGGCCTGCAGGATCGGGGCGAGCTGTTCGATATGCGCGAGCACCACGTCGACCGGTGCGTCACCGTACGGCGGTTCGTACGGAAAATCGCCGCCCTGCACATACGCGAACCGGGTGATCACCGAGATACCGGCATCCCAAGCGGTGTCGTAGTCGGCCTGAACGAGGTCGAGGAATGCCTCGTCGAGCTCAGGCGTGTTCGCAAACTTCTCGAGGTAGAACACCCGGAGGATCTGGGTGATCCCTTCGGTACGGAACTGCTCGATCGCGGCACCGTCGAGCGGTGTGTAGCCGGACCCGTCTGCCCGGTAATGCGTCTCGGTGTGGTGGTAGAACCCGCGCTCCGGGTTCGCGATCACCTCGGTGCTCGCCTCGTAGCTGACCGTGACGTCACCGGGTGCAGCCACCGCCATCGATGGAGCGCTGAGAGCAGCGACAGCCGCGATGGCCACCCCAGCCGGTATGAACGTACGACGTTTTCTCGTGTGCATTACTTTCCCCTTAGTTGTGGCGGTGGCGGGCACGAGCGTGCCTGCAAATTCAGGAGATTCTCGCGACACGCCGAATTGAGAGCGCTCCCAGACGGCGTGTCGCGACAGATCTCCTGAATTTGGAGTGGTGGACACACGGTGGGCTCCAGCCTTCACGCTCTCGACCACCGCGATCTACTTGAGCCCGCTCGATGCCAGGCCGTCGATGACCCGACGCTGCAGGATGATGAACATGATCAACACGGGAGCCATGGCAAGCAGGCTCGCGGCCATCACCACCGGGTAGTCAGTCGTGCGGTCACCGATCAGCGTTGCGAGTCCGGCTGAAAGCGGCATCCGATCGCTGAATGTCGTGACGACGAGCGGCCACAGCAGCTCGTTCCACGACCACAACACCGTCGTGATCGCGAGCACGCTGATCGTCGGGCCGGAGAGCGGCAGCATGACCTTCCAGAACACCTGGAACGGGTTCGCACCGTCGAGACGTGCCGCCTCTTCGAGCTCCTGCGGCATCGCGAGGAATGCGGTGCGCATGAGGAAGGTGCCGAACGCGCTGAACAGGCCGGGCAGCACCAGGCCGGAGAGCGAGTTGAGCAGTCCGAGGTTCTGCACGATCTGGTACTGCGACAGCAGGTAGACCTGCGACGGCACCATGAGGATCGAGAGCACCAGCGCGAGCAGCAGGCCCCTGCCCCTGAACCGCATGCGGGCGAACGCGTAGCCCGCCAGGGTGCAGAACAGGATCTGGGCGATCGTGCGGATCACGGTGATGAGCACCGACGTCGTCAGCTGGTCGAGAAAAGGCAACCGGGTGAACACGGCGGCATAGTTCTGCCACTGCAGCTCGGACGGCCAGAACACGGGTGTGACGCTCTGCACCTCCTGGTTCGTCGACAGCGACATGATGATCTGCCAGAGGAACGGAAAGGCCATCACCGCTCCGCCGATGCCGAGCACCAGGTGGGCGACGACATGGGAACCGCCACGACGGCGGGGCTTGCGACGTGGGGTCACCGGGTTGCGCGCCGCAGGAGGAACGCGAACGGATGTCACTGCCTCAGTCAACTTGGACCCACCGTTTCTGCAGACGGAACTGAATGGCTGTGACGATGCCGATGATCACGAAGATCACCATGGCGATCGCCGCCGCGTAGCCCTTGTCGTTGTTCACGAAGCCTTCGCGGTAGAAGAAGTACACGAGCGACATGCTCTTGGGCAGCACCGGGTTGGAGCTGCCGAGGATCGCGTAGAGCAGGTCGAAGACCTGGAAGCTCGAGATGATCGTCACGATCGTGATGAAGAAGATGCTCGGGGTGAGCAGTGGAACGGTGATCGACCGGAATTGCCGCCACCGGCTGGCACCGTCGAGTTCGGACGCCTCATACATCTCGGGCGGGATGTTCTTCAGCCCGGCGGCGAGCACGATCATGGCAAACCCGAGCGACGACCACAGGCCGACGATCGCCACGGCGACGGTCGCAGCTCCCGGGGTGCTGATCCAGTACGGCCCGTCGATGCCGAGAAAACCGAGCCCGTAGTTGAGCAGTCCGAAGTCACCGTTGAAGATGATGCGCCAGACCATCGCGATCGCGGTCGGCATGGCGACGTACGGGAGGAAGAACAGCACCCGGTAGAGCGACGCGAACCGCAGGCCGGGCAGGTTGAGAAGGCTGGCGAGGAACACCGCGATCGGGATGCCGAGCATCACGATCGCCGTATAGAGAAGGGTGTTGCCGATGGAGAGGTACAGAGACGGGTCGGCGAAGAGAGTGACGTAGTTCTCGAACCCGGCGAAGTCCCAACCGCCGAATGCTCCCCAGTCGGTCAGAGAGTAGAACGCCGTCTGGAGGATCGGCCAGAAGTAGAAGACCGCGATTCCACCGACGAGCGGGGCGAGGAACAGCCAGGGCCAGAACCCGTCGCCTGATGGGCGTCGGCGACGAGCCGGTGACGGCGCGCCCCGCCCGGCCCGCGCCGCCTCGACCGAACCGGTCGGGGCAGGCGAGCCGGGCGTCTGCGTGGTGGAGGTCACTGGTTTACTCCTCGGCGAGCGCCGCGTCCATCTGTTCAGCGAGTTCTGCAGCGACCTCAGCGGTCGGGCGCTCTCCGGCGAACGCCTGAGGCAGGAGTTCGGTCTCGAGAGCGTTCCAGGCGGCGGAGTTGTTGCTCACCGGAAGCGGCTGCGAGTAGTCGACCGCGTCGAGGAAGACCTGCAGGTTGGCATCCGGCATCGACGCGGTGAAGGCATCCTGCGTGTCGGTGTATGCGGGGATCATCGCACCGGCGTCGCCCTGCTGCTGCTGTGCTTCTTCGCTGGCGAGGAAGGTCTGGAAGGCCTGAGCGGCCTGCTTGTTCTCGGATGCCGCTGAGACGACGTTCGAAACACCGTGGATGACGGTGGCCTGCTCCTCACCTGCCGGCAGCGGAAGGACGGTGACGTCTGCGGCAAGTTCGGTGTCGGTGAGTGCTGAACGGAACCAGCTGCCGCCCCAGTACATGGCGAGCTTGCCCGAGGTGAACCACTGGTCGGCTGTGGTGTCAGTGAGCTGCTGGATGGTCGGTGACCCGCCGTTCGCGATGAGGTCGGTCCAGAACTGGATGCCGGCCTGCGACTCCTCAGATGCGTAGCCAGAGGTGTCGCCGTCGATGACGGAACCGCCGGCCTGGAGGATCGTGTTGTAGTACGTGGTCTGGCCGTCCATACCGCCGGCAGCACCGTAGATGCCCTGGCCTTCGAGGGCCGTGGAGATCTCGGCAGCGGTGGTCTGGAACTCGTCCCAGGTCCAGTTGCCGTCGGGGAGTTCGACGCCGGCCTGCTCGAACAGCGCCTTGTTGGTCCAGACGCCGATCGTGTCGAAGTCCTTCGGAACCCCGTACTGCACGTCGTCGACGTTGTAGAGGCCGACGAGCGACTCGGGGTAGTTCGCGAGGTCGATGTCATCGGCCTCGACAGCACCGGTGATCGGTTCGAGCTGTCCGTTGGAGGCGTAGAGGCCCACGTTGGGTCCGTTCATCCAGAACACATCGGGGAGAGTGTCGCTCGACGCCTGGGTCTGCAGTTTCGTCCAGTACTCGGCGAACGGGGTGACGTTGACGTTCACCTCGATGTTCGGGTACTCCTCGTTGAACGCCTCGATGTTCTCTTCGACGGCGGCCACCTGGTTCTGGTCCCAGAGACCGTAGGTGATGGATGCTTTCAGGTCGGAGTCCGGCGCCCCGTACTCCGACGCGTCACCGCCGCCGTCTGAGCTGCAGCCGCTGACGGCGAGGAGAAGGCCGACAGCGCCGGCCACGCCGGCGGTGATCCGCCTGCGAGGGGTGGGTGAGGTGGTCATGGGGGGTCCTTTCGAAGGGGAATGCGTCGAGTGAGGAGAAGGGGTCAAGCGAGGGTTGTTGCTGCTGCTGGTGCTTCTGTTGCGCTCGGTGCTGCCGGTGTTGTCCGTGCCGTGAAGTGGTCGATCACGGCTGGGGGGAGGTCCGGGATGGTCAGCGGGGTCGATCCCGCCCGGAGTGAAGCCGCGGCCAGGGATCCGGCTGCGACGGCTTCGCGGGCGGCGATCGGAGACACGATGGTCGGTGCACCATCGAGGACGTGGTCGAGGAATTCGGTCATGGTGACCCGGTCGGCATCCTCGTGTCCGCTCGCGACGCCGTCGATGGGGTACTCGACGTCTCCGTTCTCCTGCCATTCGTGCCGGCGGTTCCACACCCGCACGACTCCCCCGGCGGTGTCGCCGAAGTTCTCGAGGCGGCCTTCGGTGCCGATCACCGTGTAGTTGCGCCAGTAGTCGGGGGTGAAATGGCACTGCTGGTAGCTGGCCTGCACGCCGTTGTCGAGGGTCATGAGCATCATCGAGACGTCCTCGACGTCGACGACCGGGTTGAGTCCGGTCTGCGCGGCCGGCGGCCAGTTGTCGTAGGAGAACCAGTCGGTCATGGTCTGACCGGGGCGCTCGTGGCGGTCGGTGATGTCACCGTAGACCATGAGGTCGCCCATGCCGACGACGCGGCGGGTGAAGCCCGAGGCGAGGTAGTGCACGATGTCGATGTCGTGACTGGCCTTCTGCAGCAGAAGCGTGCCGGTCTTCGAGCGGTCGGCGTGCCAGTCCTTGAAGTAGAAGTCGCCGCCGTTGCCGACGAAGTGACGCACCCAGACCGCCTTGACCTCGCCGATCTCGCCGCGCTCGATGACCTCGCGCATGACCCGCACGACAGCGGCGTGCCGGAGGTTGTGCCCGACGTAGAGCGGCGTACCCGTCGCGGCGGCAGCCCCGAGCACGCGGTCGGCGCCGTCGAGCGAGATGGCGAGCGGCTTCTCGAGGTACACGGCGATGCCGGCCTCGAGCAGGGCGACCGCGATGTCTTCGTGAGTGTGGTCGGGGGTGGTGACGATGGCGGCGTCGACTCCGCCCGCTGCGAGAAGTTCGTCGAGGGTCGCGTACACCGTGGCATCCGGGAAGAGGGTCTTCGCGCGCTCGCGGCCGTGTGCGCTGTTGTCGACGACAGCGACGATCGTCGAGCCCGGTCGGGCTTCGGGAACGTGGTGGGCGATGACGCTGCGAGCGCCAGCTCCGATCACGGCGACGGCCAGACTGGTCTTGTGTGCCTGCGAGGATTCTGCGGTCATCGATCCATCTCCACTTCGTTGTGTCCTTTGACATCTTGCATCATCGTGCGCGACTTTGTCACGTTTGAGGCCAAATTGATCACAAAACGACACTACAACCGCATTCTTGGGCACCGCGTGGTCAGGCGGGTTTGTTTACGGAGCCGTAACACGGCGGCATCCGTTTGCGCGGGAGGCGAGCGGATGCCGCCGGGCGGGCCGCGCGGTCAGGCGGGCTGAGCGGGCGGGCTGAGCGGGCGGGCTAAGCGGTCAGGCGGGCTGCGCCACCACGAGTTCGACCCCGGCGGCGGCGAGGTCCGCCGCGAAGTTCGCCGGAACGTCGACGTCGGTGACGAGGATGTCGACCTGGTCGAGCGGGCAGATGCGCGCGAAGGTGCTGCGGCCCATCTTGGTGGAGTCGGCGGCGACGATGACGCGGCGGGCGACGGCGGCGATTTCGCGGCTGGCATCCGCTTCGCCTTCGTGGATGGTCGTCGCGCCGAACGTGGCGCTGAGGCCGTCGACGCCGAGGACCGCGGTGTCGAGGCTGAAGCCGCGCATGGCCGCACCGACCAGGGGGCCGACGAGTTCGTAGGATTTGCGGCGCGGAACTCCGCCGGTCACGACGATCTTCACGTGTTCGCGCACCGACATCTCGTAGGCGATGTTGAGGGCGTTGGTGACGATCGTGACGCCGAAGACGTCGCCGCCGACCCGGAGCCGTTCGCTGCGGCCGAGCATGCGGGCGACCTCGCTGGTGGTGGTTCCGCCATTCATGCCGACGGACTCCCCCGGCACGATGAGGTCGGCGACCGCGCGCGCGATGGCGACCTTCGCGTCGGCCTGGCGGGCGATCTTGTACTGCAGCGGCAGCTCGTATGCAGATCCCAGAGCGGATGCCCCGCCGTGCGTGCGGGTCACGAGACCCTGTTCGGCGAGCAGGTTGAGGTCGCGGCGCACCGTCGCTGTCGACACCCCGAGCGTGTCGCTGATCTCGGCGATGGAGACATTACCCTGCTCGCCGACGAGCTCGAGCACGAGATTGAGACGACCCTGCTGCATCATGGACAGCCGCCCTTCCTGGTTGACGCGACGTTTCGAGAAACGATCACGCAGTGATTGATTGTGCTCAACTTCGGAGATATCGATCATCATGGTTGAGAGTCGAGTAAGTGTGACATGTTTTCGGCGGCTGAGGCGATCCTGTTCGGAGCGAAGCCGGGGAGCTGCTGCGACACTGGAACGATGACGCACTCCGATGAGGTCTCGGCCCGACGGTCCACGATCGAGGACTGGACCGCCGCACTCGCCCAATCAACGGGTTCGCCGGGCGGTGGGGCGGCATCCGGGGTGATGCTCGCCATCGCGTACAGTCTGACGTCGATGGTCGCGGGCTACACGACGGCCGAGGGCGACCGGACCGACGAGCTGCACGCGCTGCAGGCACGGGCGGCTGCGGGCCGCGAGACCGCTCTGGTTCTCGCCGATGCGGATGCCGCGGCGTCGGAGTCGTTCGGCAGCGCGTTCCGTCTCGATCGCGGGGAGGGGCGTGAGGAGGCGATCCGGGAGGCATCCGTCGCGGCGGCCGAGGCTTCTGCGACGCTTGGCACGCAGGGCATCGAGGTGGTCGGCGACCTGGAGTGGCTGGCCGAGCACGGTAACCCGGCGTTGATCGCTGATGTCGCCGTTGCGGTCGGGGCGCTGCGGGCGGCGATCGCCGGCGCTCGTGCGAACGTGAGTTTCGATCTCGCGTCGCTTTCATCTGGCGGGGAGTCGCTCGAGGACGTGCGCGAGCGGCATCCGGTGTTGTGGGGAACGGTGCAGGATCTGGATGCCGTGCTCGCGCGTATCGACCGGTTGGCGGGCGCAATCGAAGGAGCTACCTGAGTTCTTTCCCCGACGCCCTCGCGAGTTGCTGGGTTTGAGGGGGTGGGCCCGGACCGCAACCCCGCAAACCCAGCAACTCGCGATAACGGGCCCCGGGCGTCGAGCACTGGTTCAGGCGGCGGTAACCCCTGCGTGGGGATCGGGGTCGAGCTCCGCGGCGATTCTCGCCCAACTCTGTTCGTCGTCGCTGCGTTCCCGGACTCGGATCGCCACAGAGGCGCTCACTCCGCCGTGCGAATCGCTGGACACGGTCACGGTGTGCTCGCCCGGTTCGAGCGGCTCACTGACCTGAATCCAGCTCCCACGCCCCACGACGACCTCGTCGACCGACCAGGTCGCTGAACGCTCCGACAGATCCTCGCCGCTTGGGAACGATCCGGTCCCGAGCAGAGTGATCGGCGAATCGGGCGAGATCTCCTGACCCTCTGAGGGCGCAAGAATCGTCAGGCGGGGAGGCCGATGCGGGAGTTCGAGAGGAGCGGAGACGGCATGAGCCGATCGCAATCCGTCGGTGGCGAGAACGGCGACCGTGCACTCGCCGTCGACCGGAAGGGTCTCGACATCAACCCGGAGTTCGGTCGCCGTCAGGCCGGAGGCGAGCGTGTAGGTGCTCGGCCGACGTCCACTGATGAAGACGTTGAAGGAGAGGGCCCTGTCGTGGTCGGCATCCCATCGAATCAGTATCTGGTCTTCCCGGAACTCGAGCTCCGGCTGTCCGATGAATGGCGATCGGGGTGCGAGGTCGACCGTATGAACGATCTCATCGCCGTGCCTGAGCCGAACGGTGTGCCCGGAGTCAGGTAGCGGCAGATACGCCACCAGCCTCGCAACGAGCCGGCCGGCCGCGGCTGGATCGTCGGACACGGTGATGGTAGCTGCGGTGGCCTCGAGCACCTGATCCCCCTCGTCGATGACCTCGACGATGTGCTGCGAGTTCGGCTCGAGCGGTGTTCGGATACGCGTCGTCGTCCACCCGACTCCGGGCTCGAATGAACCGTCGTCATGAATCAGGCCGGTGAAGCGGAGAAATGTGGTCTCAGTCATGGCGTCCTCACGACAGCTTGTCGAACAGGCGTTGCCAGTTCGAGCGGGAGATCCAGCGGTTGCAGGCGTAGGTCATCATGTCGTAGAGGGGTCCCCCTGATACGGCGAGACTGGCCCCCGCGTTGGTGTCGAAGGCATCCGCGGCCGAAATCATGCCGCCGGCCGGAAGGGAGTCGTAGTCGCCATCCGGCCCTCCGGCTCCGCAACTCACGCCCGGATTGACGTGATTGAGCTTCTGGGTATGCCCGATCTCGTGAGCGACAGTGATGCGGTCGGCTTGTGCGACGAGCGTGTTGCGCCCGGGGGCGAACACCCGATGGCTCTGAGCCAGTCCGCCCCCGCTGACCGGCAGGATGCCGACCCAGATCGCGCCATCGCCCGGAGGGCAATCGTCCTCCCACGGAAAGATGGCTTCAGACAGGGTGCAGTCGTGCTGATCGTCGAGGTGGTCGAGCACGGTCTGTTTGCCGTCGGAGGTTGTCGGGTCGTATGACGTATGCCAGGTCGGCATCCGGGCCGGAGCGATGTCTGTCGGGGGTGCGGGCAGTAGATCGTGGGCGCGAACGACGATGTCGCGACAGGCGGCATCCGACAGCGCGGGGGCCCCCGGCGCGCTCACCCTCACGTACCGGAGCCGGAGCGCGCGGCGCGTCGTCCAGGTCGCGCTCGAGGTCGATGTCCGTGAGGGTCGCAACAATTCACCGTCTGGCGGTTGCTCGAATTCGGCGGCCGTCCACACCGTCACACCGATGACTGCCGTGCCATTCGCGATACCGGCCGGGATACGGAAGTTCAGGGTGTGATCAGTGGTGCCCCGATTGATCCACCCGACAGAGGGCAGCGCCTGCGCGACGTTCAGAGGGGCAACCGCGACCCCGTTCACCCGCAGCCGCCCGCTCACACTGACCGCGTGTGTGCCATCGACCAGATACGAATCGAGGTCGTGCGTCACGTAAACCCGTGCGATCGTGTCTTTGTTCGCGACCAATGGTGACGCGGTGTTCGGAGCAGACAACGGACCGAACGCCTGGATACCCTGCGTGAGTTCGACTCCGGCGACGCTGAGGCGGGGAGTCTTGCGCACCGCAACGACCACCGTTGCGGCTACGGCTCCGCACGGGCCCGCAGCCCGCAGACTGTAGGACGCGTCCTGAGGGCCCGATGCACCGAACGGCCCCAATGTGATGCTGCCGATCGGTGAGCCGACGGCCGTCACCGAGCCGGGGAAGGCGGGACCGACGGCCGACACTCGGGTGACTTCGACGGCCGAGCAGTTGCGGGCACTCCACGTGAGGGTGACGCTCGAGCCGGGAGTCACAACCACCCGTGCGCGTCCGTCGACCCGGAACGAGTCGATGATGGCAGTGCCGGCGGTGAGATAGTTGCGGCCGAGATTAGGAGCGCACACACTGAACGGTGTCGACACCGTCGCACCGGCCGCGAACGCTGCACATCGATAGCTCCGAATTTCTTCGAGGCGGCGCTCCTGGTCTTCATGCCAGGCGTTGTACGCAGCCACATACGCCTTATCCGCGAAACCGACCGGCCCGCTGACGACGTCGGTCGGGAGGGTGACCCGGATTCGCGTGTCGGTCCAGTTGCGCGTCTGAACGGAGACCGCGCGGCATCCCGAAGCGGTGGGCAACACGAGCACGGCTGTGTCGCGGAGCGCGGCCAGGCCGGTGCCGTAGATGCTCAGGAGGTCTTCCGGACAATGCGCCGTCGGATCGATCGAGGTGATCTGGTCTGCCCAGACCATGCCGTACCGCGCGTTGGGGCCGAGGGTTGGCGGCGCGATCGCGGCCCGCGCTGTGACGAGCTTCGCCACGGTCATGATGCACGCGATCAACGATGCAAGGCCTGGCGGAATGTCTTCCTGCAGTCGGGGATAGATCCACCACGGTGGCGTCGGCTCCCACTCATCGGGGTCCCGCCAGCCTACGTCGCCGAATGGGTTTCCCAGCGGATCGAAGAAATCGTCCAACCAGTCGCGGTCGTCGTGCGGGATCCCGAAATCAGGCAGCTCGAAGTCGAACTCGGACAGGTCCCTGCCACCGGTCCCGAAATTCAGCCCGCCGATGAGGTCTTGCAGTTCGCCCGGCATGCCGGGCATCTCTCCACCACGGAGCTGCTGGACCACGACTTCAGCTCCGCCCAGGCGATGCGCCGCCACAATCGCCTCGATGACCCGCGAGCCACCGATGAGGCTGAGCACGGAGTCCATAGCGCCAGCCACAGCGTCCTCACCGAACTCGAGCGAGAACGACGCCAGAGCTGAAGTCATTTCGGTCAGCTCGCGATCTCCGAGGAGGGTGAGGCCCGCCATCGCATCAGACGACCGACGATCCTTGACCCGGCTCCGTTTCTCCGTTTCACGGTCGCGTCGGGAATCGTCGCCAAAGCCCGTGATGAGGTACCGAGTCAGCTGACGACGTGCCCGGTCATCGCAATCCTCGGCGGCGGCGACAAGCCGTTCTATGGCCAGTAGCCGGCGGAGGGGTTCCAGAAGGACGGTGAACACGCGCTGCAGTTGCCCGCGCCCTTCCCGCGGTGTGAACGCAGCGAGGTCTGTGACCACCAGCCGGATGGCATCCACATCGACGAGGTGTCTGGACGGAGTATCGAACACAAAAAGCTCCTCGAATGGAGACCGTTCGGGATTGCACAGGATGAGGAGTTCGGCGATTGTCGCCTCGATATCGCCTCGATCATCCTCTGGGGCGCAGTCCGCGTCAATGGGGTCATCTGGTTGCTGAGTCGCGCGGTCGCGAGTTGCTGGGTTTGAGGGGTGTGGCCGAGCTGCAACCCCCGCAAACCCAGCAACTCGCGATGTCCACCCAGGGGCGGATGACGGATGTCACACCCACTGAGTACTCTGAGCACGTGAATTCCGAACCCTCCGCCTCGCCGACCGGTGACATCCCTGTGACGGATGCCACGGCATCCGACGTGCCCGCGCACTGGAAGCGCAACGTCACCCTCTTTCTGAGCGGCCAGACCATCTCGCTGTTCGGTTCGATGATCGTGCAGTACGCGGTGATGTGGTGGGTGACGTTCGAGACGCAGTCCGGGTTCGCGATCGCACTGTACGCGCTCGCCGCTTTTCTGCCGCAGGGCATCGTGTCGATCTTCGGCGGTGTCGTCGCCGACCGGATGAACCGGCGCGTGCTCGTGATCATCGCCGACAGTTCGATCGCGGTGGTGACCTTCATCCTTGCGATGGCCATGCTCAACGGCATCACCGACCTGTGGGTGATTCTGCTCGCCGTCGGTGCGCGGTCGATCGGTGCCGGCTTCCAGACGCCGGCGGTGCAGGCGATGATTCCGCAGATCGTCCCGGGTGATCAGCTGATGCGGGTGAACGGCGTGTTCGGCACGATCCAGTCGGCGATGGCGCTGCTCGCACCGGCCGCAGCGGGTGCGGTGTTCGGGCTTTTCGGGATCGTTCCGGTGTTCTTCATCGACGTCGTCACCGCGCTCATCGGCGTCGGATTCCTGCTGTTCGTGTCGGTGCCGACGCTCGAATCGATCGCCTCCAAGACCTCGACCTACCGCGAAGACCTCGTCGAGGGCATGCGGTACATCTGGCAGCACCGGGTAGTGCGGTGGCTGCTCGGGGTGTTCGCGATCATCTTCCTGCTCACAGTGGCGCCGTCATTCATCACGCCACTGCTCATTGCCCGCACGTTCGGCACCGAGGTGTGGATGGTCACCGTGCTCGAGATCGCGTTCAGCATCGGCATGATGCTCGGCGGCGTTCTCGTCGCAACGGTGCTGGCCAAGCGCAGCCGTATCGGGCTGATCCTGTTCGCGACATTCGGGTTCGCCGTATTCACGATCGCACTCGGCCTCGCGCCCAACCTCTGGGTCTTCTACGCGTTCATGTTCGCGTTCGGACTGCTCGTTCCGCTGTTCTCGGCGCCGTTCATGACGCTCGTGCAAGAGACGGTCGAGCCCGAGATGCACGGGCGGGTGTTCAGCTACGTCGGCATCGTGATGGCCTTGGCCACTCCGATCGGCATGACGGTGTTCGGTCCGCTCGCCGATGTCATCAGCGTGCAGGTGCTGCTCATCATCGCGGGAATCATCACCATCCTCGTGATGACGGTGGCGATCCTGTTGCCGTCAGGGCGCGCGGCGATGGCGGCCGCCCACGAGCAGAGGCCGCGGGATGCGTCGGGGACTGCCGGTGAGGGTGCTGGTGCTGGTGCTGGTGCTGGTGCTGGTGCTGCCGACGCGGACGCCGGGCACGCCGACGACACCTCCACCGGCGTCGACGCGAGATAAGGAAAAAGGCGCCGCACAAGGATGCCGTGCGGCGCGGCATCCTTCGCTCTGGCGATGCCCTTTCTCGGGCGACCGGGCGTGAATCGTGCTCAGCCGAGCGCGATGATGAGGCAGAGCGCCGCGAGCACGATGCACACCGGAGTCATGACGTTGCGCTCCGGTTTGCTGCGCGAGATGCCGTTCAGGATGATGCCGAGCACGAAGTAGGCGGTGAGAATCCAGACGCCGACCTCGGCGACGGCATCCGGCAACATGTTGGCGACACCGACGCGTTCGAGCACGAGAATCGCGAAGACGGCGTACAGCATGATCGAGATCGCACTGCCGATGCGCAGGTTGCGCGGAAGAACGTCGTGCTGCCCGCCCCACGCGAATCTACCAAGTGGACGACCGGCGATGAGCAGGGCCTGGAACACGGCCAACGCCGCGAGGATGAGGCAGACGATGACGGCCGCGGCGAGGGTCATGAGTGAACTGTATCGGTTACAGGAGATTCCACGGATAGAAGGATGCTTTCGCGCACTTCTTCCTGATCAGTGTTCGAGCTGCTGATCGGCGTTCGAGCTGCGGCAGAGCGCGGGTCAGCGCACGGCAGCGACCGGATCCGGGAGGAGTGCCCAGGCGGAATTCGTTCGTTCGAGGCGCACGACCGTTCCGTTCGCGATTCCGCCGATGTCCTCGCCGGTGAGAGCGAACACGGCCGCGCGAATGAAGGCACCGTGCGACACAAACACCAGGTTGCCCTCGTGGCGATCGACGAGTTCGTGCACGATGGCGTATCCGCGCGCTCGCACCACTTCGACCGGCTCGGCGTCGGGGAAGATGCGGTCGGCCCACTTCGCGGCGATGTCGTCAGCAGTCGCGCCCTCGGCCTGCCCGAAGCTGCGCTCGATCAGCCCATCGACCGGCTCCGCCAGCGGGATTCCGGACCCCGCACTGAGGGCCTGCGCCGTCGCAAGAGCACGGCTCAACGGCGAACTGAACACGAGCGACCAGTCGTCGCGGTCGAAGACGTCGGCGAGGGCCTGAGCCTGCTCGATTCCTGTCGCGTTGAGCGGGATGTCGGCGCGGCCCTGCAGGCGGCGCTCGAGGTTCCAGTCGGTCTCACCGTGGCGAACGAGGGCGATTGTCGTCATGGGTCCACCGTATCCGAGCGGCTCCTGTGCGACGCCTGTACTTGCCCCGCCGCGTCACGCGCCGCCCAACAGGACGTTTGGGCCTGAACGCACGCTCAACAGGAGAAAACGGCCCTTTTCGACCGACGTCGCCTGTTGAGCGTGCAACGACAGCTAGCGACCGCCCTCGATGCGACGATTCCTCTGCTGAACACCGGCGGTGCCATAGGGGTAGTCGTCCATCTGCGGCGCGCTGGCATCGGTCAGTCGCTGCAACTCGTCCGCGCTGAGATCGAGGTCGACCGCAGCCATGTTGTCGGTCAACTGCTCAACGGTTCGGGCACCGAGAATCACCGAAGTGACCGCCGGCTGCGCACCGAGCCACGCCAGCGACACCTGCGACGCGGATGCCGTGTGCGCGTCAGCGATTTCGGTCACGGCATCGAGAACGCGCCAGGTACGCTCGGCGGCGTTGCGGGCCTTCCACGCTTCCATGCCCCGTTCCGGGTTTTCGCCGAGCCGGGTTGACCCGGTCGGGGCGACGTCGCGCTCGTACTTGCCGCTGAGCCAGCCTCCTGCGAGCGGCGACCACGGCAGCAGCCCGATGCCGGCGTCGAGCGCGGCAGGAACGACCTCGTGCTCGATGTCGCGCACGAGCAGATTGTACTGGGGCTGCAGCGTCACCGGCGCGGTGAAGCCGCTGGCAGCGGCAACATGAACCGCCTTGGTCAGCTGCCAGCCCAGAAAGTTGGAGAACCCGTAGTACGAGATCTTTCCTGCGGTGACCGCGTCGTCGAGAAATCGGAGGGTCTCGTCGACGGGCGTCATGGCATCCCAGGCGTGCATCTGGTAGAGGTCGATGTGGTCGACCTGGAGCCGGGCGAGGGAGTCGTCGAGAGCCGCCCGAAGGTGCCGGCGAGACAGCCCGACGTCGTTGGGCCCGGTTCCCATCGGAAAGCGGCCCTTCGTGGCGAGGACGATCTGCTGAGCCTCGGTCGGGTGTTTGGCGAGCCAGCGCCCGATGATCTCTTCTGACACGCCTGAGCTGTAGACGTCTGCGGTGTCGATGAAGGTTCCCCCAGCATCGATGAAGGCGGAGAGAATCGTTCCGGAGGTGGCCTCGTCGGCCTCCGCTCCGAATGTCATCGTGCCGAGTGCCTGCGCTGAAACGACGGCGCCGGACCGGCCGAGTGTGCGGTATTCCATGGAGCTCCCTTGATCGAGTGTTCGACACTACGCCTGCCTGCGACCGAGGTCAGGGGACTCGACGGAGTGGGCCGGCTCTGCTAGCGGGCGCAGCATCCGCTCGCGACCTGCATGGCGGGCGAGGCGACGAGCGCCCCGCGGCATCCGTCTACGCGTCCTGCGGAACCCGCACGGTCAGGCCGTTGGCCTTGATGCGCACCTTCACGGCCTTGGCGTCGCCCATGCCGTCTCCGTCGAGTTCAATCTCTTCTGCCCGGCTGAGACGCATGGTCAGTGTCTTGCCCTTGACGTAGTTGAGGGCGTCGACATCCTTCGTCGGCATCTTGCGGCCGAGCGCTGTGCGGTGCAGTACGCCGTTCTCCCAGAGGATCTTGAACGAGATCTGCATCCAGTGGAAGATGTTCTCCGGTCGGAGGATGAGGATGTCGAAGAGCCCGTCGTCGACCGCGGCGTCTGGCAGTAGCAGGACGTTGGCCTGCAGCGAACCGCAGTTGCCGACGATGATCGTGTGCGCACGCACCGACTTCGTCTTGGCCTCGTCGAGCTGGTAACGCACCCGCAGTTCGTTCTTGTCTGTCAGCGCTTTGAAAATCGCACCGACGTAGGCGAGCCACCCGACTTTGGCCTTGAGCTCCTCATCGGTGTTCGCGAGCATCTTCGCGTCGAGGCCCAGACCGGCCATAACGAGGAAGACGTGCTTGGTGAGAGAGTCGTCACCGTGACGGATGTCGATGAGTCCGAGGTCGACATCCCGGTCCTTGCCGGTGAAAGCGGAGTGGATCGAGTGCTCGAGGTCGTCGAGCGTGAGCTCGAGGTTGCGCGCGAGCAGGTTGCCGGTGCCAGAAGGCAGCAGGGCGAGTGAGGCATCGGTGTCGTGGATCGCTTCGGCGGCGGCACGGACGGTTCCGTCTCCACCGGCCACGATGACCATGTCGACGCCGGCTTCGATCGCCTTCTTCACTGCACCCTGGCCCGGGTCTTCGACGGAGGTCTCGAAGTAGAGGGTCTCTCCCCAACCAGCAGCCTTCTGCTCAGTCTCGACGACTGCCTTGATGGCGTCGAGGTCGACCTTGATGGGGTTGTAGACCATTGCGGCCACCCGGGTGCGCGACGCCTGCGTCTCACTCGAAGAAGTCGTGTCGGTGGAGTCCGTCGTGTCGGTCATGGGATCAGCTTACTTTCCGGCTTCGGTCACGTGAGGGGGGTAGAACAGGGATGCGGTAAGCCGTCTCGACACCGGCCAAGACGGCTTACCGCACAGCGACCATGAGGTCGCCGGGTCTGACTAGTTGCGGTTGTCGCGCGAGCGGTGACCGGCCTTGGCGATGCCACGGCTGAGGATGTACGCGACGGTCACGAAGGCAACATACTGCCATGCGTGGTCAGCGCCGAAGCCCTGTCCGTCTTCGCCGTTGTCGACCATGGCCGAGGAGATGAGGATGGCCAGGGATACGACGATCCAGGCCCAGAACTCGGTGGTCTTGAATGCGGACTTCTCCACGATGCGACGGGCGGTGGTGTGCTCGTTGTGCGTGGTGTTGGTGTTGTTTGTCATGGTGATCTCCTGACTGGGGGACGGAGATTATCCGTACGAGGCCCGTGCAGTTGCCCGGGCCTCGGAAAGCTTATGCAGAAGGCCGGAGACCACCAATAAGGGGCAGGGGCATTGACTTTGAGCGTGCGCAGCTCGTTTTTTCGGCGTCGGTCAGCGCACGGGGCCGAGCGCCCCGGCCGACTCCTGCAGGTAGCACACGCCGCACAGTGACTCGTAGGTGACCTCGACGCCGTCGATCGCGACCTGGTCGCCGTCGAAGATGAACCGCTCACCGACCCGGCGCCCGTTGAAGAGCGCCTTGCGGCCGCAGCGGCAGATCGTCTTGAGTTCTTCGAGGCTGTGTGCGACCTCGAGCAGACGCCGGCTTCCTGGAAAGGCCACCGTCTGGAAGTCGGTGCGGATGCCGTACGCCAGCACCGGAATCCCCTCGAGCAGGGCAATGCGCAACAGGTCGTTCACCTGTGCGTCGGTGAGGAACTGCGCCTCGTCGATGAGCAGGCAACTCACATCTGCGCCGTGAACCGCGAGCGCCTCTGCGCGGTGATGTTGAAAGAGGGCGTAGGCGTCGGCATCCGGTTCGATGACGTAATCCACCGGGCGGGTGACGCCGAGTCGGCTCTCGATGCTCGACTCCGCCTTCGTGTCGATCGCCGGTTTGGCAAGCAGCACGTGATGCCCGCGCTCCTCATAGTTGAACGCCGCCTGCAAAAGTGCCGTGCTCTTGCCGGAGTTCATCGCGCCATAGCGGAAGTAGAGTTTTGCCACGGCTTGAGTTTAGCGGCGCCTATGAGACGGCGGCGTCGCTGCCCCAGGTGGACGACAGCTGTTCGGATGGCTGCCCGTAGTACCCATCGACCGGTCGATCCATTGCGATCCGATAGGCCTTGACGAGCACCCGACCGGCCACAGACCAGGTGAGAAGCTGGGCTTCGGCGAGCGCCGCCGAGCGCAGCTGACGGCGGGCCTTCTCCTGATCGAACAGCAACTCGATGTGGGCGGTGAGCGTGGCCACGTCACCCGGATCGTGCACGAGTCCGTTGACGCCGTGTTCGACGACGGCTCCGCTGGCCGACGACACGAGGGGGATCACGCCGGCGCCCTGGGCCTCGTACGTGACGAGGGCGCTGCCCTCCTCAACGCTCGGCAGCAGCAGAACGTCGGCCTTCGCGTACGCGGCTCCTGGTTTCTCGGTCGGGCCGCAGACGGTGACGGACGGGTGCGCGAGCGATGCACGAAGCAACTCACGGTAGTCGGGGTCGAACGCCCCGTAGATCAGCAGTCGACCGGTTGCGCTCGCCCGGGACGCCAGCCACGCCTCGAGGGCGTAATGCAGCCCTTTGCGCGGGACTCCCCGACCGACGAAGACGGCGGTGAATGGATGGTTCGCTTCGCGGACAGGGACACGGATGTTCGCGGGGTCGAACCCGTACTGGTGCCGGATCAGGCGGTTCTGTTCGTAGCCGCGCGCCAGGAACGAGCGCTCGACGGCATCCGATGGAACAAGCAGCGCCGTCGCCGCGGCGTATTCACGCTCCTCGAGTTCAATCCGGTCACCCTCACCGAATTTGGCCCAGGCCGACGGGATCGCGAGGCCCAGCCGGGCGTATTCGCGGCTCACCACGGTGCAGGCGTTGGTCAGGTGCGTGGTCGGAGCCTCACGGATGCCGGTGACACCGATCCGGTTCGCGAGTTCGAGTGTGCGCGCCGCGGCGAGGGGCCAGGTGTGCACGATGTCGAACTCCCCAGCCGCCAGTACCCGGCGAGCGCGGAAGTCGTGCCACGCGTAGGCACGCGCACGACCGATCGTGCGCTCAGGAATGCCCCGGCCGACAAGGTCGAGTGACCGCACGATCGAACGGATGCCGGGCATCGGCCGAGCGACGCTCGCTGCGACGAGTGTGACCTCGTGCCCGGCCCGAACGAGTTCATCGACCTGATGCCAGGCGATCGCCCCGAACCCTGGACCGCCGAAGGCACCGGGAAAACTGTAGAGAACCGAGAGCGTCCCGGATCTTCTGTTGGAACCAACTGCTGCACCCACAGCGACCATCACCCTCCGACACCGAGAGGGTGTCACCATGCCGATACGGTGCAAGGGACACACGCATCACCGAGGCATCTGGCGAGACCCCCCGTTCGGGTAAGGATACCTCCGCTGATGAGGATTGCTCAACACTTGCCCGGAGGGGGTTCCCCCAAAGAGGGGACCGGTGCTAGGGCCAGATCCGCTTGAGGGCGGGCCTCATATCAAGCGTCGAGTGAGGCTCGCAGTCGGGCGCGCGGAGCCGGTCAGTGCGTGATCGCGAGCGCCTCACCGGTCTTTGCGAGCACGGCCTGCGCCTGCGTCGGGTTGTCGTTGAGCGTCGTTCCGTAGCTCGGGATGAGCGCGGTGATCTGCGGCTCCCACGAGGGGAACTCTTTGGGGAAGCATTTCTTCAGCACGTCGAGCATGATCGGAACAGCGGTCGATGCTCCCGGGGACGCTCCGAGGAGCCCGGCGATGCTGCCGTCGCCGGCGGCGATGACCTCAGTGCCGAACTGGAGAACGCCGCCTTTCTTCTCGTCCTTCTTCATCACCTGGGCGCGCTGGCCTGCCGTGATGAGGTACCAGTCCTCGGGCTTGGCCGTCGGCATGAAGTCCTGCAGTGAGCGGAACTTCTTCGCCTTGCTCGCGAGGAGTTCACCGATGAGGTAGCTGATGAGGCTCGGGTTGTCTTTCGCGACCGCGAGCATCGGCAGGAGGTTCGACGGACGCACCTGCGTCACGATGTCGAGAATCGAGCCGTTCTTGAGGAACTTGGGGCTGAAGCCGGCGTACGGGCCGAAGAGCAGGCTGGTGTCGCCGTCGACGACGCGTGCATCGAGGTGCGGAACCGACATCGGTGGGGCGCCGACCGCAGCCTGGCTGTACACCTTGGCCTGGTGCTCGGCGACGATCTTCGGGTTGTCCGTGCGCAGGAACTGACCCGAGATCGGGAAGACCCCATAACCCTTGATCTCAGGAATCCCGGATTTCTGCAGCAGCTTGAGCGCCCAGCCTCCCGCGCCGACGAACACGAATCGTGCGCGCATCTCGCCGGGCGTCTTGCCCACGAGCTGGCGGTGGCTGATGAGCCATGTTCCGTCTTTCTGCTTCTTCAGTCCGCGGACCTCGGTGTTGAGGCGGAGGGTCGCGCCGGCATCGGTCGTCGCTTCCATCAGCTGGTGGGTCAGCGAGCCGAAGTCGACGTCGGTGCCCGATGCCACGCGGGTGGCCGCGAACGGCTCGCCCTTGAGACGCTTCTTCATGAGGAGGGGTGCCCACTTGTGGATGACGCGGGAGTCTTCGGAGTACTCGATGTCGCTGAACAGCGGCTGCTGCTTGAGGATGTTGTAGCGCTCACGCAGATAGCGCACGTTCTTCTCACCTTGTACGAAGGTCATGTGCGGGGTCGAGTTGATGAAGGTGGAGGGGTCGCGCAGGATGCCGCGCGCCACGAGCGAGGACCAGAACTGGCGGCTGAGCTGGAACTGCTCGTTGATGCTGATCGCCTTGGCCGGGTCGATCGAACCGTCTTTGCCCTCGGGCATGTAGTTGAGTTCACACAGGGCGGCGTGGCCAGTGCCCGCGTTGTTCCACGGGTTGGAGCTCTCCTCGGCGACGTCGCCGAGGCGTTCGAAAATCTCGATGGTCCAGTCCGGCTGGAGCTGCTTGATGAGGGATGCGAGCGTCGCGCTCATGATGCCGCCACCGATGAGTGCGACATCCACCGGGCTGGAAGAGGTCATGGTTCTAGCTTATGCTGCGGCGGTGACGGCGCTGGCCCGGGCGGGTGCCTCGCGTCACGCCCGACAGGCGTAAACGGGGTTGTGTAACGCTCGACAGGCTGATCCGCCCCTTTTGAGACGGCACACCTGTTGAGCGTGACACCGCCCAGTCCTGCACACACGTGAGCTGCGGCAAGATGCTCCACCGGTTACCCCTAGCTCCCCACGCTCGGACCACAACTCTCATACTCAGGTCATGACCCGCGACCTCCTGTTCGATATGCGCCGATTCGGCAATCTCGCACGGCGTAGCCAACTCGTCGAACTCGGCTATACGGTGCGGCAAATCCGAAATGCCATGACCGACGAACAGCTCACCATCGTGCGCCGGCCTTGGCTCGCGGCCCGAGCCGCCCACCCTGAAGCCGTCCGCGCCGTCCGCCTCGGCGGCAAGCTTGCCGCGGCATCAGCCCTGCGAAGTTACGGGGTGTGGGTGAGCCGCAACTCGGGCCTGTGGGTGCAGGCTTCGTCGCAGTCCAGCCGCCTTCCGCCGGTTCGTCGAGGCGAGCACCGCATCACAGCCCCGGAATGGTTCGAGCACGTGACCGACGTTCAGTGGCGTGTCTCCGTGCCAGACGCGCTCGTGCAGGCTATTCGCAACGAGGAGACTCCGGATGCCATCGCCTCCCTGGAGAGCGCACGCTACCAGGGGCTGATCGATGACGCGCTCGTCCGCGACATCGCCAACCTGGTGCCGCACCGGAAGAGACGCACACTCGAACGCTCTCGACGCGGCGCCATGTCTGGCATCGAGACTCTGTTCCGCCTCGCCGCAGAAGCGCAGGGCTGGCGAGTGGATATTCAGGTGTTCATCCGGGGAGTCGGCCATGTCGACGTGCTCATCGACGGTTGGTTGGTGATCGAGCTCGACGGAGGAACCCACGCCGACATCAACCAGATGCACGTCGACCGGCAGCGCGACACAGAGCTCATTCTCCTGGGCTACCGGTACCACCGGTTCGATCACCCGCAGCTGATGGGTTCCATGGACCGTTGCATCGAGGTCGTACGGCTCATTCTCGCCCACGGTCGCCCGGTTGGGCGCTGACGGTGCCCGTTCGCGCTAGGTGACCGGCTGCATCTTGATGCGATTGCCCCCGGCGGCACGCGCGTCGCGCACCAGCCGGTGCGCCTCGGTCGTGAGCGCCTCGATGTCTGGTTCTCCACCGTCGAGCTTGATGACTCCCCAACTGACGCTGAGCCGCAGCCCGCTCGCCGGTTCGATGGGCGACTCGACCAGAGCGGCACGAACGTCGTCGAGGATGCCGTGCACCTGTTCAAGGCTCTCAGCGTGGATGATCGCGGTGAACCGGCCAGCCTGGCGGTCGCCGAGAAGCGCCGTCGCCGGCAGGTGATCGTGAAGGATCGACATGAACGACACGATCGCTCCGTCACCGAACGAACGACCGAATGCGGTGTTCATGTCCTCGAGGTTGTCGATCTCAGCTCCGACGAAAAAGGTGCGTTCGCCGACCCGGTTGGCACGGCGCACCCGGTCGACCGCGGCGGAGACGAAAAGCGGACCGGGGAGGATGCCGTTCCAGCCGATCTGCTCGACCTCGAGACGGCTGTCCGCGGCCACGTGGTCCGCCCGAAGAATCGACATCGAGGTCGACGCGACGATGACGAAAAGGATCGTGACGAACGTCGTCACCTCGGTTCCGAAGAAGTCCCGGAACAGCTCGCTCTCCGGAGACGCGACGATGAAGACCACTCCCCGTGTCGCGTAGTAGGCACCGACGATCAGCATGAGTGAGGCAAGGATGCGTGCATTCAGTTTGCGGCGCATCCGCCCGGTCAGCGCTTCGATGCCCGCGAGCGTTGCGAACAGCGCCACCCCGAACAGCATGACGACGCCCCCTGCCCAGTCGCCGCCGTCTGGGCCCTGAACAGCAGCGGCGACGCCGGTCAGCCCTGCGCCGACCGCGACGATGAGAAACCGCGACGACCGTCCGTTGAAGAGACGGGAACCGTCCCACACGCATCCCATTGCGAGAACGAGGGAGCCGTTTCCGACGGCGATCGCCCACCATGCGGCCGGGGTCGCTCCCCACACCGCGAAGGAGACCGTCGTGAGGATGCCTGCGGTGAAGGCCGCACTCCACAGGCGTCCGGGCGGATCGTTGCGCCCGAACACCGTGTTCACGATGAAGGAGACCCCACAGATCGCGACGATCATTCCGCTCGTGATCAGGAGGGTCTGCAAATCGAACACCGACGAGGCATTGGTCGCTGAGTCCATGGTTAAGCGTCTTCGTCTTTCTCTCGTGGCAGGGTGACCACCATTGTCGTTCCACTGGGGCTGCTCGCAGACACCCGGACGTCGCCACCGTGTGCCCTGGCGATCTCGCGGCTGATGCTGAGACCGAGCCCGGTGCCGTGGATCGTCGTGTTACGTACGGACTCGGCCCGGTAGAAACGCTCGAACAGGTTCTTTTGCTCTTCATCGGTCATGCCGCGACCGGTATCCGACACGAAGATCTCCACCTCGTCGATATCACCGATGACCGCGATACTGACCCGGCCGCCCGGGTTGTTGTATTTCACGGCGTTCGAGAGGAGGTTGTCGATGACCTGGCGGAGCCGGAACTCGTCAGCCTCGACGATCGGGTCGCCGATCGACGTGAGCAGCAGCGAGATCTTGCGTTCCTCGGCCATCGGCTTGAGTGCCTGAATGGATTGCTTGGCGATGACGGCCACGTCCGTGGGGGCGAAGTTGAGGAGGAACCCCACCTGTTCGTCGTTCGAGGCGACGAGCAGGTCGGAGACGAGCGACAGCATCCGGTCGGCATTCTTCAAGGCGACCTCGATGTGCGCTCGGACCTCCTCGTCGACGTCCTCCCCATCGAGCACCAACTCGAGGTAGCCGAGGATGGAGGTGAGCGGCGTCCGCAGTTCGTGAGACACCGAGACGACGAGGTCGTCGCGGGCGCCGATGGCCTCGAGTTCCGCGGTGATGTCGCGGGAGACCCATACCGAACCATCCTGTTGGCCCTCCTTGCCGGTGAGCAAACGTCCGGTGACCGCAAGAGCGCTCCGGTGTCCACCCGGGTCGCCGTACCAGACGACGACGTCGTCGAAACTCTCACCGCGGGCGAGACGACGATGAGGCCGGTCCTCCTCAGCGAACGGGGTGAGCCGGTCGGCATGGTAGATGGTTTCAGGCACCACGACGTCATCGCCGTAGCCGAACTCACGCAGCCGCTCACGGTGCGCACGGTTGACAATCGTGGGTCGAGCGTTCCGGTCGTACGCGACGACTCCGAAGGTGACGGCGTTGAGCACCTCGTCGAGCGTCCGCTCCTGGGCGCGCGTGCCTTCGAACGCATCCTCGAGCAGCACGGCCTGCTGCCGAAGCAGCCGTCGTTGGGCCAGATTCTTCCTGGTGCCGATGTAACTGGCGGTCGCAACAAAGGCGAGCACGATCGGCAGGACGAAGAGCTGCGGCGTCGTGCTCACAGCCACTGTGCCGAACAGCCAGACCGCCACGAAAGCGAGGCTCGACAACAGCGGGCCGAGGATCGCGCCGAAAAACCCGTAGTAGGTGGCGAGCCAGATCACCGGGAAGACGTAGAAGTACGACGCCCCGAGGCTGGGCTCACCGTCTTGGATGAGAGCGATCCCCGCGATATCGACGACGGGGAGCACGATGGTCCAGCTCGTCGGCAGCTTGCGCCACGGCACGGCGGATGCCGCCATGGTCGCCAGAAAGATCAGCGCGATGCCGAGCAACAGCGTCGATTTGCTCGCCAGGTCGATGCCCAGAACGAGCAGGATGCAGACGAGAATGAGCACCCCGACGGACAACAGGAGCTGCCAGAGGAAGACAGAACGCTCGAGCCGGGCGCGACCGGGGGAAACTGCGCGCAACTCGGCCGGGAGGGTCATGCTCCTGACACTAGCAATCCCGCCGCGCTTGACCGCGCCGATCAGGCGATTTCGCTGAGACCACGCCGATCAGGCGATTTCACTAGACACCTGCTGTGAGGCGCGCGGCGACGAGCTCGGCGATCTGCACGGCGTTCAGCGCCGCACCCTTACGAAGGTTGTCGTTCGAGATGAAGAGAGCCAGGCCCTTTCCGGCCGGGGCACTCTGGTCGGCGCGGATCCGTCCGACGAGGGACGGGTCCTGGCCTGCTGCTTCCAGAGGCGTCGGGATGTCGGCGAGCGCGACGCCAGGGGCATCCACCAGCAGTTCGGTGGCCCGCTCGGGGCTGAGGTCGCGTTCGAACTCGGCGTTGATGGAGAGCGAGTGGCCGGTGAAGACGGGTACTCGCACACAGGTTCCCGAGACGAGCAGGTCAGGCAGCTCGAGGATCTTGCGGCTCTCGTTGCGCAGCTTCTTCTCTTCGTCGGTCTCGTTCTCACCGTCGTCGACGATCGACCCGGCGAGCGGGATGACGTCGAACGCGATCGGACGCTGGTAGATGACCGGCTCGGGGAGCCGCACGGCCTGCCCGTCGTGGACGAGCTGGAGGAGGTTCTCGTCTTCGACGGCGACACGCACCTGGGTCGCGAGTTCGCGGGCTCCTGCGAGGCCCGAGCCGGAGACGGCCTGGTAGGTGCTCACGATGAGGCGCTTCAGCCCGGCCTCTTCGTGCAGGACCTTGAGCACCGGCATCGCGGCCATGGTGGTGCAGTTCGGATTCGCGATGATGCCCTTGGTCGCCTCCTCGATGGCGTGAGGGTTGACCTCGGAGACGACGAGGGGGACGTCGGGATCCATGCGCCACGCACTCGAGTTGTCGATCACGGTGGCGCCGGCCTCGGCGAACCGCGGGGCCTGGGCACGGCTGCCGGTCGCTCCGGCCGAGAACAGTGCGATGTCGAGTCCGCTCGGGTCTGCCGTTGCGGCATCCTCCACGACGATCTCTTCGCCACGGAACGTGAGGGTGCTGCCAGCCGACCGTGCAGAGGAGAAGAAGCGGATGCTGGCGATCGGGAAGTCCCGCTCCTCCAGCAGCCGGCGCATCACGGCACCGACCTGTCCGGTGGCGCCGACGATGCCGAGGTTCACTCCGTTGCCCATGCTTGCTCTCTCCTGTGCGTGCCCGGCCGCTGTCGGTCGTGCGTAAGTTCGGATAATTCTGCCAAATCGCGGCCCAAACAGCGATTTCGGGAGTCTGTACGGACGATTCTCCGCAGCTACGACCGGGTCTAGCGCCCCGTGCCGCCGTGAACGACCGCTTCTTCGTCGCTGTCGAGATCGAATGCCGCGTGCACGACGCGCGCGGCCTCTTTGACATTGTCTGCCCGGGTGATCACGGAGATACGGATTTCACTCGTCGAGATCATCTCGATGTTGATGCCGGCGAGGTGGAGCGCCTCGAACAGTCGCGCGGACACACCCGTGTTGGCCTTCATCCCCGCGCCGACGAGCACGAGTTTGCCGATCTGGTCGTCATGCTGCAACGACTCGAAGCCGACGTCTTCACGCTGGTCGAGGAGTGCGGTGAGCACCTTGTGCGCTTCATCCTGCGGGAGCGTGAACGAGATGTCGGTGAGGCCTGTCGCCGCTGCCGACACGTTCTGCACGATGATGTCGACGTTGGCGTCTGTCGAGGCGATGATCTTGAAGATCTGGGCCGCCTTCCCCGGAACGTCAGGGACACCGACGACGGTGATCTTGGCTTCGGTGAGGTCGATCGCGACGCCGGTGACGATGGGGTGTTCCATCTCTTCGCCCTCTTTCGGGTTGATCACGAGGGTGCCCTCGTTGTTGTTGAACGATGATCGCACGTGGAGGGTCACGCCGTGCCTGCGGGCGTATTCCACTGCGCGAATATAAAGAACCTTGGCGCCGTTCGCGGCGAGTTCGAGCATCTCTTCGCTCGTGATCGTGTCGATCTTCTGGGCGCGGGGAACGACGCGGGGGTCTGAGGTAAAGATCCCGTCGACATCCGTGTAGATCTCACACACATCCGCTTTGAGTGCGGCTGCGAGGGCGACGGCGGTGGTGTCTGAGCCTCCGCGGCCGAGGGTGGTGATGTCTTCGGTCTCGTCGTTGAAGCCCTGGAAGCCCGCGACGATGACAATGGAGCCCGCATCGAGGGCCTTGCGCACGCGAACCGGGTTGACCTCGACGATGCGCGCAGAACCGTAGTGCTTGTCGGTGCGCATGCCTGCCTGCAGGCCGGTGTACGACCGTGAGGGGACCCCGAGGTTCTTGATCGCCATGGCCAGGAGCGCCATCGAGATGCGCTCCCCGCTCGAGAGCAGCAGGTCGAGTTCGCGCGGCTCTGGCGGCAGCGGAGACACGGCGGCGGCGAGGTCGAGCAGTTCGTCGGTGGTGTCGCCCATCGCTGAGACGACGACGACAATCTCGTTGCCTGCCTTGTGCGACTCGACGACACGCTTGGCGACGCGTTTGATGCTTTCGGCGTCTGCGACGGATGAACCGCCGAACTTCTGCACGATAAGGCTCACGGAAACTCCTGTGGGTCGATCGGGCGATGCCCGACTCCCCATTCTAAAGCCGCCCGCATGCCCCGGTTGCTATGTGACGGATGCCGCTGTCACGGGTACCCCGTCGCATTCGAGAGACGGTGCTGTCGCCGCGCTCGGTATCGAAAGCATCAGGTGCGGTCGAGAACTCCCCGCGGACCTGATGCCATCGACCGGAAGTGATGCCGTCGCGGAACGCACTCACCAGGTGCGTGAACGCGCGTACCGAGGGCTGATCGCGCTGGATCAGCGTGAGACGACGGTGCGACCCTCGAACGCACGACCGAGCGTGACCTCGTCGGCGTACTCGAGGTCGCCACCGACGGGGAGACCGGATGCCAGCCTCGTCACCCTGATCTCGAGCACGGTGAGCAGCCTGCTGAGGTAGGTCGCCGTCGCCTCGCCTTCGAGGTTGGGGTCGGTGGCGATGATGACTTCCTGCACGACACCGTCGGCCAGCCGTTGCATCAACTGCCGGATGCGGAGGTCGTCCGGGCCGATTCCGTCGATCGGGCTGATCGCGCCACCGAGCACGTGGTACAGCCCGCGGAACTCGCGGGTACGCTCGATTGCGACCACGTCTTTCGCCTCTTCGACGACGCAGATACTTGCCGGGTTGCGGCGAGGGTCACGGCAGATGGAGCAGGTGGGCTGTTCAGCGACGTTTCCGCAGATCTCGCAGAAGTGCACCTTCTCGCGCACCTCGGTGAGCAACTCGGCCAGGCGCGACACGTCGAACGTCTCGGTCTGCAGGATGTGGAACGCGATCCGCTGGGCAGATTTCGGACCGATGCCCGGCAGGCGACCGAACTCGTCGATCAGTTCCTGGACAATTCCTTCGTACATGCGGTTCTAGTCTCTGTTGAAGCGGGCCGGCGGGGTGTGCGGTTGCTCCTCGATGAAGCTTGCGCCGAGGAGTTCACGCACCACCGATTCGCCGTATCGGGTGGATGCTGCGGGATGCGCCGGCCGTCGGCCCGAACGACCATCGGATGCCGGTGCGTCAGCGCGCGGGGCGGTCGCAGAACGGGCGGACGCATTCGCGGCGGGGCGCGTCGACTGATCGGTCGCGCCACGAACGCCCGGAGGCGTCTGGTCGCCGGACGGGCGCTGGCCAGCGGGCGGCGCGAATTGCCCCGGAGGGATTGCCGAAGTCACCTCGCCGATCGCCACCGGTTCGGAGTAGCCGGGGTCGACCTGCGGGTCGGGGTAGGGCGGCTCGTCGTCTGGCGGCGGAGCGTCACGATCATCGGGTGTGGGCGGAGCCGCGGTCGATGACCGTGCCACGGGGGCCGACACACCAGACCGGGCGGGAACGGCGGGTTCGACGACCGATGCCTCTACGGCCGTCGGATCGGATGTGGGGATGGCGACGACGTGCCAGCCGCCGTCCGCAGGAGCTTCCGCCGCCTGTGGGCGTACCGCTGCACGCGCAGGGGCAGGGGCAGGGGCAGGGGCAGGGGCAGGGGCAGCCACCGTACGGCTTGCGCTGACGGGCGACGCCGCGGCTGTCGAAGCGGGCGCTGGTGCAGCGGGGGCGGCGGGCGCGGCAGCTGCGGGTGAGGTCGGGGCTGACGAAGCAGGTGCTGACGCACGTGCCGGCGACCCGGTCGTCGACGCTCCGGCCGGTGACGCAGCAGAAGCGGTCGGGTTCGCGGTCGATCCAGCCGGCGGTGAGGGCGGTGTCGCCGGTGCTGTCTGCGGAGCTGCGGAGGGCACGGTATCCGCGGGTGGCGCTGAAGCCGAAGGAGCGGCGGGCACCGCAGGAGCGGCCGTGGGTGCACCAGTCGTGGGAGGCGTGGCGGACTCGCGCGGAGCATCCGCTTCGCCGGGCGCATCGACGTGCGCGATGAATTTGACGGTGACGCCGAGCACATCGAGAATCGCCTGGCGCACGATGGTGCTGACTCCGTCGCCGGCCTTGAGGAGCTTGAAGTCCTCGACGTCTTTCATGCTCGGGAAGCTGAGACGCAGCACGCCGTCGTCGCTGAAGGCGCGAACGGATGCCGTCTGCGCGACCAGCCAGGCCGAACGCTTGGCCGCTGCGACCCGGTCGAGGACCTCGGTCCACGAGTCGCGCATCTGCTGCAGGCTCACCGGTCCGACGGGCTTCACGGTGACCGGCGCGGCGGGCTTCAGCGTCACCGGATCGGCGAGCTTTTCCGCGGCCGCCGGCGGAGTGGCGGGCTCGTCGACGGGTTTCGGTGTCGACGGCACGGCAGCAGGAGGAACCGCAGCCGACACCTCGGCGGGAGGGGTCTGCGACGCGGCATCCGACATGCCGACCCGGCGTTCGAGCCGTTCGACGCGAGCGAGTGCACCGCGGGCGGAGTCGTCCATCGACGGGACGAGCACGCGCGCGACCATGAGTTCGAGGTGCAGACGGGGCGAGGTTGCACCGGTCATCTCACTCAGCGCGGTGTTGACGATGTCTGCCGTGCGGCTGAGCTCGGCCTGGCCGAAGCCGGTGGCCTGCACCGACATGTGGTCGAGTTCGTCTTGCGGGATGCCACGCAGAACGGATGCCGCGTCTCCCCCGGTCGCGCCGACGACGATGAGGTCGCGGAGGCGCTCGAGGAGGTCATCGACGAAACGCCGTGGGTCCTGGCCGGTCTGGATGACGCGGTCGACTGCGGTGAAGGCGGCGCCGGCATCCCGGGCGGAAAGCGCGTCGATGACCTCGTCGAGCAGGGCGGAGTGGGTGTAGCCGAGGAGGGCGACTGCACGCTCATAATCGACGGTGTCGCCTTCGGACCCGGCCATGAGCTGGTCGAGGAGCGAGAGGGTATCGCGGGCAGAACCGCCGCCTGCACGGACGACGAGCGGCAGAACGCCCGGCTCGACCTGCATCTTTTCGGACTCGCACAGGGTCTGCACGTATTCGAGCATCTGGGCCGGCGGGATGAGCCGGAACGGGTAGTGGTGCGTGCGCGAACGGATCGTGCCGATGACCTTGTCTGGCTCGGTCGTGGCAAAGATGAACTTGATGTGCTCCGGTGGCTCTTCGACGATCTTGAGCAGCGCGTTGAAGCCCTGCGGGGTGACCATGTGGGCCTCGTCGAGGATGAAGATCTTGTACCGGTCGCGGGCCGGAGCGAAGATGGCCCGCTCGCGGAGGTCACGGGCGTCGTCGACACCGTTGTGGCTGGCGGCGTCGATCTCGACGACGTCGAGTGATCCGCTGCCGTCACGGCTGAGTTCGACACAGCTCGGGCAGACTCCGCACGGGGTGTCGGTGGGCCCCTCGACGCAGTTGAGGCAGCGGGCGAGGATGCGGGCAGACGTGGTCTTGCCGCAGCCGCGCGGACCGCTGAAGAGGTAGGCGTGGTTGACCCGGTTGGTGCGAAGGGCGGTGCGCAGCGGATCGGTCACCTGAGACTGACCGATCAGCTCGGCAAAGGACTCTGGCCGGTAACGGCGATACAGGGCTGTAACCACCCCTTCATCGTAGTCGCCGCCGCCGACAGTGCGGCGGGCTGCTCCTTCGGCGAGAGTGCAGTAGTGGCGCAAAAAGCCAGGGTTCGTGAACCGCTACTGCACTCTCGGCAGCAAGGCACAACCGCACAGCCGCGCAGGCCGCGTCAACGCACGGGGAGCGTCACCGTGACCGTGGTTCCCCGCCCGATCGCACTGGCGAACGCCACCGATCCGTCGTGTTCGGCGGCGATCGCCTTGGTCACCGCGAGGGCGAGCCCAACGCCCGGCAGGTATTCGCCCGCACTGATTGCCCGGTAGAACGGCGATGTCAGGGCCTCGAGCAGCTCAGGAGGGATCCCCTCCCCGGTGTCGACGACGGCGACGTGGACCGCACCCGCCGACTCGCCGACCCGCACGGTCACCTGACCGTCCGGGGCGCTGAACCTCACCGCGTTCGACACCAGGTTGCTGATCGCCCGGGCGACGCGAACGGGGTCGATGATCGCGGTTGCCGCCCCCTCAGCCTCGAGAACAATGCTCACCCGAGCGGTCGACGCCGCCGGCCTGTGTCGTTCGATCACGCTCTCGCACAGCGCGACGAGGTCAGTGAATTCGCGCTGCAGTCGCACGGCATCCTTGTCTTGGGCGGCCGTTTCGATCAGGTTGTTAACCAGCACCTGGAGACGGTCCGCGTTCCTCTCGATCACGAGCAGGTTCTCTCGAGTGTCTTCCTGCACCTTCGACGAGTCGTCGAGAAGGAGCTCAACGTAGCCGACGATCGACGCGAGCGGTGTCCGGAATTCGTGCGAAACCGCGCTGACGAATGCGTCTTTCGCCGCAATCGTCTCGAGGTAGGCGGTGACGTCATCGAGCGCAATGACTGTGCCGCTGAACGCGCCTGACGCATCGGAGAGCGGTCGGGCCGACGCCGAGATGGCATGCTGACCTCCGTCGCCAGCGCGGATCCAGACGACCTGGTTGGAGTACTCGTCACCGGCGAGCGCGCGCGAGATGATGCCCCGCCCTGGAGTGACAGGTGTCTTGCGGTCCGCCTGCATCATGAAGCCGTCCCGTTCCAGCTCCAACGTGGTTCGTTGGTTGACGACGCTCACCGGGTGCACGAGCACCGACCGGTTGGCCAGAATTTGCTGGCCGTGAGCGTCGTAGGCCACGATGCCGACGTCGACCGCGTTGAGCATCCCGTCGAGCAGTTCGAAGCTGCGTTTCTCGCGCGCGAGAGCCGCAGCGGTCTCTCGTTCCTGCGCCACCAGAGAACCGATGCTCGCCGCCACCCGGCGAGAGGCAATGTAGGTACTGGCCGTTGAAACCGCCCCCATCGCAGGGATCAGAAAATTGCTGAGAGCCTCCTCGAGATCGAGCGCGCCGTTGGCGCCAGGGGTGGGAACCTCGATGAGGCCCAGGGAGAGTAAGACAGCGACCACGGCGAAGCCGAGTTTCCCGGACCATCCGAGCCACAGGGCAGGAAGGAAGGCGAGATAGCCGATGGCATGCACATGCTGCTCCGGCAGCTGACGCATCACGATCAGGGCGATCATGTCCAGGATGGGAACGAGGAGCAGCCAGTCCGAGTCTGTCCGACCCACAACGGCTGCCAGCCCGGAAGCGGCGATCACGATGCTGATGGCGATGGCGAACGCCGGCGTCTTCAGGGGTGCAGGGTCGACGAGGAGCGCGACGACGATGGCGCCAGCGACAATCGCCAGGGCGACCACCTGGATGGCAACCTCGGCCCGGTAGCCGCCCCATCGCGACCCCAGTCCCGCTGCCATCCGTTCGCTCATACGATCGACATCGTCTGGCGAGCGATCTCGAGCTCTTCGTTGGTGGGGATCACCAGCACAGTGACGTCGGAGTCGTCGCTGGAGATCCGCCGGGCGTCACGAGATTTCGCGGTGTTCCGTTCATCACTGATGCGGATGCCGAACGCTTCGAGACCGGCGAGCGCTGCGGCGCGAACCGGCGCGGCATTCTCCCCCACGCCGGCGGTGAACGCGATGACGTCGACGCGGCCCAGCTGGGCCATGTAGTTGCCGACGTAGCCCTTGAGCCGGTGGATGTAGACGTCGAACGCGAGGATCGCATTCTCGTCACCCTCTGCGGACCTGCTGAGCACGTCGCGCATGTCGTTCGCTCCGGACATGCCGAGCAGGCCGCTCTTGCGGTTGAGCAGGGCGTCGATCTCGTCGACGCTCATGCCGGCGCGGCGGTGCAGGTAGACGAGCACGGCCGGGTCGAGGTCGCCCGACCGGGTTCCCATCACGAGCCCCTCAAGCGGTGTGAGGCCCATCGAGGTCTCCACCGAGCGGCCGCCGGCGATCGCCGACGCCGATGCTCCGTTGCCGAGGTGGAGCACGATCTGGTTGAGCTCGGCGAGCGGGCGGTCGACGAACGCAGCCGCCTGCTCGGAGACGAACTTGTGCGACGTGCCGTGGAAGCCGTACTTGCGCACCCGATACTTCTGCGCGACCTTCGCGTCGATCGCATAGCTGTACGAGGCGGGCGAGAGGGTCTGGTGGAACGCGGTGTCGAACACGGCGACGTGGGGAACATCACCGAACGCCTCCTGGGCAGCTTCGATGCCTTGCAGGTTCGCCGGGTTGTGAAGCGGCGCAAGCCCGGCGAGCTCCTCGATGTTGATCTTCACGAGGTCGGTGATGAGGGTGGGTTCGAAGAAGCGCTTGCCTCCGTGGACGACCCGGTGTCCGACGGCGAGAAGCGGATGCTGCTCGAGCGAGGGTCCGTTCTCGGCGAAGGCGTCGAGCATCACCCGGAACCCTGCCGTGTGGTCGGGGATGGGGAGGTCGCGTTCGGTGGTGGCGTCGGGTGACCCGGCGGCATCCGCCGGAACGGTGTGGACTGCGTGCCCCGAACTGTCGCCGATCCGTTCGACGAGTCCGGTGGCGAGCATCTGCTCGGTGCGCATGTCGATCAGCTGGTACTTGAACGACGACGACCCGGAGTTGACGATCAGAACGGCGCTCATGCGGGCAACTCTCCCTGCGCCTGGATCGCCGTGATCGCGACGGTGTTGACGATGTCCTGCACGAGGGCTCCGCGCGAGAGGTCGTTGATCGGCTTGTTGAGACCCTGGAGGACCGGTCCGATCGCAACGGCACCCGCGGAACGCTGCACGGCCTTGTAGGTGTTGTTGCCGGTGTTGAGGTCGGGGAAGATGAACACGGTCGCCCGGCCGGCCACTTCTGAACCGGGCATCTTCGAGGCGCCGACCGCGGCATCCGCTGCGGCGTCGTACTGGATCGGGCCCTCGACGAGCAGGTCAGGTCGACGCGAACGCACGAGCCCCGTCGCCTCGCGCACCTTCTCGACGTCTGCCCCTGAACCGGACTCCCCCGTCGAGTATGAGAGCATCGCGACGCGCGGGTCGATGCCGAACTGCACGGCCGTTTCGGTGGAGGAGATGGCGATGTCCGCGAGCTGCGACGCGTCGGGATCGGGGATGACGGCGCAGTCGCCGTAGACGAGGACGCGGTCCTGAAGCGCCATGAGGAACACCGACGAAACGACGTTGACGCCCGGCTTTGTCTTGATGATCTCGAAGCCGGGGCGGATCGTGTGTGCGGTCGTGTGGGCAGCACCGGAGACCATGCCGTCCGCGAGCCCGAGGTGCACCATCATCGTGCCGAAGTACGAGACGTCGGAGACCTGGTCCCGTGCCTGATCGAGAGTGACGCCCTTGTGGGCGCGCAGGCGGGCGTACTCCTCAGCGAACTTCAGCCCGAGCACCGGGTCGTGTGGTGAAAGGACCTCGGCGGCGGAGATGTCGAGGCCGAGCTCGATGGCCCGCGACCGGACCTCGAACGATTCGCCGAGGATCGTGAGTTCGGCGACTCCGCGCGCGAGCAGCGTGTGCGCAGCCCGGAGGATGCGGTCGTCGTCGCCCTCGGGCAGAACGATGTGCTTGCGGTTCGCCCTGGCCCGTTCGAGCAGCCCGTACTCGAACATCAGCGGGGTGACGACGGCGGTGCGGCTCACCTCGAGCCGGGCGAACAGGGCTGCTGAGTCGACGTGCTGCTCGTAGAGCGCGAGAGCGGCGTCGTATTTGCGCTGCGAGTCGGCGGCGAGACGCCCACGGGTGCGGGTGATCGCGACGATCGTGTCGTAGGTGCCGAGTCCGGTGCGGATGATCGGCAGTGTCTGCGGCAGACCGTCGAGGAGCCGCTCGACGGGCTCGGGCAGGTCGAACCCGCCGTTGAGCACGATGCCGGCGATCGACGGGAACGTGCCAGAGCTCTGGGCCATCATGGCGGCGAGGAGCACCTCTGTGCGGTCGCCGGCGACGACGAGAACGGCGCCCTCGATGAGCCGGGGAAGCACGTTCACCATTCCCATTCCAGCGACGACGACGCCGAGCGCCTCCCGTGCCAGCAGGGCCGGATCGCCCTTGAGGAGCACACCGTCCGTTGCTTCCATGATCGATTCCATGCTGGGCGCGATGAGGTACGGGTCCTCGGGGATCGCCCAGACCGGCACACCGGGTTCGGCTTTCTCGATCGCAGCGGTCACCTCACCCAGGCGGGACGGGTCGACGCGGTTGGCGACGATCGCCAGGAGGGTGGCGTGAGCGTTGCGGAGTTCGAGGAGCGCAAGCTCGGCGATGTCTCCCATGTGGTCGGCGGTGCGCGGATCGGCCTGGCCGAGTCGCTCCCCCGAGCCCTGGTTCGACCGACCGCCCAGCACGAGCAGCACGGGGGCGCCGAGGTTGGTGGCGATGCGGGCGTTGTATCCGAGTTCGGTCGGGCTGCCGACGTCGGTGTAGTCGGAGCCGAGGATGACGACGGCATCGCACTTCGCCTCGACCGCTTTGTACCGTTCGACGATGTTCGACAGCGCCGCGTCGGCATCCGCGTGGACGGCGTCGTAGGTGACCCCGATGCATTCGTCGTACTCGAGGTCGACACTGTCGTGACTGAGCAGCAGGTCGACGACGTAGTCGCGCTCAGAGGTCGAGCGCGCGATCGGGCGGAACACCCCCACTCGCTGTGCGCGGTGGGAGAGGGTATCGAGGGTACCGAGCGCGATCGTCGACTTACCGGTGTGCCCTTCGGCTGACGTGATGTAGATGCTTGTGGCCACAGGTCAACCCTACGTTGCTGTGCTCACGCGGGGCTCAGGCGTTGTCCGAGCCGGTGTCTGCGACGCGTTCCTGGGCATCTTCCTGAGACACCCCTGCCCCGTCGCCCGACCACTGCCAGTTCGCCACCTCAGGGAAGTCTTCACCGTGATCGCGCGTGTACTGGCGGGCGTGCAGGCGGGCATCCTGCATCTCCTGACGGAGGCCGGCAGCCGTCGCCGCGAGCTGGGGCACCCGGTCGATCACATCGATGACGAGCCGATACCGGTCGAGGTCGTTGAGCATGACCATGTCGAACGGCGTCGTCGTCGTGCCCTCCTCCTTGTACCCGCGCACGTGCAGGTTGTCGTGCCCGTTGCGCTTGTAGGTGAGGCGGTGGATCAGCCACGGATAGCCGTGGTACGCGAAGACGACCGGCTTGTCTGTCGTGAAGATCGTGTCGAACTCGGCGTCGCTCAGGCCGTGCGGATGCTCGCTCTCGCCCTGCAGTCGCATGAGGTCGACGACGTTGACGAAGCGCACCGAGAGCTCGGGAAGACGCTCACGCAGAATGGATGCCGCAGCGAGCGCCTCGAGCGTCGGCACGTCACCGGCGCAGGCGAGCACCACGTCGGGCTCGGTTCCCGGCGTCTCGGTTCCTGCCCACTCCCAGAGTCCCAGACCGCGGGTGCAATGGGCGACGGCCTCGTCCATGGTGAGCCAGTTCGCCTGCGGCTGTTTGCCGGCAACGACGACGTTGACGTAGTCGACCGACCGGAGAACGTGGTCGTAGGTGGAGAGCAGGGTGTTGGCATCCGGTGGCAGGTACACCCGGACGACGTCGGCTTTCTTGTTCACGACGTGGTCGATGAAGCCGGGGTCCTGGTGGCTGAAGCCGTTGTGGTCCTGACGCCAGACGTGGCTGGAGAGCAGGTAGTTGAGGCTCGACACCGGGCTCCGCCACGGGATCTCCCGCGTCGTCTTGAGCCACTTCGCGTGCTGGTTGAACATCGAATCGATGATGTGGATGAACGCTTCGTAGCAGTTGAACAGGCCGTGCCTGCCGGTCAGCAGGTAACCCTCCAGCCAGCCCTGGCACTGGTGCTCGCTCAGCACTTCCATCACCCGACCCGCCCGGACGAGGTTCGTGTCGACGGGCAGGATCTCGGCGTTCCACTGCTTGCCGGTGTGTTCGTACACCGAGGGGGCGAGCCGGTTGGATGCCGTCTCATCCGGTCCGAAGATACGGAAATTGTGCGGGTTCTCGGCGATCACGTCTGCGAGCCAGATTCCGAGGACCTTGGTTGCTTCTGCGGTCGTGGCGCCGGGCTCGGGAACGTCGACGCCGTAGTTGCGGAAGTCGGGCAGGTCGAGCTCCCGTCGCAGCAGACCGCCGTTCGCGTGCGGGGTCGCGCTCATCCGGAACGAGCCGGTCGGCGCGAGCGCAGCGATCTCGGCGTTCAGCGTGCCGGCGTCGTCGAAGAGCTCGTCCGGGCGGTAGCTCTTCAGCCAGTCCTCGAGAATGCGCGTGTGCTCGGGAGTGTCGCGAGCGTTCGCGAGCGGAACCTGGTGAGCGCGCCACGTGTTCTCCACGGGCTGGCCGTCGATCTCGGCCGGGCAGGTCCAGCCTTTCGGCGTGCGCAGGATGATCATCGGCCAGCGCGGCCTGGTGACATCATCGCCGGCCGCCTGCTGCTCGCGTGCTTTCTGCCTGATGGCGGCGATCTCGTCCATCACGGTGTCGAGCGTCTCGGCCATGCGGGCGTGCGCGAGCATCGGATCTTCACGGTCGAAACCGCCGGAGACGATGTGCGGGGTGTGGCCGTAACCGCGCATCAGGTCGAGGAGTTCTTCCTCGGGGATGCGGGCGAGAATGGTGGGGTTCGCGATCTTGTAGCCGTTGAGGTGGAGGATCGGCAGCACGACGCCGTCGTGGATCGGGTCGACGAACTTGTTCGAATGCCAGCTCGTGGCGAGCGGCCCGGTCTCGGCCTCACCGTCGCCGACGACCGCAGCGACGACGAGGTCGGGGTTGTCGAACGCGGCGCCGTAGGCGTGGCTCAGTGCGTACCCGAGCTCGCCGCCCTCATGGATCGAGCCGGGGGTCTCCGGAGCAACGTGGCTCGGGATGCCGCCGGGGAACGAGAACTGGCGGAACAGGCGACGCAGGCCGTCTTCGTCCTGGCTGATCCGGGCGTACACCTCCGAGTAGGTGCCTTCGAGGTACGAGTTGGCGACCATGCCTGGGCCGCCGTGACCGGGCCCGGCCACGTAGAGCGCCGACTGCTCCCGTTCTCGGATGATCCGGTTGAGGTGGGCGTAGACGAAGTTGAGGCCAGGGGTCGTTCCCCAGTGCCCGAGCAGGCGTGGCTTGATGTGGTCGACGGTGAGCGGCTTCCGCAGCAGCGGGTTGTCGAGGAGGTAGATCTGGCCGATCGACAGGTAGTTCGCCGCTCTCCACCAGGCGTCGATGCCTGCCAGGTCGGTCGAGGTGTGGGTGGAGGTGTCGAGGTCGTCCTTCTGGGCTGCCATGGCCTCATCCTAGGGACGCGGGTCGTGCGGCCGATAGGGCCGAACGGCCCGGGACTGACGGTGGTATGCGACGATGGCATCCGCCCCGGTCGAGAGCACCTGTTGCACAGGGAACCTTCGACCGAGACGGATGCCTTCGAGGAGCAGCGGCCGCTAGCCGAGCGCCGCCGCCCGGCGGGCACGAACCAGAACGGCACCCGCGAGCACCAGCACCAGTCCGAGCCAGATCCAGCCAGCCAGGTCGGACCCCGTGTTCGCGAGGCCATCGTCCCCGGCCGGGTCAGCGCCCGGTACGGCACCTGCAGCAGCGAGTACGGTGACGGATGCCGCGGCGAGCGGAACCCCGTCCTGGAGCGCAGCGATCTCGTACGCCCCTGCCGCGGTGTCGGCCGGGATGGTGAGCCGCACTGTCGCGGTGCCGTCGGCATCCGTCGTCACCGTATCGAGCACAGCAGGCACGGCGAGCGCGAACAGCAAGAACTGCGGTGCCGGTTCGCGCAGGACGAGCTCGATGTCTGCTTCGGGTTCGAAGCCGCTGAGCTCGACGTCGACCGTTCCACCGGACACGACACGGCCAGGGCTCACCGTGAGCAGCGGTTCGGATGCCTCGACCGCAGACACCAGCTGGGCAACGCCCCAGCGGGCGGTCGACTGGTAGCCGGCACCGGACGGGTCGGCCCAGTTGCGGATGCCCGTTCGAGCGCCGTTCGATGCATCGTTGACCTGCAGGTCCAGACCCTGGAACGAGCCTGCACCGCCGGACTCCAGCAGACTCACCGCAACCTCGACGCGGTAGCCCGACTCCGTTCGCGTCGTCGCCGACTCGACGCGGGCACGCTGGAACGCTTCGTCTCCGGTTCCGAACGACACCACGTTGTCTGCACTGATGCGGATCTGGGTGTCGTCGTAGCGGTACGAGCCGTTCTTGTAGTTGCCTGCGTCGACATAGATCTCGACCGAGTCCTGGATCCACGGGTCGGATCCGGAGACATCCACCGTCGGGTCGGTGACCTCGGCGAGCAGGTAGAGCGTGTTGTCGCGCCACAGCGAGCTGAAGACAGCGGATGCTCCTGCGGCTCCCTCGACCTGTTTGGTCGTTTCGACGGTTCCAGCACTCGCCCACAGGTCGTCGATGTCGCCGTCGATCGCGGGAGCCGTGATCGTCTCGGCGACCTCCTGGTACGAAAGCGGCTCGAGGAGGGTCAGCGTTCCCACTGTGCCCTCCGTGTTCCATCCGGTCGTCGATCCGTCGTTTCCGACGCGGACGTCGAACTCGACGGTGTCACCCTGGGCTGCGCCCTCGAGCGGGAGGTGCGCGACGATGCGGTACCCGGCATCGGTTTCGGTGACGACGCCGTCGACATCGCCACCGCCGTCGCGGCCGATCGTCGCGGTCTGGCCCGCCCAGGTGAACTCGACGCCGTCTGAGGCATCCGTCGTCGTGTCGTTCACCTCGACGTACGCGGTGAGGTGGTCCGGCTGCCAGCGCAGCTGGAACGCCGCGTTCTGCTCGATCGGCTGCAGCGGGAGCTGCTGCCAGGCGAGAGCATCCGTCGCCTGGTCGTCGAGCGGAACGTTCCCCTGGAACACGTTCGCCGTGCGCAACCGGGCGGGCAGCTCGGTGTCGACGATGCCGTAATAGGCAGGCTTCGCCGTGAACGCATCGGTGAACACCAGTGGCGCACCTGAGCTGTTGCGCCAGCTGCGACCGTCGGTCAGGCCCCAGACCGTCACCGAGAACAATTCGTCGGAGTAGTCGCGGAAGATCCGGAACGCGTCACGGTAGTAATAGCCCTGCTCGACGAGTTTCGCCTGGGTCACCGGGGTGCCCGTTGTGACGTCGAGTTCGGTGACGGCCTGTGTGAGGCCGAGCCCGGAGAACGCCTCCAACGCGGTTTCGAGTGCGGTGACCGGAAGCGACAGGCTCACGTGGAACTGGTGGCCGACGCCGTCGACCGGCGTTCCTCGTTCGAGCATCCGCTCGACGAGGGCGAGCAGGCGAGCCTGCTTGCCGCTCTGCTCCGTGTTGTAGTCGTTGATGAAGAGGGTGACGGGGCGGTCAGCATCCGCTGCGGCGAACTCGTCGTTGAACGCCTCATCGGCGTACTGGAACGACAGGTCGATGAACTGCTCACCGAGGATACGGAACCACTCGCTTCGGCGCAGGCCGTCAGCGTTCTCGTTGCCGTCTGAGACGACCTCGTTGACGACGTCGAAGGCGTACAGCGGGTTCGACTCGCTCCCGAACTCGCCGTAGGTGTCGCTCAGGTACTCAGCGACGGCGAAGATGTGGCCGCGCAGGCGGTCCTTGAGGATCTGCTGATCGGCATCACCGGCGGTGAGGGCGACGCCCGCATCGTCCTGGAAGAACCACGCCGGAGTCTGGGAGTGCCAGACCAGGGTGTGACCGTAGACAGGCAGGTCGTTGTCCTGCGCGAACTGCATCAGGGTGTCGGCCTCGGCGTGCGGGGTGAAGACGCCGTCGGCGTCGTACCAGGCCTCTGGCTTCATGTAGTTCTCCGACGTGACCTGATTGAAGTGCCTGGTCAGCAGCTCGGCGGCGGTTCCGGTCGTCTCACGGCTGTCGATCGCTGCGCCGACCGGAAAGTCGACGGTGTCCTGGATCGGGGTGAGGTCTTCGACCTCTCCCGCGGCGGGGACGGTGACGGTGATGTCGTCGACGAGGAACGCCGAGGTGTTTCCGCCGTTGTACGCCGTCTCGAGGTAGAGCAGAGCCTCGTCTGCTGCGCCCATCTGGAAGGTCTGGGTGATCTGTACCCAGTCACTGTTCGACATGCCGGCGAACTGGCCGAGGGTGCCGTACGAGGTCGACCCTCCGGTCGTGCGCGCCAGGCTCAGCCAGACGTCGCCCGGGGTCTGCCCGGCGGCGAACTTGACCCAGGCAGACACCTCGTACGACTGACCGGGGATCAGGATGCCGGTGACGTCGTGCCCGATGCCCTGGCCCTCAGACACGCGGTCCGAGATCAGCGCGGACTGCGTGCCGCTGTGGGCTTCGTCGGTGGAAACGGTGACGGATGCCGCACCGCTCGCGTCTTCGCGAGGAATCCAGGTGCCGAGTCCGTCTTCGAAGCCGGTATTGAGCGACGAGAGGTCGGAATCCGCCGGTGGGTCTGTGGGGTCGGTGGGGTCATCGGCCGGGGTGTTCGAAATCGAGAGGTCGTCGACGAGGTAACTGTATGCGGCTCCGCCGGGAAGATCTGCTGTGCCGATGTAGGCCTGCAGGGTGGCGACGTCCGTTCCAGCGGGGACCTCGAGGGTTCCCGTGACGGTGCTCCACGCGTCTGCCGTCATCGTCGTGTTACCGACCCAGGTGTACGCCGGTTTGAGGACGAAACGGACGCCGACCGGCGCTGCCGCGGCATCCGCCAGTCGAACGCGCATCGAGAAGGTGAGCGTGTCGCCAACGGCGACGTCGTCGAAGAAACCGGCAGGGGTCTGGATGCCGCTGAAGTCGCTGGCACGGTCGCCCACGCGCAGTGCGGTGCCCCCGTCGTCGCCGTCGTCGACGTAGGTGAGAGCGGGGTCGCCGCTCGACTCCCAGCCGCCGAGCGTGCTGTCGTCGAAGCCGGTGGAGACGAGGGTCTCCGGTTCGGCCGCCGTGGCCGGCACGGTCAGCACCGGGACGAGAAGTCCGGCTGCCACCGTGCCGATGACGATGTTGCGGAACAGGGATCTGACGCTCATGACGCTCCTTTGCGTGATGTCAAGCGAGGTGCACGCGCAGGATCCGATGCGTGCGGGCATCCGGGATGGCTCTGCTTCGAAAGTTTCGACCACAGTGTCGAAACCACCCAGGACTCTCGAAGCCTACGGCGGGCCGACTTTTGTTGTCAAGAGCCACAAATTGTCGTCCGGTGCGAGGGCATCCGTTCCGGACGACGGCACCCGGTGCGCAGAGAGTTCTCGACCGCAACGGGAGCCCTCACGCCAGGTCGGATGCCGGCGGCGTTCACGGAGGCGCCCCCGGTTACCCGGACGGGCGCGTTAACGAGAAAAGACCCCTCGCGCACCCGCCAGAGCCCGGTTACCCTTGCTACGTTTCCGTCCTGGGGGAGTTGGCCTGGATGGCGCCACGCGAGGAGCCAGCATCTATTCTACAGACTCCGGAAGGGTTCGCCAGCGCACCCCAGGCGTCGCGTTCGGATGTCTCCGCGAAGCACGGTAGGATAGCTGAGGCTGAAATCGCGAGAGCGATGCGGCTGGTCCGGAGGATTCGCCTAGTGGCCTATGGCGCACGCTTGGAAAGCGTGTTGGGTTAACGCCCTCGGGGGTTCGAATCCCCCATTCTCCGCCATGCAACACAGAAAACGCCCACTCGCGAGAGTGGGCGTTTTCTGCATCTGCGACACCACGACAGAGTCCCCCAAAGGGTGGCTACCTGTTTTCTCACTTCATGCACCAGAATAAAGTGCTGAGGCGGGGGCGCAACACATGAGCATGACGGACGACAGGACGATCTCCTCTGTGCGCGTACGGCAGGGCCTGCTCGGGCAGGGCATCGCCGCCCTGCTGGCACTCAGCGTTCCGATTCTCATCGTTCTGTATTGGCTGACGATCCCGACGGGCGCCTGGATCTGGGTCGCCGTCGCCCAGCTCGTCGTCTTCGCGGCCATCGCGCTCGCGACCGTGAGATTCCTCCGGGTGCGCATCGGCGTCACAGACACTCATCTGCTCGAACGGCGTTTCTTCTTCGGAACGACCCGCATCCCGCTCGAGTCGATCCACCGCGTGGTGATGCTCGAGATGCACCGCACCATGGCGTCGCAGTCGCGGTTGCAGATGTTCGTGCTCAACGAGGCGGGCAAGCCGCTCCTCCGCATGCGCGGCGAGTACTGGTCGCGCAACAGCATCAACCGCATCGCATCGCACCTGACCATGGCGCCCATCGAGCACGTCGACCACCCGGTCACGCTCGACGAGTTGCAGTCGACGCGACCCGAAATGCTCTACTGGTTCGAGCGGCGCCCGAGCCGGATGCCCTAGGCGATCCGCATCCCCATCACGACGCCGTCAGAGTCTCGCGCCAGCTCGGTGAATCCGACCCTGAGGTAGAAGGCGTGGGCGCTTGTGTTGCTGGCGGCGACGACGAGATGCAGACCAGTGACGCCCCGCTCGGCCAGCGCGGATACGAGCGCTTCGACGAGTCGCCGACCGAGTCCGCCGCCCTGCGCTTCAGGAAGCAGATCGATGTGGAGGTGCGCGGGGTAATCGTCGACCGCGGCGATGAGCATCCGTTCGGGGTTGCCTGCAGATGCCACGATGGAGCGTTCCGCGTCTGACGCATCAGCGGGCGGCATGCTCGACGTAGCCGCCGCCCACCATTCGTCGTCGAACCATCGGGCGAATGCGCGGGTGTCTGCTGTGCCGAGGATGTAGCCGACCGCACGGGAGCCGTCGTCGACCACGAATGCCAGTTCGGGCTCGCGATCCACGTACGGGAGGGCGTAGATGTCGGGGAGGAGGGCGTCCGAGCTGTACTGCCCGGTGGCATCCGCCCCGCCGTCTCCGGTTCGGACGCAGATGTCGGCGACATCGGCACGGTCGGCAGGCTCATAGGGGCGGATCAGCATCACCCGAGTTTACGCAGCGGTGGTCGGGTTTCGTGGACCCGTTCGCGGGTACCGGTCAGCCGACGACGAGGTTCTGGTGCCCGTCGATGAGCTCGCGAACGATGTCGAGGTGCCCGGCGTGCACCGAGGTCTCCGCCAGCACGCGGAAGACGACCTCGCGTCCGTCGCGCAGCGGTGGCGCGTCGAAGACGTTTGCCGGCGGCGTCCACAGGGGCGGCGCGTCGAGGTCGACGCCTGCCAGGATCTCGTCGCTCCTGGCGATCTCGCGCCGGTAGATGCCGAGAGCTTCAGCGCCGGTCATCGGATCGGAGTCCCAGCCGTTGTGGAGGGCCGTGATCGCCCGGTCGTCTCCGCCGAGCACCGCCGAGATCCAGAACATCTCATCGTCGAATGCGAGGTGGTTGAGCAGGCGAGTGATCGTCCAGCCGGACGGCACCACTGACCGGTGCATCGCCTCGTCCGCCAGGCCGTCGACAGCCCGGAGAACGTGCTCGCGTTCAGCCGCCAGCTGGGCGAACAGCAGGTCGTCGGTCACTGTTGGGGTTCGTAGCCGATGAGCCAGTGGAGTCCGTGCCGGTCGATGACCTGCCCGTCCGACGCGCCCCACGGCTTCGGCGCGAGCGGGTCGACGACCCTGCCGTCCACGCTGAGCTTGTCGAACCACTCATGCAGGACGTGCGGTTCCGCCGTGCCAAGCAACGAGAGCATCACGCCCTCGAAGCGCACGGTCGCGTCACCGGGACCGGCATCCGATCCGGCCAGGGCGACCACACCGTCGAGGACCCCGTGGGCGATCGCATCGGGTGTGCCATCGGTTCTGCCGAAGTCTTCGTGGCTGTGCAGGGAGAGCTCCCCACCGAAGATCTCCGCGTAGAAGCTCAGCGCCTCGCGTGCGGTTCCCGGAAAGCTGACATAGATCTGCGGTGCCGTCATGCGATCAGCATACAAAGCCCCGCGCACCGACGGTATACCGCGGCGCCCTCGTAGGCTGATGCCATGTGGCAGCCGGCATCCATCGACGACTACCTCCGTCGCTGGCGGCTGGAGCCTCGCGGCGCCGGGTTCTCCACGTTGTCCTCCCACCTGCAGCCGGTGCTACAGGGCGGGGTTCCGGCCATGCTCAAGGTCGCCCGGATCGAAGAAGAAGCGAACGGATGCCGCCTGCTCGCCTGGTGGGACGGCTCCGGCGCCGCGCGCGTGCTCGAGGTCGATGCCCACGCGGCGCTGCTCGAGGAGGGTGGGGCGTCGCTCGTCACCCTCGCCCGGTCGGACGATGACGCGGCGACGCGGATCCTCTGCGGGGTAGCGGAGACGTTGCACGCGGCGTCCGCTGGGCGATTCGCCGATCGACCGCAGGGACTCATCCCGCTCGACGTGTGGTTCCGCGCGTTGTTCGATCGCGCCGATGGTGAAGGCGACGGCTTCTACGGCCGAGCAGCGAGCACCGCCAGGCGGCTCCTCGCCGAGAACGCCGACGACACCGTCGTGCTCCACGGCGACCTGCACCACGGCAACGTGCTCGATTTCGGCGAGCGCGGGGCCCTCGCGATCGATCCGAAGTTCCTCGTCGGTGACCGCGTGTTCGACTACACGAACATCCTCTGCAATCCGGAGCAGCAGATCGCCGAGTTCCAGTTCGATCGCCGGGTCGATCTCATCAGCGCCCTGGCGGGCATCCGACTGTCGGCACTTCTCGAGTGGACCGTCGCGTGGACCGGTCTGAGCGCGAGCTGGTTCGCGGCTGACGGCACCCGCGAGAACGAACGGCGCGCACTCCGCATCGGCACGCTCGCCGAGGCCCGCCTGACCGGTGAACGGAAGACCAGCTAACGACGCCGACGGGTGCCGAAGATCCCCTCGACCACACCGGTGAGGATCGTGCGCGTCGCCCTCGAACCGAGCACCTCGTCGAGCACTGACTTCTGCGGCTTGGACGTTGTGCGCCTTGCCGAGCCCTGCGTCTTCCTGAGCAGTCGCTCGTACTCGGCATCTGCCTTCTTCTGCGCCGCAGCCTGGGCTTTGTCCATCGCCGCCTTCTGCTTCGCGTACTCGGCCTCGGCCTTCGCGCGGGCGAGCGCCTCCTCCTCGGCAGCAGCGGCCAGGTTGACGGCCTCCATCTTCGCGGCCAGGATCTCGCGCGCAGATTCCCGGTCGACGGGAGCGCCGTATGTGGGCAGCAGAGCGGATGCCGCGACGGCCGCGTCGATGGCGGCATCCGGACTCGGCGACATCAGTCCCTGGGGCGCGCGCAACCGGGTCCACGCGACGGGGGACGGTGCGCCCTTCTCGTTCATGACCGTGACGATCGCCTCGCCGGTGCCGAGCATCGTGAGGGTCTCTTCGAGGTCATAGCCCGAGTTCGGATAGGTGGAGACGGTGGCACGGAGGGCCTTGGCGTCGTCGGGCGTGAATGCGCGCAACTGGTGCTGCACGCGCGAGCCGAGCTGGGCGAGAACGTCGCCAGGAACATCCTTCGGGGTCTGCGTCACGAAGAAGATACCGACGCCCTTCGACCGGATGAGCCGGACGGTCCGGGTGATCTGCGCGAGGAAGTCTTTCGACGCATCCGCGAAGAGCAGGTGCGCCTCGTCGAAGAAGAACACGAGTTTGGGTTTGTCAAGGTCGCCGACCTCGGGCAGGTCATTGAAGAGATCGGCGAGCAGCCACATGAGGAAGGTGCTGTACAGCGCCGGCTTGTCCTGGACACCGGGGACCTCGAGCAGGCTGATCACACCCCTGCCGTCTGCGGCTGTGCGCAGGAAGTCGGCGGTGTCGATCTCGGGTTCACCGAAGAAGACGTCTGCACCCTGGTCGGCGAAAGTGATGAGCTCGCGGAGGATGACACCGACCGTCGCGCCGGAGAGCCCGCCGAGGTCTTTCAGTTCCGCCTTGCCCTCGTCGCTCGCGAGGAAGCTGAGCACAGCGCGGAGGTCGGTGAGATCGAGCAGCGGCAGCCCGGCCCTGTCTGCGTAGTGGAACACCAGGCCGAGGCTGGACTCCTGGGTGTCGTTGAGTCCGAGGACCTTGCTCAGCAGGATCGGACCGAAGCCGGCGATCGTCGCCCGGATGGGGACACCCCTGCCCATCCCGCCGAGCGAGAAGTACTCGATCGGGAACGCCGCAGGGGCCCAGTCCTGCCCGATCCCCTGTGTGCGTTTCAGCAGCTTCTCGTTGCCGTCCCCCGGCACGGCCATTCCGGAGAGGTCACCCTTGATGTCTGCGGCGAACACCGAGACCCCGTGCGCGCTGAGCTGCTCCGCGAGACCTTGGAGGGTACGAGTCTTGCCGGTGCCCGTGGCTCCGGCGACGAGTCCGTGGCGGTTCATCATGGCGAGCGGGATGCGCACCTGCACGGCCGGATCGGGGTCGCCGTTGACGAGGGCGCCCATTTCGAGAGCAGGCCCGTCGAAGGCGTAACCGGCCCTGATGCTGCCGATCTGGGTTGTGTCGAGCGGGCCGGGTGTTGCCGGTGCGGCGAGCGGCGAGGCGGATGCGGTCGGTGCGGCTGGCTGCGCGGATGCGGTCGGTGCGGCTGGCGGCGCGGATGCGGGCTCCGCCGTGGGGATCGGTGTCGGAGCGGCGATGGGCTCGGGCGCCGCGGTCGGAGCCGCGTCAGCGACCTCCTGGACGAGAACGTCGGCCGCGGTCGGTGCTGCGTCCGCAGCGGGGGCAGGAGTGGCGACAGGCGCGGCCGGCGCGGCTGCGACGCCGGTGGCGGTCGCCGCTGCGGCGCCCTGCGTCGCGGCAGCGGTCGTCGCTGCGGCTGCGGACTCCGCTGCTTCCCGGGCGGCGACGGTGGTCGCTTCCGTCGCGGCATGCGCCCGAGCGGATGCGTCGTGTGCGGCGCTTGCCGCGGCATCCGTCGATCGGATCTTGGCGTCGGTGGCCGCGACAGCTGCGCGCCGGGCTGCGCTGGCCGCTGCGTCCCCATCGGCGGTGGCCTGGTCGAGGGTCGCCTGGGCCTGAGCTTCGGCGTCCGCCTTCGCCGTTGCTGCAGCATCCTCGAGGCGCTGGAGCGCTGCGGCCGCTGCGGCCTGCGCCGTCTCAGCTGCGGCCGCGAGGGCGGCGGCCTCCGCCCGTGCTGCTGCGAGAGGATCGGGGGCGTCGGCGTCACTCATGAGTCGAGCCTAGCCACCACCCCTCAGCGAGCGCAGCGGCACCTGCTGTTCTCCAAATTCAGGAGATTCTCGCAACACGCCGTACGGGATGCTCTCCAGCGCGGCGTGTCGCGAGTTTTTCCTGAATTTGAAGCAGACTCCTGAATTTGGAGTCCCCAGACGGTGCAGGACGAGAGCTGCTCAGACCGGAGGCAGCACCGTGCGCTCGAGGAACTCGTTCACGAACACACGCGACGGGTCGAGTCGGGCAGCGAGCGCCCGGAAGTTCCGCATCCGCGGGTAGACGCCCTCGAGCGCCGCGGCATCCGCCGTGAACAACTTGCCCCAGTGCGGCCGCGCGGAGAACGGCGCGAGCACGGCCTCGAGCTCGAGCAAAAGCGCCTCGACCTCCGGCTGCTGCTTGAGCCAGGTGAAGTGGAAGCCGACCGCGTCGGTCTCGAATCCCCCACTGAGCCAGAGCGAATCAGCGGCAAAGGTACGCACTTCGCACACCTGCAACAGCGGCGCGATCTTCGCCGCAAGCGCCCGCACAGCGCCGAGCGCCGCGACCGCATGCCGCCGGGGCACGAGGAACTCCGACTGCAGTTCCTCGCCGTTCGACGGGGTGAAGTCGAGCCGGAAGTGCGGCAGCCGGTCGAGCCAGGCTCCAGGCATGCCCATCTGCGCGGTGCAGTTCACCGCAGAGATCCCCGGCAACGGATGCCGGTCGGCCGGCGCCGCGACCGCACCGAACAGGTCGGCGGGTGCAGCGGCATCCACCCCCGCACGTCGCTTCAGCCAGACCTGGTCGAGAACATCCGGATTGCGCCAGGTGGTGAAGAGCGACACGCTGTACGCCGCACCGGTGATGGCATCGAAGTTCTGCTCGGCCTCCGCGAAGGCGAGGCCCTCGAACACCGACTGCTCGATGTCGAATGTGGGCTCGATGTCGAGGGTGACCCTGGTGACGATGCCGAGGGCACCGAGACTGACGACAGCTCCGTCGAAGTCGGCGTCTCCCCTGTTCAACTGGAGCACGTCACCGGAAGCCAGCACGATCTCGAGTCCGGCGACGGATGCCGCGAGCGACGGGATCCGGTTCCCCGACCCGTGAGTACCGGTGGCGATGGCTCCACCGATGGAGATGTGCGGAAGGGATGCGAGGTTCGGCAGCGCCCAGCCGGCGGCTTGCAGAGTGCTCGCGAGGTCGCCGTAGCGGGTGCCGGCGCCGACGGTGACCAGGCGGGCATCCGCATCGATGACCGGCTCGGCCCGCAGCAGTTCCGTGGAGATCAGCAGATCGGCCGAGTCCGCGATCGGGTTGAACGAGTGCCTTGTGCCGAGCGCGCGCACCGCCGTCGCCCCGTGCAGCAACTGCCGAACCTCATCGACGCTCGACGGGGACGCGATGCGAGCCGCCCGGTATGCGTGGTTGCCTGACCAGTTCGTGCCGAGAACGCTTGTCACTGTTGCCTTTCGTGCGCCGGAACGCGGTTCGCGCCGCGTGTGCAGCGCTCTGTCAGAGGCGGCAGGCCAACGCGCGCACCGCCGGGCAGTGTTCGCTCGACGGAAAACGGCATCGGCGCCACGTCCATTGTGCAGGTTTTCTGACCCGGAAACCGGCGTACACGGCGAAGACGGAGGAATTTGTTGCGCCACTCGCGTAATTCGGTGTACCGGCGACGCCGAGTCGGCCGGACGGGTCAGGGGTGGAGCACCGTGGGTGCCGAGCGCGCCCAGGCAGCGACGAGGTCCGTGCGCACGGTGACCCCAGAGCCCGGGCCGGTCGGCACGGTGAGCCGCCCCTCGTGAAGCACGAACGGCTCGGTGAGGTCTTCGGCGTAGTACCGATCCGACGCGCTGGTGTCGCCAGGCAGAGTAAAGCCGGGCAGGGCGGCGAGGGCGACATTCATCGCCCGGCCGATCCCGGTCTCGAGCATGCCACCGCACCACACCGGGACGCTCCGCTCGACACACACGTCGTGGATCGCGACAGCGGGCAGGTACCCGCCGACCCGCCCGGGCTTGATGTTGATGATGGAGGTCGCTCCCCTGTCGATCGCCTCGACAGCGACACTCGCGGACACGATGGACTCGTCGAGGCAGACCGGGGTGCGGATGGCGTCGGCGAGCGCAACGTGGGAGGCGATGTCTTCCTCGTCGAACGGCTGCTCGATGAGCAGCAGGTCCGCGGTGTCGAGTTCGCGCAGGTGCGCGATGTCTGCCCGCGTGTACGCGGTGTTCGCGTCGACCTGCAGCGCGGCATCCGGTCCGAGCAGTTCGCGCACCCGGGCGACCGGCTCGAGATCCCAGCCGGGTTTGATCTTCAGCTTGATGCGTCGGTAGCCGGAGTCGACGTACCCCTGCACCTCATCGAGCAACTCATCGATCGACGTGCTGATGCCGACCGACACTCCGCAGTCGACCTCGGTGCGGACCGCACCGAGCCGTTCGCTGAAACTCAGACCGGATGCCCGCAGCTCGGCGTCGAGGACAGCCGCCTCGAGCGCCGCCTTGGCCATGCGATGCCCGACGACGGGCGCGAGCAGTCGACCGAGGTCCGCAGCACGCAGGTCGTGCGCAGCGAAGATCCGTGGGGCAAGGTGATGCTCGATCACGAGGGCACAGCCGTCGACATACTCGGAGCTGTACGCGGGCGACGAGCCGGCGACGCATTCGCCCCAGCCCTCGGCGACGTCGGTGACGAGGTGGACGAGAAGCACATCGCGCTCGGTCTCACGGCCGAAGCTCGTCTCGAACGGACGCACGAGCGGCATCCCGATTCGGTGCAGAGTGATCGACTCGACCTTCATGGGCCGACCCTACCGCTCCTCGGTGAACAGGTACCCGCCGTCGGCGAACCCGACGGCGAGCCCCTCGGAGAACGCCGGCTCGAACACGGCACGCGACGCGTCGCGGAACTCCGCGGCAGCAGCGGGGTCGCTGCCCCTGAGCCCCTCGTAGTCGGCGTGCAGTTCGAAGCGGATGCCGTGAACAGAGGCAACGACCGGCGCCTGGTAGCTGGCGAGGGAGCCCGCCCGCTCGATCGATCGCTGCACGGTCGCAGAGACCTCCGGCGAATCGAGCAACCAGCTGACCTCGAAGCGGTCGGAGCGGTCGGCACCCGAGATGGCGTCGTCGAGTCGACCGTAGAAATCGGGATGATAGGCGCGCACCGTCGCGCCGAGCTTCTCGATGTTGAGGTGGGCGTTGCGGCGGATCAGCGGATCGTAGGTCCAGCGGATCTCTCCCACACCGTTGTCGAGGGCGAGAGCGCGTTGTGCGAGCTTGAGCGCGAACCCCACCCCGCCGCGAGCGGTGGGCGTCACCGCTGCGACGTGCGAGTGCACATGGACGCCGTCATCCCAGCCGAGGACCCCGACGACCGTTCCAACGAGGACACCGTCACGCTCAGCGACGAGGACGGTGTTACCTGCGTGCGCGATCGCCTGCACGAACGACGGGTCAGCGCCCGAACCCCGACCCCAGGTGTCGTCGAGCAGACGGCAGACCGCCGCATAGTCGTCGAGCGTGGACGCCGAACGGATGCCGACCCGCGCGGCGAGCGCGGCGGCATCCGCCTGGTTTCGAGCATCGGTCACGCCTGCGGTTCCCTGGCGTCGGGCACGGCCGCCGATTTTTTGCCTATCGGTTCACCGGAGATCTTCGCCGCGAACGGCGCCCAGAGAATGAGCACGACCCCGGCTCCGAGCAAAGCCCCACCGATGGTGTCGGTCAGCCAGTGGACGCCGAGGTAGGTGCGCGAGAACATCATCAGGGCGACCCAGATCGTTCCAGCGGCCCAGACCCAGACTTTCGGAAAAATGATGCCGAGCGCGACAGCCATCGTCGCGGCGTTCGTCACATGCCCCGAGGGGAATGAACCGAAGTCGCTGGGAACGAGCATCTCCTCAGGGCGGGCTCGCCCGACCATGCTCTTGATCAACTGCGCCAGGCCAACGCTCGCCAGCGAGGCGATCGCGAAGAAGAGCGACGACCACGGGCGCTTGATCACGAGCAGCACGATCACGATGATGAGGGGCAGGATGTAGGTGCCGAATGCTCCGCCCCCGAGCCAGTTCATGCCGTACGACATCCACTCGAGGAAGGGCAGGCGGCCGTCTTCGAACAGCTCTTCGCTCCACTCGGAGTCGAGCTCGAACGGGAGGGAGTTTCCGCGCTGCACGATCAGGAAGGCGAGGATCACGCCGAGACCGACGGCAACTCCTCCCGAGATCCAGGGCCAACGCCTGGTGACGCGCTTGGCGGAGGGGTCGGCCTGGGTGGCGGGATCGATGCGGTGCTGTGACATTTGTCAATCATGCCCTGAACCGCCGAATTCCGCCCATCGGCACCGCCCGTTGACACCGCACTCCGGATGTGGTGCGTGAATCGTCAGAGAGCAGCCAAGCAGCCGCGCACCCACCACGTGGGGCGCGCAGCTGCTCGGTCAGTGAATCAGGCCAGCGCCAGCGCAGACCACGACACGGGCGGAAGCGTCACGGTGAGGATGCCGTCGGCCAGCTCGGCACCGGAAAGCTCGCGCAGCCCCACGCGGTTCTGGTCGTCGATCGTGTTCTTCGCGTAGACGTCGTCGTCGTGCAGGGTGACCGCTTCTGTGAGAGCGGATGCGTCGAGTCCGGAGACATCGACGGTCACCGTGATCGCTTCGGTCTGGCTGCGGTTCACGAGGAACAGCGCGCTCGTGCCGGTTTCGGCATCCGTCGTCGCGACCGCGTCGATCAGCGGAGCGTCACCGTGCACCTTCGTCTGGTAGGTTCCGACGTCGATACGCGGTCGCAGCACCTCGCCGCGAGCAAGCCGCGACGTCACCGAGAACGGGAAGAAGGTGGTCTGGCGCCAGGATGCTCCGCCCGGCTCGGTCATGATCGGAGCTATGACGTTGACAAGCTGCGCGAGCGACGCCGAGCCGACCCTGTCGTGATTCTTGAGCAGCGTGATGAGCAGGTTGCCGAGCACGACGGCATCCGCCACCGAGTAGACGTCCTCGAGCTGACGGGGGGCGAACTCCCACTCCTCGTTGATCTCGTCCGAGGCCTGGTGCTCGTCGAGGTACCAGACGTTCCACTCGTCGAAGGAGAGCTGGATCTTCTTCGAACTGCGCAGCTTGTTGCCGACGTGGTCGGCCGTCGCGACCACGGTTTCGATGAAGTACTGCATGTCGAGCGACGACGCCAGGAACGAACCGAGGTCCCCTCCGCGCTCCTGGTAATAGGCGTGGCACGAGATGTAGTCCACGTGCTCATAGCTGTGCTCGAGGACCGTTCGTTCCCAGTCGCCGAACGTCGGCATGCTGGATCCGCTCGAGCCGCAGACGACGAGTTCGAGGTTCTTGTCAGCAGCCTTCATGGCCTGGGCGGTGCGGGCGGCGAGCTTGCCGTAGTCGTCGGCGGTCATGTAGCCGGTCTGCCACGGGCCGTCCATCTCGTTGCCGAGGCACCACATCCGAATGTTGTGCGGTTCGGGCGAGCCGTTCGCGATGCGCTGGTCGCTGAGCGCGGTGCCAGACGGGTGGTTGGCGTATTCGAGCAGGTCCAGGGCAGCGTCGATGCCGCGGGTGCCGAGGTTCACGGCCATCATCAGTTCGGAGCCGGTCAGCGTGCACCAGCGGGCGAAGTCGTCGGTTCCGACCTGATTCGACTCGAGGGCGTGCCAGGCGAGGTCGCGACGCACAGGGCGGTTCTCGCGGGGCCCGACACCGTCTTCCCAGCGGTAGCCGGACACGAAGTTGCCGCCGGGGTAACGGATCGTGCTCGAACCGAGTTCCTTGACGAGTTCGACCACGTCGAGACGGAATCCGTCTTCGTTCGCCGTGGGGTGTCCTGGTTCGTAGATGCCGTCGTACACACACCGGCCGAGGTGCTCGACGAACGAGCCGAAAATGCGGCGGTTGAGTGGCGCGACGACGGCGGCGCGGTCGATGGCAATGGATGCGGTGGTCACAGAGGATCCTTGTCGGTGGGGCGGATGCGACGGCCTGCGCGGCATCCGCTCGGAAGTGTCGATGCTGATTTACAACGTTATAAACACCCTGTCAGAACTCCGACGGATGCGTCAAGAGCGCGGTTGGCATCCGATTGGCACGCGACGCCGAGAAGCACGGGCCGGCTCAGAGCGCCGTCGACTCGCGTTCGACGAGCGTGAAGTCAGACAGGTATTCCCGAGGCGGCAGCTGGCCGTCCCGTTCGGCGATGCGCTCGACGAGCACGCGGACCGCTGTCTCGGCGAGCTCGTCGCGCCCGGGATCCACCGTCGAGAGGGTCGGCAGCGAATACTTCGTCTCGTCGAGTCCGTCGAATCCGATGACGGCGACATCGGCCGGAATGCTGCGCCCCGCCTCCTGCAGCACCCGGACGGCACCGAGAGCGAGGGTGTCGTTGAACCCGAAGACGGCGTCGAACGGAACCCCGGCGTCGAGGAGGTCGTGCATCGCCCGGGCACCGTCGAGCCGGTGCCATTGGCCAGCCTCGCGCACCAGGTCAGGGTCGAACGGGATGCCGGCCTCGTCGAGCGCCTCGCGATAGCCCTGGAGCCGCAGGGCCGCTGAGCCGAGCACCTCACCGGCGTGGGCACCGAACGCGGCGATCCGGCGACGACCGAGACCGATCAGGTGCGTCGTCGCCGCTCTCGCCGCCTCGACGTTCCTCATGGTCACGTGATCGGCCGGGCCCCCGAAGATGCGCTCGCCGAGCAGAACCAGCGGATACGACACGTCGAGCAGCGCCGCGTCGTCCGAGCCCATGCCGAGCGGGCTGAAGATGAGACCGTCGGTGAAATGCAGGCGGGAACTCGACAGCATCGCGATCTCCCGCTCCCGGATGCCGCCGGTCTGTTCGATGAGAACGACGAGATTGTGTCGCTCGGCCGCTCGGATCACGGCATCCGCCAGCTCGGCGAAATAGCTGAGGCTCAACTCGGGCACGGCGAGCCCGATCACCCCGGTCCGACCCAGGCGGAGGCTCCTGGCCGAGATGTTCGGCTTGTAGCCGAGCTCGTCGATCGCCGCGAGGACCTTGGCCCGCGTCGTCGGACGGATGTGCGCGTAATCGTTGACGACGTTCGACACCGTCTTGATCGACACCCCGGCCAGGGTCGCGACGTCGTACAGTGTCACCGCCATCGAGTTCCCGCTTCCGGTCCGCCGGACGTTTCACGACGTCCGTGGAACGAATCTACAACGTTGCAGCGCTGCCGAACGGCATCCGCTGCCTGGAACCACGCACCGTCACCCCCTCAGCAGCACCTGCCCTGTGGGTTGCGGTCCTGCTCGTCGTCGCGCTCGCGCCAGAACATCCGCTCGGGCATCGGCGGGGTGTCGGGGTGATTCGCGGTGTGATGAGCGAGGTAGACCTCATAGGCGTTGTCGCCCATCACTGCCTTGATGTATCTGCCCGCCGAGACCAGTCCGGCTGCGAGTGCGTTCATTCGTGCCTCGCCTTCACCCGGCGACGGTCGGCAGGGAGGGCATCCCACTGCTTCTGGATCCGCTTCTCGGCCTTCGTCGTGACGATGCCTGAGCCGCCGAAGATGCGCGACGGGGTCACCGGATCTTCGGTGTTGACGCCTCCCCCGTTCTGGAACGCCCTGATGGTGCGGAACACGGCGACACCGATCACGATGACGGTGAGCGTCACGAACAGGATCGACAGGGTGCCCTGCACGAACGTGTTGCGCACGACCGCTTCCATCGCCGCCCGCGTCGGCGCGGTGCCGAAGCTCTCTTCACCCTGGTCGAGCGCCTGCCTGAACGCGCTGTTCTGGGCCCAGTAGCCGACGGCAGGAACCGGTGAGAAGATCTTGTAGAGGGATGCCGTGACGGTGACGACGGTCGCGAAAGCCAGGGGAAGAGCCACCACCCACAGGTACTTGAAGTAGCCACGGTCTGCGACGATCGCGAGACAGATCGCGAGAGCGATCGCGGCGAGAAGCTGGTTGGCGATGCCGAACAGCGGGAACAGCGTATTGATCCCGCCGAGCGGGTCAGTGACCCCCATGATGAGGATCGCCCCCCATGCCGCGACCATGATGGCCGTGCAGATCCAGGCCCCCAGTGTCCAACTGGCATCCCGGAACTTCGGGACGATGTTTCCGAGGGTGTCCTGGAGCATGAACCGGGCGACCCGGGTGCCGGCGTCGACGGCCGTGAGAATGAACAGTGCTTCGAACATGATGGCGAAGTGGTACCAGAAGCTCATCATGCCGACGCCGCCGATGAACGACTGCATGATGTGCGCGAGCCCGACGGCCAGGGTCGGCGCGCCGCCGGTGCGCGAGACGATGCTTTCTTCGCCCACGTTCCTCGCCGTCTCGGTGAGGAGTTCGGGGGTGAGGTTCACGCCGGTGAGACCGAGCGAATTGACGAACGCGACGGCGCCCTCGACGGTGCCTCCGGTGTTGGCCGCCGAGATGTTCATGGCGAAGTACAGTCCGCGGTCGATGGAGAGGGCGGCGACGAGGGCCATGATCGCGACGAAGCTCTCCATGAGCATTCCGCCGTAACCGATGAACCGGGTCTGTCGTTCCTTCTCGACCAGCTTCGGGGTCGTCCCTGAGGCGATCAGCGCATGGAATCCGCTCAACGCCCCGCAGGCGATCGTCACGAAGAGGAACGGGAACAGCGCTCCTGGGACGACGGGCCCGCCGGCCGGGTCGTCGGCGAACTCACTGAACGCCGGCACGGTGATCTCAGGCCGGACGACGATGATCGCGACGGCGAGCATCACGATCGTGCCGATCTTCATGAAGGTGGAGAGATAGTCGCGCGGGGCAAGCAGCAGCCAGACCGGGAGGATCGCGGCGATGAAGCCGTAGACGATGATGCCCCAGGCGATGGTGGTGCGGTCGAGGGTGAACAGCGCAGCACCCCAGTCGGTTGCGGCAACGGCACCGCCGCCGACGATGGCGGCGATGAGCAGCACGAAACCGATGATCGAGATCTCGGTGATCTTGCCCGGCCGGAGGTAGCGCAGGTAGACGCCCATGAACAGGGCGATCGGGATGGTCATCGACACGCTGAAGACGCCCCACGGGCTCTCGCCGAGCGCGTTGACGACGACGAGGGCGAGGATGGCCACGATGATGACCATGATCACGAGGGTGGCGATGATGGCGGCCGTGCCGCCGACGCGTCCGAGCTGGTCGCGGGCCATCTGGCCGAGCGAACGTCCGCCGCGCCTGGTGGAGAAGAAGAGGACGAGGTAGTCCTGGACGGCACCGGCGAGGATGACGCCGACGATGATCCAGATCGTGCCTGGCAGGTAGCCCATCTGGGCGGCGAGCACGGGTCCGACGAGCGGGCCGGCTCCGGCGATCGCCGCGAAGTGGTGACCGAAGACCACTCGGCGGTCGGTGGGAACGTAGTCCTTGCCGTTGGCCTTGTATTCGGCCGGGGTCGCCCTCCGGTCATCCGGGCGGGTGATGGCCCGCTCGATGAACTTCGAGTAGAACCGGTAGGCGATGAGGTAGGTGCAGACCGCTGCGAACACGAACCAGATCGCGTTCACTGTCTCGCCGCGCACCACGGCGAGCATCACCCAGGCGACGCCGCCGAGCAGGGCGATGGCCACCCAGATCGCGATCTTCAGCGGCGTCCAGTGCCGTTCTTCTGCCTCGCGCTCGTCGTCGGGAACCGCGACGGGCGGCAGGTTCGGATCCTGTTCGATGACGGATGCTTCCGGGTCGGCCGCGGGGCCACCCTCTGTCCGTCCGGCGTCTTTGCTCATCGGAACCCCTCGATTTCGGTGCGACTGTGCACGCTCCCGGCGGCCCGGAAAAGGCCGCAGGAGACACTGTGCTCCGATGCTACAGCCCGCGGCCCCCGAACGGGTCGCGCGCCGGCCGACTCAGTGTGCCGGCGTGGCGGCATCCGTCATCGGCACGGACCGACGGGTCAGCTCGCGAGCGCCGGCACCCGGCGCGGCTGCACGATGAACCACACGGAGAGCACCGAGACGAGCGAGGTGGCGAGCATCACGGATGCCATCGGGATGGCGCTGTCGATCCCGAACAGCCCCACGATCGGCGAGATCAGTCCGGCCAGGCCGAAGTTGAGCGCGCCGAGCAGGGACGCCGCCGTGCCGGCCTCGTGACCGTGGTTGACGAGAGCGAGCACCTGCACGGCGGGGAACCCGAAGCCGGCGGCCATGATGAAGAAGAACAGCGGGATGAGAACCCCGAGGAACCCGGCGCCGGACTCGGCGAGAACGATGATCGAGAGCGCGGCGAACGCCTGGACGGCGGTCGTCACCCCGAGGATCCACTGCGGCCCGTAGTGACGCATGAGGCGAGAAGACACCTGCACGCCGATGACGATGCCGAAGGAGTTGATCGCGAAGAGGAAACCGTACTGTTGCGGGTCGAGATTGTAGACATCCTGGAACAGGAACGACGAGCTCGACAGGTAGGCGAACAGCCCGGAGAAGCTCATCCCGCCGATGAGGGCGACTCCAACGAAGACCCGGTCGCTGAAGACCGAGCGATACCGGTCGCGGACGGTCGTGTGCCCGGAGGCGTGACGACGCTCCGGCGGCAGGGTTTCGACGATGAAGATCGACACGGCAACGACGACGAGCATGCCGTAGAGGGCCAGGAACACGAACAGGCCACGCCAGTCGAGGAACAGCAGCAGCTGCGATCCGATCACCGGGGCGAGGATCGGGGCCAGGCCGTTCACCAGGGCAAGGCGTGACAGCATCCGGACGAGCGGCTTGCCTCCGAAGAGGTCGCGCACCATGGCCATGGCGACGACGCCGCCGGCAGCGGCACCGGCGCCCTGCAGAACACGGAAGACGCCGAGCCACACGATGTCAGGGGACAGAGCGACGCCGATGCTCGCCGCGACGTGCACGCTCGTGGCGAGGATGAGCGGCAGTCGTCGGCCGACCTTGTCACTCCAGGGACCCATGAACAGCTGACCGATGGCGAAGCCGAGTGTGGTTCCTGTCAGCGTCAGCTGGATCAGCGTCGCCGAGACGTTCAGGTCACTCTCGAGCACGGGGAACGCCGGCAGATAGAGGTCGATGGTGAACGGTCCGAGCGCGGTCAGCGACCCGAGGACGAGAATGTAGACGAGTCTCTGACGGGGAGTCAGAGCATCACCGGGGTGCACAACAGTAGTCACGAAAAAAAGGTCCTCAGTACAAGCGGGGCTGCGACGCAGATGTCACGGGCGGATGGCCGATGCCCTGAACGTAACCGCGTCGCTGAGGCGCAGTATTCCCATCGATCGAGAAAAAATCGAATCGATTCGAGCCCGGCGCTTGTCAGAATATCACCCGGTTGCCATCACGATGCCGCGCGCTCGACAGGGACAATCAGCATCGACGCACGTTCAACAGGCGAAAAGGGCCGTTTTTCTCTGCCTCTCCCTGTTGAACGGGTCTGCTCAGGCCTGAACCGCTCCCGCGACCCCGGCAGGGTCGTCGATGAGCGGCTCGAACGCGAGTTCGGCGGCACCGATCAGGAGCAGGTCGGGCCCGAGCGTGGCGCGGACAATCCGCACTTCTTCGAATGACGCGGCCAGGGTCTGTCCCTCGACGAGCCGGTCGAGCAGCGCGGGATCGACCGCGTAGATCGAACCGAGGAACCCACCGAGCACCACGAGTTCCGGGTTGAGCACGTTGATGGCGTTGCGAAGAGCGATGCTCAGGATGCCGAGCTGACGCACGACCTCCGTCCGCACCGCGGGGTCCATTGAGTCGAGCAGGGCACGTTCCAGCTGTGCCGGATCGGCGGATTTCAGGCCGAGCAGATCGAGCAGGCGACTCCGGTTGACCTCATCCTCGAGCGCCCCACCCGTCGACGGCTGGTCAGGGCCGTCAGGGGCGGTGACCAGGTTGTGGCCGAACTCGCCCGCGTACCCGCCGACGCCGCCGAGCGGCATCCCGTTGGCGATCACTCCGCCACCGATACCGCTGGCTCCACCGTTGAGGTAGATGAGGTCGCGCACCTCACGCCCGGCACCGAAGATGTGTTCGGCGAGGGCACCGAGACTCGCGTCGTTCGCCGCCCGAGCCGGATATCCGGTCGCGTCGGCGAGCAGGGAAGCGACGGGCTCGTCGACCCAGCCGAGGTGCGGAGCGAGTCGCACGAGCCCATCGGGAGCGCGCACCAGTCCGGGCACGGCGACGCCGACTCCTGCCACGACGGCGGATGCCGGAAGGCCGGCACGCAGACCGGCCATCAACTCGGCGGTCACCCGCACCGTCTCGGCGACGCCGAGCGGTTCGTCGAGGTCGTGTCGGACCTGGGCGACGACCTCGCCGTTCATCCGCACGATTCCGACGGTGATGGCGTCCTGCTCAGGGTTGACAGCGAACGCCACGCAGTCGGGGTGAGGGCGGACGACCGGCGAGGGTCTCCCCACGGTTCTCGCACCGTCGGGCTCCGCTTCGACGACGAGCCTCAGCGCGGCGAGTTCTCCGACGAGCGCGGCGACCGTCGACCGGTTGAGCCCGGTCTGCCTGGTGAGGGTCGACCGCGATACCGCACCGTCCCGGTGAACGAGCCCGAGGATCCTCGAAAGGTTGTGCCGACGCACGGTGTCGAGATTGGTGCCGCGATTATTCACTGTCAGCTCGGGATTCTGTGTGCCAGGCGCGCGGTGCGTAGCCGTGCACGGTCTGATGGAAAGCGTTCGAGAGTGTCTTTATCCACTCGAACGATACCGAACCTGGGAGCGGAGCCGGGTCTCTCCCGAGATTATCGTGGCACGGGTCTGGCCGTCGAAGGGCGCCGCGCTCCCGGTGATCATCGGGGTCGGCGCCATCAGAGTGCCGCCATCCTGTCGGTCGACAGCACGATTCCGCCGCCGGCGCGGCGCGCGCGGAAGGGAGCATCCGCAGCGCTGGTGACGACGACGTTCTCGCCGTCTGCTGTCACGGTGATCGCGACGGATGCTCCGCCGAGCGGGTTGGCCACGGTGAGCGCCGTCGTTCCGGTGAACCCCGGATACACGGTGACGAGGGGGTCCTGGGTGTAGTCGTAGTCTGGGCGATCCGACCTCGACCCGGTGATGAGCACGGCACCCTCGCGTACCCAGAGCGGGATGCTGTCGAATGCATGGGTCTCTCGGCGCCAGGCTGGGCCGCTCACCGTCTCGCCGCTGAGGTAGTTCGTCCAGGTACCCGTCGGCAGGTAGTACTGCACGTCGCCCGACTCGCTGAACACCGGTGCAACGAGAAGGTCGGGGCCGAGCAGGTACTGGCGGTCGAGGTGGTCGACCGCAGGGTCGCCGTCGAACTCGAGTTGCATCGGGCGCATGAAAGGCGTGCCGGTGCGGGAGGCCTCGAGCCCCACCTCATACAGGTACGGCATGAGTTCGAGTTTGAGAGTCGTGAACCGACGCGTGACGTCGACGGCGCTCTGTCCCTCCGCCTCGGAACCGTCGTCGAACAGCCACGGAACCCGGTAGCTCGTCGAACCGTGCAGGCGCGAGTGGCTCGACAACAAGCCGAATGCGACCCAGCGCTTGAACACGGCGGCGTCAGGCATCCCTTCGAAGCCGCCGATGTCATGGCTCCAGTATCCGAACCCGCTGAACGCGAGCGACAGCCCGCCGCGCAGGGTCTCGGCCATCGATTCGAAGCTGGACGAATTGTCTCCGCCCCAGTGCACGGGCTGCTGCTGACCGCCCACGGTGGCTGACCGGGCGAACAGCACGGCGTCACCTTCGCCGCGGTGCTCCTCGAGCACCTCGAAGACCGCCTTGTTGTAGAGCTGGGCGTACCAGTTGTGCATGACATCCGGCGATGAGCCGTCGTACCAGACGACGTCGGTGGGGATGCGCTCGCCGAAGTCGGTCTTGATGGCGTCGACTCCCTGGCCGAACAGGCGCCTGAGCTTCTCCTGGAACCACCTCGTGGCATCCGGGTTCGTGAAGTCGACGAGCCCCATCCCGGACTGCCACATGTCCCACTGCCAGACATCACCGTCGGGTTTTTTCACGAGGTAACCGGCGTCGCGTGCTTCGGCGAAGATGGCGGCCCTCTGGCCGATGTACGGGTTGATCCAGGCCGAGACGTGGAGGTTCCTGTCGTGCAGTCGCGAAAGCATGCCCTCGGGATCCGGGAAGACCCGGGGGTCCCATTCGAAGTCCGTCCAGTTGAACTCGCGCATCCAGAAGCAGTCGAAGTGGAACACGCTGAGCGGCAGGTCGCGTTCGGCCATGCCGTCGATGAAACCCGACACGGTCTCCTCGTCGTATTGCGTGGTGAACGACGTCGACAGCCAGAGCCCGTACGACCACGCAGGCACGCGAGCCGGTCGACCGGTCAGGCGGGTGTATCGCTCGAGCACCTCTTTCTGGGTGGGGCCGTAGATCACGAGGTACTCGAGCGCCTCGCCGGCGACCGAGAACTGCACCTCCTCGACACTCTCGGTACCCACCTCGAACGAGACATGTTCGGGGTGGTTGACGAGCACGCCGTAGCCGCGGTTGGTGAGGTAGAACGGCACGTTCTTGTACGACTGTTCGCTCGACGTTCCGCCGTCGGCGTTCCAGATGTCGACGGTCTGGCCATTCTTGACGAGCGGGCCGAACCGTTCACCGAGCCCGTAGACGAGTTCCCCGACTCCGAGCGACAGGCGGCCGTGCAGGTAGGCGGATGCCGGTGCGAGTCCGGTTGTCGTGACTCCGGACAGGCCGGCCGGCTCGGTCGTGACCGGCGCGTCGGCGGCGAGCGCCATGTAGCCGATGGATTTGTGGCCGCTCGACGTGAGAGTTCGACCGCCCCCCTCGAAGCTGAGGTTCCACGGGGCGCCCTGAGCGATCCGGGCAGTGAGCGGTCCCGAACGAAGCGTGCCTGCGGCATCCGTCACCTCGATGACGACGTCGGGCCGCCCGGCCCCGACCAGGTCGAAACCGGGACCGGTGGATGCGGCGGTGTTCTTCTCGACCCGCACGCGGATGATGCCGTCGAGCGGCGAGGACAGGGTGATCGTCAGTGCGGCACGGTTGAGCACGTCGCCCCGGCGTTCGATCACTTTGGTCGGGGCGGTGATCCGCAGTGCGTCGCCGCCGACCGCGTCGATGTCATACGCCTCCTGGGCGTAGAGCGCCGAGACGCCGGGCCTGGAGCTCCAGAACCCATCGGTGAACTTCATGACCTGGCGTCCTCTCGAAGGACGACGACAGCTCCGGCAGGGACGACAGCGCCTGGCTCGAAACGGGTGCCGGTCACCAGGTCCAGGCCTGACGCTTCGAGATGCAACGGTGAGGAAGAATGGTTGATCGCGAACAGCCAGGTCCCGTCTGGGCCGACGCGACGCGTGACCTCGAGCCCACGATCCGCACCAGCGACCGGGGCCAGTTGGGCCCGGTCGATGAGGTCGTCGACGAGTGAACCGATCGACTCGGGATCCAGATGAGTGGCGACGTAGCTCGCTGAGCCGGACCCGACGGCGTTTCTGGTGACCGCCGGAACGCCGAACAGCTCCCCTGACGCGTACGAAGCGACGGGCTCAGCACCGTCGAGGTGGGCGAGTTCCGTCCAGATCGAACCGGCCCAGCCGTTGTCGAGCGCCACCCGTTCTCCTCCGAGCAGCGGAAAGAATTCTTCGACCCGGATGCCGAGCAGCTCGCGGAGAACGCCGGGGTAGGTTCCGTGCACCCGGTTGTGCTCGTTGACGATGCCCGAGAAGTAGGTGACGACGGCGTGGCCCCCCGCGGTAACCCACGCGGCGAGGCGGGCGGCATCCTTCGCGGTCATCAGCAGAAGTGTCGGAACGACGATGGCGGCGTAGCCGTCGAGGTCATCGGACGGGTGCAGCACGTCGACGGCGATCCCTCTCGCCGTGAGCGCCCGATGGAAGTCGAGCGCGGCGTCGATCGCCGTGACGTCGACCGTCGGCTTCCGCCCGGCGCGGAGGGCCATGGCGGCGTCGTAATCGAAAAACATCGCTACGGATGCCTTCTCGACGCGGCTCCCGGCGACCTCGGCGATCGCCGTGAGCGTCGCACCGAGTGCTTCGGCCTCGCGGTACACCTTCGTGTCTGCTCCCCCGTGCGGCACGACTGCGGAGTGGAACTGCTCGCTCCCCGCTGTCGACTGGCGCCATTGGAAGAACAGCGCCCCCTCTGCACCGCGGGCGATGTGGGCGAGGCTGTTGCGGGCGAGCTCGCCGACCGACTTCGCCCGGTTGCGCGGCTGCCAGTTGACGGCGGACGTGGAATGCTCGATCAGCAGCCACGGGTCGCCGCCAGCCATGCCACGGACCCGGTCGGCGCTGAACGCCAGCTCCCCGTGCCGTTCGGGGTCGATACCGATCGTGTAGTGGTCGTTGGCGACGAGGTCGACCTCTGCCGCCCAGGCGCGGTAGTCGGCGACGCCCGGGTGATTCTGCACCATGAAGTTGGTGGTGATGGGGATATCCGGCGTGATCCGGCGGAGGACCTCCCGCTCGGCGCGGTAGTGGTCGAGCAGCGCGTCTGAGCTGAATCGCTCGAAGTCGAGCAACAGGCCGGGATTGTGCCCGGTTCCGCTGTGCCTGGGTGGCTGGAGCTGACCGAACGACGTGTAATGGTGCCCCCAGAAGGCCGTGCCCCAGGCCTCATTGAGAGCGTCGATGGTGCCGAACTTCTTCATCAGCCAGCGTTGCCAGGCCTGTCCGGTCTCGTCGCTGAAGCAGTGGTTGTTCTCGTTGCCCAGTTCGTTGCTCACGTGCCACAGGCGCAGCGCGGGGTGCTCGCCGTACCGTTCAGCGAGCTTCTCGACGATGCGCATGGCGTACGTCCTGAAGGTTGCCGAGCTCGGCGACCAGCCGAGGCGCCCGCCCTGTGCCATGCGGATGCCGCGGTCGTCGACGGGGAGGATCTCCGGGTGTGCCTGGTGCAGCCAGATCGGCGGCGCAGCAGTCGGAGTGGCCAGATTGACGCCCACTCCGCCTTCGTGCAGGAGGTCCATGATGCGGTCGAGCCAGCCGAAGTCGAATTCGCCGTCTGAGACCTCGATCAGGCCCCAGGAGAAGACCCCGAGGTTCACCGAGTTCACCCCTGCGCGGCGCATCAGTGCGATGTCCTCGACCCAGACCTCCTCCGGCCACTGTTCGGGGCTGTAATCGCCGCCGAAGGCGAATCCGTCGGAGATCCGGCGGAACTCGGTGGGCTGCGCCAGGTCGTTGGCGCGGGAGAGGATGCTGGTCATGACGATGAGGTTCTCTTTCGCTGGAGCGGGGTGTACAGGAGTCGGGTCAGGATGCCGGGGGCCAGGTCGACGTCGGCGGTTCCTTCCACGCACTCGACGGTGGCACGAGCGTTTCGAGTTCCTCCCAGAGCGACGCGGGAATGTCGAGGAGGTCCGCCGCGATCGCGTCCCGGATGTGGGCGGACGAGGTCGCGCCGATCACTGTGGAGGTGACATCCGGGTGCCGCGAACTGAACTGGATGGCTGCGGCGGCGAGCGGCACACCCGAGCGTGCGCACGCCTCCCCCATCAGCCGGACGGCATCGGTGGTTGCAGGGTGGGCCTGCCCGTACGCGTATCGTGTCGCCGGTTGCGGCCAGTTGGCGAGCGCTCCTCCGCCGAAGACCGCGGCGTTCAGCACGGCCATGCCGCGACCGCTCGCTTCGGCGACGAGTTCAGCCGACGACCGGTCGACGAGGGTCAACCTGTTGTGCGTGATCACCGCGTCGAACAGCCCGGTCCCGACATAGTGCCGAAGCATCGGCGCAGGACCGCCGGAGATGCCGATCCGCTCGGCGACCCCGGATTCCTTCATCGCGACGAGGGCGGCGACCGGGCCGTCGACGGCCAATGCCTCGTCATAGCTGATCAGTTCGGGATCGTGCAGGTACAGCAGGGGAATCGATGCGATTCCAAGCCGGTCCAGGCTTTCGGCGAGGCTTCGTCGCATCCGTTCGCCGCCGAAATCGCCGGTGACGGGGTCACGATCGAGCTTCGTCTGGAGGACGATGTCGCCCGGCCTGCCGGCGAGGGCGGTACCGATCACGACCTCGCTGTTGCCTCCTCCGTATTCGTTGGAGGTGTCGAGGAAGCTGATGCGCCCCGGAGCGCCTGCCGGAATGCCGAGTACCTCCTCGAGCGCAGGAACCGGCCCGTTTCCGACCCGCGCGTGCGACCAGGAGGAGGTGCCGAGGCAGAGGCGAGAGACGAGCGGTCCGCCGGCACCGAGGGGGCGAGAGGTATCTGGTGAGGTCATGGGCTCAGCCTTTCAGCCCACCGGACAGCAGGTCCAGCCGCCAGAACCGCTGCAGGAACAGCATGAGCAGCACGAGCGGGACGATGGAGATCGCCGCACCGGTGATGGCCAGGCCGTAGAGCGCCGGGGTGCCTGAGCCCTTCGACAGGAGGGTGTAGAGACCGACGGTGAGCGGGTAGCTCTCCTGGTCGGAGAGCATGACGTACGGCAGGAGGAAGTTGTTCCAGATGCCGACGAACTGCAGCATGAACACGGTGACCATTCCCGGCACCATCATCGGCAGCGCCATCGAGCGGAAGATCCGCCATTCGCTCGCTCCGTCGATGCGGGATGCCTCCATGATGTCTGAGGGGATCGCCGAAGCGGCGTACACGCGGGAGAGGTAGATCCCGAACGGACTGATGATCAGCGGAAGCAGCACCGAGAGGTAGCCGCCGGCCAGCCCGAGCTGCGACAGCAGCAGGTATTGAGGAATGGCGAGGGTGATGCCGGGGATCAGCACGCCACCGAGGATGGTGAAGAAGATGAGGTTCCTGCCCCTGAACTCGTATTTCGCGAGCGCGTAACCGGCCATCGCCGAGACGAGGGTCGACAGCACTCCGCCCACTCCGGCGTAGAGAAGGGAGTTGAGTGCCCACATCCCGTACTGTCCTCCGCCGTAGCTGAAGAGCGCGGAGAGGTTCTCCCAGAGCCCGGTGCCGGGCACGAACGAGAACGTGGTGAATAGCTCGCTGCGGGACTTCGTCATCGCCGAGAACACCCATGCGACGGGCACGAGGCAGTAGGCGGCGCCGATGAGGAGGATGATCGTCGGGATCAGCCGGGCCCTGAGGGAAGGCCGGGAACCGGGAGCCGACGAGGGGCGCACCGACGACCGGGGCGCGCGGGCTATGGCGGTCATGAGACAGCTCCTGTCGATTTGCGGTTGGTGATCCAGAGCACGAGGGCCGAGACGAGGACGGTTCCGACGGCGAGCACGACCGAGAGTGCAGCGGCGCCCGGAAGGTCATCGGTGATGAAGGCCATCTTGTAGATGGTCATCAGGGGCACCCATGACTGGCTGATCTCGTTCGTCATCGGCTTCAGCGTCATCGGCTCCGAGTACAGCTGAAGTGCCCCGATGAGGGAGAAGATGCCGGTGAGCACGAGGGCTGGGACGACGAGAGGAACCTTGATGCGCAGCGCGATCTGCCACTCGTTCGCGCCATCGATCCGCGCTGCCTCGTAGATCTCGGTCGGGATGCCGCGGAGTGCCGTGTAGATGATGATCATGTTGAAGCCGACACCGCCCCAGACCGCGATGTTGGCGATGGATCCGAAGATAGCGGGGTCGTCGAGGAACGGGATCGTGCCCCAGCCGAGCGCCTTCGTGAGATACGAGAACGGGCTCGTCCCTGGCAGGTACATGAAGCCCCAGAGCAGGGCGGCCACGACACCGGGGACGGCGTACGGGATGAAGATGGCGATGCGGGAGAAGCGCTTGGCCTTCACCGTCTGCACGTCGAGAAGCAGGGCGAAGAGCAGGGCGAGGCCGAGAGTCAGTGGCACCGAGATGATGCCGTAGACCGCGAGCCGGCCGAATCCGGCACCGAGTTCAGGATCGGTGAGCACGGCGATGTAGTTCTCGAGTCCGGCGAACACCTGCACGCGGGTGCCGAGGATGCCCCCACCCTCGAGTTTGTAGGTCTGGAAGCTCAGGTACGCCGCGTAGAGGATCGGCACGAGCATGAAGACGACGAACAGCACGAGGGCAGGCGCCAGGAAGACATAGGGCGCGATCGTGCGCCGTCTCCTGCGCCTCGGCTGCTGCCGGCGCACGCCGGTGACCGGCGGCCTTGTGGCGAGTGATGTAGACACGTGCTGTCCTTTCTTCGTGCCCCAGGCATCCGCCCAGCAGAGGGCGAGCGGATGCCTGGCGGCGGAAGCGCGACGGGTCGCGTTACTTGTTGGAGACCGTGAATCCGGCCTTGACCATGTCCTTGACGACGACGTCCTGGACGGCGATGAACGCGTCACGCCACGGAGTGCCGTCGGCGATGGCCTTGTTCAGCAGGTCGGTGAATGTGCTCTCGGCGACATTGACGTTCGGTCCCCAGGTGACGGGGATGGTGTCGGACGAGATCTCGGCGGCGAGCGTGTAGTAGTCGGCCTGCTGCGGCATGAGCGCTGGGGGTTCGCTCGACGTGGCATCTTCCTGCCCCGAGATCGCTGCCGGGTAGCCGTTCTGGACGGTCAGCACCAGGTTCGCCCCTTCTTCGCTGGCATTCAGCCAAGTCGCGAACTTCGCGGCTTCTTCGGGGTGATCGGAGTTCTTCGTCACGATGACACTCGATCCGCCCTGGTAGGCGACGGCCTTCTCACCGGCCTCCCACTGGGGCAGAGGAGCCATCGACCACTTGCCGATCGTGTCGGGGGCGACACCCTCGATCACGCCCGGGGACCAGAGCGCCGACGGCCAGGAGAGAACCTGTCCACTGTTCGCCTTGGCGTTCCACTCCGGAGTCAGCAGCGGGTCGGTGTTGACGAGGTCCTCAGCGACGAGCTTCTCGAAGAAGTCGGCGACGGCCAGTGATTCCTCGTCTGCGATGCCGACGGTCCAGGTGTCGTCCTCGATCGACCACCACTTCGAACCGGCCTGCGTGGCCGCTCCGGCGTAGAAGCCGAACTCGCCGGCGGGAAGCGACGCCAGGTAGGCGTTCGGGTCGGCGGCACGGACGGCCTTCGCGGCGTCGGCGAATTCCTGCCAGGTCGTTGGAACGGGGATGCCCCATTCGGCGAGCTTGTCCGAGCGGTAGAGGAACGACATCGGACCGACATCCTGCGGCATGCCGAAGATGTGGCCGTCGAAGGTGACCTGTTCCCAGGTACCTTCCGTGTAAGCATCCTTCGCGTCGGTGACGAGCTCGGTGATGTCCAGCGGCACGTCGGCAACGATGAGCGACGGCAGAGTCGTGTACTCGACGGCGGCGAGGTCGGGAGCGTTCCCGGCCCTGCTGGCCGTGAGGAGCTTGGCCGACGAGTCCTTGCCGCCACCGGCGTCCGTGTACTTGACCTGAATGTCGGGGTTCTCGTCGTTCCAGACGTCGACGAGTTCCTGGGTGTTCGGCGCCCACGACCAGAAGTCGAGGGTGACGTCGCCGCCGTCTGAGGAGCCGGTGGCTCCGGAGCATCCGCTGAGCAGCAGGGTGCTGACGCCGAGAGCGGCGACTCCGGCGAGGGGAATCCTTCGTTTCTTCATGAGTACTACTTCCTTGTAGGGGCAGGCGGACCTGCCGGGTGGATTTCGAAACGTTTCGATAGTTTGCGCGGAAAAAGGCGGAACGCGAGGGGGCGGTTACGTCCGGTTGGCCGTCGACCCGAGCTCGACGTACGACGGCTCGATGAGTTCGACGTGCGGATCGACGTCCCCTGCGAGCTGCGCCATGGTGAGCTCGATGGCCCTCGTGCATGAGAGATCCGCCGGGAGCGGGATGACATCGAGTGGGGGGTCGAAATGGGTGGTGTCGAAGCTCGAGCAGGCCGAGATGAGTGAGAGGTCGCCAGGTACGCTGACCCCTCTGGTCCGCAGGAGCTCGAGCAGGGCGACCTGCACGGATTCATTCGAGTTGAGCACGACTGCGGTCATGTCCGGCACGGACGCAGAGAGAGCGTCGAACGCATTCCTGACGCCGACGGCGTCTTCGTCCGACGGCACGAACCCCACGGTGACCCCCAGGCGTTCGGCCTCAGCAAGGAAACCGTCACGGAACCGGGCCGGAAAGTTCGAGCCTCGCTCGTACACGAGCGGAGCCTGACCGAGCAATCCGATGGCGGTATGCCCCTGGCCGGCCAGCCGACGAATGCTCATCGCACCTGCCTCCTCGAAATCGAGGTCGACGCAGGTGAGGCCGGTGGTGTCACGCGGGATGCCGACGACGGCGGCAGGAAGACCGAGCTCGCGGACGAGGTCTGTCCGCACATCGACGGTCGACACGTCGAGCAGGATGATGCCATCGACGAGCGAGCTGCGGGCGACCCGGCGGAGGCCGCTCGTCGCCTCGTCCTGGGTGAGCAGGAGAACGTCGTAGTCATACTTGCGTGCCGCGGTGACGATCGAGAGGACGAAGGTCATGTGCGCGGGAGCGTAGGTACCGGCGTGGAGCGGGGCGCTGAGAGCGAGAATGTTCGTACGCGTTCCCTTGAGCATCCTGGCGCCGGCGTTCGGCCGATAGTCGAGCTGGAGCACCGCGTCGTCGATGCGCCTTCGGGTGGATTCCGCGATGGAGCGTTTGCCACTAAGCGCGTATGAGACGGTGGAGATGGACACACCGGCGACGCGCGCGACGTCGTGGATGTTGGCCATGCTGGACTCCGTTGTCTAAACGTTTCGACTGGTACGGATCGAGCCTAGATCACCCGCAGCGGGTTGTGCAAGTTTATTTGTGGTGACCATAGACAAATCGAAAGGATGTCGATCGGCTCAGCCGACCTCGGCGAATCTCGCGCCGTCCCAGGCGAGTGTCGTCGGAGCGCTGGCGCTGACCTGCAGCCTGATGTCTCTGCCCTGATACGAGACGGTGTGCGCCCCTTCCGCGGCAGCCGAACGGGCCAGCAGTGTCACGACGGTCAGGGCACCGGAGGACCAGGCGAGATCGACGACGATCCCGGGGCGCGCGATCAGACCCGTCGCCCGGCCGTCGGACAGACCGGCGGGAAGCGCATGAAGCAGCCGAATGCTCCCTCCGTGGCTCTGGACGAGCATCTCGCTCACCGCGGCCGTGAAGCCGAGGTTGCCGTCGATCTGAAACGGCGGATGGGCGGCGAAGAGGTTCGGGTACAGGCCTCCGGCGTGCCCGCCTGCGTCACGCGCCGGCCGAAACACCAGCCGCAGCAGATCGGAGACTTTGTCCGACTGGCCGAGCCTCGCACGCAGGCAGAGCTTCCAGGCCAGCGACCAGCCGGTGGAATCGTCGCCGCGGCGGTCGAGACTGTTCGAAGCCGCCTGATCCAGCTCGGGGCTCCCCATCCCCCTCCCTGGATAGAGCGGGTAAAGATGCGACACATGCCTGTGCTGCGGCTCGGTCTCTTCGGCGGCCCCACCCCATTCCTCGATGCGGCCCTCCGTCGTGGCACGTGGGCCTGCGATTCTGGGGCGCGCGGCGCGCACCTCTCCGACGATCGGGGCATCCGACCGTCCGAGCGCCTCGGAAAGCTCGCTGACCACCGCGAGGAGATCGCTGATCAGTGCGCGGTCGAGAGCCGACGCCGTCGCGAGCGATGCTGGCCCGTCCGGTGTGGAGAACCGGTTCTCTGGCGACGTCGATGGACGCGTGACGAGACCGCCGGACCCGTCTTCGACGAGCCAGTCGAGGGCGAAAGCGGCCGCGCCTGAGGCGATGTGCCAGAACCGGTCGAGCCAGTCACCGTCGGCCCCGCCGAACCGGCGGTGTTCGTCGAGCTGCAGCACGAGCCAGATCCCGCCCATCGGCCAGTGCGACCAGGACCCGTCTCCGGAGGTCGGTGCCGAGAACGCCCACGCATCGGTGTTGTGGTGCGCGACCCAGCCGCGGCATCCGTACAGCCGTCGCGCTGTCTCGGCGCCAGCCGCCGCGAGCGCCTCGGCAAGATCGAGCAGCGGCTCCTGGCACTCGGAAAGAGCAGCCGCCTCGGTCGCCCAGTAGTTCATCGGGGTGTTGATGTTGAGCGTGTAGTTCGACGACCAGGGCGGTCGCATGTCGTTGTTCCACAGGCCCTGGAGCGTCGCGGGCAGTCCACCGGGTCGTGACGACGAAATGAGCAGGTAGCGACCGTAGTCGAAGAGGAGGCTGACGAGTTCGGGATCCACCTGCCCATCGGCCGTCGCGCGCATCAGCCGGGCGTCCGGATCGGTCACAACGGGATCGGTCGACTCTCCCGCGCCGAAGCACAGGCTCACGCGGGCGAAGAGTTCGCTATGGGCCTCGACGTGACGCGCCATGACTTCGTCGATCGGTGCGGCGAGAACCGCGGAGACCCGGTCGGCCGACGAGGCGGAATCCGGCCGTTCTCCTCCGCTCACCCCCAGGCCGGGGTACGTGGTCTCGGTCGCGACAGCGAGAACGAGTTCGGTGACGTCGTCGATCACCACGACGTCGTCGAGGACACGCGCCCGGCCGTCGTGACGCCAGCCGGCGACGAGGGTGCCGTGCAAGGGAACGACCCCGGGGAGATCCCAGATCAGAGCAGGTTCATCGGGCTCGTGTCCCGGCGCGACATCCGCGGGCAGGTCGAGAAGCACGGATGCTCCGCTCTCGGTCAGGTCCCTCGCCCGCTCGCGAAGAGGGCTGGAGACCCGAATCGACAGCCGCACCGGCGATGCAGAGCGCACGTGGTGGACGAGTGCGCCGTCCGGCGCACTGACGACGGTCTCCTGGTGCACGCCGTGCGATGCGATGCGATGCGTGGCGTCGCCGAGCGACAGCGACCTCGAGAACGGGGAGTGCGCTGCGGCCGCCGGCGTGACGTCCTCCGCCGGTGCATCTTCCACGGTCAGGGTGATGTCGGCGAACGGGAGGTAGGCCTGCGTGTACCGCGACTGGAGTGCGGTCAATGCCTGCTCGGCTTCTCTCGGACGCCCGGCCACGATGTGGGAGCGCGCCGCCGCGAGGCCGGCGGCCGCTTCGTCCGCACTCACCCGCCCCGTGCGATGCTCGCTAGCGGGGGACCCCGACCAGGCGGTCCCGTCGTTGAGATGCAGCGTCACGGCATCCGGGGCCGCCCTCACAATTGCGCCGAGCCGCCCGTTGCCGAGGGGCAGACCGTCGAGCCAACCGGTGCTTGCTCGCTGGTATCGAATGGACCTTGTCATACTCAGAACCGTACGCCGCCAGCCGCCAGACCCGAACGCCAGTACCGCTGCAGGGAGACGAACACGATCGCGATCGGAATGATCGACAGCATCGATCCGACCACCGTGAGGATCTGCAGTCCGGGAACGGTGATCGACGCCTGGTTCCAGCCGGTCAGTCCGACGGTGAGCGGCATCAGTTCCTGATCGGTGAGCACGAGCAGCGGCAGCATGTAGCTGTTCCAGCTGCCCAAGAACGCAAACAGCAGCACGGTGACCATGCCGGTCATCATCATCCGGATCGCGATCGAGCCGAAGATCCGGAATTCGCCGGCGCCGTCGATGCGGGCAGCTTCGACGATCTCGAGCGGCACAGCCGATTGGGCGTAGATGTAACAGAGCAGCACTCCGAACGGATACACGAGTGCCGGGAGCAGGAGGCCGGCGTAGGTGTTGTTCAGCCCCATCTCGACGAGCAGTACGTAGGTCGGCTGTGCGAGCACCGTTCCGGGAACGAGGAGGCTTCCGAGAACGGCACCGAGCAGGATCTTTCGACCCCTGAACCGATAGATGGCCAGCGCGTAGCCGGTCAGAGCGGAGACGATCGTCGTGAGAATGGATCCGAAGACCGAGTAGATGACCGAGTTGAGGGTCCACCGCCAATAGATGCCGCCGTCATACGAGCTGAGCGCGGCGATGTTGTCGAAAAGGGTGAAGTCGTCCGAGAACCAGAGCCCGAAGGTCGAGAAGAGGTCGGATGTCGACTTCGTCGACGCGATGAGCAGCCAATAGACGGGCAGGAGGAAGTAGACCGCGGCGACGACCATGCCGATGGTGACGGCGATCTGCCAACCGCGACTGACGTGACCGTCGAACGGGGTATTTCCAGATCGCTTACGGGCGGGAGCCTTCTGCTGGTCGACGAGAACGGGACTGGCAGCGACGAGTTCGGTTGCGGTCATGCCTGATTCACTCCTTTGCGGCGCGTGGTGAGCTTCATGATGACGACCGACAGGATGAAGGTGGCGAGACCGAGGAGGATCGCCATCGCGGAGGCGAGCTGAGGGTCATTCGCCGTCGTCGACGCTGCATAGATGGCCATGTTGGGTGTGTAGTCGCTCGAGATGTTCGAGGTGATCGTCTTGAGCACAGCGGGCTCGTTGAAGAGCTGGAGCGTCCCGATGATCGAGGAGAGGGTGGTGAGCAGCACGGCTGGCCAGATCATCGGGATCTTGATGGACATTGCGATCCGCAGTTCGCCGGCGCCGTCGAGCTTCGCTGCCTCGTACATGTCACGCGGCACCGACTGCAGCGCCGAGAACAGGATGATCATGTTGATGCCGACGTAAGACCAGATGCTGACGTTCGCGATCGACCACAGCACTGCGCCGGGCGAGAGGAAGTCGGCGGGGATGCCGATCGAACGCAAGCCGGCGACGAGCGGGCTCACCGACGGCTGGTAGAGGAATCCCCACAGCAGCGCGGCGATGACTCCCGGAACCGCATACGGCAGAAAGACAGCGAGCTGGAAGAACCGCTTGCCCTTCACCAGAGCGGAGTCGAACAGCAGGGCGAGGACGGCCGAGATGATGATCATCACGGGAACCTGAACAACACCGTAGAGAAGCACACGGCCGAATCCGGCGAGAAACTCCGCATCCTGCAGAGCCTTCGCATATTGCTCGAACCAGACGAAGACCGTTTCGTTCGCCGAGCCGAACCCCAGGCCCGATGACGTCTCACGAAAGAGACTGTTACCGATCGCCACGAAGATCGGGGCGATGAGGAACCACACGAACAGCACCGCGAACGGCAGGACGAACAGATAAGGCGCGAGCCGCAGCCCCGCGCCGGCACGCCGGCGCGGGGCTGCGATCGTGGTGGAGCTCATGGTCAGCTCCCGGCCTTCACGTTCAGGCCCTTGTCCTTGAGGGCGGCGATCGTCGCCTCCTGCACCTCGTCGAGAACCTGCACGAAGGTCTTCTCCCCCACCGCGACCTTGGCGAAGCCGTCGGTGATCCCGGCGGACGCCGTCGAGAAGGCCGGCCCGTCGACCCAGGTGTTCGGGGTGTTCTTCGCAGCCTCGATGAAGACCTCGTTGATGACCTGTCCGCCGAAGAACTCCTGCTCGCTCGTCAGTTCAGGCGAGTCGAGGCCGGTGAGTGTCGAGGGGAACAGCCCGCCGACCGAGATGAGCCGGTCCTGAGTCTCGTCTGCGGAGTTGATCCACGCGGCGAACTCTGCCGCGGCCTCGGGGTTCTTGGCACCCTTGAGGACGACGTTGGCCGCTCCGCCGGACTCACCGGCGAATGACTCGCCCGCATTGGTCGGGAGCGGTGCCACCTTCCAGAGACCAGAGGTGTCTGCGGCGTTCTCTGCCAGCTGAACCGGGAACCATGCTGCGTATGAGACCGTGGCAAGCGTGCCCGCGTTGACCTGTGCCCAGTACTCGGGAGTCCACATCTGGGTCACCGCGACCAGGTCCTCGTCGAGCAGCTGCTGCCAGCGTTCCGCCACGAGTTTGTTCTCGTCGCTGTTGACGCTCACGGTCCAGGTGTCGCCGTCGATGCCGAACCAGCTTCCCTCGGCCTGCCACACCTCCTGCATCCACTGGCCGATCTCGCTGGGCGAGAAGCCGGCGATGTAGACGTTGGGGTCAGCCGCTCGGATGGCACGTGCCGCCTCGAGGTATTCGTCCCAGGTGGTGGGGATGGCGATGTCGTACTTCGCAAAGATGTCTTCGCGGTACATCATTCCGGCCGGGCCGATGCCCTGCGGGATGCCGTAGACCGCATCTCCGAAGGAGACGGACGCCCAGGAACTTTCGGTGAACCGCTCTTCGATGTCGCCGGTGAACTCCGAGATGTCCTGCACCCGGTCCGCGATCACGTACTCCGGCAGGTCGTGCGTGCTCAGCTGGACGACGTCCGGCCCTGCGCCCGCGTCGACCGCTGCCTTCACCTTCTCGCCGTCGTCGCCGGTCATCCGGTGGAAATCGACCTCGATGTCCGGGTTCTTCTCGTTCCACTCATCGACGAGGTCCTCGAAGCCGGGAACCCAGCCCCAGACGTTCAGCTTCGTCGGTTCCGAGCTGTCGGGGGTACCGGCGGCAGAGCAGCCGGTGAGGGCGATTCCTGATGCGGTCAGCATCGCGAGAACCGCGACGAGACCCTTTCGTGTGCGTGCCATCGTTGGCATCCTTTCGTCGCGCCACATCGGTGGCGGCTGGTGTGACAGCGAGGTGACCTGCCTGGCAGGGGCGTCGTTGTTTGGGGAGTGAGGGTGGGCGTTAGTGTGTCGCCTGCTATCGAGGCCGCAACCCAGCGGGCGGCGGAAGAGGGCGATACCTCGGATGTCTCAGGAAGACGGGGAGGCGGGGTTGCCGCGTGATTGCTTCATTTGACATCCTTGTCTAAACGTTTCGATAGGTGATTTCAAGGAGCCTAAAACACGAAACATCGGAGCACAAGTCTTTTTGTGGAACGTTTGGACAAATGTGGCCTGCGCCGCGTCCTGCTCGGATATCTCGCTAGTGTGGTCACAGATTTCCCGCCGTCCCCGAGCGAAAGCGCCACCATGTACGTCGATATGCCCGAACCCCAGCTCGCCGAGTACCGCAGCAGCCAGGTCGATCCTCACGATTTCGATGCGTTCTGGGACGAGAGCATCGCGGCCGCGCGCGCCCAGGCATCCGATGTTCGCATCGAGCCCGTCGACGCGGGCCTCACCACTGTCGACGTGTTCGATGTGACGTTCTCGGGCTGGGATGGCCAGCCGGTCAGGGCGTGGCTGCGGATTCCGAAGGGCGCCACAGAACCGCTCCCCGCCGTTGTGCAGTTCATCGGCTACGGCGGCGGACGAGGACACCACCTCGAGAACCTGCTGTGGGCGTCGTCAGGGTTTGTGAGCTTCCAGATGGATACCCGCGGACAGGGCAGCGGCTGGTCGCGGGGAGACACACCCGACCCCGTCGGCTCGGCGCCGCAGGGTCCGGGCGTGATGACCAAGGGCATCGAGAGCCGCGAGACCTACTACTACCGTCGCGTTTTCACCGATGCCGTCCGCGCGATCGACACCGTGCGCGACCTGCCGATGGTCGACCCTGCCCGGGTGTCGGTGTTCGGCCAGAGCCAGGGTGGCGGCATCGCTCTCGCCGTCGCCGGGCTTGTGCCCGACCTCGCCGCGGTCGCGCCGTGCGTACCGTTCCTCTGCGACTTTCCGCGGGCGACCGTCATCACCGATGCCTACCCGTACAAGGAGATCCGCGATTTCCTTGCGGTCCATCGCGACAAGGTGGATTCCGTGGCATCCGTCCTGCCGTACTTCGACGGCGTGAACTTCGCGCGCCGCGCACAGGCGCCCGCGCACTTCTCGGCGAGCCAGATGGATGCCACCTGCCCGCCGTCGACCATCTTCGGCGCGTACAACGTCTACGGCGGCGAGAAGTCCGTGACGCTGTGGCAGTACAACGGACACGAAGGCGGCGGGATCCTCGACGAGCAGCGGGCGATCGCGTTTTTCCGCGAGGTCGACGCGCGCCGCTGATCCGACACCCACGTGTACGTCCACAAATTCAGGAGATCCTGCCGACACGCCGGTCAGGACGGCGCCTCACACGGCGTGTCGCAACTATTTCCTGAATTTGTCGTCCGAGGGGGTGGCCGACCCGCCCCTCGTGTAATATGTTTTAAGAACCAACAAATCACCAACGACGCTGAATCGGAGCACGACCCATGTCATTGACCCCCACCCGCGAAGACAAGTTCTCGTTCGGGCTCTGGACCATCGGGTACAACGGAGCAGACCCCTTCGGTGGCCCCACCCGCGCACCCCTCGACGTGGTCCACGGCGTCGAGAAGCTCTCGGAGCTCGGCGCGTACGGTCTCACCTTCCACGATGACGACCTCTTCGCCTTCGGATCGACGGATGCCGAACGCCAGACACAGATCGACCGCCTCAAGCAGGTCCTCGCCGACACCGGCGTCATCGTGCCGATGGTCACCACGAACCTGTTCAGCGCGCCTGTCTTCAAGGACGGTGGATTCACCTCCAACGACCGCACCGTGCGCCGGTTCGCCCTCCGCAAGGTCCTCCGCAACATCGACCTCGCCGCCGAACTCGGCGCGAAGACGTTCGTCATGTGGGGCGGTCGTGAGGGTGCAGAGTACGACGCGGCCAAAGACATCCGCCAGGCCCTCGAACGCTACCGTGAAGCCGTCAACCTGCTCGGCGACTACGTCACGGACAAGGGCTACGACATCCGCTTCGCGATCGAGCCGAAGCCCAACGAGCCGCGCGGCGACATCCTGCTGCCGACCGTCGGTCACGCCATGGCCTTCATCGAGACCCTCGAGCGCCCCGAACTCGTCGGTGTGAACCCCGAGGTCGGGCACGAGCAGATGGCTGGACTCAACTTCACCGCGGGCATCGCCCAGGCGCTGTACCAGGGCAAGCTGTTCCACATCGACCTCAACGGCCAGCGCGGCATCAAGTACGACCAGGACCTCGTCTTCGGTCACGGCGACCTGCAGAACGCGTTCTCGCTCGTCGACCTGCTCGAAAACGGCGGCCCGAACGGCGGGCCCGCATACGACGGCCCCCGCCACTTCGACTACAAGCCGAGCCGCACCGAAGACGAGACCGGCGTCTGGGAGTCCGCAGCGGCGAACATGCGCACCTACCTCCTGCTCAAGGAGCGGGCCGCGGCGTTCCGTGCCGACCCCGAGGTGCAGGAAGCCCTCGCCGCCTCGCGCGTCGACGAGCTCAGCACTCCGACGCTCAGCGCAGGCGAGAGCTACGACGACTTCCTCGCCGACCGCTCCGCTTACGAGGACTTCGACGCAGACGCGTACTTCAACGGCAAGGGCTTCGGCTTCGTCCGCCTGCAGCAGCTCGCGCTCGAGCACCTGCTCAACGCACGCTGATTCACGGGTGTCGCGGCAGGTTACGTCTCGTAGCCTGCCGCGGCATCCGCCGGTCTCCATAAACCGGGCGCAGGCCCTGACGGGCTGGCGAGCACCATCCGTCAGGGCCTGCGTTCTTTACTGATCTCTCCCCGAAAGGCCTCATGACTCTCGTCGCCGGCGTCGACTCATCGACCCAGAGTTGCAAGATCGTCGTCACGGATGCCGACACCGGCGCGATCGTGAGGCAGGGCCGCGCGTCGCATCCGGCTGGCACCGAGGTGGCTCCGTCCGCCTGGTGGGGTGCCCTCACCGCAGCGACCGCCGAGGCCGGCGGGCTCGACGACGTCGCGGCGATCTCCGTCGGTGGCCAGCAGCACGGCATGGTCGTGCTCGACGCTGACGGTCGCGTCATCCGCGATGCCCTGCTCTGGAATGACACCCGCAGCGCGCAGGCCGCCAGAGATCTCATCGCCGAGGTCGGAGCGGACGAGTACGCCAACCGTATCGGCGTGGTTCCCGTCGCCTCGTTCACGGCATCCAAACTCCGCTGGCTGCGCGACGCCGAACCCGAGAACGCCGCTCGGGTCGCGGCCGTCGCACTCCCCCACGACTGGCTGACCTGGCGTCTGCGCGGCTTCGGCCCCGCAGACGAATCCGAACTCGGTCCCGTGCTCGAGGAGCTGACGACCGACCGGTCGGACGCGTCAGGCACCGCGTACTGGTCCGCCGTCACCGGCGAGTACGACCTCGAGCTCTTCGAGCGCGCCCTCGGGCACGAGGCGGTTCTCCCCCGCGTTCTCGGCCCGGGCGAACAGGCCGGCGTCACCACAGCAGGCACGCTGGTCGGGCCAGGCGCCGGCGACAACGCGGGCGCCGCCCTCGGGCTCGGCGCTGCTGCAGGCGACGTCGTCCTCTCCATCGGAACGAGCGGCACCGTCTTCGCCGTCACCGAAACGCCCGCGACGGATGCCACGGGTACTGTCGCCGGATTCGCCGACGCCTCCGGGTTGTTCCTCCCCCTCATCGCCACGCTCAACGCCGCGCGGATCCTCGACTCGATCGCCGCCCTGCTCGGCGTCGGCCACGACGAGCTCGGCTCACTCGCACTCGCCGCAGAGCCGGGCGCAGGCGGACTCGTTCTGCAGCCGTACTTCGAGGGTGAACGCACACCGAACCTCCCGGACGCCACCGCGTCCCTCTTCGGAATGACGCTCGGCTCGACCACGCGTGAGAACCTCGCCCGCGCTGCGATCGAAGGCCTGCTCTGCGGGCTCGCCGACGGACTCGAGGCTGTTCGCGCACAGGGTGTCGAGGCACGTCGCATCCTCATCGTGGGCGGCGCGGCGCAGAACCCGGCCGTCCAGCAGATCGCCGCCCAGGTGTTCGACGTTCCCGTCGTCATCCCCACCCCGGGTGAATACGTCGCCGCTGGCGCCGCGGCGCAGGCTGCCTGGGTCCTCACCGGCGAGCGCCCGGACTGGCCGCTGTCGATCGTCGCCGAGCCGGCCATCGACTTCCGCCCGATCATCCGAGAGCAGTACCGCGCGCACCGCGCCTCGGCCTGACCGCTCGTCTCTGGCACCGGGAGTGCAGCAGCGGCTCTTCCGCGAGCGGTTTTCGCGCCACTACTGCACTCTCGACGGCATCCGTTACTTCATCGTTCCCTGGCTGACGGAACCCTGCAGCTGACGCTGGAAGATCACATAGGCAACGAGCACGGGGACGATCGTGATGATGACCGCGGCGAAAAGTGCCCCGAAGTCGACCGCATAGCCCGCTGACGAGGCGAACGACGCCATCCCCTGCGAGAGCACGTAGTTGTTCTTATCGGTGTTCAACGCCACCGGAAGCAGGAACTGGTTCCAGAGCCCGAGGAAGTTGAAGATCGCGACGGATGCCATTCCCGGCTTCGCCATCGGCAACATCACCTGGAAGAAGGTGCGCCACTCGCCCGCACCGTCGATCGCGGCCGCCTCCGCGATCTCATCCGGCAGGCCCTTGAAGAAGGAGTACAGGAAGAAGACGGTGAACGGCAGCGCGAACGCCACGTAGGTGAGGATGAGCCCAGGCAGGGTGTTCAGCAGTCCGATGTTGCGGAGGACGAAGAACAACGGAACGATCGCCAGGAACACCGGGAAGGTGAGACCGGCGAGCATGAGGTAGTAGATCGCCCGGCTGCCGAAGAACTTGTAGCGGGCGAGAACATACGCGCACATCGCGCCGAGCACCATGACGATGACGAGCGCGAAGCCGACGACGATGACCGTGTTGAGGAAGTAGTTGCCGATGCCCTCCTGTGTCCACGCCGAGACGTAGTTGTCGAAGTTCCAGTTCGCCGGGAGGGTGAACGGGGAGGCGAAGATCTCCTTGGTGGTCTTGAAACTCGTCATCAGCGTCCACAGCAGCGGAAGAATGACGATCAGGGACCAGAGAACGAGCGCGGTGTGCGACAGCACTCCCACTGTTCTGTCTCCCGGCGTGTTCGCCGATTTACGGGTGAGGGCGGGCTTGCGGGCGGGGCGGGAGGCATCCCGCGTCGTGATCGCTTCGGTTGTCATGCTCGGCCCTTCTCATCCTTGCCGCCGGTGATGCGGTTCACCGTGAAGACGAGTGCCGCAAAGATGAGGGTGACGATCGCGAGTACGACACCCATGGCACTTGCCTGCCCGAACTCGCCCTTGCCGAACGCGGTCCGAAACAGCTGCTGGCTCATGACGAGGGTGGAGTTGTTGGGTCCACCGCCCGGGTTGAGGGCCTGCATGTAGACGAACGCGTCGAGCGCCATGATGCCGAGGTAGATGTACGCGGTCTGGATGTTGTCGCGGATCAGCGGGATGGTGATCGAGAACGCCGTGCGTGCGCGACCGGCGCCGTCGATGCGGGCGGCCTCATAGGTCTCGGCCGGTACACCCTTGATCGCGGCGACGAACAGCACCATGTAGAAGCCCACGAAGCCCCAGACGATGACGAAGATCGTCGCACCCATGGCCGTGCGCTCGTTCCCGAGCCACGGGAACGACTCGAACATGTCGAGGCCGATGAGCCCGAGAAGGCCGTTGAGCAACCCGGCAGGGTTGTAGATCTGGCCCCACAGGATGCCGGTGACGATCGCCGGGATGACGTACGGGAAGAAGGAGACGACGCGGTAGAAGCTCGAGTTGCGCAGACCGCGGATCGGGCCGTGGCTCGGACCGCCGACGGTCACCATCGTTGCGAGTGTCAGCGCGAGCACGATCGTGATGAGCGGCACGACGATGGCGAGGAGGACGTTGTTGCCCAGCGCCGTCATGAAGATGTCGTCGTTGAACAGCCGGATGTAGTTCTCGATCCCGATGACCTGCATCTCGGGTGTGAAGCCCGACCAGTCGGTGAGCGAGTAGAACACCGCCTGGAGGAACGGCCAGATCACGAAGATGAGGAAGATCGCGAGGGGCAGCCCGAGGAAGACCACCATGAAGGTCACGTAGTCGAAGGTGAGTTTGCGCTTCCGCGGCCGGGCAGCCTTTCGGCTGCCCGGCTTTGTGTTGGCGAGTGCGGTATCGATCACTTGATCTCGATCTTGTTGACCGAGTCGTCTTCCCTCACCTTGTCGGTGATGGCCTGAAGGCCGGAGGTGAGGGTGGCGACGTCCGACTGGCCTTCGAGGAAGGTGTTCCAGACGACGAGCTGGTCGGCGTTGGTTCCGTAGAGGTCGACGAAGCCCCAGGTGAAGATGTTCTCACCGGCAGCGTCGAGCATCTCGGTCTGGGAGACGAGCGCCGTGGAACCGAAGCCGTCTGCCGGCACGAGGTCCTTGACGATCGTCGGCGCGAGCTTCTCCTTGGCGAAGTTCGTCGCGGCCTCCTTCGAGAGCATCGTGCGGAGCAGTTCCTTACCACCGGCGACGTTCTTGCCCTGTGAGGGGACGATGAACGGCTCACCGGCTGTGGAGTGCAACGCTTCGATCGGCATGGCCGAATCCGACGAGACGACGGGAGCGGAGAAGCCTTTCATGGCGAAGCCCTCCGCCGTGTTGTCCTTCATCTCGTTTTCGATCCAGGACCCGGACGGGTAGAGCAGAGCATCCATGTCGTTGCTCCACTGCGCCTGTGCGGCCGTGAACTGGGTCCCCGATCCACCCGGCTTCATGTAGCCGGCAGCGATGATCTCGTGCAGGCCTTCGAATACGGCCTGGACGGCGGGCAACGACCAGCAGCCCTCTTCCAGGTTCTCCAGGGCGAGGCGGACTTCGTCTCCGCCTTCCTTGATCGCCGACTCGATGGCGAGGGTCTGGTAGTACGTGGCCGCTTCCTTACCGAACACGAACAGGTACTTACCCTGCTCTTTGGCCTGCGCGCCGAGTTCCAGCGCCTCTGCCCATGTGGTCGGCGGCGTCCAGCCGTTCTCCTCGAAGAGGCTCGACGAGTACCAGACACCGTAGACGGTGAGCACGTAGTTGATCGCGGCGAGCTTGCCGTCGAACGTGCCAGGCTTCAGTACGCCGCCGTACAGGGTGTCGCGGATTTTCTCACCCTCGAGGTTCTCGGCGTCGATGACATCGGTCAGGTCCTCGAGGCTGTCGAGGATCGTGTTGAAACCGATCGACTGTGCACCGGAGTTGTCGACCAGGTCCGGCGGGTTGCCGCCGACGAAGCGCGGCTGCAGTTCCTGGGCGATCTGGGTCGACGAGGCGACCTTCGCGGTGACACCGTCGTGGTTCTTCTCGACGATCTTGGCGGCGAATTCGACGTAGTCGACGCCGTAACCGCCATCGAAGATGACGGAGTCGACGGTCGAGTCGGCGGCGAGGCCGAACGGGTTCTTCGCTGAAACCGTTCCGCCGGGAGCCGTCGTCGACGGGCCACCGGTGGCACAGGAAGCGAGGGTGGAGCCGAGCGGAATGAGGATCGCGGCAGCAATAGCGCCGCGGAGCACGTTTCTTCGGTCCAGCTCGAGGTTCGTGATGTTCATCATGGTGTTGTGTACCTTCCGTGAGGGGTGGAACTCTGTCGTGAGCAAGGTGTGGTGCAGGTCAGGCCGTACGGCGGATGCGGTCGCGGTAGAGATCTTCGAGTGCGATGTTGTGCTCATCTCCCCCCGGGATGTTCGCCGAGATGTAGAGGGGAGGGACAGCGCCCGCCTCCGAGATCCGGCGAGATACCTCGATGGTGAGAAGCTGTGCGATGAACGCCGAGGTGATGGATGAGATCGCCCCGACTCCGATGCCGCCGGGGAGCGACAGAGTCGTGTCACCGAACGGCGCCCGGTTGTCGATCACGACGTCGGCGATCTCACTGAGACGCTTGCCGCTCGGGTGCTTCGGTTCGACCGCGTTGGTGTGTTCCAGGCTCGTGACGGCGATGACCGGATGACCGAGCTCCCTGGCTCGCAGCGCGACGCCGACGATCGAGCCGTTGACACCCGAGTTCGACGCGATCAGGAACACGTCTGCCGGATTGATCAGCGACACCGTGAAGAGTTCATCGACGACCGAGGGGTCGCGTTCCAGGGCGGACCCGCCCAGCGCCGACACGTCGCGGCTGCCGTGCAGCACGACATCGCGTAGGGCCAGGTTGTTCGTGGGGATGAGGCCACCGGCGCGACCGGCGATCTCCATCGCGAAGGCCTGCGAGTGCCCGGTTCCGAATGCCTGCACGACCCCGCCGGCGTCGAGCGAGGCAATGATCAGGTCGATGGCGTCGTCGTACCCACCGGAAGCCGCCGTCTCGGCGATCGCATCGAGTCGCGAGGTGGCCTCGGCGAGAAAGGAGGGGATGAAGTCAGGCATGGGCAGTGCTCCCTGCGGGGATTCGGGACCCGAGGGCCCTGCGGTCGCCACGCGCGGGATGCTCCGGGCGGCGATGTTCAGAAACCGCCATCGCCGAAGCAGCGAGTTTGGTGGCGATGTCGGTGAAGTTCAGTTGGGCGACGAGCAGGTAGAGCAGGTCGAGGACGAAGAGTTGGGAGTGCTTGGCCGACAGGTCATCCGGCTGGAGGTAGAGCTCGGGAGCTGCCGTGATCACGGTGACGTCGGCGAGTTCGGCGAGGGGCGACTCCGAGCTGTTGGTCAGCGCGATGGTGAACGCCCCCGATGATTTCGCCTGCGACAACATCTGGATGGTCTCCTCGGTACGACCGGTGTTGGAGATTCCGATCGCCACCGCACCCTTGCCGAGAATGGCTGCGCTGGTCAGCCCACCGTGGACCTCGCCCCAACAGTGGGTGTTGATCCCGATCCGGTACAGGCGGCTCTGCATCTCGGCCGCCATGCCGGCGCTCCCCCCGATCCCGTAGATGTCGAGGTGCGTCGATTTGCTGATGGCCGAGGCGATATCGGTGACGAGGTCGAGGTCGATCAGGTCAGCGGTCGACTGGAGCGACCGGATGTGGGAGTTGAGCAGAGTGCCGAGAACGGCGCGGGCCGGGTCGTCCGGGTCGAACCCCCGGCCGATGTCTGCTCGCCACGACTCGTGCGCGTCGCCACGCCCCACATCACTCGCGACTCCGACCCGGAACTGGACGTAACCGCTGTATCCGATCAGGCGGCAGAACCGGGTGACCGTGGCCGCGGATGTCCCGGCCCGCTCGGCAAGCTCGGTGATCGAGAGTTCGAGGGGCGCGGTCGGATTCTCCAGCAGGAGCTCGGCGATTTTCACCATGACGCTGGACATCTGTGGCAGGTTTGCCTGGATGCGATTGGATACACGAACGCCGCCCTCGCTTGAACTGATGGTTGACGACGTCGTCATAGCTGAAAATCCGTTTCACTGGTTTGAAGCTTTGTTGAAAACTATTCTTAGAATGTACCCCGGTCAATGAACGATTTGTTAAGAATTGGTAACGATGCCCTTGTTTCTGTTTCGGTGTGATGACGATGCCCGCCTTTCTCGCAGTTGACGCCGGCGGCACGAGCACCCGTGCCGTGCTCGTCGAGCCGGACGGCACCTGTCTCGGCTACGGAGTCGCCGGTGGCGGCAACCCGATCTCGGCGGGGCCGGAGCGCGCGGCATCCGCTGTCGTCGCCGCCGTCCGGTCGGCGGCGTCCGCTGCCAGGCGGTCCCCGAACGATGTCGGCGGCGGCATCCTCGCGATGGCTGGCTCTGGCGTGCACACAGACACCGCGTGGGTGTCGAACGCCCTGACGGCCGCCGGGTTCGTCGGCGACATCGAACTGCGCTCCGACCTGCTGGCTACGTTCTTCGCCGGCACCTACGAGCCGGAGGGCTATGCCCTCGTCGCCGGGACAGGGGCGGCAGGCATCCGGGTGAAGAACGGGGTCGTCGACCGTGCAGCGGACGGCCTCGGCTGGCTGCTCGCCGACGTCGGTTCGGGGTTCTGGATCGGCCATCGCGTCGTGCGTGAGGCCGTTGCCGCCCTCGACGGCCGGGCAAAGCCCACCGCTCTCACCACACTCCTGGTCGAGGCGCTCGAGCTCGAAACCGAGTCAGGCACCGACGCGGACGGCCGGCCAGGCGTGCTTCGCCTGGTGACGGATGCCGTCTACCGGATGCGACCTGTCGAACTCTCGCGATTCGCGCCCCTCGCGTTCCGGGCGGCTGGGGATGATGCTGCCCGGGCGATCCTCACCGACGCGGCCGCAGCCCTCGCCCGCCTGTTCGGGGCGGTGGCGTCGCCCGACCTGACCGGCCCGCTCGTGCTCGGGGGAAGCATCCTCGCGCAGGAGAGCGTCGTGGCGGATGCCGTCGTGACGGCTGCCAGCGCATCCGGGCTCGTCTCAGAGACCCGCCAGGTGCCCGACGGTGTCATCGGGGCCGCCGTGCTCACGCTGCGGTCTGCAGGAGTCGACGTCGATGCCGATGTGTTCGAGCGGATCCGGGACTCGCTGGGCCGGCTGCGCTGACGCGGAGCGCCGGGCGTGCGTCCGCTCACGCGTCGGCGAACACCGCGGACACCTGGCCGGCATCGAGCCGCCCGTCTGCGATGAGCAGGCTCCAGCCCCAAGTCGCCGAGTCGTGGGCCGCAAGGAGCCATTCCTCGTGGAAGAACGGTGCAGCGCACAGCATCGGCGTCTCGGTGCGCACGAACCAGGGGGTCGGTGCGACCGGATTCGCCGGGCAAGCGGCCATCGCCACAGTGGCGGAATCGCGGGCGAGTGCGAGCCACGGCCCGGTCTGACCCATCGGATCGCCACCGGGCCGTGGCGTCACAACGGTGGCGTCGGTGAACGCCCCGGCGCCACGCAAGAACAGTCCGCCGTACCCGGCGTTCACCCGGCCGGCGGTGGTCGGGCTCCCGAATCGCAGGATGCCGTCGGTGATGTTGGTCCAGACGGTAGAGACATCGAGGCGCCACGCCGCGCCAGCACCCGGAACCGGAACGACCCGTGCCAGCAAGGTCCGTTCCTCGCTGAGGAACGATCGCCCGGTCGCCGTGCTCCAGCGCAGGTGCTCGCGCATACCCTGGTCCACTGCCGTGAAGGACTCGTGGACCTGGCTGCCGTTGTTGTCGAGCTGGACATAGCCCTCCGTCCCGGTGAAGGTCACGCCACCCCACACGTTCACCGGCAGCTCTTCACCCTCCACCGCGATGTTCGACACCGCAATCGAGAGCCCCCAGTGCCAGTCATGATCGGCCGGTCGGTAGTCGCTGACGACCGTGCCGCCGAGGGTGCGGATCGGGTGCAGGTACGGCCTGGGCGATTCGATCGCCGCGACATCCGGTGCAGTGACGTAGCTCGCGAGGTTCGTCTTCCCTGAGCTGATCGACAGGCCGCCTGGGGTCTCCTGCAGTCGCGGCGGGAGTGGATCGGTGCTCGCTTCACTGCCCATCGACGTGCCTCCCTGACGGTTGAGGCTCCCACGATAACAGGGAAAGCGTTCTCCCACACCGGGCAGGCTCCTGCTCTCCCGCCGGCGGTCGTGGCACAATGGCATCGACCTCGCCCCGGCACGATGCCGTGCACGTCTGGCCCGAACGGGAGACCCATGGATCAGCCCCCTCGCACCTCCCCTGTCACACTGCACGACGTCGCCCGCGAGGCCGGCGTGTCGCTTGCGACGGCGTCCCGAGCGCTGAACGGGAGCGAACGCAAGGTCAACGAGGCGTACCGGGAAAAGGTGCTCGCGGCGGCCGCCCGGCTCAATTACACCCCCAACCTCTCGGCCCAGGCCGTCGCGAAAGGCGCAACGAACACCGTCGCCCTGCTCGTCGCCGACATCGCCGACCCCTACTTCTCGTCGATCGCCGCCGGCGTGATCCGGGCATCCGAGCAATCGGGTCTCGTGGTGACCATGGCGGTGACCGGCCGGAGCCCCGACCGCGAACTCGAACTCGTCCGCGCCCTCCGCGGGCAACGACCGCGGGTGATGATCCTGGCCGGATCACGCTCGAGCGCGAGCGACGGCGAGCAGGCCCTCATCACCGAACTCACCGCGTTCGAGCAGAACGGTGGACGGGTGGTGTTCATCAGCCAGAACGAACTCCCCTTCCGCACCGTCGTGATCGACAACACCGATGGCGCCCGGATGCTGGCGACGCGCCTCGTCGAGCTCGGCTACCGCCGGTTCGCGGCGATCACCGGCGCCGATGACCTCCTCACCTCGCGCGACCGCCTCGCCGGCTTCGCTGCAGGACTCGCCGAACACGATCTCAGCATCCGTCCCGACCACATCGTGCGTTCCGAGTTCACCAGGGACGGCGGCTTCTCCGGGGCGGTCCAGCTGATCGAGCAGGGGCTCGACGACATCGACCTCGTCTTCGCGGCGAGCGATGTCATGGCCGTCGGCGCCCTGTCGGCATTCAGGGAGGCCGGGGTGGTTCCCGGCGATGCGATCGCGATCGCCGGCTTCGACGACATCCCCACCGTCCGAGACATCACGCCGCCGCTCACCACCGTGCGGATCCCGCTCGAGGAGATCGGGGCGCAGGCACTCGCCCTGGCCATCGGCGAGGACACGGATGCCGCCGTCACGATCGGCAGCACGGTCGTCGTCCGCGAAAGCACGCCGCCCCGCTGACCGGGCGGGCGCGACCAGCCCCGCCCGGCCACTTGCCGGAAAGCGCCGTTCTGTCCTACACTCGGGTAAACGCTTTCCCGGCTGTCGCCGACGGTCGGGACCACCTCGAGGAGAGAGCACAACGTGTCAGAGTCGACCATCGGAATCATCATGAACGGCGTCTCGGGACGCATGGGCTACCGTCAGCACCTGCTGCGCTCGATCCTCGCCATCCGCGAGCAGGGAGGCGTGCTCCGCGCCGACGGTACGCGCGTTCAGGTGGAGCCGATCCTCGTCGGTCGCAACGAGCAGAAACTCAAGGACCTCGCCGAGAAGCACGGCATCGCCCACTACACCACCAATCTCGACGAAGCGCTCGCCGACGACCGGTGGCAGATCTACGCCGACTTCCTCGTCACGCAGGCGCGAGCATCCGCCATCAGGAAGGCCATCGCAGCCGGCAAGGCGATCTACACCGAGAAGCCGACGGCTGAAAGCTTCGAGGAAGCCCTCGAACTCGCCCGCCTCGCCGATGAGGCCGGCGTCAAGAACGGCGTCGTACACGACAAGCTCTACCTCCCCGGCCTGCAGAAGCTCAAGCGCCTCATCGACTCGGGCTTCTTCGGACGCATCCTGTCTGTGCGCGGCGAATTCGGCTACTGGGTGTTCGAGGGTGACTGGCAGGACGCCCAGCGCCCCAGCTGGAACTACCGCAAGGAAGACGGCGGCGGCATCATCGTCGACATGTTCCCGCACTGGAACTACGTTCTCGAGAACCTGTTCGGTCGCGTCGAGAGCGTCTACGCCCGGGCGGTCACCCACATCCCCACCCGGGTCGACGAGCGGGGCGACAGCTACGAGGCCACCGCAGACGACGCCGCATATGCCGTCTTCGAACTCGAGGGCGGCATCATCGCCCAGCTCAACTCCAGCTGGACGGTGCGGGTCAACCGTGACGAACTCGTCGAGTTCCAGGTGGACGGCACCCACGGCAGCGCCGTCGTCGGTCTCTTCGGCTGCAAGATCCAGCCGCGAACGGCAACGCCGAAGCCGGTCTGGAACCCCGACCTCGCCGAAACCCACGACTACGACACCGACTGGCTCGAGGTTCCGACCAACGACGTCTTCCAGAACGGGTTCAAGACACAGTGGGAGGAGTTCATCCTCCACGTCGTCGACGACGCCCCCAACCCGTTCGACTTCCTCGCCGGCGCACGCGGCGTTCAGCTCGCCGAACAGGGGCTGAAGAGCTCCGAGACCGGCACCCGCATCGCCCTCGCCCCGGTCAGCATCCCGGTCCCCGCATGACCGAGCTCGCCCTTCTCGCCGCCGACGGCTCGGTGAGCACGACGGAACTCGCTCCAGCACCGGCGTTCGAGAAACCCCGGCAGCCGCTCCGGTCCCGCGTCGCGTACGCCGCAGCGCACGTCATCCCGAAGACCTTCGCAGACAACACGCCCGGCAGGCCCGCAGACATCGACTGGGATGCGACGCTCGCATTCAGGCACCACGTCTGGTCGTGGGGGCTCGGTGTCGCCGACGCCATGGACACTGCACAGCGCAACATGGGACTCGACACCGCGGCAACGCGCGAGCTCATCACCCGCAGCGCGGCCGAAGCCCGGACGGTCGACGGCGCACTCGTCGTCGGCGTCAACACCGACCATGTCGCCGACGAGGTCATCACTCTCGACGCCGTCATCGACGCGTACAAGGAACAGCTGCATTTCACCGAGGATGCCGGTGCCGGCGTCGTTCTGATGGCCAGCAGACATCTCGCTCGGGCCGCGACGAACGCCGACGACTATCTCCGCGTCTACCGGGAGGTTCTCGCTGCCGCGACGACACCGGTGACCCTGCACTGGCTCGGCGAAGCGTTCGACCCGGTACTGGCCGGATACTTCGGCTCGACCGATTTCGAGAAGTCGTCTGCCACGGTTCTCGAGATCATCCGTGAAAACGCCGACAGCATCCGCGGAATCAAAATGAGCCTCCTGGATGCGTCGCACGAGGTCTCCGTGCGATCGCGCCTGCCCGAGTCGGCGACGTTGTTCACCGGAGACGATTTCAACTACGTCGACCTCATCGCCGGAGACGACACTGCCCACTCCGACGCATTGCTCGGCGCCTTCGCGGCCGTCACCCCCAACGCATCGGCTGCCGTTCAGGCGCTCGACGCCGGTGATGTCACGCGCTACCGTCGGATTCTCGGCCCGACCGAGGCGTTGTCGCGTCAGATCTTCGCGGCACCGACGTTCTACTACAAGACGGGCATCGCCTTTCTCGCCTGGCTCAACGGTCACCAGCAAGCGTTCAGCATGGTCGGGGGACTGCATTCCGCGAGGAGCCTGCCGCATCTCTCCGAGATCGTCCGGCTCGCGAACGAGGCCGGTGCCCTCGAACGGCCCGAGCTCGCCGCCGCCCGCTGGCACGGCCAGCTCGCCCTGAACGGAATCCGCGCATGACCCATCCCCTCCTGTCGCTCAACCAAGCGACGATCAAGTACGCACCACTGGCCGACGCCCTCCGCGTCACCGCCGATGCGGGGTACACGAGCATCGGCCTCTGGCGTGAACCAGTGGCCGAAGTGGGCCTCGCTGCCAGCGTGAAGCTCGTCGAGGATTCCGGCCTGCGCGTGTCGAGCATGTGCCGCGGAGGCTTCTTCACCCTGGCAGAGGGCGCCGAACGACGCGCGGCCATCGACGACAACCGGCGGGCCATCGACGAGACCGCAGCCCTCGGGGCTCCCGCACTCGTGCTGGTCGCCGGGGGCATTCCCGCCGGCTCGCGCGACCTCATCGGTGCGCGATCGCGGGTGACGGATGCTCTCGGGGAACTCTCCGACTACGCGCTGGAAGCAGGGGTGACGCTCGCGATCGAGCCGCTGCATCCGATGTACGTGTCAGACCGCGCGGTGGTGTCGACCCTCGGCCAGGCCCTCGACATCGCCGAGCAGTTCCCCGCCGAGGCCGTCGGCGTCGTCGTCGACACCTTCCACGTCTGGTGGGATCCGCAGGTGCTCGACCAGATCGCACGGGCGGGGGCGAGCGGGCGGATCGCCAGCTATCAGGTCTGTGACTGGGCGACGCCGCTCGCAGCCGATGTGCTCCTCTCCCGCCACTATCCTGGCGACGGCGTGATCGACTTCGCATCGCTCACCACTGCTGTGGTCGCCTCCGGGTATGCGGGAGACATCGAGGTGGAAATCTTCAACCAGGAGATCTGGGACGCGTCCTGGCCGGAGGTGGCGGGCCGCACGGCATCCGCGTTCGACGCCGTCGTCTCCCCGTACCTCTCAGGCGTCGGCGTTCTCTGATCGGCCCTTCCGGGACGAACCGACCGTGCATACGCTGGAACCATGACGACGCGCTCGACGGCATCCATCCGGGCCGGGCTCTGCTCGGTGACGTTCCGAGACCTCAGCGTCGAAAAGGTGATCGCGCACGCCGTCGGGGCCGGTCTCCAGTCGATCGAGTGGGGCACCGATGTCCACGTTCCGCCAGGGGACCTCGAGCGGGCGAGGCGGGTCGGCGAACGAACCCGCGAGGCCGGCCTGGCCGTGGCGTCGCTCGGTTCGTACTTCCGGTGCACCCCTGACGACGACATCGACGAGACCCTCGCCGTGGCATCCGCTCTCGGCGCCCCGCGGGTCCGGGTCTGGGCGGGGCGCAACGGATCAGGCAGCGTGTCGGCGGCGGAACGCGCGGAGACGACGGCGATCCTCCGCGAGAGCGCGCTGCGTGCCGAGGACTACGGAGTCGAGCTCGCCCTCGAGTTCCATGGCGGGACCCTCACCGACAGCGGCGCATCCGCTCGACGTCTGCTGGAGGAGACGGCATCCGCCAACGTCAGTTCGTACTGGCAGCCGACGAAAGGACTCGACGACGAGCGGGCTCTCGCTGAACTCGAGGCCGTCGCGCCGTGGGTGTCGACGGTGCACGTGTTCTCGTGGTGGCCGGATTCCGAACCGCTGCCGCTGGCCGGCCGGGCCGAGCTGTGGCAGCGGGTGCTGACCTCTCTGCGCGCGATTCCGGGGGTGACGGATGCCCTGCTCGAGTTCGTCCCCGGCGACGACCCGGCCGTGCTGCCACGCGAGGCGGAGACGCTGCGCCGCTGGCTCGCCTGACCGGCGGGCAGGCACTCATCCCTTCCGAACCCGCTCACCGGGTACGCACATGAGCAGGGCAGGAACACCGGAGTACGCGGCGTGAGGGCGCGCCGCAGGGTGCCGCCGGATCCGACGTCGATGTACCCCTATCGGAGAGGCGGTGCGAGGACTAACATCCTGCCCATGAGGCCCACGGTGGTCGTAGCGTGTCTCGCGATGGCGGTTGCCGTCGCGGGCTGCACACCCACTGCGCCCACACCGAGTCCGGGCTCCGGTTCATCGGAATCCGCAACTCCCTCTGCGACGGCGACACCCACCCCAACGGTTGAACCCCTCACCATCGTCGAATGCGAGACGCTGCTGCCGATCGCGCAGGCACGGGCTCTCTTCTCCGACGCCACCGAGTTCCTCGGCGAGCGATCGCCCACCGAATCCAGCGGATGGTTCCCGGTCGCCGAGATCGACAGCACGCTCGCCGCAGCGAGCCAGGCGCGCGCCTGCGCGTGGGGGGTGCCGAACTCCGACGGCGTGTTCACGATCCACGCGGTCGAGGTGACGGCGACGCAACGCGCCGACCTCGAGTCGGCCCTGGTCGGTGCGGGGTTCTCGAGCGTGACGACGGGCACCGTCACCGGCTACGAGATGACCGGCGAGAACGAGGTGTCGACGACAGCTGCCACCCATCTGTTCACCGGCGCGGTGTGGATCATGTCCAACGCGACCGCGCTCACCACGACAGGGCCGGCAGCGGCCTCCGCCCTCGACGCCCTCCGCGCTGCCAATCCCACGCTCGGGCTCTAGTCGAGGCAGACGACGCACTCGCGAGCGGATGCCGACGGCGCGACGGGCAGACGCACCCGGCGCACCACGTGAGTGCGTCCGGAACCCGTGAGGAGACCGTGCGCACGCCAGCGCTACGAGCCGGCGCTGACCGACCGGGCGAGGGCGGCGCCCGCCTCACGGAGCCAGTGCGCCGTGTCGGACATGGCGGCGTCCGCGCTGCCGGCGAGCTCTGTCAGCGAGACCGCGTGGGCGAACCCGACCGGCTCGGCCGTGATCGCGCCGGCGACAAGCAGCGGTGACGCCCCGGTCTGCTCGGCAAGCGACCGCACGTACGACGGCACCTTGCCGGCATCCGACTGACCATCGAAACGCCCTTCCCCTGTGATCACGACCGTTGCGGATGCCACCGTCTCTGGCGCGTGCATCACCTCACCGATCGCGTCGGCTCCGGCTGCGATGTGCGCGCCCCAGGCGGTGAGCGCGAACCCGGTGCCGCCCGCAGCGCCCGCGCCCGGTCTGCCCGTGTCTCCACCGATCACGGTCGCGAACAGCTCAAGGGCGGCATCGAGCTCGGCGACCTCGCTGGGCGTCGCTCCCTTTTGCGGACCGAAAACGGCCGCGGCGCCTGACGGCCCGAGCAACGGGTTGGTCACGTCGGTGAGGATCGTCGCTCCTCCGGCCGGAAGCACCCGCAGCTGCGTGGTGTCGACGGCGGCGACGGTCGCGAGGCCACGCCCGCCCGGGGCGATCTGCTGCCCGGATGCGTCGCTGAAGACGGCACCGAGCGCAGTCAGCGCTCCTGCGCCCCCGTCGGTGGACGAGCTGCCTCCGATGGCCAGGTAGAGCCGGTCGACACCGGAGTCGAGCGCGGCGGCGATGGCCTCCCCGAACCCGATCGTGTGGGCATCGAGCGGCTGAAGCGGGTCGAGCAGGGTGATGCCGCTGGTGACCGCAAGCTCGACGACCGCCGAGTTATCCGGCAGGAGGATCCAGCTCGCGGCGACCGGCCGCCCGTCCGGGCCCGTCACCGTCACCGGCATCCGCCTCGCATCTGGCACAGCGAGTTCGAACGCGTCGAGGGTCCCTTCTCCGCCGTCGGCCAGAGGCATCCGGATCAGGGTGTCACCCGGCCGTTCCCCGAGCCAGCCTTCGGCGAGCGCCGCCGTCACCTCCGTCGCGGTCGCCGTGCCTTTGAAGGAGTCAGGCGCGATGGCCACTCGAAGATCACTCATGCTCTCCACACTGCCAGAACCCCACCCCTTGTGACGCTCAACAGAAGAATCCGTCGCAAACGAACACTCAACAGGAGAAATCGACGTTGTTCAGAACCGCACTCCTGTTGAGCGTGACAGCCCGACCAGAATCAGGACCGCGGTGGCGCGGTCGACTCGCGAACGACGAGCTCGGGCACGATCCGTGGCAGGTCGGCTGCCTCCTCGTCGCGGAGCACAGCGAGCAGCTCCGTCATGATGTCGCGCCCGAGGCCGTCGAAGTCCTGACGGATCGTGGTCAGTGGAGGCGCGAAGTGCTCCGCCTCCGGGATGTCGTCGAACCCGACGACGCTGACGTCCTGTGGTACGCGCAGCCCGGCCTGGCTGAGTGCGTGCATGAGACCGAGCGCCATCTGGTCATTGCCCGAGAAGACAGCCGTCATCTCGCGGTCGGCGGCGAGCACGGCGCCGTGGCGGTGTCCGCTCGCCGGGGTCCAGTCGCCGACGAGATGCTCGCGCGCCACAAGTCCGGCCGCACCGAGCGCATCCTTCCAACCCCTGACCCGCTCGGCGGCATCCGCCGAATCCCGAGGCCCGGAGATGTGCCGGATGTCGCGGTGACCGAGCCCGATCAGGTGCTCGACGGCGGCCCGCGCTCCCGCGTACTGGTCGAGCGCGACGCTGTGCACACCGGGGCGTCCCCCGGCATCGACCGCGACCAGCGGAACTCCGAGTTCGATCCCCAGAATCGCGTCGAGCGCACCAGCGTGTGCGGCGATGAGCACGATGGCCTCGACATTCTGCCGGACGAGCAGCTCGACGGCCGAACGCAGCGACGTCGGATCCGAATCGAGCATGCTTGCCATGCTCACCGCATACCTGGCGTCGCGTGCGGCGTCGTTGAAGTGGAGCGCGGTCGATGAGGGTCCATAGTCCGGGCCCCCTGTCGTGATCAGGCCGATCGTCCTAGAGCGTCGGGTCACGAGCGCCCGTGCAGCCTGAGACGGCGTGTAGCGCAACTGTTTGATGGCCTTCTCGACCCGGTCGCGTGTGGCCGGCCGCACGTTCGGCAGGTCGTTGAGCACCCGAGAAACGGTCTGATGGCTCACACCGGCGAGGCGTGCGACGTCGAAGATGTTGGCGACGCGCGCCCGCTCATCGTCGTTTGTCACCACCTCGGCCCACTCCTGCCCGGCGACTCGCGCCCCTGCCTTCTCACTCGATTATCGCGCCTCGTGGCGACCCGAAAGTTCACCCGGGCGGCGTCACGGCACAGCGGATGCCGTCACGTCCGTCTCCCGGTCAGAACCTTCTGCAGGATGATGAACACGAGCAGCAGGGCACCGATGAAGATCCGCGTCCACCACGAGGTGAGGTTCCCGTCGAAGGTGATGAGGGTCTGGATGGTCCCCAGCACGAGAACACCGAGCACCGATCCGAGGACGAAACCGTATCCACCCGTCAGCAGCGTGCCGCCGATCACCACGGCGGCGATGGCATCGAGTTCCGTTCCGATCGCCGTCAGCGCGTACCCAGACAGCGTGTAGAAGCTGTACAACACCCCCGCGAGTCCGGAGCAGAATCCGCTGATCACGTAGACCAGCACTTTGGTGCGGGCGACCGGCAGGCCCATCAGCACGCCGGACTGCTCGCTGCCGCCGATCGCATACACCGTGCGCCCGAGGCGCGTGTAGTGCAGCACGAAGACGGCGACGGCGATGACGACGATCGCGATGATCACGCTCGGGGTGATGCTCAGCCGCGGCGCCAGTGGGATGCGCGTCTGCGCCAGCGCGACGAACACCGGGTCGACGATGGAGATCGTCGTGTTGCTGATGACGTAACAGAGACCGCGGGCGAGGAACATGGCGGCGAGCGTCGCGATGAAGGGCTGGATCTGGAAGTAGTGGATCATCAGGCCGACCAGCAGGCCGAGGACGGACGTCAGAACCAGGACGAGCGGAATGATCACTCCTGGCGACCAACCCGACTGCAGCAGGGTGGCCGTGATCATCGTCGACATCGCCAGGACTGCGCCGACGGAGAGGTCGATCCCCCCGGTCAGGATGACGAACGTCATGCCGACGGCGAGAACGAGGAGGTAGGCATTGTCGATGAAGAGGTTCGCGACCACCTGCGGGTTCGTGAAACCGCGGTAGCGGAACGCACCGGCAACGAACATGCCGACGAGAAGCACACCGGTGACGATGACCGGTCCGTACTTCGGGTTGGTCAGGGCGTTGCGGACCTGGTCGATCGGTCGGGTGGCGCGGCCGGGCGGCGACGGTGCGAGAGCGGTCATGCGGAAACCTCCGGGATGCGTCGAGCGGCGACGCGGCGATGCCACGAGTCGATGAGCTCAGTCGTGCGCGGTGACTGGAGCAGGCAGACGGCGGTGACCACGGCGGCCTTGAACACCATCGTCGCGATCGGCGGGATGCCGACCGTGTACACCGTCGTCACCAGGGTCTGGATCACGAGCGCCCCGATCAGCGTGCCGAGCAGTGAATACCGGCCGCCGGCGAGGGATGTGCCACCGATGACGACGGCGAGGATGGCATCGAGCTCGATGAACAGGCCGGTGTTGTTGGCATCCGCTGCTGTCTGGTTGCTCGTGAGCACGAGTCCGGCGATCGCCGCACAGAATGCCGTGAAGACGTAGACACTGATCAAGAGGCCGCGCGACCGGACACCAGCGAGACGGGATGCCTCCGGGTTGATACCCACAGCTTCGATCATCAGCCCGAGCGCAGTTCGGCGCGTCAGGAGCAGCGCGAAGAGGAACAGCGCTGCGGCGATGAGGACCGAGACCGGGAGTCCGGCGAAGAAGCCCGACCCGAGCACCTTGAACGGCGGGCTGTTCACCGTGAGGATCTGACCCTCGGTGATGAGCATGGCGACGCCGCGACCGGCGGTCATCAGGATGAGCGTGGCGATGATCGGCTGGATGCCGAGCACGGCGACGAGGAATCCGTTCCACAGTCCGAGCACGAGTGAGATGAGGATGGCCACGACGACCGCGACGATGACGGTGCCGGGGCTGCCGGGGTCCGGGGAGCCAAGGATGATCGAGCAGGCCACAGCGCCGGAGATCGCACAGACCGCACCCACCGAGAGGTCGATCCCGCGGGTCGCGATGACAAGTGTCATGCCGACGGCGATCATCAGTGTCGGCGATCCGTTCCGCAGGATGTCGATGAGGCTTCCGAACAGGTGCCCGTCACGGACCTGGATGGAGAAGAACCCGGGGAAGGCGATCAGGTTGACGAGGAACAGGGCCAGCAGCATCGCCACAGGCCAGAACAGCCGGTGTGCCATCAATCGCCTCATGCGACGGCCTCCGTCTCAGAACCCTCGGCGATGATGGCGAGCAGGTTGTCCGTCGACAAATCGTCGTTCTCGATGTCTGCGACCATGCGACGGTCACGCATGACGGCGACCCGGTGGCTCAGCCGGAGGACCTCGTCGAGTTCTGCGGAGATGTAGAGCACGCTCATGCCGTTCTCGGCGAGGTTGGAGACCAGTTTCTGGATCTCGGCCTTCGCCCCCACGTCGATCCCGCGGGTGGGTTCGTCGAGGATGAGTAGCCGCGGCGCGATGGCCAGCCACCGGGCGAGCAGCACTTTCTGCTGGTTGCCTCCCGAGAGGTTGCGAAGGAGAGCGTCGGGGTCAGCGGGACGGATGTTGAGCGCCTGGATGTAACTCTCGGCGAGTTCGGTCTGTCTCTTCTTCGGGATCGGTCGGAACCAGCCGCGGTCGGCCTGCAGTGCGAGCGCGATGTTGTCCCGCACCGTCAGGTCGTCGAGGATTCCTTCGGCCCGTCTGTTCTCGCTCGAGTAGACGATGCGGTCACGGATCGCCTGGCGCGGGGTCCGGATCCGTTTCGGGATGCCCTCGACGGTGAGCGTTCCGGCATCCGCTCGATCGACTCCGGCGAGGATACGGGCGAGTTCGGTGCGGCCGGAGCCGAGGAGGCCGGCGAGTCCGACCACTTCCCCCTCGTACACCTCGAGGTCGATCGGTTCGATCGACCCTTTACGGCCGAGCCCGATCGCCGAGAGGTAGGGAACGAGCGCCTCCTCATCGACGGACTGCGCCTTCGTCTTGCGCTCGAGCGCCTCGAGAACGGTGAGTTCCTTGCCGATCATCTTCTGGACCAGTTCGATCCGGAGGATCTCGTCCGTGAGGTACTCGCCGACGAGCTTGCCGTTGCGCAACACGGTGAGCCGGTCGGAGATCTCGTACACCTGGTCGAGGAAGTGCGACACGAAAAGGATGGCGACCCCGGCGTCCTTGAGGTTCCTGATGATGCGGAACAGTTCCTGGACCTCATCGGCGTCCAGGCTCGAGGTGGGTTCGTCGAGGATGAGGACGCGAGCGTTGATGTCTGTTGCGCGCGCAATGGCCACGAGTTGCTGCACAGCGAGCGAATGCGAACCGAGCCGCGAGTTCGGATCGATGTCGAGGTGGAGACGGTGAAGCAGTTCGGATGCCCGCCTGCGGGTTGCTTTCCAGTCGATGCCACCGAAGCGACGTGGTTCGCGGCCGAGAAGAATGTTCTCGGCGACGGTGAGGTTGGTGAGGAGGTTCACCTCCTGGTAGACGGTCGATACCCCGGCGGCCTGCGCCTCCGCGGTTCCCGAGAACGAAACCGATTCGCCTCCGACGGTGATCACTCCACTGTCGATCCGGTAGACGCCGGTCAGCGCCTTGATGAGCGTCGACTTGCCCGCGCCGTTTTCGCCCATGAGCGAGTGGACTTCGCCGGGGAACATCCGGAAGCTGACATCATCGAGGGCTTTCACCCCCGGAAAACTGATGGAGATGTTCTCCATCGCAACGGCTGGCTGTGGTTCGGTCATGCTGTGATCTCTCTGCGCTGAGGGACGTCGATGTGATCGCAGCGTATCGGGGCCGGACTACCCGGCCCCGATACGCTGCTGGTGATTTCTTAGTACTGACGATCGGGGAGGGCCTCGACGGCCTGCTCCTGCGTGAACGTCGTCTCTTCCGTGATGATGCGCTTCTCGACCTCTTCACCGGCGACCACCTTGGTCACGATGTCGACGAGTTGCTTGCCGAGAAGCGGCGAGCATTCGACGATGAAGTTGATCTTGCCGTCGGCGAGGGCCTGCATGCCATCCTTCACGGCGTCGACCGTGATGATGGTGATGTCTTCGCCCGGCGTCATGCCAGCGGCCTCGATCGCTTCGATCGCCCCGAGTCCCATGTCGTCGTTGTGCGCGTAGATCACGTCGACATCCGGGTTGGACTTGAGCAGGGCCTCAGTGACCTGCTTGCCGCCCGCGCGAGTGAAGTCGCCGGTCTGTGATGCAACCACTTCGAACTTCTCGTCGGCCTTGATCACCTCGGCGAAGCCTTCTGCCCGGTCGAGAGCAGGGGCGGCGCCTGTCGTGCCTTCGAGCTGGATGATCTTCACCGGGTCGCTCGAGTCGGCGAACTCCTCGACGAGCCAGTCGCCGGCCTTCTTGCCCTCCTCGATGAAGTCGGAGCCGAGGAAGCTGACATAGAGCGAGTCGTCGGTGCTGTCGACGGCGCGGTCGGTGAGAACGACCGGGATGCCGGCGTCTTTCGCCTCGTTGAGAACAGCATCCCACCCGGATTCGATGACCGGCGAGAAGGCGATGACATCGACGTCCTGCTGGATGTACGACCTGATGGCCTTGATCTGGTTCTCCTGCTTCTGCTGGGCGTCAGAGAACTTCAGTTCGATCCCTGCGTCCTTGAAGGCCGACTGGATGTCTGCGGTGTTGGCCGTCCTCCAGCCGCTCTCGGCGCCGACCTGTGCGAATCCGACGACGATGTCTTCCGGGGCTGTTGGCCCCTCGGATCCTCCGCCTGCCTCTTGCGCGCACCCCGTGAGTGCGAGGAGCAGTGCGCCGATGGCGACGGCAGCTCCCAGTGTTTTCTTCACAACCAAACCTCCTTGTTCGGCCGGCGACGACGGAGAAGCGAGTGCTGTGTCGTGGTACCGGTCGGCCAGTCCATTCTGGCCGTGCCTCGAATGTTAGCGCTCACAAAACGCTAAGCGCAAGAGGGATATGGAACATTTCGGTGCGCTTTGTGAGCGATCACAAAACGCAGGAAAAAGGGGACGGATGCCGGTCGGCATCCGTCCCCAGAATCGACGAGGGCTAGAAGCCCTGCGCCAGGCGGTAGTAGGCGTTGTTCCAGCGCACCTCGCGGGAGAACCCGTCGAGGGTGGTGTCGTTGTCGATGACGAGCAGCTCGGTCTTCGCGATCTCTGCGAAATCACGGAAGACATCGAGCCCGACCGCGGTCGACATGACCGTGTGGTGTGCGGCCCCGGCGGTCAGCCAGGCTGCAGCTGAGGTCGAGAACGACGGCTGCGGCTTCCAGACGGCATGGCCGACAGGAAGGTTCGGCAGCGCTTCGGCCGGCTCGATCACGTCGACGACGTTCGCCACCAGGCGGAACCGGTCGCGCATGTCGCTCATCGCGACCACGATGGCCGGGCCCGGGTCGGTGCTGAACACGAGCCGCACCGGGTCGTCCTTGCCGCCGATGCCGAGCGGGTGGATCTCCAGCGTCGGTTTGGCCGAGCTGAGGCCCGGGCTGACCTCGAGCATGTGGGCGCCGAGGATCTGCTCCTCGCCGGGGACGAGGTGGTAGGTGTAGTCCTCCATGAGCGAGGCGCCGCCGGGCAGACCGGCCCCCATGACGGATGCCGCGCGCACGAGAATCGCGGTCTTCCAGTCCCCCTCGGCACCGAAACCGTAGCCCTCGGCCATGAGCCGCTGCACGGCGAGTCCTGGGAGTTGCTTGAGCGCGCCGAGGTCTTCGAACGAGGTCGTGAACGCGCCGAAGCCGCCCTCTTCGAGGAAGGACCGCAGTCCGATCTCGATCGCAGCACCATCGCGGAGCGATGCGTGGCGGTCGCCGCCCTTCCGCAGCTCGGGCACGACGTCGTAGAGCTCTTCGTACTCGGCCACGAGGGCGTCGATGTCGCTCTCGGAAGCCGCGGCGACGGCATCCGCCAGTTCGTTCACTCCCCAGGTGTTGACCTGAACGCCGAACTTCAGCTCGGCTTCGGTCTTGTCACCCTCGGTGACGGCGACGTAGCGCATGTTGTCACCGAAGCGGGCGAGCTTGAGCTCGTGGGTGGCTGCCCAGCCGGCGGCGGCGCGCATCCAGGTGCCGACCTGGGCGGTGACGGCCGGGTTCGAGACGTGGCCGACGACGGTCTTGCGCGAGACGCCGAGTCGGGTCTGGATGTAACCGAACTCCCGGTCGCCGTGTGCGGCCTGGTTGAGGTTCATGAAGTCGAAGTCGATCTCGCCCCACGGCAACGCCACGTTGGCCTGCGTGTGCAGGTGCAGCAGCGGCTTCGTCAGGGCGTCAAGGCCGGCGATCCACATCTTCGCGGGAGAGAAGGTGTGCATCCAGGCGATGAGGCCGATCACCGTGTCGTCGGCGTTCGCGTCGAGGGCCGCCCGGCGGATCGACTCGGAGTCCTTGAGCACGGGCTTCCAGACGACCTTCACCGGGATATCGGATGCCGCGCCGAGGACGCGGGCGATCTCCTGCGACTGGTCGGCGACCTGCTTGAGGGTCTCCTCGCCGTAGAGGTTCTGGCTTCCGGTGAGGAACCAGACTTCGTACTGGTCGAGTGAGGTGGTCAGCTTAGGCATTGGTGTCTCCTTGGGAGTCGGCGAGCGCGCCCTGCGGCGCCTGGCCGTAGACGTTCTGGTAGCGGTCGAAAAGGGAATCGATGGCGGGCTGGGGAATCGGAACGGCCTCACCGAGCTGGCGTGAGATGTGCACGGTGCGGGCGACGTCCTCGACCATGACGGCGGCCTTCACGGCATCCTTCGCGTCCTTGCCGATCGTGAATGGACCGTGGTTGGCCATGAGCACGGCACGGCTGCGGTGGCCGGCGAGCGTCTCGACGATGCCCCGGCCGATCGAGTCGTCTCCGATGATGGCGAACGGTCCGACGGGGATCTCGTCGCCGAACTCGTCGGCCATCGCCGTGATCACACACGGGATGGGTTCGTTGCGCGCCGCCCACGCCACCGCGTAGGTGGAGTGGGTGTGGACGACGCCGCCGACCTCGGGCATGTTGCGGTACACGTAGGCGTGGGCTGCCGTGTCGCTCGACGGGGAACGCTCTGAACCGGGGGTGCCGGGGATGACGGCGCCGTCGAGGTCGCAGAGGATCATGTTCTCCGGTGCCAGGTCGTCGTAGCTCACGCCGGACGGCTTGATCACGAAGAGGTCGGCGCCCGGAACTCGGCCGGAGACGTTGCCGCCGGTCCAGACGACGAGCCCATAGCGCACGAGTTCACCGTGAAGGCGGGACACGTCTGCCCTGACCCGGGCGATGGCGACCTCGATCTCAGGGGGGAAGGTGCTCACGCGAGTGCCTCCCGCTTCAGCTGACGCAACCGGTGCATGACGTCGTTGCCGCCGCGACCGAAGTAGTCGTGCAGTTCGCGGTACTCGGCGAAGAGGCGGTCGTATGAGGTCGCCGCCTCTTCATCCGGGGTGAACACGTTCTTGTTGACCTTGCCCATGGCCTGCCCGGCCGCCTGCACATCGGCGTACGCGCCCGCAGCGACCGCGGCATGGATGGCCGATCCGAGGGCGGGACCCTGGTCGCTCGCGATCGTGGAGATCGGCATCCGCAGGATGTTCGAGTAGGTCTGCATGAGGAAGGGGTTCTTCTGCAGTCCACCGGCGACGATGAACTCGGTGACGGGAACACCGGAGGCGTTGAAGGTCTCGACGATGACCCGGGTGCCGAATGCGGTGGCCTCGAACAGCGCGCGGTAGATCTCTTCGGCCCGCGTGGTGAGCGTGGTGCCGAGCACGACGCCGGAGAGCTCGTGGTCGACGAGGACAGAACGGTTTCCTGACTGCCAGTCGAGCGCGACGAGGCCGTGGCCGCCGACGGGCTGGTCCTGGATCAGGCTCGTCAGATACTGGTGGATGCTGAGGTCTGCTTCTTCCGCCGCCTCGTAGTACGAGGACGGAACCTGGTTCTTCACGTACCAGGCGAAGATGTCGCCGACACCGGACTGGCCGGCTTCGTAGCCATAGAGGCCGGACACGATGCCGCCGTCGACGACGCCGCACATGCCGGGGACCTCGACGAGCTTGTCGCTGTTCATGACGTGGCAGGTGGATGTTCCCATGATGGCGACCATCTGCCCGGGGAGCACCCCGCGCGCTGCGGGGGCTGCGACGTGGGCGTCGACGTTGCCGACGGCGACGGCAATGCCCTCAGGCAGTCCGGTCCAGGCTGCTGCCTCGGCCGACAGTCGGCCTGCGGCGTCTCCGAGCTGTCCGATCGGATGGTCGACCTTGGTCTCGACGAAGTCGGCGAAGTCGGGGTTGAGGGCGGCGAGGTAGTCGCGGCTCGGGTATTCACCGTCCTGATAGATGCCCTTGTAGCCCGCGGTGCAGGCGTTACGGACGTACTCGCCGGTGAGCTGCCAGACGATCCAGTCCGCGGCCTCGACCCAGTGGTCCATGCGGTTGTACAGTTCGGGATCTTCTTCGAGCAGCTGCAGCCCCTTCGCGAACTCCCACTCACTCGAGATGAGTCCGCCGTAGCGCGGCAGCCAGCTTTCACCGCGGGATGCCGCCAGCTCGGTGATGCGGTCCGCCTGGGGCTGGGCGGCGTGGTGCTTCCACAGCTTGACGTAGGCGTGCGGGCGGTCGGCGTACTCGGGCAGCTCGCTGAGTGGGGTGCCGTCTGCGAGGGTCGGCACCATGGTGCATGCCGTGAAGTCGGTTCCGAGACCGATGACGGATGCCGGGTCGATGCCGGCGATCTTCACAGCTTCGGGCACGGCGGTCCTGAGCACGTCGACGTAATCCTGCGGTACCTGGAGTGCCCAGTCCGGCGGCAGCGTCTTGCCGCTTGTGACGAGTGCGGTGTCCATGACGCCGTGCGGGTAGTCGAGGACCGCGCTGCCGAGCTCCGCGCCGTCCGACACTCGCACGACGACGGCGCGACCGGACAGGGTGCCGTAGTCGACCCCGATCACGTAGCGTTCCGTTTGCTGGTTGTCAGCTCGATCGGTCATCGTCTCGACTCCTTCGTCTTCGGGGTGCCCGCTGTCGCGCGCATTCTGGTCTGTCACGTCGTCCTCAATTCTAACGTTGTAATCCGGGTCGGATGCTGAGCGAGGCGAGTCCGCGGACGGTCGCCTCCTCGCGGGAAAGTTCTGCGGAGATGCGGGTGCGGCGCTGCACGAGGATACGGTCGCTCAACCCGACGAGCTGCGCGGCATCCGCTGCTTCGAGGAGGACGGCGGAACCGGCGGCGGCAATGGCTTCGATCAGCGCCCTGCGTTCGTCCCGGTCGGAGGGGCCGAGTCCTGAGAAGGGTTCGGTGATGAGGGTCACCCGCGGCGGGGTGACGGCCCAGCCTGCGAGGACCTCGTTCATGTCGGCGGTCGACGGTCGCGAACGGGAGCCGGGGAAAGCCGACAGCAGCATCGACGGCGCCTGGCGCGGCACATAGTTCCTGCGCGGGTCGATCAGCCCGGTTCGGGCGAGCCGGGCAAGGGATTCGCCCGAGACGCTGGTCGGGATGCCGCCGAGAAGGCCGACATCGTATGTCGGCGGATGCTCGGAGATGAAGAGCACACGTGCGGCGATCGCCTTCTCAACCGTGGACAGGTCGACGACGACCCCATCCAGACGGATGCTCCCACTCACGCGACCGCCGGACGACGCACCGAAGACGCCCAGGATCAGCGCTTCAGCTCCGGCGAGGCCGAGGATTTCTCCTGACCGGACGCTGAGCGATGCGCCCTCGATCACGGGTCGAGCACGATGGAGCGGGTGGGTCACCGTCAGATCGGAGACTTCGAGCACCACCGGCCCGAGGACGCGGTCGACCGGCCCGGGTGAGTTCTCGTCGCCGGTGAGCAGAGCGAGCAGCCGGTCCTGTTCGGATGGCGCAGCCGAGCCGACGGCGGAGCCGTTGCGCACGACAAGCACCGCGTCGACCGGCCGGGGCGCAACAGCAAGTTCGGCCAGCCCGGAAACGGCGACGAGCACCGTCGTCACAGCAGCGGCGCGCGCGACGGCGGCATACCAGCGTTCGGCATCGTCGGCGCCGAACGCGAGCGACCGGTCGTCGATGAGCACGGATCCCGGCCGTCGGGCCAGGGCCCGCGCGAGCTCCACGATGCGTTGCGCGACCACATCGAGGTCGAGGATCGGTGTCGCCGGGGAGACCGGCAGACCGACGAGCTCGAGAAGCTCGGTCGCACGCCGGGCGAGGTCCCGTTTGCGGAGAAAGAAGCCGCTCTCCCCCTCGGACCCGAGGAGGACGTTGTCGCCGACCGACTGGAACGGCACGGTGAGGGGCTCGGAACCGATCGACGGCGTCCCGCCGCTCGCGGGCAGGCCGCCGAGGACGGCGATCAGCCGCGCGCCGTCCGGCAGATCGCCGACGAAGGGCATCCGGTTCTCTTTCATCAGAAGAGCCCGGGGCCGCGGGAAGCGGCCCCGGGCGCCGTGTTACTTTCCGCCTGAGCGACGCTTGTTGTAGACGTCGAAAGCGACGGCGAGGAGCAGCACGAGACCCTTGACGGCCTGCTGCCACTCGATACCGAGGCCGAGGATCGACATTCCGTTGTTGAGGACACCGATGATCAGACCACCGATGATCGCGCCGCCGATGGTTCCGACACCACCCTGCACCGCAGCTCCACCGATGAACGCGGCCGAGATGGCCTCGAGCTCGAATCCGTCTCCGGCCTTCGGGCCGGCGAGGTTGAGGCGCGCGGTGAAGATCAGTCCGGCGAGAGCCGCGAGAACGCCCATGTTCACGAAGAGCAGGAAGTCGGTCTTGCGGGTCTTGATTCCCGAGAGCTCAGCGGCGTGACGGTTACCACCGATGGCGTAGACGTGACGGCCGAAGACGCTGCGATTCATGATGATGCCGTAGATGAGCACCAGGACGGCGAGCACGATCAGGGTGACCGGGATGCCCTTGTAGCTGGCGAGCGCGTAGGCGAAGAAGCCGATCGCGACCGTGATCAGAACGAGCTTCGCCACGAACCAGACGATCGGTTCGACGTCCTGGCCGTACTTCTGCCTGGCTGAGCGGGTGCGGAACTGGCCGACGATCAGCGCGACGACGGCGACGGCCGCGACGATGAGGGTGAGCGGATCGAGTTCGAGATCACCGAAAACGTCGCTGAGGAAGCCGTTGCCGAGTGCACGGTACTCGGTGGGGAACGAGCCGATGTTGGCGTTGCCGAGCACCACGAGTGCGAGCCCGCGGAAGATCAGCATGCCTGCGAGGGTCACGATGAACGCGGGTATGCCCACGTAGGCGATCCAGAAACCCTGCCAGACACCGACGAGGGCACCGATGCCGAGCGACATGATCACGGCGAGCCACCACGGGAGCCCCCAGCTCACGGCGAAGACGCCGGAGCAGGCGCCGACGAACGCGGCGACGGAGCCGACAGACAGGTCGATGTGCCCGGCGATGATGATCATCACCATGCCGATCGCCAGAACGAGGATGTACCCGTTCTGGACGATGAGGTTCGAGATGTTCTGCGGGCGCAGCAGGATGCCATCTGTCACGACGGCGAAGAACAGCACGACCACCAGGAGGGCGATGAAGATACCGTTTTTGCCGAGGTCGGACAGCAGGTGGCTGAGCCAGCTCGTGAACTTGTTCTCGGTGGGGTGGATTCCGCCGCCTGCAGCGGTTTCCTCGGTCACCGGGGTCTGGGTGTTTGACATGGTCGAGATTCTCCTTGGTGGTGCCGGGCGCGCTAGCGCGGCTTTTCCATGGTCATGAGCTTGAGAAGGGATTCCGGGTTTGCTTCCTCGATCGGGAGCTGGCCCGTGATCCGGCCCTCACTGAGGGCGTAGATCCGGTCACAGATTCCGAGGAGCTCCGGCAGTTCGCTGGAGATGACGATCACGCCTTTGCCTTCGGCGGCGAGGGCGTTGATGATCGCGTAGATCTCGTACTTGGCGCCCACGTCGATGCCACGGGTGGGCTCGTCGAGGATGAGGACCTCGGGGTCGGCGTAGATCCACTTGGAGAGCACGACCTTCTGCTGGTTGCCACCGGACAGCTTGCCGGTCTTGGCCAGAACGTTCGGCGCCTTGATGTTCATGCTCGTGCGGTAACCGTTGGCGACTTTGTACTCTTCGTTGTCGTTCACGAGCCCGTTCGATGACAGCTTGTCGAGCGACGCGAGAGAGATGTTGCGCTTGATGTCTTCGAGCAGGTTGAGGCCGTAGTACTTGCGGTCCTCGGTGGCGTACGCCAGGCCGTTCTTGATGGCCTCTGACACGGAGCGGGTCTTGATCTCCTTCCCCCGCATGAACACCTTGCCGGTGATGCGTGAGCCATAGCTGTGCCCGAACAGGCTCATCGCGAACTCGGTCCGACCGGCGCCCATGAGCCCGGCGATGCCGACGATCTCACCGGCCCGGACGTTGATGCTCACGTCGTCGACGACGACGCGCGTGGGGTCCTGGGGGTGATGGGCGGTCCAGTCCTCGACCCGGAGGATCTCGTCGCCGATGTTCGGCGTGTGATCCGGGTACCGGTGCTCGAGGTCGCGGCCGACCATGTCCTTGATGATGCGCTCTTCGGTGACATCCGTCTTCTGAATCGTCTCGATCGTCTTACCGTCACGGATCACGGTGACCGTGTCTGCGACCTTCTTGATCTCGTTGAGCTTGTGGCTGATGATGATCGACGTGATTCCCTGCTCCTTGAGGTGCAGGATCAGGTCGAGCAGGTGATCGGAGTCTTCGTCGTTCAGTGCGGCGGTCGGCTCATCGAGGATGAGGAGCTTCACTCGCTTCGACAGCGCCTTGGCGATTTCGACCAGTTGCTGCTTGCCCACCCCGATGTTGAGGATCTTGGTGGTCGGGTTCTCTTTGAGACCGACCCTGGCCAGCAGCGACGCGGCTTCCTGGTTGGTCTTGTTCCAGTCGATGAGACCGAACGGGCCGGTCTGCTCGTTGTTCAGGAAGATGTTCTCGGCGATCGAGAGATAGGGGCTGAGGGCGAGCTCCTGGTGGATGATGACGATGCCCTTGGCCTCCGAGTCCCGGATGTCCTTGAACTCGACGGTCTCGTCTTCGAAGACGATGTCACCCGTGTATGTGCCGTGGGGGTAGACGCCCGAGAGCACTTTCATGAGCGTCGACTTGCCTGCGCCGTTCTCACCGCAGATGGCGTGGACGGTGCCCCGCTCAACGTCGAGTGTGACGTCGGACAGTGCCTTGACACCGGGGAACGTCTTGGTGATGCTGCGCATCTCAAGGATGTTTGTGGTCACTTTCGCACCTTCTCCATACCGAATACCTGCTTCATTGCTGGCTGCACGCCGGTGGGGGAGAATCTACTCCCCCACCGACGTGAGCTGTGGATCGGATCTAGCCGATCTCTTCTTCGGTCCAGTAGCCGGAGTCGACCAGAACCTCTGTGATGTTGTCCTTGACGACGATCTGCGAGTCGAGGAGGTAGGACGGAACAACGAACGAACCGTTGTCGTAGTCCTCGGTGTTGTTGACCTCGGGCTCTTCGTCGTTCAGAACGGCAACCGTCATCTCGACCGCGGCCGTTGCCAGCTTGCGGGTGTCCTTGAAGATGGTTGCGAACTGCTCGCCGGAGTTGATGGCCTTGACCGAGTCGAGCTCAGCGTCCTGACCCGAGATGATCGGCCATTCTTCACCGGTGGCGTAACCGGCGTCGGTCAGCGCCGAGATGATGCCTCGTGAGATGCCGTCGTACGGCGAGAGAACGCCGTCGACCTGCGTGCCGTCCGAGTAGCTCGAGGTGAGGATGTTCTCCATGCGCTTCTGGGCGGTTTCGCCGTCCCAGCGGAGCGTGGCAGCCTGCTCGAAGCTCGTCTGGCCGCTCTTGACAACGAGCGTGCCTGCGTCGATGAACGGCTTCAGGGTGTCCTGAGCGCCGTCCCAGAAGAAGGTGGCGTTGTTGTCGTCGGGCGAACCGGCGAACATCTCGATGTTGAACGGACCCTCAGGAGCGCCGTCGACCGGTGCACCTTCGAGGTCGACGAGGCCGAGGCCGTTGAGCACCGAGTTGGCCTGCTGAACGCCGACCTTGTAGTTGTCGAACGACGCGTAGTAGCTCACGTTCTCGGTGTCGCGGATGAGACGGTCGTATGCGATGACGGGGATGTCGGCGTCAGCGGCGTCCTGGAGGACCTGCGTCAGCGTCGTGCCGTCGATCGAAGCGATGATCAGGGCTTCTGCGCCCTTGGTGATCATGTTTTCGATCTGCGAGACCTGGGTGGGGATGTCGTCTTCTGCGTACTGCAGGTCGACCTTGAAGCCCTCGGCCTCGAGCTGCTCCTTGACGGCGTCGCCGTCCTGGATCCAGCGCTCGCTGGACTTGGTCGGCATGGCAACGCCGACGAGCTGGCCTGAGCCTGCTCCTTCGCCGTCTCCGCCTGAGCCGCCTGAGCCGCCCTGCGAGCACGCTGCGAGCGACACGACCATTGCGCCGGCCGCGAGTGTCGCGATGAGAATCTTCTTCACTGTGTTTTACCTCTCTGTAATCGTTGCCATGGACGTCTTTGTCGCCTGAGATCTCAGACAGGGGGGTGGTGTTCCGCGTGAGCAGGCTGCGTCCATGAATGCCGTGCTCGATCCGGCTGCCGAAGCAGGGCCGGGGTTGCGGGTAACCGCGAAAAGGTGTGGGGACTCCTTCGTCACTGTCGCTCTCGGTTGTGTCGAGGGCGGCGTTCCAATGTGACCGTTCACATTGTCGTCACATGTTACTCAGAAAACTCTGGTCTGTGTCAAGTTGAAAGATCTCGGTTTGGTAACCGTGGTCGCGCCGGCCGTCCGGGTCATCAGAACGACGGCGGCCCGGTCGACGCCCGCACGATCAGCTCCGGCTGGATCCGGTGGGTGTACTCGGCCGCAGAGTCCCCCATCGTGCCCAGCAGCTGGGCGACGCACCGACGGCCGAGTTCTGGGAAGTCCTGCCGGACGGTCGTGAGCGGCGGCCAGAAGTGTGCGGCCTCAGGGATGTCGTCGAAACCGACGATCGAGACGTCGTGCGGAACATCCTGCCCTGCGTCGCGGATGGCGTGCATGAGCCCGAGCGCCATCTGGTCGTTCGACGAGAAGATGGCGGTGAAGTCGCGGACCCGCATCAGCTCGCGTCCGGCGTAGTAGCCGAACTCGGCTGACCAGTCGCCGAGGATCGGCGCGGTGGTCGGCACGTCCTGTGCGTTCATCTCCTCGAGGAAGCCGCGCATCCGCGCCTCGGCCTCGATCCAGTCCTGCGGGCCGGCGAGGTGGTAGATGTTCCTGTGCCCGCGCTCGATGAGATGGCGGGTGGCGAGCCTCGCTCCTGCGACCTGGTCGACGGCGATCACGTGGTCGTCGTTGCCCTCGCTCGTGTTCATGGTGATGAACGGCACACGGAGGTCGAGGTTGGAGATCGCCCGGAATACGCGCACCTGAGGCGCGATGATCACGAGTCCCTCGATGCCCTGGGTGTTGAGGTGGTCGAGTGCTGTGATGATGGACGCTTCGTCTGTCGACGTGATGTTCGCTGTCGATACGAGGTAGCCGGCATCCTGCGCAGCGCTTTCGATGCTCTGGATGATGCTCGACGGCCCGTATTGCGAGCGCTGCGACGCCAGGACGCCCAGGGTGCGCGAGCGGCTGGTGACGAGTGCCCTGGCGGCTCGGTTGGGGCGGTACTGCAGCTCGTTCATGACGTCGAGCACGCGCTGCTTCGTGGACTCACGGATGCTCGGGTGATCGTTGAGAACGCGGGAGACAGTCTGATGGCTGACTCCGGCGAGGCGAGCGACGTCGCGGATGTTCGGCGCTTTGCCTCTGTCGACGTTGTCTGTCACCGGAACACCCTTGACTCCATGTGCACGGTCACATCCGCGCAATAACGTCAATTATGCACGCCCGATCGTCGATCGCCACCGTCGAGCAGAGACGGAAGAGACGGATGTGACGGAGATGTGACAAGACCGAACCGGTGTCACATGCTGTCACATCGGGCTGTGCGAGCGGCGCTGCCGAGCGTCGGCTCGTTCTCGGTCACCGCCCGGAGGAGGCGCCCACCCGGCGTCCGTCGCCGACCCGGGAGCCGATGGCGACCGCCCCGCAGCCGACCAGCGCGGCAAGTGCGAAGCATCCGGCGAACGGCCAGACACCCCCGATGCCCAGCAGTGACGCGAACACGATCCCGGTCGACGCCAGTGCCAGCGCACCGCCGAGCGAATCGGAGATCGAGAGGGCAGAACTGTTGAAGCCCTGGTCGCGTTCACTTGAATACGCGAGGGTGAGCACGCTCAGCCGGGGATACATGAGACCCATGCCTGCGCCGCCGAACAACCAGCCGACGATGAGGATCGCGGGAGACAGCGCGGCGGCGGTCGTGACCAGGGCGGCGAGGATCGAGAACAGCACGAGCACGGAACCGATCCCCATCGCGCGGGGGTGGGTGAGCGCGTCGCCGAGCCGGCCCTGCAGCCAGGAAGCACCCGCCCAGGTGAGTGCAGCACCGGTGAGCGCGAGCCCGGCGAACGCGGGTGAGAAGGCGTAGCGCTCGGTGAGGAGGTAGGGGATGTACACCTCGGCTCCGAAGAACGCAGCAGCGATGAGGCCTCGCACGAGGATCACCGTCGGCAGCCCCCGCGCGGCCGGAAGAGTGCCGGATGGGACAAGGGTCCGCACGGCAAAGAGGGCGACGGCAACGGCCGTAAGGGCACCGAGCCAGACGAACGGACCGTCGAGCTGTACAGACAGGTTCAGACCGAGCACAGCGAGGGCGGCGAGGACCGCCCAGACGATCGGCTGAACGGCCCAGCGCGGCCGATTCACGATTCGGGGCCCGCCGGACAGCATCCGCAGTGCCGGCACCACCATGAGCATGGCCAGGAGGACCAGTCCGACCACACCGAGGAACACCCAGTGCCAGCTCGTCAGCTCGGCGACGACACCGGCGGCGAACGGCCCGATCAGCGATGGAATGACCCACGCCGCGGCGAAACCGGCGAAGATCTTCGCGTGCAGGTCCGGCGGATAGATTCGGGCGACGACGACGTAGAGAGCGACGTTCATCGCCCCGGAGCCGAGCCCCTGCACCAGTCGACCGGCGACGAGCATCGCCATGTCTGTCGCCGTCCCCGCGATGAGGAGCCCGGCGATGAACACGGCAACCGACGTGATCAGCGGGGCGATCGGGCCGTTGCGATCCGACCAGTTACCAGCGACGACCATGCCGACGACGCCCGAAGCGAGCGGACCCGCGAATGCGAGGGCATAGAGCTCGGCGCCGTCGAGGTCGGCGCTGACGAGCGGCATGATCGTCGTCACTGCGAGCGATTCGAAGGCTGACAGGAAGACGAGGGCGCAGGTCCCGATCGTCACCCAGAGGTATCTGGCCGAGAAGATGCCACGCGCATCCGGCCCCCTGCTGGCGGATGCTTCGCGCAGCCTGGCGTCTGAGGTCACGATTCCGAGCTTAACCCGTTCACGGCACCTAGGCATCCGTCCCGGTCGGGCGGATTCCGCACCGCGTGGGGTGCGGCATCCACCCGACCGATGTCGCTAGATGGGTGAACCGCCGGAGACCACGAGCGTCGCACCGCTGGTGTAGCTGGCGTCATTGCTCGCAAGGTACACGTACGACCCGGCGATCTCGGCCGGCTGCCCCGGGCGCCCGTATGGGGTGTCGCTGCCGAACTCGGTGAGGCTGTCTGCGTCGGACGAGTCCGGCTGCAGGTTCGTCCAGAACGGACCGGGGGCAACAGAATTCACCCGGATGCCGCGGGGCGCCAGCTGCTGGGCCAGCGCCTTGGTGAAGGTGACGATCGCACCCTTCGTCGCCGCGTAGTCGAGCTTGTCCGCCGAGGGCTGGTTGGCCTGGACGCTGCTCGTCGTGATGATGCTGCCGCCAGCAGGGATGTGCTCGAGTGCGGCCTTGGTGAGCCAGTACAGCGAGTACACGTTCGTACGGAAGGTCAGGTCGATCTGCTCCGTGTCGAGGTCGAGGATGTCGTCGACGTTGTTCTGGTATCCGGCAACCATGACGAGGGTGTCGAGTCCGCCGAGGGTGTCCGCGGCGCTTGCGATGGCATCCGCACATTCCTTCTCGTCTGAGATGTCGACCTTCAGAGCCGCAGCGGTGACGCCGGTTTTCTTGAGGACCTCGAGTGCTTCGGCGGCGCCGTCTTCGTCGCTGTGGAAGGTGAAGACGACGTCTGCTCCTTCGCGCGCGAAGGCGATGGCCGTCGCGCGGCCGAGGCCGGAATTGCCGCCGGTGATGAACACGCGACGACCGGCGAGCCGGCCGTTGCCGCGGTAGGTGTCTTCACCGTGGTCGGGGTTGGGTGACATCACCGGCTCGTCGCCGGAGTCGTCGATCGAGAACGGAGGCCGGGGGTACTGGTCGAGAGGATTGGAGAAGCTCATACTTCAGTACATCGGTGCGGCAGGCCGGGAGTCCAGCCGATGCGGGAACGGCCCGCCTTCTGTACGATGGGCCGTTCGCACACTCGAGGTCAGCGCTTCTTGACCGCTGACCCGATCGCCCGGTCGACGTCGGCGAGTAGGTCGTCGATGCTTTCCAGGCCGACGGAAAGCCGGATCACGTTGGCGGGGACGGCGAGTTCGGTGCCGGCCACAGACGCGTGCGTCATCTCCGCCGGATAGTTCACGAGCGACTCGATGCCTCCGAGCGACTCGGCGAGCTGGAACACGCGCGTCGACTCGGCGAACCGCCGCGCCACCCGCTCCCCTCCCGTGAACGCGAGCGACAGCATCCCGCCGAAACGTGACATCTGCGTGGCGGCGAGGGCGTGCCCGGGGTGCGACTCCAGCCCGGGGTAGTAGACGGTGTCGACGCCCGCATGCTCGGCGAAGTATTCAGCGATGGCCTGTGCGTTCTCGCTGTGTCGCTGCATCCGCACGTCCAGTGTCTTCACCCCTCTGCTGGTGAGGAAGGCGTCCATCGGCGCAGAGACCGCTCCTGCGGCGAACTGCATGAACCGGACCTTGTCGTGGATCTCGTCGTCGTTGAGCACGAGGGCACCTCCGATCACATCGGAGTGTCCGCCGAGGTACTTCGTGGTCGAGTGCACGACGACGTCGGCGCCGAGGCTCAACGGCTGCTGGAGCGCCGGTGAGGCGAACGTGTTGTCGACGACGACGATGAGCCCGGCGGAGTGACCCACCTCGGCGAGTTCGGCGATGTCGGTGATCTTCATCAGCGGGTTCGACGGCGTCTCGACCCAGAGAACGCGGGTCTCTGGCGTGATCGCCGACTGCACCGAGCGCAGGTTCGACATGTCGACCACGCTGTGGGTGACTCCCCATGCGCCGAAGATCTTGTTGATCAGACGATAGGTTCCGCCGTATGCGTCGTTGCCGATGACGACATGGTCGCCCGGCTTCAGGATGCCGCGGAGCAGCGCGTCCTCAGCAGCAAGCCCTGATGCGAACGAGAGTCCGTGGCTGCCGCCCTCGAGAGCGGCGAGTTGGGTCTCGAGGCCGTCCCGAGTGGGGTTGCCGCCCCGGCCGTACTCGTAGCCGTTGCGGAGACCGCCGACGTGCGTCTGCACGAAGGTGGACGACTGATAGATCGGCGGGATCACCGCTCCGGTCGTCGGGTCGAAGTCCTGGCCGGCGTGGATGGCGCGCGTCGCGAACCCGGAGTTCTTCATCTTCTTGCCCATGGTGTCTCTCTCACGTCTCGTGTGGTGCTCGTCTTGTACTGCAAATTCAGGAGATGTTCTGCAAATTCAGGAGTTTCTCGCGACACGCCGTGCCTGCGGGTCGCGCAGCCGGCGTGTCCGGGCAGTTCTCCTGAGTTTGGGGTCTCCTGAATGTGGGGCAATCTCCTGAATGAGGAGGGGTGGGGGTGGCGTCAGGAGCTGAGAAAGGCCAGCAGCTCCTGACGGGTGAGGACGGCGACCGGGTTCCCGTCCCGCAGCACGAGGAGAGTGTCGGATGCCGTCAGCGCGGTGCGCGCCGTGGCCAGCGTGTCTCCGGATCCGATGATCGGCAGGCGGGGCGAGGTGACGGTCGCGATGGCATCCGTCGGTGTCGCGCTCCCGGTGACCAGGGCGTCGAGGAGCGAACTGCCCGACACGGTTCCGACGACCTCGCCGAGCACGACAGGCGGCTCGGCGCTGAAAACCGGGAGTTGCGAGACGCCCAGTTCTGCCATCAGCCGAACGGCGTCCTGCACCGTGTGGTCAGGGCGCACGTGGGGGAGCGTCGGACGCTCATCGCCCTGCGCCCGGATGACGTCGCCGACCGTGGTCTCATCGGTTGGTTCGTCGAGGAAGCCGTGTGAGCGCATCCAGGTGTCGTTGAACACCTTGGCGAGGTACCCACGGCCGCCGTCGGGCAGGAGGACGACGACGACGTCGTCCGGCCCGAGGTCGCGCGCAGCCCGCAGGGCGGCGACGACGGCCATGCCGCTGGATCCTCCGACGAGGAGACCCTCTTCGAGCGCGAGCCTGCGCGTCATGGCGAAGGATTCGGCATCAGACACCGCGATCACCTCGTCGACAACACCCGGGTCGTATGCCCCTGGCCACATATCTTCGCCGACGCCCTCGACGAGGTACGGTCGTCCGGTTCCTCCGGAGTAGACCGAGCCCTCTGGGTCAGCGCCGATCACGCGGACACCGCCATTGGATGCCTCGCGCAGGTAGCGTCCGGTTCCGGTGATCGTTCCGCCGGTACCGACGCCAGTCACGAAGTGCGTGATACGGCCGTCGGTGTCGTTCCAGATCTCGGGGCCGGTGGTCTCGAAGTGGCTGAGCGGACCGTTCTGGTTGAAGTACTGGTTGGGCTTGAACGCGCCGGGAATCTCAGCGGCAAGCCGGTCGGAGACGCTGTAGTAGGACTCCGGGTCTTCGGGGGCGACGGAGGTCGGGGTGACGACGACCTCGGCACCGTACGCGGTGAGGACCTGACGCTTCTCCTCACCGACCTTGTCAGGCACGACGAAGACGCAGCGGTAGCCGCGCTGCTGGGCGACCATGGCCAGTCCGACTCCGGTGTTGCCGCTCGTCGGTTCGACGATGGTCCCTCCCGGTTTCAACTCACCGGATGCCTCGGCGGCGTCGAGGATTCGCGTCGCGATGCGGTCCTTCACGCTCCCGCCGGGGTTGAGGTACTCGACCTTGGCCAGCACCGTGGCGCTGACGCCGTCGGTCACTCGGTTGAGCTTCACGAGCGGGGTGTTCCCCACGAGGTCGACGATGGTCTGTGCGTACTTCACGTTCGTCCGTTCGGTGGTGTGCGTCTGCCTGGCGCCGTCTGGTGAACGGCCGCCTGACCGACGGCTCGTGGCCGTCCCTTCGAGCCTAGCCGCTGACATCCGTCTGTTACAGGCGACAATGGGCCGGGACGGCTCACCGGGAGCTCCCAGCCAACCGTCCGCGATGGCCATAAACTGGGGCGAGACTCCGGCATAGGCGTGCGCAGAGAACCCGCGCGTCGTCAGCAAGCGAGCACCCCCAGAAACGAGAGGCCCCCGTGACCCCCCGAAACGATTCCCCCACCGGCAAGAGCGGCAACCCCGCGAGGCAGTTGACCATCAAGGAGCAGCGCGCCGAGCAGCGCGCGGCGAAGGTGGAGTCGTACAAGAGGGAGCAGGCGAAGAAGGCCCGCAACAAGAAGATCGGCATCATCTCGGCCATCGTCGGCGGTGTGGCCGTGATCGCCCTCGTCGTCACCGCTGTTGTGCTCACGGTCCCGAGGAACGCCAGCTACTCGGCCGGCGGCTCCGGCGCCGAGGTCGATGGTGTCGAAACCTTCGAGAACACCAACAACCACGTCGAGGGGACCGTGCAGTACGCACAGACCCCGCCGGCCGGTGGCGACCACGCCCAGGCCTGGCTGAACTGTGGCGTCTACACCGAGCCGCAAGCCAACGAAAACGCCGTCCACTCACTCGAGCATGGCGCGATCTGGGTCACATACGACCCGTCGATCTCGGCAGAAGAACTCGATCTTCTCAAGACGAAGCTGCCGTCCACGTACGTGATCCTCTCGCCGTTCGACGGGCTGCCGTCCCCGATCGTCCTCTCCGCCTGGGACGCCCAGCTGCAGGTCGATGAGGCCTCAGACGAGCGCATCGGTGAGTTCTTCGAGGAGTTCTGGCAGAGCGAAGACGTTCCGGAACCCGGCGCTCTCTGCACCGGCGCGATCGACGGACCGGGCAAGGCGTAGGGTGACGGCCGATTTCGAGACGGATGCCGCGGCATCCGACCGGCAATCGGCCGACGGCGGGCGACGCCGCTCACCGGTCGCACTGATCCTCCTCGCGCTCATCGCGATCGTGGTCGTCGGGGCTGTCGCGTTCTCGGTCGGCCGTCTGTCGACGCTGCAGAACGTGACGCCAACGACCCAGAGTGCCGAGGCGGGGTTCTCGCGCGACATGCAGACGCACCACAACCAGGGCGTCGAGCTGTCGTTCATCATCCGTGACCTCACCGACGATGACGAGGTGCGGCTGCTCGCGTACGACATCGCGACGACACAGGGCGCGCAATCGGGCATGATGCGTGGCTGGCTCGCGGCGTGGGGGCTCCCGCAGGCTCCGTCGGAACCGACGATGACGTGGATGACCCGGCCGACGCTCGAGGGCGAAGGCCATGACCACGGCAGCGGCGACAGCGCGCACGAGCCGGGCCAGCCGATGCCTGGCCTCGCGACGGACGAGCAGATCACCGAGTTGAAATCACTGACCGGGGTCGCTGCCGAGCGGATGTTCCTCACCCTGATGATCGCTCATCATCAGGGGGCGATCGAGATGGCTGAGGCCGTGCTCGACCGCAGCACGAACTCCACGGTGCGCACGTTCGCGACCGGGGTCGTGAAAGCGCAGCAGTCCGAGATCGACCTGATGGAGTCGATGCTCGCGGAGCGCCCGGCGGCGTAGCCAGCGGACGCCCGGCGTCCGTTCATCCGTCCGTTGTGTCGGGTTTGTCACTGCAAAGACGACAATCGTGACGGATGAGACGGCTTGCCAACCGAGAGACGCGCTTTTTCCGTCGCATCCGTCGACTTCGCTACGCACAAGTCGACACAAGCGACGGCTGAATCTCACGGGCCGCGCGCGGCCGAGCCTGTCCCGCGCTGTCCACAGGCCAAATATTGTGCACAGTTTTCGAGGCAAGGCCCGTCCGGCCAATGACCGGTGCGACCGTGGAATGATGCGCACCCCTCGCCCGCTCCCCACCGAACTTGCAGAATCGTTCACCGTCGCCGAGGCGCGTCGGCTCGGCGTCGGCAGATCGCGGCTGGACGGCCCCGATCTCGAGCGACCGTTTCGCGGCGTGCTCGCACGGATTCCGGCGGCTTCATCGTCGAGTCCGGACCTGGCAGAGCACGCTCGCGCCGAAATCGTTCGTCTCGCCCGTGCATATTCCACGCGGATGCCACCGACTGAGTTCTTCAGCCACACCACGGCAGCCGTTCTCTGGGGTGTTCCCGTTCCACTCCCGCTCGACCGGCTCCTCGACGTGTCGGTGCATCGGCACCGGCGCGCACCGCGGGCACGCGGCGTCCGAGGGCGCGAGCTGGACCCTCGCCTGGTCCATGTCACGGTCGGCGACGGCCTCCGGCTGACGACTCCAGCATCCACCTGGGCGGGGCTGGGATCGGTGCTGCGCCACCCATACGATCTCGTCGCAGCTGGGGACGCGATGGTCTGCCTGCGCACGTCAAAGGGAGGGAACGGTTTCAGCGCTCCACCCCTCGCAACCCTCGACCAGCTTCGCGCGGCGATCGACGCCGGACGCCGCCCCGGGGTCGGGTCTCTCCGCGACGCGTTTGGTCGCATCCGCACCGACTCGTGGTCTCGACCCGAGACCTGGGTCAGGCTCATCCTCATCGACGCTGGATTGCCCGAGCCGTCACTCAACGTCGACGCCTACGACGACGACGGGCGATTCCTCGGATGCGTCGACCTCGCCTACCCGGACCTCAAGATCGCCATCGAATACGAAGGCGCCCACCACTGGCAGACCGCCGAGCAGTTCCATCGCGACATCGATCGGCTCGATCGCCTGGTGGAGAACGGATGGCGCATCGTGCGTCTGACGAAGAGCCACGTCTTCATCACGCCGTCCGAGGTCGTGCGTCGCGTGTTGGTGGCGCGCGGGCAGCGGCTTGCCGGGCGCTGAACCATCGGAGCGTACGAACCAAGCGCCCCGCTCATCCGTCGCCCACGCCGACTCTGACGCGCCATTCCCGGCACAAACGACGGACGAACCCGCCACCGTTCCCGAAGCATCCGCCCATCCCATCCAGACCCGCCGGTGCTCGCACCGCTCCGACACGCTGCGCTAGCCTCGGCTTACGGCGACCGCGGATGCTCCGGGACCGGGGAAGGCACCGTGGGATCGACAGAGGCCTTCAATTCTCGTACGGCAATCTTCTCCCTGGAGACACCCACATCTACCCCCTCGCGAAGGAGCTCACCCGCGGAGACCCAAGCTTTCTCGACACGGTGCTCATCACAGGTTTCGACGAGCAGGCGCTCGTGCGCGGCTGCCATCTCTCTGTGCTGGCCCTCGCCGTGCTGACCTGGACCAGCCCAGACATGCGGCCGGGCCTCGTCGTCAGCGACTCAGTCAAGACCGGAGGCGCACACGGCGAAGTGACGCGCGCCGACGGAAAATTCATCAGCTACACGGTCACCCACTACGACCTCCTCGACGAGGTCGCCGCCCGCTTCGGGATCACCCTCGACGACGTCTTCCATCTCAATCCCGCACGCACACCGAGCCCGCAGAAGCCGACACTCGACGTCGGTGAAGACCTCAACCTCAGCAAGGACCTCCATTAGCACGCCAACGCTGCAGATGCCGCCAGCTCAGTCGACGAGCGGGCGCCCCACCACCTGCTCCTCATACATGCGCGCGAAGTTTCCACCACGCGCGAGCAGCTCGGCGTGCGTTCCCTGCTCGGCGATCCGGCCGCCCTCGATCACGAAGATGACATCCGCAGACACCACCGTCGACAAACGGTGCGCAATCGCGATCGTCGTCCGGCCAGCGGATGCCGCCTCCAACGCCCTCTGGACGACCCGCTCCGAGATCGTGTCGAGGGCACTCGTCGCCTCGTCGAGCACGAGCACGGCCGGGTCCTTCAGCATCACCCGAGCGATCGCGATGCGCTGCTTCTCACCACCGGAAAGCCGATAGCCGCGCTCCCCGACCACCGTGTCGTATCCACCGTCGAACGACATGATCGTGTCGTGGATGTTCGCGGCGCGCGCCGCGATCTCGAGTTCCTCATCTGTGGCATCCGGTTTGGCATACCTGAGGTTCTCGGCGATGGTCGCGTGGAAGAGGTACGTCTCCTGGCTCACGATGCCGATGTTCGACACCAGCGACTCGTGCTCGAGCTCACGCACATCGCGCCCGGCGAACAGCACGCGGCCGCCGGTCGCATCGTAGAACCGGGGCACGAGGTACGAGACCGTCGTCTTCCCCGCCCCGCTCGGGCCGACGAACGCGGCGAACTGCCCGGGTTCGATCGAGAACGAGACCCGGTCGAGCGTCGGCCGCGACTCCGGCGTCGCATCCGGGTAGCGGAACGAGACCTCGTCGAAGGTGACGCTGCCGACGCGCCCGCGGGCATCCGTCACCGGAACGGCATCCGGCCGGTCGGCGATCGACGGCGTGAGGTCGAGGTACTCGAAGATGCGGGCGAAGAGAGCACCGGATGTCTGCAGGTCCAGTCCGACACGCATGAGCGCCATGAGCGGAAACAGCAGGCGTGACTGCACCGTGGTGAATGCAACAATCGCCCCTGCGGTGATGTCGGGAGCCCCGCCGGCCATGAGCCAGCCCGCGACGAGGTACACGATCGCGGGGATCGATGACAGGAAGATGTTCACCATCGCGAAGAACCACTGGCCGCTCATCGTCTGCTGCACCTGCAGCCCGACCTGCTCGTCGTTGGACCTCTCGTACCGCTGGATCTCGGCCGGCTGCTGGTTGAAGCTCTTTGACAGCAGCACACCGGAAACGCTGAGGGTCTCCTGCGTGATCGCCGTCATGTCCGACAGTGACTCCTGGGTTTTGGTGGCGATCCGCGCACGGACCTGGCCGACGCGGCGCTGGGCGATCACGAGAATCGGCATCAGCACGAGGGCGACGATGGTGAGCTGCCAGTTGATGAGGAGCATCGCGACGAACGCGGCAAGCACCGTCACCGTGTTGCCGAGCACGCTCGCGATGGTGTTGCTCAGCGCTCCGGCGACACCGCCGACGTCGTTCTGCAGTCGGGACTGGATCACTCCCGTCTTGGTGCGTGTGAAGAAGCTCAGTTCCATCGACTGCAGCCGCCGGAACAGCGACACCCGCAGCTCCCCCATCACGGTGTTCCCGACCGTCGCTGTCAGCCAGGTCTGCCACACTCCGAGCCCGGTGGCCAGAACGTAGATGGCGATCATGATGGCGACGATCCTCAGGAGCGCACCGAGGTTCGGCCCGCCTTCCGCAGGGAACAGGCCCTCATCGAATGCCCGCTCGACGAGCAAGGGTGGAACCACACTGAGCGCAGCGCCGATCAGAACGAGGGTGACGGTGAGCGCGATCTTCGCCCGGTGCGGGCGGAAGAGAGCGACGATGCGCGGGAACAGATTCGGGATGCGAGGGGCCTCCGCGTTGACAGCGCGCTGTGCTTCCTCGTCGCCACCACCACGCATCCCGCGAGCACCCCCGCCGCCACCGCGGCCGCCCCCATGCATACTCATGGGTTCACCCTAACCCCGGCATCACAGAGGCGGATGCCGGGGTGAGGGTGAGCGATAATGCCAGCGCGAACGCCCTACCCCTTCGTCGCTCCGGCCAGGAGACCGCGGACGAAGTACCGCTGCAGGCTGAAGAACACGATGAGCGGAACGATGAGCGAGACGAAGGCGGCGGCGGTGAGTCGTTGCCAGTCCTGCCCGCGCGTACCGGTGAGTTCGGCCAGCCTCTGGGTCAGAGGTGCGACGTCCTGGGTGCCGCCGGAGAAGATCAACGCCACGAGCAGGTCGTTCCACACCCAGAGGAACTGGAAGATCGCCACCGACGCGATCGCCGGCAGGGCCAGGGGAAGAACGATCCGGAAGAAGATCTGCCCGGGGCTCGCACCGTCGACGCGAGCCGCCTCGATCACTTCGCCCGGGATCTCCGAGATGAAGTTGTGCAGCAGGAAGATGATGAGCGGCAGGCCGAACATCGTGTGGGCGATCCACACCGGCAGGTAGTTCTGCTCGGGGATCATCGGGATGACGTCATGCAAGGTGTTCTGCAGCGGACGGAGGAACGTCGTGAACATCTGCAGCACGGGCAGCAGAGCCATCTGCAGCGGGACGATCTGCAGCGCGAAGATCAGGATGAACAGCCAGTTCGAGCCCTTGAACTTCATCCAGGCGAACGCGTACGCGGCCATCGCCCCGAGGATCAGCGGAAAGATCGTTCCCGGGATGGCGATCGCCAGTGAGTTCACGAAGTACGAGCCGAGCTGGGGTGATGACTGCGAGCTCGACAGCAGGACTTCCTGGTAGTTGTCGAGGGTGAAGCCCGGGTTCTGGAAGATCGTCCACCACCCGGTCGACTGGATCAGCTCGGCCGGACGGAACGACGAGATGAAGAGGCCGAATGTCGGGATCGTCCAGATCACGGCGATGATAAGCGCCGCGAATGTCGCCCAGCGCGACGTCAGTCGCCGCTTGACCCGCTTCGACTTGGTGCCGACCTCAGCGTCTGCACCGTTCGACAGCTTGTCACCGGTCGCAGCGTCTGCTGTCGTGGGAACCATCGGTGTCGTGCTCATCGGATTTCCCTCTGCTTCTTCATGAGCCGGATGTTGTACACAACGATCGGCAGAACGAGTATGAACAGAACAAGCGCGAGCGCCGAGCCCCGCCCGGGTTCAGCGGCACGGAACGCCTGGGTGTACATCTCGTTGGCGATGACGCTCGTGTCGAAGTTGCCCGCGGTCATCGTGCGAACGATGTCGAAGACCTTGAGGGTCGCGATCGAGATCGTGGTGACGACCACGACGAGCGAACCACGGATGCCGGGGAGGGTCACGTTGGTGAACCGTTGCCAGGAGTTGGTGCCGTCGATCTCTGCTGCCTCGAGCTGCTCCATCGGAACGGCTTTGATCGCCGCGGAGAGGACGACCATGGCGAATCCGGTCTGGATCCAGATCATGACGACGATGAGGAGGAAGGTGTTGATCGGCGAGGTCTGAAGCCACTGCACCGGTTCGCCGCCGAACCAGACGACGATCTGGTTGAGCAGACCGATCTGCTCACTACCCGCCTGGCGGTAGTCGTAGACGAACTTCCAGATGATGCCTGCCCCGACCATGGAGATCGCCATCGGCATGAACACCAGGACTTTGTAGATCTTCTCGCCCTTGGACTTGTCGATGAAGACGGCGTAGGCGAGACCGACAGCGGTCGAGATCGTCGGAACGAGAAGTACCCAGATGACCGTGTTGATCAGTGTGTTCACGATCGCCGGCTGGGTGAACATCCAGACGAAGTTGTCGAGACCGTTGAAGTCGCCCTGGTTGTTGGTGAACGCGAGAAGGCTGGTGCGAACGGCGGGGTAGATGAGGCCGAGGAAGACGAGGATGAACGCCGGAGCGAGAAAGACGAGGAGCTGGATCCAGTCCTTGCCGCGTTTCGGTGCCTTGTCGAGGAAAAAGAAGAGAAGGCCGACGATGGCAGCGAATATCGCGAGGCCACCCACCACCTGGATTAGTTTGCCGATGAGGTCAGCGGTCGTCATTGAACTACGCCTTTCGGAAAAGATGCGGGGAGATCAAGGGCGGGACCGCCGGATGGCGGGCCCGCCCTTGAGGGGTGCTGTCAGCTAGCTTTGCGGCCAGCTCGATTCGATGGCATCCACCGTCTGCTGGGTGCTGTCACCCGAGACCCAGGAGACGATCCCCTTGAAGAAGGAGTCCGACCCCACTGCGGCGGGCATGAGGTCCGAGCCGTCGAAGCGGAAGATCGTGTCTTCGCCCTGCAGGATCTCGATGCTCGTCTTCAGCAGGTCGCTCGACGCGTTCTCGGGATCGAGGCCCTTGTTGGCGCTGATCACACCGCCGAGGCTGACCCGGTTGTTCGCCCAGGTGTCGCTCGAGAGGTACGCGCGAACGGCATCGATCTCTTCACCCTCGCTGAACGCGACGGGGAATTCGCCACCACCGGTGACGGCGGTTTCTCCGCCGGCTTCGACGGACGGCATCAGGAAGGCGAACACGTCACCGTCTGGAGCCACCTCGGTGCCCTCCGGCCAGAATCCTTCGTAGAAGGATGCCTGGTGGTGCAGCGAGCAGGTTCCGTCGAGGATCGGCAGGCCGCCGTCACCGAACTCGGTGGAGATGACGCTTGACACGTCACCGAGCCCGCCGTTGACCATCTCGGGGTTCTTGATGTACTCGCCCGCGGCGTCGAAGGCTTCGACGATCTGCGGGTCGTTGAACGGGATCTCGTGGGTGACCCACTGGTCGTAGACCTCGGGGCCCGCCTGACGCAGGACGAAGTCCTCGATCCAGTCGGTGCCCGGCCAGCCGGTTGCGTCACCGGAACCGAGTCCGGCGCACCACGGTGCACCGTCCTTGTCCGCCGCGATCTGCTCGCTCAGTTCGGTCAGCTCATCGAGTGTCTCGGGGACCTCGTAGCCGTTCTCCTCGAACTCTGCCGGGGAGTACCAGACGTAGCCCTTGATGCTCGCCATCAGCGGAGCCGAGTAGAAGACGCCGTCGTATGTGCCGTACTGCTTCCAGTCCTCACCCCAGAACTCGTCGGTGTTGGCCTCGACAGCCTCAGGCGCTGGCTTCAGCCAGCCGCCCTCTGCGAGCCGGGCCAGAAGTCCCGGCTGCGGCACGATGCCGATGTCCGGCGCGTTTCCGGCCTCCGCCAGAACGGCGATCTGTGCCTCGAACTCCTTCGAGCCCTGGTACGAGACCTCGATGCCGGTGCAGGTCTGGAAGTCGGCCCAGGACTCGATGAGGCGGTCGGCCTCAGCGTCCTGGATCGTGCCGGCGATGTTGACCTCGGGGTTGTCGTCGAAGGTGCCGTAGGCCTCGTAGTCGGCGCAGTCCGTGTCTTCTCTGTTTCCGGCTGCGACATCACCGGTACAGCCGGTGAGTGCGAGACCGACGATTCCTGCGGCCGCGAGCGGCAGCAGGATGCGACGCTTGGTCGTAAAGCTCATCTCTGTTCTCCTCATTGAGTGTGATTTCCTCTGGGGTGAGGTTGGGAGCCGTCACCCGTGCTGGTGCATTCCGGCCGCCTGTAGGGAACCGGTTCCATGCAAAAGTTACGGCACCCCATCGAGTTACACAAGCACGGCGCGATAACGAATTGTCCTCGTGATCGCGCTCTCTCGGCCTCGTGCCTGCTGTGACACCACCTGCCGGAGCCTGTCAGACAGGCCGAAATGTGTAATCGGTTCCATACCGGCACTCTTTTCTGTACTCTGATCCGGACAGCGCAGTTCCGGCAGACCGGCCGGGCTTCGCCCCCCAGCGTCGGGAGGCAATCCATGGGCAGTGCCATCGCCGATGTCGCCGCGCGTGCCGGCGTATCGAAAGCGACGGCCTCACGCGCCCTGTCCGGCAAAGGCTACGTCGCCGAGAAGACCCGGATGCGTGTGCAGCAGGCCGCGAAGGAGATCGGCTACGTCGCGTCACCGAACGCTGCGAGCCTCGTGACCGGTCAGACCCAGAACATCGGCGTGGTCATCCCGTTCATCAATCGCTGGTTCTTCGGCGAGATCCTCGAAGGCATCGAGGAAGCCCTGCTCAACCGCGGCTATGACACGACGCTGTACAACCTGCATCCCGGTTCATCGGATCGGGACCGGGTGTTCGACTTCTTCCTCGCACGCAAGCGGTTCGACGGCGTGATCGCGATCGGGGTGGAACCGACGCCAGAAGAGGCCGGCCGTCTGCTGCGTCTCGGCATCCCGATGGTCAGCGTCGGCGCGCCCGTCGCCGGCATCCGTTCACTGACCATCGACGACGCGGGTGTCGCGCGCCTTGCCACCGAGCACCTGATCGGACTCGGCCATCGGCGGATCGCGCACATCGGTGGCGAGATCGGCGGGCCGGACGAGAACACCGTGCACAACAAGAGGTTGGACGGGTATCTGCAGGCGATGACGCGTGCCGGCCTCGAAGCCGAGATCCGCACGGCCAGAACGGCGATGAGCGTGCCCGGCGGTTACGACGCCGGAATTCATGCCATGAGCGACGCCATGTCCCGACCGAGCGCCGTGTTCGCCGCCTGCGATGAGATCGCCATCGGAGTGATCATCGCCGCTCGTCGGATCGGCATCCGGGTGCCAGGTGACCTCTCCGTCATCGGTATCGACGGGCACGAGTATGCCGAGATGTTCTCGCTCACGACGATCGAACAGCAGCCACGGGCGCAGGGCCTGGCGGCCGTGACCGACCTGCTCGCCGCGATCGCGGGCGAGCCGTCGACGGTCGAGGTCGTCGAGATGCCCGCCCGCCTGGTCGTCCGTGCGAGCACCGCTCACGCGGACCTCGGTGCCGACGCCGTCTGACGCTCCAGCCCTCGCGACCGGCCCAGGATGGCAGCCGGATGCCGTCGCGAACGACCCTTACCGACCGGTCGAGCGCCGGAGCAACCGGTCCGGCCCGGTCGGCATCCGTCAGCGATCCCCTACTGTGACAGCCTCAGCCTCCTCGAGTGGCGAACCCACCGTGCCGTTGACACGGCTGAGGGCAGAGCGGCCGAGAAGGAGGATCAGGAGAGCGATGAGCGCCGAGGCGGCCGCGGCGTAATACGCAGCCTGCGGTGCGATGAGGGTGGCCAGCTCTGTGGCGGCGATCGGTGCGATGGCACCGCCAAGGAACCGGACACCGGAGTAGGCGGATGAGGCCACTGACCGGGGAAGGTCGGTCGCTTCCATCACGCACTCCGTCAGCACGGTGTTCATCACCCCGAGCACGAGACCTCCGACGATGACGACGCAGACCAGTCCCGCCGTCGAGTCGATGAGGAGTGCGGCGGCGATGTGGACCGCAGCGAGCGCCACGAAACCGATCGTGAGAACGCGGGTGCGCGGCATCCGTTCGGTGAGAAGCGGTGCGACGAAGACGCTCGTCACTGCGAGCCCGATTCCCCAGCCGAAGAAAGTGAGGCCGAGCCCGATCGCACTCAGGCCGAGAGGGAACGGCGAGTAGGCGAGCAGCACGAAGAACGCGATGTTGTAGAACAGCGCCGCAGCGGCCAGCACTCCCAGTGCGGGGACGCGGAGCGCAGCGAACGGCGCCGAGAGCGCGACGGGCGTCGGTGCGGTTTGCCCGTCGCGCATGAGAACGAGGATCGCGATGAAGCCGGCAGCCATGAGTGCTGCCGTGCCGAAGAACGGCCCGCGCCAGCTGAGCGAGCCGAGGAGCCCGCCGAGCAGAGGACCGATGGCGATTCCGACCCCGAGCGCCGCCTCGTACAGGATGATCGCCGACGCGGTACCACCCGATGCAGCGCCGACGATCGTCGCGAGGGCCGTCGAGATGAACAGGGCATTGCCGAGCCCCCACCCGGCTCGGAAGCCGACGACGGTCTCGACGTCGGGACTCAGCCCGGCCGCCGCCGCGAAGAGAACGATGAGCACGAGCCCGATCAGGAGGGTGCGCTTGGCCCCGATCCGGCTCGACAGCCAGCTGGTGAAGAACATCGCGATCCCGGTCACGACGAGATAGCTGGTGAAGAGCATCTCGGCCTCGGTCGGCGTCGCATCGAGGTCGGCAGCAATCGCCGGGAGGATCGGGTCGACCAATCCGATGCCCATGAACGCGATCACGCTCGCGAACGCGACCGCCCAGACCGCGGTGGGCTGCCGGAGAATCTGACGGAACCCGACGTTCTCATGCCCGCTCACTTGCGAGCCTCCCCGTCGGATCGGCCGGCGCCGCGCCCGGCCCGGTCGGTCAGGATCCCGACCGCACGGCGCAGAACCTCGATGTCGTCGCCGGGAAGGTCGTCGAAATAGGGCAGCAGCGCGGTCGACAGATCGTCCCTCCACTCGCCGAGAGCGCGTTCGCCCTTCGGGGTCGAGGCGATCAGGGAGGCTCGGGCGTCGTCACTGTCGACGATGCGTTTCACCCAGTCGAGGTCATCGAGCCCCCGGATGATCTTGGTCATCGTCGGCTGAGTCACGCGACTCTGCCTGGCCAGCTCGCCGAGTCGCATCGGGCCCATCGCCTGCAGGACCGCGATGGTCCGCCAGGCAGCAGGCGACTCGGTGCGTTCCGTCGCCTGGGCTGCGAGCCGGGTCAGGCGGTGGGCGGCGGTGACCAGGTCACCGAGCAGGGTGTGAAGCGTGACGGATGCCGCGGCATCCGTCTGCGCGTCTGCAGTCGAATTCGTCATCCTCCGATTATACATAGCCAAGCTATGTTTTATCCGCGCGCCGAAACGACGAAAAGACGCCACCCCGAATTCGGGATGGCGCCTTTTACTGTGGTGTCGTCGAAAACGACAGCGCAGTCACGCTGCAATCAGAAGCCCCGAAGGGCCCGGATTACTTGAGGGTGACGGTTGCGCCGGCCTCTTCGAGCGTTGCCTTTGCCTTCTCGGCGGTCTCCTTGTTGGCGCCTTCGATGACGGCACCCGGTGCGCCATCGACGACGGCCTTGGCCTCGCCGAGGCCCAGCGAGGTGAGCTCGCGGACGGCCTTGATGACCTGGATCTTCTTGTCGCCGACCGACTCGAGGATGACGTCGAAGGAGTCCTTCTCTTCGACCTCTTCAACAGCGGCGCCGGCGGCAGCCGGACCTGCAACAGCAACGGGTGCTGCTGCGGTGACCTCGAAGGTCTCCTCGAATGCCTTCACGAACTCGCTGAGTTCGATGAGCGTGAGTCCCTTGAACTGCTCGAGCAGTTCTTCAGTTGACAGCTTTGCCATGATTTTCTCCCTTAGATTTCTTTGGTCTACTCACCGCTTGCCCAGGTCTGAACCTAGGAAGCGGACTCCTGCTTCTCACGCAGCGCGTCGACCGTGCGAACGGCCTTCGACAGCGGTGCGTTGAACAGATATGCGGCTCCGAACAGCGAGGCCTTGAAGGCGCCGGCAAGCTTGCCGAGCAGAACTTCGCGGGACTCGAGGTCGGCGAGCTTGCCTACCTCTGCGGCGGTCAGAGGGTTACCGTCAAAGTAACCGCCCTTGATCACCAGGAGAGGGTTTGCCTTGGCAAAGTCGCGCAGGCTCTTCGCAACGGTGACTGGGTCACCGTGCACGAAGGCGATGGCTGACGGACCAACGAGCTCGTCGTCAAACGACGAAATGCCCGCGTTGTTCGCAGCGATCTTGGTCAGCGTGTTCTTCACCACGGCGTAGGTTGCGTCCGCACTGATGTTGGTACGCAGCGTCTTGAGCTGAGCAACAGTGAGGCCGCGGTACTCGGTCAGCAGAACGGCGGTCGAGCTCTGGAATTTCTCCGTGAGTTCGGCAACCGAGGCTTCCTTGTTCGCCATAGCCACTCCTTGATTAGTCTTCCTCGTACCGCGGAGGCGGCACGAGCCAAAAAGCAGTCGGCCCAGACATGAAAAAAGCTCCGGCGCAAGCGCACGGAGCAGTTCGAGAGAAATCTTCGAAAATGATTCGTTCACCTGCGCGGGTCGTCTCAGTCGAGAACCTTCGATCGGATGCTCGCTTGCGCGCGCACGCCGAAAACCTGCGGTCTTTGGTTTTGTCTCACCCTACGGCATGCGTCCGGGTTCGACAAATCAGCTCAGGCCAGTGCGCTGAGGTGCAGTTCGCGGAGCAGGCCCGCCGGGTCGTCGTAGACCGCGATCGCGCCGGCCGAGATGAGTTCTGCCGATGAGAACCCACCGGAGAGCAGACCGATCGTGCTGACCCCGGCACGGGATGCTGCGATGCAATCCCAAACGGAATCACCGACGAAGATGGCCTGTTCTGCTGAGACTCCGGCTTTCTTCAGCGCCACCTCGACGATCGCGGGCTCCGGCTTCGCCGTCTCGACGTCGCCGGAGTTGGTGACGGCGTCGACCGCGTCATCGACGTCGAGCGTCGCGGTGAGGAGCTGGAGTTCGTCTTCGGGAGCGGATGTCGCGAGGACCACACGCGTGCCACGGTCGTGCAGGGCCTGGAGAAGGTCCCTGGCACCGTCGAGCGGGCGCAGTCGGTACGCGAGGTCCTTGTAGAAGCGGGAATGCAGCGCCTTCGCCTGCTCGCCCAGTTCTTCGGCGCGGTCGCCCAGCAACGCTGCCAGCAGTTTGCCCGAGTCCTGGCCGATGGCGCGGTGCACCCGCCAGGCAGGAACATGGATGCCGAGTTCGTCGAAAGCGTGGGTCCAGGCCTCGACATGGAGATAGTTGGAGTCGACAAGGGTGCCGTCGACGTCGAACAGAACCGCGATGGGTGCCTCACTCATGGAATCAACCTCCCGTAGGCCGCAACTCTAGACCCGCACGCTGTCGACGCTCGAGACGGCGGGGGTGGCTTGACAATCCACGAGCACAGGGCTGCTTCGGTCGCCAGGGCGACTAATCCGGCGAAGGAGAAGCCAGGGGCAGTGTGACGCGGAACTCGGTGTGTCCGCGTTCCGACTCCACGGCCACCGTACCTTTGTGTGCGTCGACCACCCCGGCGACGATCGCGAGACCGAGTCCTGTACCGCCCGACGCTCGCTGCCTGGACGCATCGCCGCGGACGAACCGTTCGAAGACGGTGCCGACCACGTCCGGGGCGATCCCCGGCCCCGTGTCTGCGACCGTGATCACGGCCCCGGAATCGGATGTCGTGAGTCGGGTGACGATGCGGGTCCCCGGCGGAGTGTGCACCCGGGCGTTGCCGAGCAGGTTGGCGACGACCTGGAAGAGTCGCTGGGCGTCACCGATCACCTCCACCGGTTCGTCAGGAAGCTCGAGCACCCAGTCCTGGTCGGGTGAGGCCGCGCGGGCGTCGCTGACGCCGTGGCTGAGCAGGGCCGGCAGGTCGACCGGCGCCTTCGCCAGTTCACGCCCCTCGTCGAGGCGTGCGAGCAGCAGCAGGTCCTCGACGATGGTCGTCATCCGCACCGTCTCGGACTCGATCCGCCCGAGCGCGTAGGCGGCATCATCGGGAAGCTCCTCCCCTGACCGACGGGTCAGTTCGGCGTAGCCCCGGATCGAGGCGAGCGGTGTGCGCAGTTCGTGACTGGCATCCGAGACGAAGGTGCGCACCTTGTTCTCGGACGCCTGACGGGCCTCGAGCGCACGTGACACGTGGCCGAGCATCCGGTTGATCGACGCACCGACCCGCCCGACCTCGGTGTGGGGATCAGCGTCGTTCTCGGCCACCCGGACGGCGAGTGCGACGTTCCCGCGGTCGAGCGGCAGGTCGGAGACCTCGGATGCCGTCTGGGCGACCCGGTCGAGCGGGCGCAGCGCGAGCCGGACGATGAGGTAGGCGGCGACACCGGCGAGAGCGAGGGCACCGAGCGAGATGCCCGCGATCCCGGCGATGAGCTGGGCGACGGTGAACTCGAGGTCCGCGAGCGGGAGCCCGACGACAAGCGCGCCGTTCTCGGTCTGAACGGCGACGGCCCGGTAGCGGCCGAGGTCGCCCGGCAGGTCGAGTGACACCGGTTCTGCGCCGATCTCCAGTGGGAGCAGGGCCCGCACCTGGTCGGTGGTCAGCGGCAGCAGGCTGCCTGCGGCATCCGTGTAGCCGGCGTAACGGACGATTCCGCCGTCGATGATGGCACCGAGCGTGCCTGCAGACTGACCGGGCGCACCGATGAAGTCGGGGACTGGCGGTCGATCATCGGGAGAGAACTGGCCGTCGCGCGAAAAATCCGCTGCCCCGGACGACCGCGAGGTCGCTGCGGTCAGCTGGCTGTCGACCCGGTCGAGCAGCACGGCCTGCACGCTGAGCACGCTGGCCGTGCCGATCACGACGGCGGCGAGCGCGAGCAGGGCGACGACCGCGACGATCAGGCGCCTGCGCAACGTCCACCGCGACATCCGCCTCACTCGAGGACTCCGGCGGGCTTGAGCAGGTAGCCGGCCCCGCGCACGGTGTGGATCATCGGTGGTCTTCCCGCGTCGATCTTCTTGCGCAGGTAGGAGATGTAGATCTCGACCACGCTCGACTTGCCCTCGAAGTCATAGCTCCACACCCGGTCGAGGATCTGCGCTTTGCTCAACACGCGTCGGGGGTTCCGCATCAAGAACCGGAGCAGTTCGTATTCGGTTGCTGTCAGCTCGATCGGCGTGTGCGCCCTCGTCACCTCGTGGCTGTCCTCGTCGAGGCTGAGATCTCCGATCGTGAGCACCGGCCCGTCGGATGCCGCGGTGAGCGTCGAGCGTCGAATCAGCCCACGCAGTCGGGCGACGACCTCCTCGAGACTGAACGGCTTGGTGACGTAGTCATCTCCGCCGGCCGTGAGTCCGGCGATGCGCTCGTCGAGAGCATCCTTCGCAGTGAGGAACAGCACAGGAACGTCGTCTCCCTCTGCGCGCAGCCGCTGCAGCACCGTCAACCCGTCGAGGTCGGGGAGCATGATGTCGAGCACGACGGCATCCGGCCGGAACTCACGAGCGATGGTCAGGGCTCCCCTGCCGGTGTCTGCCGTTCGGATCTCCCACCCTTCATAACGCAGCGCCATCTTCAGCAGATCGGTGAGGCTGTGTTCGTCGTCGACCACGAGCACGCGGATCGGGTTGCCATCGGCCCGGCGGAGAGGGGCTGATGGCTGGGCTGCTGACGAAAGAAAGGTGCTCACATTCCCAGTATGTGGGTGTTCCTATGAGCAACCTATGAACAGTCGATACGCGGGCTGTGGGTGCATGCCGCTCGCGCAGGGCAAACCTTCAGGAACGGCATAGCGCGGCCATAGTCACTCTTCCTACCGTGAGGATCGCCGCCGCCACCTGGCTGCCGCCAACCTGCCGCCAGACGGCTTCAACGAAGGACATCATGTTCGGAACCTATCTGCGCCGGGAACTTCTCGGCCGCCGGAAGCAGACCGTCATCATCGCCATCGGCATGGCGCTCGCCATCGCCCTCGTCATCGTCGTCCAGGCGGTATCGGCCGGAGTGAAGGACGCCCAGTCTGCTGTGCTGTCGTCGGTCTATGGCGTCGGCACGGATATCACGGTCAGTTCGACCCCAACCCCTCCCGAGGAGGGCGAACCGGGCGGTGGCCCCGGCTCGTTCGAGTTCGGGGCAGACGACGGAACAGCGACCGAGGACGGAGGCTCGGCAGTGAGCCAGTCGCGACTCTCAGCCGGCCGGGGTGCCTCCACCTTCGACGCCGGATCCCTCGCCACGGTGCAGGGCGTCGAGAACGTCGCAGCGGCAACAGCCACCCTCTCGCTGACGAACACGACCTTCGACGGCGAGCTTCCGGACTTCTCCCAGGGCGAGCTGCCCGCAGAGGGCGGCACTCCTCCGGACGGCGGAGGCAGTTCGTTCGACGTGAACTCGTGCACGGTGCTGGGCCTCGACCCCTCCGGCGACAGTGTCGGTCCGCTTTCGGCCGTCACCCTCGACGAGGGCCGCGGGCTCGACGGCGACGATGAGGGCGCTTTCGTCGCCGTCCTCGACTCCGCGTATGCGACATCCGCCGACCTCGCCGTCGGCGACACGATCGACGTCGGCGGAACCGACTTCGAGGTCGTCGGCACGGTCTCATCCAGCTCGTCGGACGCGACCACCGCCTCCAACGTGTACATCCCCCTCGACGTCGCCCAGTCCGTCGCCGGGCTCGACGACCAGGTTTCCACCATCTCCGTGCAGGCCGCGTCATCCACCGACATCGCCCAGGTGCAGGCTGACATCGAATCCGAACTGCCGGAGGCCACAGTGAGCACCCAGGACGACCTCGCGTCGAGCGTCTCAGGATCACTGGCGTCGGCATCCGGGGTGGTTTCCGGTCTCGGCTTCTGGCTCTCGCTTCTCGTCCTGCTCGCCGCGTTCCTCATCGCCGTCCTCTTCACGATCTCCGGCGTGACTCGACGCACCCAGGAGTTCGGAACGCTCAAGGCCATCGGCTGGTCCAACAGCCGGATCGTCGGACAGGTCGCCGGCGAATCCACCGTCCAGGCCCTGATCGGTGGTGCCATCGGCGTCGTCGTCGGACTCGGAGCCGTTCTGGCCCTCAACCTCGCAGGCATCACGCTCGGCGCGTCGACGGCCGCGACCACTGCAGGGCCGATGGACGGAGCACCAGGCGGGTTCGGTCGGCAGGCAGACGCCGTCGCCGCGACGACCGATGTCGTACTCAACGCTCCCTTCTCCCCGCTGGTCATCCTCCTCGCCGCCGGCATCGCCATCGCCGGTGGGCTCCTCGCCGGTGCGGTCGGAGGCTGGCGCGCGGCCCGGCTGCGTCCCGCCGAGGCACTCCGCTCGGTCTCCTGATCATCACCCCCCGAAAGGACAACACGATGTACACGCTTCACGCACTCTCCAAGACCTACAGCCAGGGCAAGAACACCATCACTGCACTGAACCGGGTCGACCTCACCATTCCCGACGGTCAGATGATCGCCATCCAGGGCCCGACGGGAGGGGGCAAATCGACGCTTCTGCAGATGCTCGGCGCGCTCGACCGGCCGAGTTCCGGTTCCATCCGGTTCCGGGAGAGCGACCTCACCTCCCTCCCAGAATCGACACTCACGACGGTGAGGGCCGAGCACGTCGGAATCGTTTTCCAGAGCTTCAATCTCATCCCCACCCTCACCGCGCAGCAGAACGTCGAGATGGCGCTCGTCCCCCTCGGCGTGCCATCGGCGGAACGTTCCGACCGGGCAGCTGCGGCGTTGGCGTCCGTCGGGCTCGGCGACCGGGGCGGGCATCGCCCACCTGAACTCTCCGGCGGCCAGCAACAGCGGGTGGCCATCGCCCGGGCGATCGTGAAGAATCCGTCCGTCCTGCTCGCAGACGAACCCACCGGGGCGCTCGACGAAAACACGAGGGACGACATCATGGCGTTGCTCGAGAAGCTGTGGGCAGATCTCGGGCTCACCCTCGTTCTCGTCACCCACGATTCCGCCGTCGCCAGGAGGGCGCAGCGGCGCCTCCACATCGCGAACGGTCAGCTGAAAGACATCACCTAGATCGCAGGACCAGGGGTGGATTCCGCCGCCGATCGGCATCCACCCCGCGCGACGGGGAATACCGACAGCGATAGTTGACTTGGATCTACTATCAACTTATAGTTGATTCCGGTCAACTTTTCAGGCGCAACGACGGGCCTCCCTCATCCCCTCTGGAGCACCATGTCTTCTTCCCTGTCCACCAGCGCCGCAGCGCCCGTCATGAGCCACCGCCAGGTGCTCGAGGCGCTGTCCGGCCTCCTGCTCGGCATGTTCGTGTCGATCCTCGCCGGCACCGTCGTCTCCACCTCGCTTCCGCGCATCATCTCCGACCTCAACGGCGACCAGGCCGCATTCACCTGGGTCGTCACGTCGACGCTCCTGGCCACCACGGTGTCCACGCCGATCTGGGGCAAGTTCGCCGACCTGTTCAACCGCAAGCTGCTCATCCAGCTCTCGCTCATCCTCTTCGTCGTGGGCTCTGCCCTCGCCGGGTTCTCCCAGGACACCGCCACGCTCATCACCTTCCGCGTGTTCCAGGGCCTCGGTGCCGGTGGACTCACCGCGCTGAGCCAGATCATCATGGCCGACATCATCAGCCCGCGTGAACGCGGCCGCTATATGGGTCTGTTCGGTGCAGTCATGGCTGTCGGAACGATCGGGGGACCCCTGATCGGCGGCATCATCACCGACACCCTCGGCTGGCGCTGGAACTTCTTCGTCGCGCTGCCGTTCGCCATCGCCGCGATCTTCCTGCTGCAGAAGACCCTGCACCTGCCCAAGCGTGAGAGACAGGCCAGGGTCCGCATCGACTACCTCGGCGCTGCGCTCATCGCCGGCGGCGTCTCACTGCTGCTCATCTGGGTCACCATGGCCGGGAACCAGTTCGAGTGGGCCAGCTGGAACACCGCATGGATGGTCGCCCTCTCGGTTCTCCTCCTCGTCGCCGCTGTGATCGTCGAACTCAACGTGGCCGACCCGATCATCCCGATGTCGTTGTTCAAGAACCGCACGTTCACGCTCTCGGTCATCGCCTCCATCGCCGTCGGCGTCGCCATGTTCGGGACCTCCGTCTTCCTCGGCCAGTACATGCAGCTCGCCCGCGGCGCGACACCGACCGAGTCCGGCCTGCTGACCCTGCCGATGATCGGCGGTCTCCTGATCACCTCGACAGTGGTCGGCAACCTGATCAGCCGGTTCGGCGTCTGGAAGCCGTACATGATCGGTGGGTCGATCGCCCTGGCCGCCGGCATGTTCCTCATGGGCACGATCCAGTACGACACCAACTACGTGCTCGTCTCCGTCTACATGTTCATCCTCGGATCCGGCGTGGGCATGGTCATGCAGAACCTCGTCCTCATCGTCCAGAACGCCGTCGAGATCAAGCAGCTCGGTGTGGCCAGCTCCGGGATCGCCTTCTTCCGCAGCCTCGGTGGCACGATCGGGGTCTCGGTGATGGGCGCGATCCTCGCCAGCCAGGTCACCGGCCTCCTTTCCGACAAAGCGGATGCCCTCCAGGCCGAGATCGTCAAGCTCGGTGCACCGGGCGCGGCGATCGCCGAGTCGTTGCAGAGCGGCACGATCCCCCGGGTCAACGAGCTCCCGGTCGGTGTGCGGACGATCATCGAATCGGTATACGGCCAGGCAGTGGCAGACATCTTCCTCGTCGCCGCTCCGCTCGCCATCGTGACCCTCGTCGCGATCATCTTCCTGCCCAACCTCAGCCTCGGCACGAAGACGGCCGTCGAACGAATGGCCGAGAAGACCACGGCAGCGCAGGAGGCGGAGGAGATCCTCGTCGATGTCTCGACGGCATCCGTCGCCGTGGTGCGCGAGACTGGGCGTGACACGCGGATCGATTCGGATGCCGTGTCAGGCACAGATCGGAACCCACGATGACCACAGGCACCGCGTCGGATGCCCACACGGCGATCGGCGACGTCGAGCATGAGTTCGGCCTGATCTTCAACCGGGTGCGCGGCCTCATGCGCGACCGGGCGGAACAGGTCCACCCGGATCTCCAGCCGCTCGGGTACAAGGTCCTCACCACACTCGTGCGATCCGGACGCCTGCACGCCGGCGCGATCGGTGAACTGCTGATGACGGACAAGAGCACCATCAGTCGCACGGTGAAGCAACTCGAGGAACTCGGGCTCGTCGTGCGCGAGGCGGATCCGGCCGATGGCCGAGCGACCTACCTGGCGGCGTCGGAGGATGGCGCCAGGCGGGTGGAGTGGATCAGGGCCGACGGCATGGAGAGGTGGCGGTCCCGTCTCGGTGAGTGGGAGACCGCCGACCTCACCAGGCTCGCCGAGTTGCTCGCGAAGCTCAACGAGTCGATCTGACCCGTCCGTGCTTAGCTGTCGCGCCAGGAGTGCTTCGGCGCGTAGTCGAGAATCCTCCGAGCTTTGTCGATCGACAGCAGTGTTTCGTGCTCGGAGACCTCGCGCTTCAGTGGCACGTCCGGGAATACCTCGGCGAGAAGTTCGGCGTTCGGCCGCGACGACACCGTGTCGGCTGCGGCGATGATGAACCGGTCGAAACCGACGCTCTCCAGTTCGAGCGCTCGCTGGATCGCCTGAGCGCCGTCACGGGCGTCGATGTACCCCCACACGTTCCACTTGCGGTTCTTCGCGTCGTCGTCGTATGACGGGAAAGCCGCGTAGTCCTCGGGGTACATCACGTTGGAGAAGCGCAAGCCGATGATCTTGAGGTCCTGGTGCCAGCGGCAGAGTTCGATCGCCATCTGTTCCTCGAGGTGCTTGACGAGGGAGTAGGTGCTCTCAGGGCGAGCCGGGTATTCCTCGTCCACCGGGATGTATGGCGGCGGAACGTCGAACGGCAGGCCGAGCACGGTCTCGCTCGACGCGTAGACCACGTTGCGGATCCCGGCCCTGATGGCGCCGTGGAAGACGTTGTAGCTGGCGAGGATGTTGTTGTGGAACGTCGCGACATCGCTGGTCAGCCCAGGAGCCGGGATGGCGGCGAGGTGCACGATGGCGTCGAATCCGCTGTGCTGGTCGTCGACCCCCATGATCGCGTCGACGGTCTGACCGTAATCGGTGAGGTCGACCCGCACGAACCCCGGACCCCGCTCGCCGTTCGTGTCGAGGTTGATCACCTCGAGTCCCGCGTTCCTCAGCTCCCGTACGACGGTCGCGCCCAGTTTTCCTGATCCTCCGGTGACAGCAATTCTCATGCGACCAGTCTGGTGTATCGGGCGGATACCGGGAATGGGATTGCGCCCGGCGTGGTTTGCTGGTGGTATGCAGCTCGTCCTCTACACCTCCGCGTTCTGTGCGCCGTGCGCTCAGGCCCGCGCCGTCCTCGCGGATGCCGCCAGGCTCGTTCCCCAGGCTCGGATCGTCGAACGAGACGTGGCCCGTGACAACGCGATCGCCGCCGACGACGGCATCCGTATGACACCGACCGTCGTCGTGCTCGACGACAGTGACACCGAGGTGTTCCGCGCCACCGGAGTCCCCACCCTCAACCAGGTCCTGGCCGCCGCCGCGAAGGCCCTGTAGGCGGACGCGCCGGGGAAGAGGAACTGTCCGGCGTGTCGGCATCCGGCAGGCAGAATAGAGGGGTGCCAACCACCTACCTCGATCGCCTCGTCGCTGACTCGACGGACCGGGTGGCGTGGCTGCGTGCCCGCTCTCGCGGAATCACCGCGACCGATGTCGCCCGTCTCTCCGGCCCCGCGGCCATCTCGGCCGTCGCGACCGAGAAACTGGGCGGTGGTCCGGGCTTCTCGGGCAACGCGTACACCGATCACGGCCGGGCACGTGAGCCGGAGATCGCGCGCTGGGTGGCCGCAACCCACGGCATCACCCCGTCGTCAGCGCTTTTCCACGCCGAGATCGAGCGACGCCACCTGGCGACGCCCGACGGACTCGCCGTGACGGCATCGGGGGCTCTCGTTCTCGCCGAGATCAAGACGACGACGAAGCCGTGGCGCTCAGTTCCCCGCAACTACCTGCGCCAGATCTGGTGGCAGCAATACGTCCTCGGCGCGGAGCGCACGCTCGTCGTGTGGGAAGAGCACGCGAACTTCGTTCCGGTCGGCGAGGAGCCCAACTGCCGGTGGATCGACCGCGACGACCGCGAGATCGCCACACTCGTCGGGCTCGCCAACAACCTCATCGATGAACTCCACCGTCGTACGACGCGGGTTTCGCGCTACCTGGTTCACGACGACCCGTACGACGTCCCGTAGTTCAGGTTGCCGGCATCCGCCGACGGCTGAGCCAGACGACTCCCGCCCCGGTGAGCAGGATGACCGAGGCGATGGCGAGGATATACACGACCACGGCCCCGTAGCTACCCGGCTGCGCCGGGTTGAGGAACGGATACGGGTACCAGCCGGTGAGGGCACCCCGCAGCATCGTGTAGATCGACCACACGACCGGGTACACGACGATCACCCCGAGCCGATTCCACGGCACCGGAGTCCTGCCAGGTGAGAACAGCCAGACGAGCATGAGGTAGATCGGGGCGACGAGATGCAGGATCTCGTTTGACCAGCCCAGTGTCGAGACCTGATCGAGCGACACCTGCCTGAGCAGCAGGTTGTAGACCACCCCCGTCGTCGCCATGTAGGTCACCGTTGCGGCCAGGGCGAGACTGAACCAGGGCGGGTCCTTCGGCTGGGTGAAGCAGTACCAGGCACCGACGAGCAGGCTGACCGCGGCGAGCACGTTGGACTGGATCGTGAAGAAGCTGAAGAAATTCGCGAAGAAGAACGAAACGTCTGGCAGATCGAAGGTGAGACTGTGCAGCAACTGGGCGATGATCGCGGTGAGGATGACACCGGCAGCGACGATACGGAGAACCCCGAAGACTGTGCGCATGGCCACACCCTACCGACTCGCCCAGCATTCACCGGGCAACTGTTAGTCGTGTGGGAACGGCGCCGTAACACCGACGACTCATTGCCCGGGTTGACTGGGCGCATGGCAACGACGACTGGGGGCTCACGTGCGTGAAGGTGTGGGAATGACGTGGCAGACTCGGGGCATGACGGCCACAACCGATGACCTTCCGGCGACCGGCGGAGACAGCAGCATTCCTGAAACGATGCTCGCCGCTGTGATCGACGCCCCTGGCGACCCTGATGCACTTCACCTCGCCAGCGTGCCCGCCCCGGCATCCTTCGTCTCCGAGTTCGTCGTGCGCGTACTCGCGGCGGGGATCAACCCGACGGATGCCAAGACGCGCGCTGGCGGCGGCGTCTCGGCCGGACTCAGCTATCCGGCGATCCTCGGCAACGACTTCAGTGGCGTCGTCGTGAAATCACCGTATGAGGCCCACCCGCTCTCCCCCGGCACCGAGGTATACGGCATGGCCACTGTGCCGCGACTTCCGGGCACGTACGCGCAGTACCTGGCGGTCTCCAGCCTTTCGGTCGCGCGCAAACCGCCGAGTCTCTCACACGTCGAAGCTGCAGGGGTGCCGTTGGCCGCCCTCACCGCCTGGGGCATGGTGGTCGAGGTCGCGAAGGCGCATCAGGGGCAACGGATGCTCATCCACGCCGGCAGTGGCGGGGTCGGGCACTTCGCGGTGCAGTTCGCCCGGTACTTCGGTGCCCACGTCATCGCCACCGGTTCAGGGCGCAACCAGGATTGGCTGCGCGAGCTCGGCGCCGCCGAAGTTCTCGACTACACGACCACCCGCTTCGACGAGGTGCTCACCCACATCGACGTCGTCATCGATCTCATCGGCAACGTGCACGACGACACCGGCAGTCGGTCACTTCGCGTTCTCAACCCGGGCGGGCTCATCGTGAACGCTCCGACCGGGAGCTGGCCGACGTTCCTCGACGAGGCCGCGGCTGCAGGTGTCCGCGCAACGACATACAAGGTCGCTCCGGACGGAGGCACCCTGTCCACGATCACCCGGCTGCTCGAGTCAGGCGACGTGCGAGTGTTCGTCGACCAGGTCTTCGACCTTGCGGATGCCGCTGACGCCCACCGGGCACTCGAGTCCGGGCACACCCGCGGCAAGATCGTCCTCACCATTCCGTCGCACTGACGCTTCGGGGCGACCCGGTCAGAGCGACCGCTCCATCACGAAGTCACTCTCGAAATTCTCGCCGAGCTGGAACGTCTTCTCCCCGACAACGCTGAAACCGTTCTTCTCGTAAAAACGGAGGGCTCGGCCGTTCAGCTGGTTGACGCCCAGCCAGATGCCCGCCGAATCGGTCGATCGCGCGGCATCGAGCGTTGCGGCGATCAGCGGAGCCGAAACACCTCGACCGTGTGAGCCGGCGAGCACGTAGACCTTGCTCAACTCGATCGTCGGTCGCACCGTGATGGCAGCGGCAACATCGGGATCGGCGGGTTCACCGCGTACGAGCATCGTGTAGCCGCATAATCCTGCGTCGTCCTCGGCGACCACCAGCACTCGGCCGTGGTCGGCGAGGTAGTCGGCAAAACGCTCGGAACTCAACTGGGTGGCGATGAAATCCTGGATATCTTCCGGTGCGCTGTTCGGCGGGCAGGCGAGCGGAAAGGTGAGTCTCGCCAGCTCGGCCAGCCCGGCGGCATCCGTCGTCGTCGCCCGTCGTATTCTCAGATCCACCTCGCCATTTTAGAGCGAAACCTGCGGCAGTCTGGCGCGAGGGCTCCCCGGTGCGGTCGCCGTCGGCTGGTGTCCGGTCCGCCGGCACCGGCATCGCACACGCAGAAGGGCCCCGCGGCAGCCGCGGGGCCCTTCTGGTCGTCCTGGGAAGGACTAGATGCTGTTGATGTCCATCGGGATGCCAGGACCGAAGGTGGTCGAGACGGTGCCCTTGAGGATGTAACGGCCCTTCGAGGAGGACGGCTTGAGGCGGTTGACCTCTTCGAGAGCCGACTGGATGTTCTCGTTGAGCTGCTCGGAGGCGAACGAGGCCTTGCCGACGACGAAGTGCACGTTGGAGTGCTTGTCGACGCGGAACTCGATCTTTCCGCCCTTGATCTCGTTGACGGCCTTGGCGACGTCCGGCGTCACTGTTCCGGTCTTCGGGTTCGGCATGAGGCCGCGGGGTCCGAGGACCTTACCGAGACGACCGACCTTGCCCATGAGCTCGGGGGTCGAGACAGCGGAGTCGAACGAGGTGTAGCCAGCGGCCACCTTCTCGATGAGCTCGTCGCCACCGACCTCGTCAGCGCCGGCCGCGAGAGCGGCCTCTGCTGCCGGGCCCGTTGCGAAGACGATGACGCGGGCGGTCTTACCGGTGCCGTGAGGAAGGATCACGGTACCGCGAACCATCTGGTCGGCCTTGCGGGGGTCGACACCCAACTTGAGGGCGACCTCGACGGTCGAGTCGAACTTGGCTGAGCCGGTCTCCTTGGCGAGAGCGACGGCCTCTTCTGCCGTGTAAACCTTGTCTGTGCCGATTTTGTCGGCTGCGGCCCGGTAGGCCTTTGACTTCTGTGCCATGTGAATTTCTCCAATTCGAGAATGTGGTCATTTGCGCCTGGCCGGCGCTGCCACGATAAATCTGAAGGCCGCGGGCGGAGCTCGAGGCCGAAAGAGGCTTTACGCCTCGGTGGTGATACCCATCGAGCGGGCGGTGCCTGCGATGATCTTCGAGGCGGCCTCGATGTCGTTCGCGTTGAGGTCGGCCATCTTGACCTCGGCGATTTCGCGGACCTGATCCTTGGTGAGCTTCGCGACCTTGACGGTGTGCGGGGTTCCTGAACCCTTGGCAACGCCTGCAGCCTTCTTGATCAGCTCAGCCGCCGGCGGGGTCTTGAGGATGAACGTGAACGAACGGTCCTCGTAGACGGTGATCTCCACCGGGATGACGTTTCCGCGCTGTGCTTCCGTCTGGGCGTTGTACGCCTTGCAGAATTCCATGATGTTCACGCCGTGCTGACCCAGGGCCGGGCCGATGGGCGGGGCCGGGTTGGCGGCGCCGGCCTTGATCTGAAGCTTGATCAGACCAGTAACCTTCTTCTTCGGTGCCATGTTTCTTCCTTCTTATTGGGTTTCGAGCTCCCGTCAGCTGACGGATGCTCTCCCGCCGGCCCGGTTGGGCCGCGGTGGATAGGGAAATCTAAAGTTTGGTGACCTGGTCGAAGCTGAGCTCGACCGGGGTCTCGCGCTCGAAGAGGGAGACGAGCACGGTGAGCTTGCCGCTCTCCGGCTTGATCTCGCTGATCGAGCCGGGAAGGCCTGCGAACGAGCCTTCCTTGATCGTGATGGTCTCGCCGATCTCGAAGTCGACCTCCGCCGGAATGGCACGAGCGGTCTGGCCGCCCTTGCCGCCTGTGGACTTCGCCGGTGCGGTCTCCTTCACCTCGACGAGGCTCTTCAACATGGTGAAGGACTCTTCGAAGCGGAGAGGTGTCGGGTTGTGGGCGTTGCCCACGAACCCGGTCACACCGGGGGTGTGACGGACAACAGACCAGGAGTCTTCATTGAGATCCATGCGCACGAGCACGTAGCCCGGGATGCGCACGCGGGTGACCATCTTGCGCTGGCCGTTCTTGATCTCGACGACATCTTCCATCGGAACTTCGACCTGGTAGATGTAGTCGGCGACATCGAGCGAACCCTTGCGCTGCTCGATGTTGGCCTTCACCTTGCGCTCGAAGCCTGCGTAGGAGTGAATGACGAACCACTTGCCAGGAAGGCTGCGAAGCTCGGCGCGGAAGGCGTCGTACGGGTCGACGTCTGCAGCGTCCTCGGCGTCAGGCTCTTCACCGGTGTACGGCTCGACCTCGGGCTCCTCTGCGGCTTCTTCCTCAAGTTCGACCTCGACCTCGTCGCCGATCGCCAGCGAGGCGGCTTCGGCTTCAGCGGCTTCGTCGATCTCGAGAGCGTCGTCGACAACGGCATCGGCTTCGGGGTCGTTGGCCTCGGCGAGCGCGTCGAGCACGGCGTCGAGATCGACAGCGGCGTTCGGGTCTTCGACGTGCAGTGCTTCGTGCTCAGCGGGTTCGACGGACTGCTCCTGCGAGGCGAGCACGTTGCCCTCCTGCGCTTCGTCGTCCTCACTGGACTGCTCAGCGGCAGTCGCCCAGTCGACGTCGTCCAGTTTTCGCTCAGACACCTAAATCTCATTCCTGTTTGCTTTACTTCGGTGGCGAGCTTCGCTGCCACCATTCGTTGTCGATCGCGTTCGACCGGATGCGGCCTGACGGCTCAGGCGCCCGGCGTTCCGAACACGAAGACCACGAGCCAGCCAAACAGCTGGTCGAGGCCGTACACGAGGGCCATCATGATCACGACGAACACGAGCACGACGCCGGTGTAGCTGAACAGCTCTTTACGGGTCGGGGTGACGACCTTCTTGAGTTCAGCGATGACCTGCTTGAGGAACAGGATGATCCCAGCGAAGGGTCCACGCTTGGCCGCGCGATCCTTCTTCGCGGCTGCGACGATCTCCTCGCTCGGTTCGTCGATAACTTTTCGGGCCACCTGGTTACACCTTTCATGTGTCGGAACTTCGTAAATTCAGCACCGACGCGCAGGGCGGACAGGACTCGAACCTGCAACCTGCGGTTTTGGAGACCGCTGCTCTACCAATTGAGCCACCGCCCTAGACCCGGATAAGTCCCGGTCAGGAGGACGAAATCTGTCGAACCCACCTGGCTGGCTCTCCCGAAAGCACGAAGGCTGATCGGGAAAATAGGCGCAAAGAAGCTTGGCAGATTTCAACTACCTCGACCAAGTGTACGCGACGATCCGGACTCAGCAAAAACCTCACACCGATGCTCCGCCCGGCACGCAACCTTTACAGCCCCGTCGCCCCCGACTACTATTTCCTATAGGATCTTTTCTTGCTGCCGGAGTTGGGCTTCCCGACCACACCGCAGCGCACACCCTCGAACTGCAACGGAGCAATGATGCCGACTGACACACCCACGTACACGGCAGAGACCTGGCCCATCGCCACGTGTCTCCACGCGTTTTCGCCGGTCGACAAACAGGGTCTCGCCATGCACGACGCTCCGGCCGAGGTCTGGGACGACATGTTCAGCCAGGTTGCCGACATCGGATTCAACCTGGCCGAACTGGCCGACAGCCACGTCCGCCCCGCTGACCTCGAGCCGTCACGTCGCGATGAGTTCCTCTCGATCGCGAAGTCGCACGGTGTCGGCATCCCGTCGGTGCACCTCCAGCGCCAGAGTGTGATCATGCCAGGCTCCGAGGAGAAGAACCTCGCCTACGCGCACCGCACCATCGACGCAGCCGCCGAGTGGGGCATGGAGGTCTTCTCGACCGGCCTTCACCAGCCCTTCAGCGAGGCCCAGAAGAAGGCCCTGTGGTTCTGGACGGCCGAAGGCCCCCAGGACCCCGATGACCGTGACGTCTGGGACGCAGCGGTGAAGCGCATCCGCGAACTCGGCGAGCACGCGGCATCCGTCGGCCTGCCGCTGTCGCTCGAGATGTACGAGGACACCTACGTCGGCACCGCTGACAGCGCCGTGCGGTTCGTCGAGGCCGTCGGTCTCGACAACGTCGGCATCAACCCCGACGTCGCCAACCTCATCCGCCTCCACCGCCCGGTGGAGGACTGGCGCGAACTCTTCGCGAAGACACTCCCGTACGCCAACTACTGGCACGTGAAGAACTACACCCGCGACGAGGCCGCCGACGGCAGCTGGTTCACCTCGGTTCCCTCCACGATGGAAGCCGGGCTCATCAACTACCGCCAGGTCTTCCGCGACGCGCTCGCGCTCGGGTACAACGGCATCATCCTCGCCGAGCACTACGGCGGGGACAGCCTCGGCATGTGCGCAACCAACCAGAAGTACATCCGCTCACTTCTTCCCCAGGCATAGGAGAAAACATCATGACCAACCGCATCATCGCCGTCGTCGGCTCGGGATACATGGGCGGAGGCATCGCACAGGTGCTCGCTCTCTCAGGCGCGACCGTCCGCATCGCCGACATCTCCGAGGAGATCGCGACCAGCAACTACGAGCGGCTTATCGAGGAGGCCCGTCAGTTCGTTGCAGACGGACTCTTCCCCGCGGATGCCGTCGAACGCATCCAGGCGAATCTCTCGCCGTCCGCCTCCATCGAAGACGCTGTCGCAGACGCCGATTTCATCGAAGAAGCGGTGCCAGAGAAGATCGAGATCAAGCACGCCACCCTGCGCCGTATCAGCGAGGCAGCGCGGGCGGACGCCATCATCGGCTCCAACACATCGACGATCCTCATCGGCTCGCTCGCCGAAGCGGTGACGCACCCCGAGCGCTTCCTCGGCGTGCACTTCTCCAACCCGGCTCCGTTCATCCCCGGTGTCGAGCTCATCCCGCACGGTACGACCGATTCAGCAGTGATCTCGGTCGTCGAGGAGATCGTCGCTGCGACCGGCAAGGAGACGGCCCGGGTCAAGGACTCGACCGGCTTCGTGCTCAACCGGCTGCAGTACGCCCTGTTCAGCGAGGCGACGCAGCTCGTCGAGGAGGGTGTCGCCACCGCAGAAGACATCGACACGATCGTACGCACGACCTTCGGATTCCGTCTGCCGGTCTTCGGACCGTTCGCGATCGCAGACATGGCCGGCCTCGATGTCTACGCATTCTGCTACGAATCGCTCCAGACCCGCTGGCCGGAGCGTTTCGCGACGCCGAACTCGCTCGCGGAACTCGTCGACGCCGGCAAGTTCGGCACCAAGACCGGCGCGGGCTACCTCGACGTTCCCGCCGAACGCACCGCCGAACTCGTCGCCTACCGCAACAAGGCGTATGTGGCCATCAAGAAGCTCATGGACGAGCTCGGCCCTGCACCCATCCACTCGAACTGACTCGGAGAACACTCATGACGTCACCATTCCCGGAATCCCGGACAGCCATCCTCACCGGCGCCGCATCGCCGAGGGGCATCGGCCGCGCTTCGGCCCATTACCTCGCCGAGCGTGGCTGGAACATCGGCATCATCGACCTCGATGCGGATGCCGCTGCGTCTGTCGCCGCTGAGATCGCCAGCGAACACGGCGTCCTCGCCGCGGGTGCAGGCGCGAACGTCGCGGACGACGGCCAGGTGCGCGCCGCATTCGACACGCTCGAGGCCGCGCTGCCCCAGGTGGTCGCGCTCGTGAACCTCGCCGGTGTGTCCTCACCCGTTCCCTACCTCGAAGTGACGGCAGAGGAGTGGAACCGGGTGATGGGCATCAACATGAACGGCGTGCACTTCGCCACCCGTCGCGCCGTCGAGTCGATGGTGAAGAACGGCGTCGGCCGCGTCGTCAACCTGTCCTCCGTGTCTGCCCAGCGCGGTGGCGGCACCTTCAGCAAGACGGTGTACTCCGCTGCGAAGGCCGGCGTGATCGGGTTCTCGCGAAGCGTCGCCCGCGAGCTCGGCACGGACGGGATCACGGTCAACGTCATCTCCCCAGGCCCGATCGACACCGACATCATGGGTGGAACGCTGACCGAGGAACGCAAGAAAGCCATGGCGGCCGACGGCGTTCTCCCCCGGATCGGCACACCACGCGACATCGCTGCCGCCATCGCCTACCTCATCAGCGAGGACGCCGGATTCGTGACGGGCCAGACCCTGAACGTTGACGGCGGCCTCTACATGCACTGAGGCGGCGTCGATCATGACTGGCACAACAGGTCCCTGGTCCAAAGGGCGCATCCTCTTTCTCGCTCTCGGCATCATTCTCGTCGGCGTCGGAATCTGGTTGATCGCCCCAAGCTTCCTCGGCTGATTCACCACACCGCTTTTCATTCACCTCTGTCCGTTTCACCGGCCTCTCGCGCGCCCAGCGTGAAGGCCTCACCCTGAGAACACCCTCAAAGGAGAGATCCCGTGTCCGCTACCACTCCAGCTGTCGGCACCGACAATGCCCACAGCCCGGCTCTCAAGTCGGCTATTTCGAAGGCGGCACGGCATCTCATGCCGATGCTCGTCATCCTGTACTTCGTCGCCTTCCTCGACCGAACGAACATCGGCTTCGCCGAAGAAGCGTTGTCGATGGATCGCGGCATCTCTCAGGGCGCGTTCGCGCTCGGTGCCGGGATCTTCTTCATCGGCTACGCGATCTTCGAGATCCCGAGCAACCTGCTGCTGAAGAAGTTCGGCGCCCGTTTCTGGCTCGCCCGCATCGCGATCACCTGGGGAATCGTCGCCGCCGCGTTCGCGTTCACCACGAACGACACGATGTTCATCATCCTGCGGTTCCTCCTCGGCGTCACCGAGGCCGGGCTCTTCCCTGGTGTGATCATGTTCCTCGCCGAGTGGTTCCCCAACAAGGTGCGTGTGCAGATGTTCGCCATCTTCTACCTGGCACAGCCGTTCTCGCAGATGCTCGGAGCGCCGCTCAGCGGTGGCCTGATCAGCTTCGGTGACACCCTGACGCCGTGGCACGGCTGGCAGGTGATGTTCTTCGTCGAGGGCATGCTGGCGGTGATAGCCGGTATTGCCGCACTCTTCTTCCTCGTCAACAGTCCGCAGAAGGCGAAGTTCCTCAATCAGGACGAAAAAGACGCATTGACCCAGGTGATGGCGAAGGAGGATGCCGTCCGGACCGAAGACGGCCCATCCGGCATCTGGCGCGCGATGGCGAGCTGGAAGGTCTGGTACTTCACCATCATCTACTTCTGCCTCCAGATCGCCGTCTACGGCACGACGTTCTACCTCCCGCAGCAGGTTGCCGGCCTGATCGGCCAGGACGTCGGCTGGCAGGTCGGACTCATCTCGGCCATCCCGTGGCTCGTCGGACTGTTTGCCTGCTACTACTTCGGAAAGCACGCATCGACGATCATCCGCCGCCGCAATTGGGGAACGACGTTCTACATCCTCACCGGGCTCGCGATCCTCGGATCCGCCTGGGCTGGTGCGAACAACCTGCCGGTCGTCGGGATCCTGTTCATCACGATCGCCGTCGCCAGCTTCCTGTCTGTCGGACCGATCACCTGGTCATACCCCACGGCGTTCCTCACCGGAACGGCTGCAGCAGCGGGAATCGGTCTCATCAACTCGCTCGGTAACCTCGGCGGCTTCGTCGCTCCGATCATGCGCACAGGCATCAACGAGAACGTCCCCACCGACAGCGGCGTGTGGGGAGTCGTCTCGCTCGGCGTCTTCGCGTTCCTCGCCGCAGCGATGCTCTACTGCACCCGGTTCTTCAAGGCTCGGTCAGATGCGCTGCTCGAAGAGGCACCTCCGGGTCACTGATCGACGATCGCACACGAACCGGGCCGGGTCTGCAGAGACCCGGCCCGGTTTTTTGTGGAACTGCGAACGGCTCAGTGAACGTGAACGTCAGGCGTGTGGGCATCCGTGCGTGACCGGAAGCGCACCTTCTCGATGTGATCCCGCATCGAGGCTGCCGCGGCATCGGGCTTGCCGGTGCGGAAAGCGTCGAGGATGAGCGCGTGTTCGGCGACAGCGTCGTCGGCGTCGGTCACCCCGCTGAGGACGGTCTGGCGCATGCGGTGGACCCTCGTCGAGATGGCCTCAGACATGTCGATCAGAAAAGGGTTGTCTGTGCCCTCGAAGATGAGGTGGTGGAAGTTCCAGTCGACGGTGAAGTACTGGCGCAGCAGGGCAACGGTGAGACCGTCGGTCGCAGCAGCGGCCCTCACCGTTGCGGTGACCGTGCGGTGCTCGGCGAGAGCGGCTTCGAGCCGGGGAACGAGAGCGTCGGCGTGCCGGGCGGCGAGAGCCGCAGCTCCACCCTCGAGCACGATGCGGGTGTCGAACAGCGATTCGAGCTGACCATCGGTGATCTGCGGCGCGACCCGGTACCCCTTCAGCGGTTCGCGTGTGACGAGCCCCGTGCGTTCCAGCTGCACGAGTGCTTCGCGCACGGGAGTCGGTGACACCTTCAGGTCGCGGGCGATCGCGTCGATCGAGAGCCGGGTGCCCGGCGCGATCGCCTGCCCGACGAGCATGTCGAGAACGAGGTCGTACACCCGATCGCGCAGCCCCTTGCGTTCGATCAGAACCGAATCACCCAGGGGATACGTGGATTCTGACATGCGTTCTCCTCGGGCTTCAGGTACCGAGACTATCAATGTGTCCCTGGCCGGATGCCGCATCGCCGGCTTCGTCGAGGATGGCCGTCAACGATTCGACGTCGTGCGCGAACCGCCCGAGGAAGAGACCGTCGACTCCGTCCGCGATTTCGCTCAGAAGACCGGGGCCGGCGCTGCCGCCGTAGATGACCGCTGACGCGGGAAAGTCGGGGAGGGTTCGCAGGTGATCACGGAGTGCCGAGCACACGGTCCGAATGTGACCGGCCGATGCGGGTTCAGATGCTCCGATCGCCCAGTGCGGTTCGTAGGCGACGAGGACGCGACCGCCGTTGCCTGCCCTGCGACTGGGCGCGAGCGCCGATTCGATCTGGCGGATGCACTCGGCGACCGCCTCCTCAGCCCGTCCCTGCTCGACCTCACCGACGCAGAGCACCGGGTCGAGGCCGTTGCGGAGCGCGGCAGCCGTCTTCAGACCGACGATCTCGTCGGTCTCCCCGAACATCCTCCTTCGTTCAGCGTGCCCGACTTCGACCACCCTGCAGCCGAGTTCGGCGATCTCGGCCCCGCTGACTTCACCGGTGAAGGCTCCGGTGTCTTCGGTGCTGAGGTCCTGAGCACCGACGAGGGCGAGAGAGCCGAGCAGGTCGATCGCAGCGGGAACCGACAGGTAGGTGGGGATGACGAAGAGTTCGACGTTTCCGCTCACGATCGCGGGGTGCTCCGCGGCGATCCGGGCGACATCGCTGCACCACTCGACGGTGCGAGCATGAGAGAAGTACATCTTGTGGCTCACCCCGATTACCAACCGGGGCGAACCGGCGAGCGGCATCAGACGCCTTCGTAGCTGCGGATCTCCTGCACCTTGTCGTTCGATGCGCTCGATTCGTCGAACGTGTAGGTGAGCCACTCGCGAACGAGGCGGCGGGCGAGTTCGATGCCGACGACACGCTGGCCCATGCAGAGCACCTGCGCGTTGTTCGACAGAACGGCACGTTCGACCGAGAACCCGTCGTGCGCGGTGACGGCGCGAACACCGGCGACCTTGTTGGCGGCGATGGCGACGCCGAGGCCGGTTCCGCAAATGAGGAGAGCACGGTCCGCGTCTCCCCGTGCCACCATCTCGGCTGCGGCGATGGCGATGGTCGGGTAGTTGGTGTGACCATCGGCGTTCACACCGACGTCGGTGACGGAGGCGACGAGGTCGTGAGCCTCGAGGTCGGCCTTCAAGCGTTCCTTGTACTCGAATCCTGCGTCGTCACAGCCGACGACAATGCGAAGTGCGCTCATGGTGGTGCTCCTTTTTCGTGAGGTGGGTCAGTGGTTGGATGCTCCGCGGAGCACCTCGAGGACGGCCGCAGTGATCATCGCGAGCGAGACGGCGCCTGGGTCGGCGACGCCAAGCGCCTTCTCACCGTGCGAACGCGCGCGGCCCATGCCCGGCATCATGTCTGCGGTGGCGTCTGCGGCGTTCTGAGCTGCCGCGCTCGCGGTCGACCAGGCGTCGACCAGCGTGTCGCCGGATGCCACATGATCGTCAAGGGTCGCTGCGAAGGGGACGAGTGCGTCGACCATCGTCTTGTCTCCGACGCTGGCTTTGCCGAAGTCCATGACGGCCTGTCGTGCCGCGCTGACACCCGTCGCAACAGCGGCGGCCTCGACGGGCGTCGTGTTGCCGAGGTTCTCGCCGACGGTGCGCAGGATGACACCCCAGATGGCTCCGGAGGTTCCACCGCCGCGATTGGACCAGGCATCGGCGGCTGAGGCCAGAACGCTCTGAGCACCGGCATCCTTGCCCAGGGACTCCCGCGCAGCGACAATCGCGGCGTGCGACCCGCGCTTCATCCCGATGCCGTGGTCGCCGTCGCCGGCGATCGCATCGATCCGGCCGAGTTCGTCGGCGTTCTCGTCGATCACGGTGACGATCGCCTCGAGTGCGCTCACGATGATCGTTGCTGCACGGCGCGACTCGTCGCTCGACTCGGGGATGACCTCGTCGGCCACGGAGTCATCGATGTCGCCGCGCTGGACGAGCGAGCCGGTGTCGACGGATCCGGTGCGGAACGCCGGGGTGTCTGCCGGGGCGCTCCAGAGCGTCTCCAGTTCGTCGTCGAGCCAGAGCAGCGTCAGCGACACCCCTGCCATGTCGAAGCTCGTGCAGAACTCGCCGACCTGCGGGTCGACGATCTCCGCGCCGGCTGCTTCGAGCAGCCCAGCGACCCGCGAGAAGACGAGGTAGAGCTCTTCGTTCTTGACCGAGCCGAGGCCGTTGAGAATGGGAACCACGCGGGCGCCGTCGACGGACACCCCCGCCGGGATCTCCGCGTCGGTCAGCAGGCGCTCGATGAACAGTTCGGCCAGGCCGTCTGCCGTCGGAATGTCGACCTCGTCGATGCCCGGTTCTCCGTGGATGCCGAGTCCGATCGCCATGCGCCCCTCCGGCACGGAGAACAGCGGTTCGTCTGCGCCGGGGAGCGTGCAGCCGGTGAACGCGACACCCATCGAGCGTGTGCGGTCGTTGGCGAGGATCGCGGCGCGTTCGACGCCGTCGATGTCGTACCCGGCAGCCGCAGCTGCGCCGGCGACCTTGAAGACGGTGAGGTCGCCGGCGATGCCCCGACGCCTCTCCTTCTCGTCGGCAGGGGCGCTGAAGATGTCATCGGTGACGGTGACCGTGCGGCAGTCGATGCCCTCGGCGCGGAGCTTGTCCTGGGCTTCGGTGAAGTGCAGCACGTCGCCGGCATAGTTGCCGTAGCTGAGCAGGATGCCGCGGCCCTGGTCGCTCGTCCGAGCGACGGATTCCACCTGCTGGGCAGACGGCGACGCGAACAGGTTGCCCATCGCTGCGCCGTGCGCGAGCCCGTGACCGACGAGCCCGCCGAACGCCGGGTAGTGTCCTGAGCCGCCACCGATGACGAGAGACACCGTGGGTTCCTCGGATCGGGTCGAGCGGGTGACACCGCCCGAGACCTTGCGGACCCAGCGTCCGTTGGCGCGAACGAAACCATCGATCATTTCGTCGGCGAAGTTCTCGGGTTCGTTCCACAGCCTGGTCATCGCGTGCTTCCTCATCGTTGAGCCGTATATGGGGCGGTCGGCACCTGTCCGATCTGCAGCTAATCCTATAGGATATTTTCGATGAGTGCACGGGGTCGTGCACGCGGCGGACTGCCACAGTGACGATGGATGCCGACCGGGTCGGCGAACGCAGACGGAGCAGCATGAGCGACAGCACAGAACCACTTCCCACCCGAAGCGCGGACCAGTTGAGGGCCGCCGTTCCCGACGCCAGGGAGATCGCCGGCGCTCGCGCGCGCATCCGCGATGCGAATGCATCCGCCCGGAGATGGGTGATCGTCCTCGACGACGATCCCACCGGAAGCCAGTCGGTGCACGACACCCCCGTTCTCACACGCTGGCAGCGAGACGACCTGCTCTGGGCCTTCGACCAGCCGGGCAACGGATTCTTCATCCTCACGAACACGCGTGGTCTCAACGACGACGAAGCGCGCGCGAGAATGACGGATGTCTCGGAGCAGATCCGCAGCGCGGCACTCGAGCGGGGCGCGAACTACACGCTCATCGCACGGGGCGACTCGACACTGCGCGGACACTACCCGCTCGAAACCGACCTGCTCATCGACGAAGCTCGATCGGCCGGCACACCGTACGACGCTCTGCTTCTCGCGCCCGCCTACCTCGCGGCCGGACGGATCACCGTCGACGACGTCCACTATGTCGGCTCGGGCGACACCTTCACCCCGGTGGGGCAGTCGAGTTATGCCCGCGATGCGACGTTCGGGTTCACGTCATCGAACCTCAGGGACTACGTCGAGGAGAAGACCGCAGGAACGCGGCACGCAGGGGATGTGACCAGTATCGGTCTCGACGACATCCGCAGCGGAGGAATCCACCGGGTCCGCGACATCATTCTCGGCTGTACCGACGCGGCCCCCGTGGTGGTGAACGCGCTCGACGACAGCGATCTCGACGTCGTCGTTTTGGGCATCCTCGCCGCCGAAGAGGCGGGTGCCCGAATTCTCACGCGCAGCGGGCCGTCGTTCGCCGCCGCGCGCCTCGGTGTCTCCGGCCGTGCTCCGCTGACCCATGACGAGATCTTCTCTGCCAGGAACAGGCCGGGAAACGGCCTCATCGTCGTCGGCTCGCACGTCGAGCTGACCACGAGGCAGGTGGCCCGGCTACGCTCCGATCTGCCGGACATCGAGACCGTCGAACTCGACGTGCCGAAACTGCTCGACCAGGCGACATCGGCCGAGGAGCTGGATCGATGCGGCACTGCTCTGGTCGCTGCCCTCGGTCGCTCTGATGCGCTGCTCGCCTCGAGCCGCGAACAGATCGTCGGTGAGACAGGGCATTCCAGCCTGGTGATCGCCCAGACCGTGTCGTCGGCGCTGATCAGCCTCACCTCCCGGGCGGTTCAGGAAACACCGCCAGCATGGGTGCTCGCCAAAGGCGGAATCACGTCGAGCGACGTGGCAACGGACGGACTCAGAATTCGGCGGGCCACGGTCGCAGGCCAACTCTTCCCCGGAATCGTCTCGCTCTGGCTGAACGAGGGCGAAGACAGCCAGGAGCTCGACGGCCTGCCATACGTCGTGTTCGCCGGGAACGTCGGCGACGATGCGACGCTCGCCGCTGCGGTCCGGATCCTGCGCGGCGATTCGAACGGCTGACGCGATCGACTCAGCGCGGCTCGTGGGCCTCGAGGAACGAGTAGACCTCGACCTCATCGACCCCGGGGAATGCGCCGGTCGGCAGTGCGGCGAGCAGGCTCGTCGGCGTCCGCGCCGCCGGCCACGACTGGTGTGCCCACTTGTCTGCCAGCTCGCTCGGCGCGTTCCGGCAGCAGTCAGGGTCAGGACAACTCGAGCGGGATCTGGTGGTCGTCTCGCGCCCCCTGAACCACTTGACGTGCTCGAACGGCACGCCGACCGTGACCGAGTAGTCGCCTTCCTTGGCCTTTTCGATCCGTGACGTGCACCAGTAGGTTCCGTTCGGATTGTCCGTGTACTGGTACCACGGGCTGAACCGGTCCTCAGCCGCAAAGACGGTGAACGCGGTCCATCTGCGGCAGACCGTCGTTCCTTCGACAGCGCCGAGGGCATCCGTCGGGTGCACCACCCCGTCGTTGGAGTACGCCTTCACGATCGTGCCTGACTCGTGCACCTTCGTGAAATGCACCGGGATGCCGAGCCGCGCGGTCGCGAGATTCGTGAAGCGGTGTGCTGCGGTCTCGTATGAGACCGCAAACGCATCCCTGAGGTCCTCGAGTGAGATGCGCCGGAAGTTCTTCGCCTCGGTGAGGTGACGAACCGCATCCGCCTCCGGAAGCAGGATGGCCGCGGTGAGGTAGTTGGTCTCCACCCGCTGGCGCAGGAAGTCGGCATAGCTTGTGGGCTCCTGGTGCCCGAGCACGAGGCTCGCGAGTGCCTGTACCACCGGCGACCGCGAATCACGGGACGCAGACTGCTGGGTGGGCAGGTAGATGCGGCCGTTTCTGGAGTCGGTCACCGACCGGGTCGAATGGGGCAGGTCGCCGACGTAGTGGAGGGTGAATCCGAGATGGTTCGCCATGTCGCCGACGAGCTGTTGAGAGACCGGTCCCCCGGTGTGACCGACCGCCGCGAGCAGCCTCGAAGCTTCGGCTTCGAGTTCTGGAAAGTAATTGTCGCGGGCCCGCATCGTTGCGCGCAGCTGGGCGTTCGCCCTCCTGGCCTCTTCCGGCGTCGCGGCACGTTCCCGGTGCAGCCGCTCGACCTCCTGGTGCAGCGCGAGGATGGTTCTCAGGGTGTCGTCGCTGTGCCCCTTCGACACCCTCACCGGCCGGATGCCGAGTGCCGGGAAAACCGGACCCCGCTGCGCCCGCTCCACCGCGATCTCGAGTGCGGCCCGTTCCGACGGCGCTTCCTCACGCAGAAGATTCTCCGTTGTTGTGCTGAGGGCCGCAGCGATCTGCCGCAGCATCGACAGCCGGGGTTCCCGTCGGCCGTTCTCGATCGTCGACACCTGCGACGGGGCGCGGTCGATGGCGGTGCCGAGCTGCTCGAGCGTCATTCCGCGGGCCACACGCAGCTCGCGGATCCGTCTTCCCAGCGTCAGCGCGTCGAGGACACCCGTCTCGTCGGCGTCAGTCGCGACGAAGACGGCATCGGCTGCGGTGCTGTTCATGCTGTCATCGTGCCATTGGCCGGTCTTTTCACCTAACAGAAGAACAGCGGTATTTCTACGAATCAATCCGATCCAGGCCGTCGCGCCTCGCCGCAGACTCGGTTCAGAAGCACCAACAGACAAGGAGCACGACGATGAACACCGACACCATCCGCCCGGGAGACCAGGTCCAGACCGCGGCCGAGCTGCAACTCGAATGGGATGCCGACCCCCGCTGGAGCGGAGTCCGCCGGAACTACACGGCCGCAGAGGTCATCGCCCTCCGCGGGAACGTTCGGGAGGACGCCACGCTAGCCAGACGCGGAGCCGAGAACCTGTGGAATCTTCTCCACACCGAGGAGTGGGTGCCGGCGCTCGGGGCGCTCACGGGCAACCAGGCCGTGCAGCAGGTACGCGCAGGGCTCAAGGCCATCTACCTGTCCGGGTGGCAGGTCGCTGCCGACGCGAACCTGTCCGGCCAGACCTACCCGGACCAGTCGCTGTACCCGGCGAACTCGGTTCCAGCCGTCGTTCGACGGATCAACAACGCGTTGCTCCGCGCCGACCAGATCGAGTTCGCCGAGATCGGCTCCACCGGCCGTCGGCAGGCTCAGGACGACGCCGTTGACTGGGTCGCCCCGATCGTCGCCGATGCCGAGGCCGGATTCGGCGGACCGCTGAATGCCTACGAGCTGATGGCATCCATGATCACGGCCGGAGCAGCAGGGGTGCACTGGGAGGACCAGCTCGCGAGCGAGAAGAAGTGCGGCCACATGGGAGGCAAGGTCCTTGTTCCGACCAGCCAGCACATCCGCACACTCAATGCCGCCCGCCTCGCCGCAGACGTCGCCGGGGTGCCGAGCGTGATCATCGCTCGAACGGATGCCCTCGCCGCTACCCTGCTGACGAGTGACGTCGACGAGCGTGACCGTCCGTTCCTCACCGGCACCCGCACCGCCGAAGGCTTCTACGAGGTCTCGAACGGGATCGACACCGTGATCGCGCGCGGACTGGCGTATGCCGAATACGCCGACCTGCTCTGGGTCGAGTCAGCCGAGCCCGACCTCGACCTCGCCCGCCGCTTCGCGGAGCGCATCCACCAGGACTTCCCCGGCAAGAAACTCGCCTACAACTGCTCGCCGTCGTTCAACTGGAAATCCCACCTCGATGACGCACAGATCGCGACGTTCCAGAAGGAACTCGCCGCCATGGGTTATGCCTTCCAGTTCATCACCCTGGCCGGTTTCCACGCGCTGAACCACTCCATGTTCACGCTGGCCCGCGACTACAAGAGCCGCGCCATGAGCGCATACGTCGAGCTTCAGGAGGCGGAATTCGCCTCAGAAGCCGACGGCTACACCGCCACCAGGCATCAGCGCGAAGTCGGCACCGGCTACTTCGACCGCATCGCCACCGCGTTGAACCCGACAAGCGCCACCCTCGCGCTCGTCGGTTCGACAGAAGAAGACCAGTTCCACTGACCCCCTCCCCCGTTGATCGACCAGCGGGCATACGACAAAGGACCTCTCTGATGAACACACTCCTCGCCGAGCACAGCTCGGCACCGATCACCTCCCCACTCGCGACCGGGCAGCCGGCCGGACCCCGCATCGAGATCATCGGTCGCATGCACGACCGTTTCGACGAGATCCTCACGCCCGATGCGTTGCGGTTCCTCGCCGATCTGCACCAGCGTTTCGCCGGTCGCAGACACGACAGGCTCGCCGACCGGATGCGCCGCCGTTTCGAGATCGGCAACGGCCGCGACCCGAAGTTCCGCGACGACACCGCCGCGATCCGGGCGGATGCCTCCTGGCGCGTCGCCGGGGCCGGCCCTGGGCTCGACGATCGTCGCGTGGAGATCACCGGACCGACCGACCGCAGGATGACCATCAACGCGCTCAACTCGGGTGCGAAGGTCTGGCTGGCCGATCAGGAGGATGCCACGAGCCCGACCTGGTCGAACGTGATCGGCGGCCAGCTCTCTCTGTTCGATGCGATCCGGCACCAGATCGATTTCACCAGCAAGGACGGCAAGGAGTACCGCCTCACGACGGGCGAGACGCCGACGATCGTGATGCGGCCGCGCGGCTGGCACCTCGTCGAGAAACACCTGCGCTTCGTCGATTCCTCCGGACAGGCGATGGCGGCATCCGGGAGTCTGGTCGACTTCGGTCTGTACTTCTTCCACAACGCCCAGGCCCTGATCGACGCAGGCCGTGGTCCCTACTTCTACCTCGCCAAGCTCGAGTCGAGCGAAGAGGCCCGGCTCTGGAACGACGTCTTCTCGTTCTCGGAACAGCGGCGCGGCATCCCGCACGGAACGATTCGCGCCACCGTTCTCATCGAAACCCTGCCAGCGGCGTTCGAGATGGACGAGATCCTCTACGAGCTGCGCGAGCACTGCGCCGGGCTGAACGCCGGCCGCTGGGACTACATCTTCTCGATCATCAAGAACTATCGCGGACGCGGAGCGCGATTCGTGCTGCCGGACCGCAGCGAGGTGACGATGACTGTTCCGTTCATGCGGGCGTACACCGAGCTGCTCGTGAAGACCTGCCACGCAAGGGGTGCCCACGCCATCGGCGGGATGAGCGCTTTCATCCCCAACCGGCGAGACCCCGGGGTGACCGCCCTAGCGATCGAGAAGGTCTCTGCAGACAAGAAACGGGAGGCCGGAGACGGCTTCGACGGCACCTGGGTCGCCCACCCCGACCTCATCGACACGGCCAGAGCGGAGTTCGATGCGGTGCTCGGCGACCGGCCGAACCAGCTCGACCGGCAGCGAGACGACGTCGAGGTCAGTGCTGCGCAACTGCTCGACGTGCACATCGGTCGTGCGGTGACGGCGGCCGGGCTGCGCGACAACGTGTCGATCGGGGTCCGCTATCTCGAGTCGTGGCTGCGCGGGGTCGGAGCTGCTGCGATCGACAATCTGATGGAGGATGCCGCGACGGCCGAGATCAGCCGGTCGCAGATCTGGCAGTGGATCCACCAGGACGTCCGCACAGACGACGGGGTCTTGATCACCCGGGACCGCGTCGAGGGCATCCTCTCCGACCTCCTGTCGACCGTCCCGCGATCCGACGGCGACCGTTTCGACGACGCGGCCGACGTCTTCCGCGACGTGGCGCTGCGAGACGAGTTCCCGACGTTCCTCACGGTGGGAGCGTACTCACGGTTTCTCGTCGACCCTGCGTGAGGCATCCGCCCGTTCGATGCGCGCAAACGGTCCCCGACCTCCGTATCGGGGACCGTTTGTGCGCTCTGACCGGCAGAATGTGGCGTGGGCACTCCGTGGCACCTACGATGGCGACCATGACCGAGGCCGTCGACATGTCCACCCGAAGAAGCTCCCGCATTCTCTCCGGGCTCGCGATCGGAATCGCGGCGGCTCTGCTGGGGCTGCTGCCGTGGCTGGCCACCGGAGCAGCGTTGCCGCTGCAGAACCTCTGGGAGTCGAACGTCCTGCCCGAGAACATGCCGCTCGCGCTGCTGCCGGTGAGCCAGTACTCCGCGGTGCGGATCGTTGCCCTGCTCGTGACCGGCGGGGTGATCGCAGGGCTCGCGACGCGGCTGCTCAGGTCGTCGGTCGGGGCGGCATCGTTGGCGGCAGCCGTCGGCGTCCTCCTCGTGCACGCGGTCGCCGTCGTGCAGAGCTTCATCGTCGTCGCCGATGGGCTGGGGCTCGGGCGACAGACAGCAGACACGAGGGCGCTGCTGTACCTCGGAGGGATGCTCGGCGGCACCGTGCTCGCTGGGGTACTCGCGCAGGCGGCGTTCTGGCTGGCATCCCGTCGCGCCATTGGCCCGGCGTCGCTCGGTCTCACCCTGTCAGCGGTTCTCGTCACCTCGTGGGTCACCGACGCCGTGTCGGGGCTCAGCGGACCGGCCGACGCCCCTGCGCTCCTCTCGTATGTGTCGCGCTGGCTGCCCGCCGTTCTCGTGGGGGTCGTGCTCGGTTGGTGCGGGATCCGACCGCTCCGACGCCTCGCCGTCTGGGCGGTGTCGCTCGCCGTCCTGTGGATCACGCCTGCTTTTCTCACCGCCGTGTCGTACGCGCTCGGCATGCGGGTCCTCGATGGCGACCTCTGGGCGATGGCCGAGGCAGCGACCCAGGTCTTCCCGCTTGCGCTCGGCATCGGCACCCTTCCCGTGCTGCTCGCGTTCGTCATCGGCGTCGTTCTCGCCGGCATCCGTTTTCTCACGCGTCGGAAACGTGACTCTGAGCGAGTCCGGGATCGCGATCGGGAAGAAGTCGGTCAGACCGCTTGACTGGTTACTTGCTTTTTGCAAGTATGACTTCCGAGCGGTGAAGGGCACCGCCCGACGTCGTCTAAGGAGACCCTCATGACCGACATCTTCGTCAACCTCCCCACCACGGACCTCGAACGCACCAAGGCGTTCTACACCGCCATCGGCTGGGAGATCAATCCGCTGTTCACCGATGAGAACGCCGCGTGCGTCGTCGTCGACACGAACATCTACTTCATGTTCCTGACACATGAATTCTTCGCCACCTTCACTGACAAGCAAATCATCGATACGAAGACGTCGGCCCAGGCCTCGACGGCCTTCAGCCGCGAGAACCGTGACGCGGTCGACGAGATGATGGAGAAGGGCCTCGCCGCCGGAGGAACCGAACCCCGCCCGGCGCAGGACTACGGCTTCATGTATTCGCGTGACCTCGAGGACCCGGACGGCAACATCCTCGGGTTCCTCTACATGGACCCCGTCGCTGCTGAGAAGGGGCCGGAAGCGTTCATGGCCGAGCAGGGGGTTCAGGCCTGAACCGGGCCGACCCATGGCAGCACGGAATTACGGTCAGCACTCCGGTGTGGTTCACGCTCTCGAGCTGGTCGGCGAGCGGTGGGCGCTGCTCATCGTTCGCGACCTGCTCGTCGGCCCCCGGCGGTACACCGATCTCAAAGCCGGGCTGCCGCGCATCCCCACCAACATCCTCAGCAGCAGACTGAAAGAGCTGCAGGAGGGCGGGGTGATCAGACGTGCCCCTCTCCTCCGTTCCATCGTCTACGAACTCACCGCCGTCGGCCGCGAACTCGAGCCGATCATTCTCGCGCTCGGGCGCTGGGGCCTTCAGTCGATGGGGGAGGCCGCGGACGACGACATCATCTCCGCTGAATCACTGACCGTCGACCTGCGAGCGGCGTTCCACCCGGATGCCGCCGGCTCGCTCCCGGCGACGTCATACCTCGTGCACATCGACGACGTCACTCTCGCTCTCGACGTCGACGGAAGCACGCTGTCCATCGCACCCCGGAGCGATCTCCCTGCCGTCGACCTCGAGTTCTCCACCGGACCGGAGATCTACCGCATCCTCTCCGGAGCCCTGTCGCCCGAAGAGGCGATCGACGACGGCATTGTGCGTATCATCGCCGGAAATCCGCCTCTTCTCGACCGATTCACGTCCACCTTCACACACGCACAGCAGGCGGTAGCCTTCTAGATGTGAGCACACCACCGATCCTCTCGAACAAGATCTCCGCCATCGCCGAGTCAGCGACGCTGAAGGTCGACGCCAAGGCTAAGGCGCTACAGGCGCAGGGGCGTCCCGTCATCAGCTACGCGGCAGGCGAGCCTGATTTCGCGACACCGGCACACATCGTGGAGGCGGCCGCTGCTGCGACCCGCGACCCGAAGAACCACCGGTACACGCCGGCGGCCGGGCTTCCCGACCTCCGCGAGGCCATCGCCCACAAGACGCTGCGCGACTCCGGCCTCACGGCATCCGCCAGCCAGGTCCTCGTCACCAACGGCGGCAAGCAGTCGGTGTACGAGGCGTTCCAAGTGCTGCTCAACCCGGGCGACGAGGTCATCGTGCCGACGCCGTTCTGGACCACATACCCCGAGGTCATCGCCCTGGCAGACGGCGTCGCCGTCGAGGTCTTCGCCGACGCCTCGCAGAACTACCAGGTCACGGTGGAGCAGCTCGAGGCTGCCCGCACCGACCGCACCAAGGTGCTGCTCTTCGTGTCACCGTCGAACCCCACCGGATCCGTGTACTCCCCCGAGCAGACCGCCGAGATCGGTCGGTGGGCGCTCGAGAACAACCTGTGGGTCATCACCGATGAGATCTACCAGAACCTCACATACGACGGCGTGAAGGCGGTCTCCATCGTCGAGGCGGTGCCCGAACTCGCCCAGCAGACCCTGCTCGTCAACGGCGTGGCGAAGACGTATGCCATGACCGGGTGGCGTGTCGGGTGGACCGTCGGGCCGGCATCCGCGATCAAGGCGCTGTCGAACCTGCAGTCGCACCTGTCGGGGAACGTGAACAACGTCGCGCAGCGGGCAGCGCTCGCGGCGCTGACCGGGCCGCAGGACGAGGTCGAGGCGATGCGCCAGGCATTCGACCGGCGTCGTTCCGTGATCGTCGCCGAGCTGAACAGGATCGACGGCTTCACGACCCCGACGCCGCAGGGCGCGTTCTACGTCTACCCGGATGTCTCGGCGCTTCTCGGCCGCGAATGGGGAGGCGTCACGCCGACGACATCGCTGGAGCTCGCCGATCTCATGCTCGACCAGGCCGAGGTCGCCGCGGTGCCCGGTGAGGCGTTCGGGCCGTCCGGCTACCTGCGCTTCAGCTATGCGCTCGGTGACGACGCGCTCCTCGAAGGCGTGCAGCGACTGCAGAAGCTGTTCGGCTGACGCCACCGGAGCTCGTGCAGCGCGCTCACCGGCGCGAACGGCGCGCTGCCGGGCGCGGGCCCCCGTCGCATCCATCGATGACGACTTTCCACATTCAGGAGTTTCTGCCCGACACGCCGCACGAGAGCGCTCCCACGCGGCGTGTCGCGGCCGTTCTCCTGAATATGGAGCAACATCCTGAATGTGGAGTTGCCACGGGGAGCAGCTGCAGCAGCTACATCTACATCTACATGGAGATACCCACGAACACGGGCTCCGGCTGCAGCACCACGCCGAACTCCGCCGCCACCCGCGCCTGCACGAAGCGCGCCAGGGCGGCGATCTCCTCCGCACTCGCGCCACCCGTGTTGGTCAGCGCCAGGGTGTGCTTCGTCGAGATTCCCGCCCGCGATCCCGGCAGCCGGAACCCACGACGGATGCCTGCGCGCTCGATCAGCCACGCAGCGCTGAGCTTTACCTGCGCGTCGTGCACGAACGACGGGGCGGGCACGGTCCCGTCCCATTCGCCGAGCGGAATCACGACGGTGTCGTCGGCGGGTTCCGCGATCGGCCATCGGGGAGCGTCCGCCGGAAGTGACCGGGCGAACGCCTCGGAGACGATCGGGTTCGTGAAGAACGATCCGGCACTGTAGGTGTCGGAGTCGGAGTCGTCGAGGACCATCCCCTTCGAAGAGCGCAGGGCGAGAACGGTGCTGCGCACATCGGCGACTGGGAGCCGCGACCCGAGCTCGACGCCGAGCGCCGACGCCAGCTGCGGGTATGCGATCGGGGCACTGAGCCCCGCATCGTCGGTCAGTTCCAGCTCGATCGCCACGACGACACCGTCACGTTCGGGCACCGAACCACCGTGTCGCTTGAGGACAGAAGTACGGTAGCCGAGCCCGAGGTCGGCCGCAGGAACCCGCACGACCTCGTGCAGGTCGCGGTCGAGAAGGTCGATCGACACGAGGGCGGCCTCGAGCTCCTGCCCGTACGCACCGATGTTCTGAATGGGCGCAGCACCGGTCGACCCCGGGATGCCGCTGAGCGCCTCGATCCCGCTCCAGCCGTTCTCGACGACGGTCGCGACGAGTCCGTCCCACGGTTCTCCGGCTTCGACCCGAAGCCGAACCGTTCCTGCCGACGCGTCGAGACGCTCGATCCCGCGTGTCGCGACGACCACGACGGAACCGTCGTAGCCCTCATCGCCGACGAGGGTGTTGGAGCCACCGCCGAGAACGAGCGGCTCTTCACCGTTCGCCCAGTCATCGATCACCGCGGCGATCAACCCGTCGCGGGTTTCCGCGCGCAGCAACGATCGCGCGTTACCGCCGACGCGCAGGGTGGTCAGGCTCGAGAGAGACTCGGTCATCGGCGCTAGTCCAGCGCCACGACGACCTGGGCCTTGCCGAGCACCGTCGCCCCGTCGAACGTCACTGTGAGGTCGATGCGAGCCGTGGTCCCGGTCAGCGCGCCGACCCTGGCAACGACCGAGACGGTGGCTCCTGACGCGGCGTCGACCACGACGGGCCGGGTGAACTTGACCTGGTAGTCGCTGATCCGCGCCGGGTCGCCCGCCCAGTCGACGACCGGCTGCACGGCGAAGCCCATGGTGAGCATTCCGTGGGCGAGCACGCCAGGAAGACCGACGGATGCCGCAACGTCGTCACGGTAGTGAATCGGGTTGAAGTCACCGGATGCTCCGGCGTACCGCACGAGGGAGTCGCGTGACAGCGGGAACTCCCCCTCGGCCACGATGTCCCCGACGGTCAGGCCGTCGAGGCGAGGCGCGCTCATTCGCCGCCCCGAACGACGAGGGTGGAGATCGCGGTGACGACGTGCGCACCGGAAGCGTCGAGCATTTCAGACGACGCCGTGACCATCGCGTGCGGGCCGAGCGTCTTCACGCTCGTCACGGTGAGCGTCGCGGTGAGCTCGTCGCCGGCCACGATCGGGCGCGAATAGCTGAACCGCTGATCGCCGTGCACGACGCGGGAGAAGTCGATCCCGGCATCCGGTTCACCGAGCAGCTGCGCGAGGGTGTGCTCCTGGATGACGACGGGAAAGGTCGGCGGTGCGACGACGTCGGCGTGACCAGCTGCCACGGCGGCATCCGGGTCGGTGTTGATCGGGTGGGTGGCGAAGACGGCACGAGCGAAGTCGCGGACCTTCTCACGGCCGACCAGGTAAGGCGGGGCGGGCGGGAACACGCGGCCCTGGAGTTCGGGGTTCACTGACACGCCTCCAGCCTACCCGCGCCGGTCGGGCGCCCGGTTGGAAGCCTCGCACGTCCCCGAAGCTCACCGGCGACCGGCACCGAGGAGCCCGCCGAGAAGATCACCGACTCCCCCACCGGCCGATCCGCCGCCGAGAAGCCCTCCGAGAATGTCGCGGATGCCTCCTGACGCGGCCGATTCACCCGAGGAGTCGGCCGCGCCCGTCGATCCGCCACCGAGCAGTCCGCCGAGAAGATCGCCCAGCCCGCCGCCGCGCGGCTCTGTCGGCGGCGTTTTCGGCTGCATCGGCTCGGTCGGCTGAGCCGTCTCAACCGACTGTTTGCGCTCGAGGAATTGCTTCGCCAGGTAGCTGAGAACGATCGGCGCGAGGATCGGCAGAACCTTCGCGACGATGCCGCTCAGCGCCGAACCCTGCGACGCCGGATCTTCTGTCGCCGACCGCGCTCCGAGGGTCGCGACGACCTGTTCCCGGTTGGGTCCGAAGATGTGGCTGACGATCCTGTCTCCATCGTCGGTGTCGACCTCATCAAGGCGCACACCGCCGTCGACGAGCGCCGGTGAGTGCTTCGACACGGCCTTCTCGATCGACGCGGCTCCGCTCGGATCGCTCGCGTTCGCCTCGAGACCGCTGACGAGCGCCGGGAGCGCCTGTTCGACGGCTGCCCGCGCTGTCGACTCGTCGACGCCCAGCCGCAGGGCGACGTCGCCGATCGGGATCTGCCTCATCAGTTCGTCCAGCGATGCCATCGGATGCCTTTCGTTCGGGCCACCGGACGGCGGCAAGTCGCTCTCAGGTTAGCCACGGCATCCGTGCTCAGACAGGGCCTTGTCAGCGGGGTGACCGCCATGCTTTCACAGTGAGCTGCACGGCGATGGCGGCAACGAAGATCGCGAAGAGCAGGTTCGCGACTGCGGGATCGATCGCGACGGCAGCGAGCGCACCGAGCGCCGTCGTGGTGCACGCCGTGACGCCGATCACCGCCGCTGCAGGGAGATCGACGTTGCGGCGGATGACGTTGCCGATCGTGCCGGAAATCGCCGTCGGGATGATCATCAGCAGCGACGTTCCGCGGGCGACGAGGTCGCTCGCCCCGAACAACACGATGAGCATCGGCACGACGACGACACCACCGCCGATGCCCAGGAGACCGGACAGGATGCCGACGACGAGGCCCAGTGCGAGCAGTCCGAGAACGGACCAGACCGTCAGGTCGATGACCGCATCCCTGGTCGGGGTCACGAGAAACAGGCTCACGATGACAACGACGAGGAACCCGATGAAACCCCACCGCAGCACCTGCAGAGGAAGACGGTTGAGCAGATGGCTCCCGATCTGCGCTCCGACGATGGCGGCGAGCGCCAGCAGGCCGGCGGCGATCCAGTCGACTGAGCCATTGAGCGCGTAGCTGAGCACCCCGACTATTCCGACCGGGACGATCGCCGCGAGCGAGGTGCCCGCTGCCGTTCTCTGGTCGAACGCCAGCAGCAGAGTCAGGGCGGGAACGATGAGCACGCCGCCGCCGACGCCGAAGAGGCCGGACAGGAACCCGGCGATGAGACCGATGGCGACAAGCCCGAGCCAGTGCGCCTTGTGACGATGGTGCGGCATCCGTCTCCCTGCTGTGATCGGCCGGGTTCGACGCTACCACCGCCGCCGATGACCACCCGCTAGCGTTGAAGCATGCTGATTCGCGAGGCGCACGCCGAAGACTGGGCCGAACTGTGGCCGATTCTCTGGGAGATCGTCGCTGCAGGCGAGACCTACTGCTGGCCAACCGACACCACCGAGGAAGCAGCACGGGCCTGGTGGCTCGAGAAGCCCGGCGGTCGGGTGTTCGTCGCCGTCGACGACAGTGGGATTGTTCTCGGGACGGCCGAGATGCATCCGAACCAGCCCGCGGCAGGTTCACACGTGGCGAACGCCGGCTTCATGGTCGCGTCGAGCGCGGCGGGGCGCGGGGTCGGCCGCGCGCTCGCCGAGTTCATCCTCGATCGCGCCGCCCGCGACGGCTACCGTGCCATGCAGTTCAACGCCGTCGTCGAAACCAACACCGCCGCTGTCGGCCTCTGGCTTTCTCTCGGCTTCGACATCGTGGCGACCGTACCCGAGGCATTCGACCACCCGACTGCCGGGCTCGTCGGCATGCACATCATGCACAGAATGCTGGATCGCCCGGTCGAGTGACGCGACGGCATATGGCGACTGGCAGAATTGGAGCAGGGCGCGCGACCATGCCGCCGGAGAACGAGGTCTGAAGATGAAGGTACTTGCCGATACCGAGGTGTGTGTTGCTGCCGGCGTCTGCTTGACACTCGCTCCCGCCGTTTTCGATCAGGATGACGAAGTCGGCAAGGTCATCCTGCTGAACCCGAACCCAGACGCCGACGACTATGAAGCCGTCCGCGACGCCGTGCTCAGCTGCCCGTCTGCGGCGCTGCGGCTCGTGGACGATGAATGACCGCTGAGTTCTCTGGCACCGGGCCCTCTGGCGCTGGGCCGTCGAACATCGTCATCGTCGGAGCATCCGCTGCAGGGATCACGACAGCTGCTGCACTGCGACGAAACGGCTACGACCGGGAGCTCACGCTCGTCGACGCCGAAACACATCGACCATACGATCGTCCGCCCCTGTCGAAGCATCTGCTGTCAGGAGAGTGGGACGCCGAGCGTCTGCTGCTCAAGTCGGAGGCCGACCTTGACGAGATGGCCGTCGGCATCCGCCCCGGGACGACGGTGACGGATGTCGACCTGCCCGGCCGGCGTCTCACCCTCGGTCACGGCGACGACATCGCGTTCGACCGGCTGGTTCTGGCCACCGGTGTGACCCCGCGCAGGCTCCCCCACAGTTCCGGGGTCGCCGGGGTTCACACACTCCGCACGCTCGACGATGCGACCACCCTCAGCGCGGAACTGCAGCCGGGACGGCGGCTCGTGGTCGTCGGCGGCGGATTCCTCGGCACCGAAGTCGCCGCAACAGCCGTGAGGCTCGGCGTCGATGTCACAATCGTCGCTGGAACGGCGACACTGCTCGAGCGTAGTCTCGGGGTCCTCGTCGGTGAGCAGGTCGCCCACCTGCATCGCGCCAACGGCGTGAAGCTGCACATCGGGCCGGCATCGGTCGTCACGTCGGTCGACGAGATCGGCGGACGCGTCAGCGGCGTCACGTTGCTCGACGGATCAGTGCTCCACGCAGACGTGGTGTTCCTGGCAATCGGTGCGGCTCCGCGGCTGGGCTGGCTGGGCTCGAGCGGGCTGTCGATCGGTGACGGCATCGAGTGCGGCCCCGACCTCTCGGCAGCGCCGGGAGTTTATGCGGCCGGCGATGTGGCGCGCTGGGAGAACCCGCTCTTCGGGCGCTCGATGCGGGTGGAACACCGCACGAATGCGACCGAGCAGGGGATGCACGTCGCCAAACGCCTCCTCGACGGCGAGCAGACGGCGTTCGCTTCTGTGCCGTACTTCTGGACCGACCAGTACGACCTCAAGCTTCAGGTGCACGGCTGGCTGCGTGGGTTCGACGAGGTCCGCGTCATTGAGGGTTCGTTCGAGGAACGCCGGATGATCGCAGTGTTCAGGCGTGGCGATCGCCTCACCGGCGTTCTCGGCATCGGGGCGGCCAAGGCGGTGCGCCAGTGGCGCCAGCATGTCCTTGACGGCCAGCCGTGGGCGTCCGTCGTCGACTCCTGACAGCACGGGACGCCGAACAGCGGCCATCTGGGCTCGAGTTGCCACACTTTGTCGCCGACCCGCTTCACAGACGACGAAGTGTGGCAATTCATCGGCGGGAGCGGGGTAGAGCCGACGTCTCAGCGAGCACCGTAGTGCGCGGCCAGGCGCCGGAAGCCTTCGTCGAGGGAGACGGCGGGAGTCCAGTCGAGATCCGCCCGCGTGCGCCGCTGGTCGAACCAGTGCGCCGTCGACAGCTGCTCGGCAAGGAACCGCGTCATCGGCGGCTCGTCGGCTCCCGGCTTGATGCGCCAGGCCGCCTCGATGAGCGAGCCGGCAGCGCGGGCGACGGATGCCGGAACGCTCCACCCCGGCGCATCCACCCCGGCAGCACCACAGATCCCGGCGAGGAGTTCGGCCACCGGCCGCGGCTCCCCGTTGGTCACCACGTAGGAGCGCCCATGGACGACGTCGATTCGACGCAGGGCAGCAGCGATCGCGGACGCGGCGTTGTCGATGTAGGTCGAGTCGATGAGCGCAGCACCGTCACCGAGCAGCGGCAGCCGACCGGCTCGTGCCCGCTCGATCACCCGTTCGACGAGCTGGGTGTCCCCCGGCCCCCACACCAGGTGCGGCCGCACCGCGACAACACGGAGAGCCGGGGAGTCCGCGGCGAGCGCCAGCAGTTCGGCCTCGGCCTTGGTTCGCGCATAATCGCCGCGCGCAGAAGCCGGGTCGGCGGGCGACGCATCGTCGCCGCTGATCGACCGCCCCGCATGAGCGACAGATGGCGACGAGACCTGCACGAACCGGGCGACACCCTGCTCTTTGGCCGCCTCGAGGAGGGTGCGGGTGCCGTCGACGTTCACGCGGTCGAACTCCGCCGGGTCTCCCGCGAGGGAGACTTTCGCTGCGAGGTGCACGATCGCATCATGTCCGGCGACCGCGGCCGCGACGGTATCCGGATCGGTGACCGAGCCGAGCACGTCCGTTGCGCCGGGCACCTGCGACGGGCGCCTCTGGAAGCAGCTCACCGTGTGACCGGCCGCAAGCACCTCGACGGCAACGGCACGACCGAGCAGTCCGCTGGCGCCGGTGACGAGGACTCTCATGGTGCGGTTCTCCGACCGCCGGCGAGAATGCCGGATGCCCACCCGGCCAGCGCCGACCGGTTGATCTTCGAATTGTGACGGATGTCTGTGGGCAGGTGCGGTACCACGAGCACGGCGGCAACGGGCACCCCGGCAACGGCACGGATGTCCGCGGCGAGTTCCGGGCCGGCGAGCCCGACCCTGCGCGCCGCCGGGCGCGTCTCGACGACAGCAACGACCTGCTGCACACCGGCCGGTCCGACACCGACGACGGCCGCGCGCGACACCGTGTCGACGGACTCGATGCGCTGCTCCGGTCCGACCGGGGTGACGACGCCGTCCGGGGTGGTGAGGATGTGCGGCATCCGTCCCTCGACCCAGAGCCGGCCCGCGCGGTCGAGGTGACCGACGTCGCCGGTCCGGTGCCAGCGTTCGCCGGGGATGCCGACGCGCCGACTCGCGCGGTGGGTCAGCCACAGCCGGTCGTAGTGGTCTTCGACGTGCGGTGCCGAGACAAGGATCTCGCCGGTGACGATGGCGTCCTCAGTGGGTTCGCCGGTCGCTGCTCCAGCGGCGTCGAGCGGCGAAATCCGGACCCGGCTCGGACCGGCGGGTGTTCCGACACACACGCCCCCAGCACCGGTCTCGGTCGCCGGAGCGGCAGCGGCCTCGCGGATGCCGTCGAGCGTGATGTCGGTCATGAGCAGACCTTCGGTCATGCCGTACGGAGTATGTGCTGTCGCTCCGGGCATCAGGGCGGCGATCGCCGACAGCAGGGGCTCGGAGACCGGCGCTCCTGCTGACAGGAACTGCTCGACCCCGGCGAGGGCACGGTGGTCGTCTGCCGTGAGCGCGCCAGCGGTGGCGACGACGTTCGCGACGGCCGCAGGCGACAGGAACACCACGGTGGCGTCCACGGCAGCGACGGCAGCGGCGACAGCGGATGCCGTCAGCGTCTTCGGCGAGGTGACATCCATGTCCGGAGTGACCGAGCGGGCGCCGAGAGCCGGGCCGAGCAACGCGAACGGGGCAAAACCCGCAACAAGGCCGGTGCCGACGCCCACCCCGTACTGGGCAGACAGTGCGTCACGAACCGCCGAGAGCTGCGCGTGGGTGTAGACGACACCCTTCGCCGGTCCGGTCGACCCGGAAGTGAAGAGGATGGCGGCGGTGTCTTCCGGAGACGGCGGCGACGGCATCCGTTCGTCCGCTCCGCGCGTGATCAGCTCGGCGAGGGTGTGTGAGACCCCGAGGGCACGACGCACGGGGGTGGGGAAACCGACGGTCGAGATCTTTTGCCCGGGCCAGCCGAGTACACGGGCGGCGGCCAGGCCGGGGGCCGCACCGATGACATGGTCGGGGCAGGCACCGCGGACGGCACGGGTGAGCCCTGTCAGGCCGAGTCCGGCGTCAGCGACGACGACGATCGCGCCGATCCGTAGGCAGGCGTAGAGCACGGCGACGAGGTCGGCGCTCGGCGGGATCAGCAGCGAGACTTGATCGCCCTTGCGGACGCCGGCGTGCTGGAGACCGGATGCCAGCTGCCGCACCCGCCGGGAGAGCAGCCGCCAGCTGACGACGCGTGGGGCGGCCCCGTTTGACGGGACCATGTCGATCACCGCGGCGTCGCTGCTGTCACGCAACACGTCGAGGTAGTGCCAGAGCGGATCGCGGACGGGCTCGTCGATCGGCGCTGACGGGAGCGTCTCGTCGGCGGGAATCGTGTCGTCGAGCCAGGTCAGGATGGCGGACGCATAGTCGACGTCTTCGGCGAGGAGATGACCGGCGCCCTCGAACCGGTGCACGTCGGCGTGCGGCATCCGGTCGATGAGGTCGTCGAGGTAGCGATCGCTGAAGATCGGGTCGCGGGGCCCCCACAGCAGGAGAGCAGGAACCCGCAGCGTCGTGACGCCGTCGGCGATGCGATCGAGCTCCGCGCGGCTCTGATGGCCGTCGAGCGGGATGTCGGCGACGAAGCCGCCGATCCCTGCGCGTCTGTCCGAGCCCCTGTATGGCGCCCGGTAGCCGTCTTTCACCGCGGCGGGCAGCGGCGGGTGAGCGAGCGCGAGGGTGGTCTCGAGAAAGGCTGGGGTCGACACCGTGGACCGGCCGAGCAGGGCAGGGCGGAGGGCGAGGCGGAGGGGTGCGGGGATCGGCCGGTTCTCCGGCTGGTGCACGGCCGTGTTGAGCAGCAGGACGCCGGCGAGAAGGTCAGGGTGATCGAGGGCCCAGCCGAGCGAGACGACACCGCCCCAGTCGTGCCCGAGCGTGATCACAGGTCCATCGAGTCCGAGCGTGTCGGTCAGGCTGCCGAGGTCGGCGACGCGTCGGGCCAGGGGCCGGAGCGTGCCGGTGCGCTCCGAGAACCCCATGTCGAGCTGGTCGACGGCGATCACCCGCCAGGCGGCACCGCCGTTCGCGGCCGCGGTCGTCGCGGCATCGACGAGGCGGCGCCACAGGTACGACCAGGTCGGGTTGCCGTGCACGCAGAGAATGGTGCCCACAGGGGTGACACCGAGTTCGACCAGACGGTCCGCGTTGTCGAGCAGGTGCCAGTCCCGCGAAACGGATGCTCCCGCTTCGGGCACGCGCACGAGGCGGGAGAAGGACGGATCGAGGCCGTCGAGGCCGTCAGGGGGCAGTTCGGCCGGCGCCATGCTCCCGGTCGGCAGCACGCTCACCAGGCGATTTCCATCATGGCGGTGTTGAGGCCGGAACCGACACCCATCAGCAGCACGCGGTCTCCGCGATTGAGGCTTGTCGATTCACGTTCGAGAGTGATCGGGATCGACGCCGGGCCGACGTTGCCGAGAGTGGGGTAGGTCAGCGGCACACGGCTGCGATCGATGCCGACCGCCTTGATGATGGCGTTGGTGTGCACGTCGGATACCTGATGCATGATGTATCGGTCCATCGCAGACCAGGTCCAGTCCCTCCGTGCTTCCTTCCACGCCGAGACCACGAGCTGCATTCCACCCTTGAGCAGTGCCTTGGCGTCGGTGAACATGCCGTCGACGCTGCCGACGCAGAGCTCGTTGAACTGGGTGGCCGCGCGGGTGACGCCACCGAGGATGCGGTGTCCGTTCGGGTTGGCATCCGCTCGCCCGAGAACGGCGGCAGCGGCGCCAGAGCCGAGCGTGAGACTGGCGAACTCACTCATGAAGTCCTTGCGGCCGATGCCGTCGCGTCCGAGCCGCTCGATGGTGTTGTTCTGGATGTCGTCGGCGTCTTCGCCATCGATGATCATCGCGTACTCGATCTGCCCGGAATCGATCAACTGAGCGGCGAGGCTCATGCCGTTCACGAAGCCCAGGCAGGCGTTGGCGATGTCGAAGTTGATGGCAGACGACGGCAGGCCGAGGCCGTGGTGCAGTTTGACGGCGACAGAGGGCTCGAGATGCTTGCGGGTGACTGAGGTGTTGATCAGCAGGCCGATCCTGTCAGCCGATACGCCGGCAGACGACAGCGCGCGCTTGCCGGCATCCACCGCCGCGCGGTCGAAGGACTCGGTGTCGTCCCAGTTGCGTCGCTCGTGCACTCCGGCGACGCGCTGAAGCAGGCCCGTCGGCAGCTTGAGCCGGGTGAGCACGGGGCTCAGCCGTGCGTCGATCTCCTCGGACGTGGTCACCCGCCCGGCGAGCGTGCTCGCGACGGAGAGCAACGCGACGTTCTGGTGCGTTGTCGTTGCGTTTCCGTCCACGGGACTCCCTGTCGAACTGTCATCGGGCTTGATGCTGCCTCCCGATTTTACGTCTCTGAACCCTGATGGTTTACCGGGTTGATTTCCCTTGCTCGAGCGGTGGGTGATACCGCCAGGGAAACGTCCCTCTCGAGTGACCCGTCGAAGCATCACTCCCCGGAGTGGTCGCGGGCCCAACTCGTCTCGGCCTCGACGAGGTAGACCACCATGCCTGATCGAAGCTCATACGGACCGCCGGTGTAGCGTTCGGAGATCCGGTCGATGATCGGCCACACCTCGTCGCCTTCGAGCCGGCGCACTGCCCGCCCCCTGATGAACGCCATATCGAGGGGATTCGAGGGATTCGTCAATGAGAAGGCGATGCGCGGGTCGGCCGAGAGGTTCTTGTCCTTGCGCGAGCCGGTCTCCATGAAGAACGCGATGAGATCGCCCTCGACACCCACCCACACGGGAACCGAGTGGGGCGCACCGTCAGGCATCAGTGTCGCCACGTGGGCGACACTCGCACGCTCGAAGTACGGACGCACGTCTGACCAGCTTTTCGGCACGGTTTCTCCCTCATCGGCGAGCCCGACGCACGCCGGGCTCTTCTGAATGAGCTAACGCGATACGGCCGGCATCATTCCGGGACGGCTGTGGTTTCGACCGAAAGGAACGCTTGTGGGCATGAGAAAGCCCCGAGGTGGCGAGACCTCGGGGCCACATAGGAAAAGCTTTGAGAGCTTTTCCCGTAGCAGGAGCGGGATTCGAACCCGCGACCTCACGATTATGAGTCGTGCGCTCTCACCAACTGAGCTACCCTGCCGCGAAACTTCGCCCGGCAGACCGAGAAAGTAACGAGCCCCGAGTCGGGTTTGAACCGACGACCCCTTCCTTACCATGGAAGTGCTCTACCACTGAGCTATCGGGGCGCAACCATCACAAAATGGCACCAGTAGAGAATAGCACCACTCGAGGCGCCCCTTGAACAGCTCGCACGCCGGAGGACGTTCGCCGTACCATGGGACGAGGACGATCCATGAACCAGAACCCGAACGCCCCGGCTCTCGACATCCTCCTCGGTGGCCGATACCGCCTGCTCAACCTCATCGGCACCGGAGGCATGGCGGCGGTTTACCGCGCCCGTGACGAGACCCTCGGGCGGGATGTCGCCATCAAACTCTTCCGCGTCGCATCGACCAACCCCTCGGATTTCCGCCGCCAGCAGGGCGAGGTCGCGATGCTCGCGAGTCTCAGTCACCCCGGCCTCGTCACCCTGTTCGACACCGGCAACGATGAGTCCGATCCGCACAACCCCCGCTCGTACCTGGTGATGGAACTCATCTCCGGGTCCGATCTCCGAAACGCGCTCGACTCCGGCCCTCTGCCATCCGACGACGTCAAACACATCGGTGCCGACCTCGCAGACGCGCTCCATTACATCCACGGCAGGAACGTCATCCACCGTGATGTGAAGCCCGCCAACGTCCTGCTCGCGCACACCCAGGGCACGGACACCCGCGCACATCCCAAACTCAGCGACTTCGGCATCGCCCGCCTCGTCGACGGCGCCCGTCTCACCGCTACCCATTTCACCGTCGGGTCGGCGGGCTACCTCAGCCCTGAGCAGGCCAGAGGCGACTATGTGGGACCTGCGACAGACGTGTACTCGCTCGGTCTTGTGCTTCTCGAGTGTGTGACCGGCGAGAGGGTGTTCGGCGGAGTCGGCCAGGAGGCAGCGCTCGCCCCGATCACCAGGGATCCGCAGATCCCCGATGACCTCGACCCCGTCCTCGCCGAGACGATCGCCGCGATGACCTCGCGGGTCCCCGATTCACGGCCGAACGCACACGAGGTCGCATTGGCGCTGCGCGGCATCCAGCCCGTGCACGGGTTTCGCAGCAGCGCTGACGCCGAATCGGATGCCACGGCCGCGATGACGGCGGCGATGACCGCCCCGATGGCCATGCCGGCAATGCACGCACCGGAGGCAACGAAGATCCTCCCGGTCGCCGCAGACAGCGCAGCTCCCTCCGACACGGCAGACACCTCCGCCCTCACTGCCGTTCTCGAACAGGGCCCGCCGCCACTCCCCTCAGCGGCGGACGACGTCAGCCGCACATCCGGTGCAGGAGCGGAAAACTCCGCCCGCACCCGACGCCGCGCCCTCATCACCGTCGCCGCCCTCGCCGCCGTGCTCCTCGCCCTGACTCTTGCATTCACCGTTTTCACCCCAGCGGCCGACCCCGGCCCCGCTGTCGAGTACCCGGCCGTCCCCGGCACGATCGGCGACCACCTCGAAGAGTTGCAGGAGAGCGTGACACCATGAGCCGACGATTCATTCAGGTCTGCGCCACCGCCGCCCTCATCGTGGGTCTCACCACCGGCTGCCAGGCCGCGCCGGACATCGCTGCTGCCCAGGCGGAAGCATTCCAGTCGCGCGTTCTCGCCGTCAGCACGTCGGTGGCTGACGGCGGATATGCCGCCGCTCTCGAAGAACTGACCGCCCTCGAAACCGAACTGAACGCAGCGGCATCCGCCGGCACCGTGACGTTCTCACGTCACCAGCGCATCGAAGCAGCGCTGGTGGCTGTGCGGGCAGACATCCAGGCGGCGATCGACGCGGCGACGCCAGCGGAACCCGTTGAGCCGACCACAGCGCCCGACGACGACGACGAGGCGGACGAGGACGAGGCCGACGAGAACGAATCAGAACCTGGCACCGAAACCGAGGCCGAGAAGAAGGCGCGGGAGAAGGCAGAGAAGGCGGCCGAGAAAGCCGCTGAGGACGCCAAGAAGAAGGCCGAAGACGTTCGGAAAAAAGCCGAAGAAGACGCCAAGAAGGACGCCGAGACAACGCCGACACCGACGCCGTAGCGTTCCCGGTCGTCATCGGTTAGTCGTCGCCCTCGCGAGAACGTCATCACCTGGCCGTGGCCGAGGTCAGACCCCGGGCAGCTGCCAGGCGAGAAAGACCGGTCCTGTCGCCGAGATCCGGATGCCGCCGGGCTCTGTGGACAGTTCTCCATCACCGAAGACCGCGATCGACTCACTGACACCTGCGACGGCATCCGTCGGAAGCAGAACGTCGACGTCCGCCCGTGCTGCAGCGACGAGAATGCTCTCCTCGGCGTTCTCGCGGATGAACACGAGCACGTCGTCGCCGACGAACAGCCACCGCATCCCGCCGCCGTTGAGAGCCGGATGCTCCCTCCGAAGACCGATCAGCGTCGCGTAGAGCTCGATCGTGCCAGCGGCGGCGTCGATGTCGTCCCAGGGCATCGGCGTCCTCGAGTGCTCACCGTCGACACCGGTGAGGCCGAACTCGTCACCGGCGAACACCACGGGGATACCGGGCAGGGTCATCGACAGGCCGACGGCGACAGGGACGACCCCGGCCAGCGCCCGCGTCGCGAACCGGGGGGTGTCATGGGTGTCGAGTGCGTTCATGTTCGCGAGCCGTGTCCGCCAGGGGAACCCGGCCGAGAACTGGCGGTGCGCCGCGTAGAACTGGTGTCCGGTGTACGCGGGGATCGCATCCATGGTCATGCCGAGGCCGCCACCTGCTGCGCTCGCCGGCTCAGACAGCCAGCCCCAGAGCGGGCGGGTGAAATTGGCATAGGTCATCGCGCCGTGCCAGCCGTCGCCCTGGAAATCACCGGCCGCGTCGTTGGTCGACTCGGCCAGAAGGATGGTGTCGGGGTTCACCGCGATCATGGTGTTCCTGATCGTTCGGCGCACGTCGGCGTTGAGGTCTTCGTCACCGAAACGCCCGGTCATGTTCGCCACGTCGATGCGCCAGCCGTCGAGCGAGAACGGGGGCTTCAGCCACTCGGCGACCACCGAGTCCTCGCCGTCGATGAATCGACGACGCAGTTCGCGTGAGTTCCAGTTGAACTTCGGCAGGCTGGGCACGCCGAGCCACGAGGCATACGTCTCCTGGTCGTCGTCGAGCCAGTAGTAGAACTCGCTCTCGACGGCTTCGGGATGCCGGTGTGCGGCAACGAACCAGTCGTGGGCGTCTCCGGAGTGGTTGCTGGTGAGATCGCCGATGATCGTGAATCCGCGGGCATGCGCTGCGGCAGTGAGCCTCGCCAAAGCATCGTCTCCGCCGAGGAGCGGGTCGACGGCGTCGAAGTTGGAGGCGTCATAGCGGTGGTTGGACCGACCGGGGAACACCGGGGTCAGGTAGATCATGGTGACGCCGAGGCGGTCGAGGTGGTCGAGTCGGTCGACGATGCCGTCGAGGTCTCCGCCGTAGAACTGGCCGGACCGCGCGGGTGGAACGAGGTCGACGGCATCCGACCACCCGGCGGGGATCGCCCAGCCGGGAATCTCCCGGTCGTCGGCCGCTGCTGAACGCGCGAAGCGGTCGGGGAAGATCTGGTACATCACCGTCGACGCCGCCCAGTCCGGTGCCGGGGAGTGGGTGCTCAGCTTGAAGTCTTCGCTGTCGAGCGTCTCGATCGTGAAGACGCCCCGCGCGTTCACCCAGAAGTCGGTGCCGTCCTCCAGTCGCACCAGAAAGCGGTAACCGTGCACGGGATTCTCGATGAGGATCCCGGCCTCCCACCACACCCACCCGTTCGCGGCGTGCAGCCGGTCGGCGGTGGAGAGCCGCGGTTCACGGTCGGGGTTGGAGCGCACCCGGACGGCGCGCACGGCGCCGAGCGACTCGGGCACCCGAAGACGGACCCGCACCGTCTCACCCAGCCGGGGCGACGGGTTCGAGACGTAGAGCGGTGACCCGTCGTGGTGGGGTTCGAGCACGCTACTTGACCGCGCCGGCGGTGAGACCACTGACGATGTACTTCTGGAGGTAGAGGAACAGGGCCATCACCGGCAGGGCGGCAAGCACGGCGCCCGCCGCGAAGACACCCCAGTTGCTCGTGAACTCATCCGAGACGAACTGGTACAGACCGACCGCGAGCGTCTGCTTCTCCGGGGTCACCAGCACGACACTGGAGATCACGAAGTCGTTGGTGGTGGCAATGAAGCTCAGCAGACCGACGACGGCGAGGATCGGAGCGACGAGACGCAGGATGATCGTGAAGAAGATCCGGGCGTGCCCTGCCCCGTCGAGCTTCGCGGCTTCGTCGAGCGACGACGGCACCGTGTTGAAGAAGCCGTACATCAGGTAGGTGTTCACGCCGAGCGCGCCGCCGAGGTAGACCATGATCAGCGCGATCTGGTTGTCGAGTCCGAGGATCGGGAAGACGTCGCCGAGGGTCGTGAGAAGCAGGAAGATGGCAACGACGGCGAGCAGCTGCGGGAAGATCTGCACGATGAGAAGTGACAGCAGTCCCATCCGTCTGCCGGTGAACCGCATCCTGCTGAAGCAGTACGCGGCGAGCGCTCCGAGGAAGACGGTGCCGACCGCCGTCGTGATGCCGATGACGAGGGTGTTCGCGAACCAGGCGGCGTATGGACGCTGAGGGTTGGTGAACAGCGCGACGTAGCTGTCGATGCCGATCGACGAGAACAGGCCGTTGGACTGCAGGAGCGTTCCGCCCGGGTTGAGCGATGCCGAGAGCACGTACAGCAGTGGGAACACCGAGAAGACGATCATGACGATGCCGACGAGGTGACGCCAGCCGGTGGCCGCGAACCACCGGGAGAAGTTGAAGGGACGCTTCACCGGGGTCGGAGGAGCGGTCGTCGCTGTGGTCGAGACCGCGGGTGCCGTTGTGCTCATTAGTTCAGATCCTCCAGGGCCTTGGTCTGCCGGAAACTCACAATGGAGATGATCGCGACGATGAGGAAGATGATGATCGAGAAGGCGCTGGCGAGACCGTAGTCACGGTTCGCCCCGACGAACGCCACCTTGTAGACCATCGAGATCAGGATGTCGGATGCTCCGACGTTGATACTGGCAGCCGCGTCTCGAGGCCCACCGTTGGTGAGCATGTAGATCAGGTTGAAGTTGTTGAAGTTGAACGCGAACGAGGCGATCAGCAGCGGAGCGATCGATACGAGAAGGAGTGGAAATTTGATGCGCCTGAACACCTGCCATGGGTTCGCGCCGTCCATCTTCGCGGCCTCCTGCAACTCGTCCGGGATGGACTGCAGCGCACCGGTGCAGACGAGGAACATGTAGGGGAATCCGAGCCAGAGGTTCACGAAGAGGATGCTGAACTTCGCGAGCCACTCATCGGTGAGCCACGGTATCTCCGCACCGCCGAGGAGCGCGAGGTTGACGAAACCGAAGTCCTTGTTGAGCATTCCGGCCCAGACCAGCGCTCCGAGGAACCCGGGGAACGCGTACGGAAGGATCATCAGCACGCGATAGAACTTGCGTCCACGCATCCGCATGTCGTTGAAGACGATGGCGAGGAACAGTCCGAGAACGAAGGTCGTCGCAACGCTGAGCAGGGCGAAGGCGAAGGTCCACGCGGTGACGCTGAGGAGCGGTCCGCGGATGCTCTGGTCGGTGAATGCCTTGGCGTAGTTGTCCCAGCCGACGACGACGCTCCAGCCGGGCAGCAGCTCGTCTCCGCTCTCCGACGTGAACGCGCCGTTGCCGGTGTCGGCGTAGACCACACCGGTGTCGGTGTTCGTCATTGTGTCTGCGGCTTCATCGAAGCTCAGCGTGGAGAGATAGAGGTACGCACTCGAACCATCCGGGGTGCGAAGTGCGCCGTCGTTCGGGTCGTCAGAGATCTGCACCGTCATGGCTGCGATCGCGTCCTGGTTGGTGATGATGTCGGTGAAGTCGAGGGTGTTGTAGCCAGAGAGGCCGACGGCCTTGCCACCGGACATCTCGGCATCCGACACGTCGCTGAGTGGCGACTCGGTGTTCCCGATCGAGACGTCGCCCTCCGGGTCGGTGACGAGGAAGCTGAATGCGCCGAGCTGCTCGACGATCGTGAGCCCGTAGGTGGGCGAATCGGGAACGCGGTACTGGGCCGACTGGATCAGCGCGGTGACGGCATCCTCTTTGGTGCTGTTGTGGCCGGTGCCGTAGTTGGTGAACGAGATGTAGGCGGTGTAGCCGATCACGAAGACCTGGAAGATGAGCAGGAAGACCAGGCCGGGAGCCAGGTACTTCAGCGGCAGGAGCCCGCGCGTGAAGTAGATGATGTTGACGGCTGCGGTGATGACCAGCACGATCGCGAAGATCACCCAATCCTGTTTCAGGAAGAGGATGAAGAGCGCGTAGACCGCGATCGCGTCGACGACGGCGAGGAGTGCGATCTTGATCAGCAGGGCGACGATGCCGCCGGAGGCCTGCTCGGCAATGCGGCCGGCGCGCTTCGACCGTTTCGATTCGGCGCTCGAGGGAGATCCTCCGGTGCGCGTGGGCTGGGTGCCAGTGCTCATTGTCGCCTCAGTGTGTCGCTGCCGCAGTGGGGTTCTGCCCGCAGGGTGCTTCGTTGGTCAGCCGGTGGTCCGGCTGGGACTGCGTCGTCGGCATGGTGCGCGCCGACGACAGCGCCGGCCGGGAAGCGGATGCCTCCCGGCCGGCGCCGGTGTCGCTATTCGGCGATCGCAGCCTGGATGTCTGCGGTCATCTTCTCCCACAGAGCAGCCGGGTCGCCCTCGCCCGCGATGATCGCGGCCTGGGTGACGCCCCAGAACTGCCAGACCTTGCCCATCTGAGGGATGGACGGCTGGGGAACGCCGTTGGCGCCGACCTCACCGAATGCGGCGACGATCGGGTCTGCTGCGGCCTTCTCGAACGAGGCGGTCAGTGCCGGCGGACGCTGGCCCTTTTCGAAGAGAGCCGTCTGGACTTCTTCGGTTCCGATGAAGTTCGTGAGGAACTCGTTGGCTGCGAGGGTGTTCTCGCTCTTGGCCGAGACGAAGAAGCCCTGAACACCGACGAACGGCTGTGCGACCTCTCCACCAGCGGAGGGGATCGGGTCGACGGCGACGTCGATACCGGCATCCTGTGCCGCTCCGACGTTCCACGGGCCGGTGATGAAGTACGGGCTTGCGCCTGCGTTGAACTTCTCCTTGGCGATGTCACCGGTGACCGAGGTGCTCAGCAGGCCGGCAGCGCCCTGCTCGGCGAGCCACGACGCGAACTCGGTGCCCTCGCCGATCTGCAGGTCTTCGGGGTTGTAGCTTCCGTCGTCGTTGGTGCCGAAGACGGGGGCGCCGAACGAGGTCTGGAACGGGTACAGGTGGTACGGGTCGCTCTCGGGTCCGACCTGGACCAGGAAGGGGAACTCGGTGCCCGCTGCGGTGCCGTCTGCCACCATGTCGGCGTAGTCGGTCGGAGCTTCGGGCGCGAGTGCGGTGTTGCGCAGCAGCGCGATGTTCTCGATGGCGTACGGCAGACCGTAGGTCTTGCCCTCGTAGCTCATTGCCTGGACGGCGACGTCTTCGAAGTCGGCGGCCTTGTCTCCGAGTTCGATCGGCTGAACGACACCGTTGGTGACGAAGTTGCCGAGCCAGTCGTGTGCGCCGATGGTGATGTCCGGACCCTTGCCCGACGGCACCTGGGCGATGAACTCGTCCTGGATCTTCGCGAAGTCCTTCTGGACGAGTTTGACCTCGACACCGGATTCCTCGGTGAAGTCGGCCGCGGCATCCTTCAGTACGGGCGCGCGGTCTGCATCGACCCACACGGTCAGCGTCGCGTCTGACGCGGTGTCGTCTCCAGCGGTGTCGTTGCCGCCTGCGCATCCGGCGAGCGCGAGCGTCGCGATCGTCGCGACAGCGCCGGCCTTCAGAAGTGAAGAGTTTTTCACCCTCATTGGTGTGTGCCTTTCATCAGGATCTGTTCGAGTGAGTGTGGCCCCATCGCCGCTCTCTCGGATTCCGGGTGCTGTGTCCCGTCTCCCAGTGGGAGCTCCTCGTGAGTGAAAGGCCGTTCTCTCGGTGCCGCAATTACTGCAAGCGTTTCCAGATATACCTGCTTGGATGGTAAAAGACAAGCTGACCCGGCTCTATCTTTGTGCGATCGTGACCTGGTGTACGGGCTGGAGTAAGCAAGCGCTTCCACACTCTGGAGGGGATGCCATAGAGTAAGCCGCATGAATTCGCGCAACAGCTCAGAGTGGTGGCGTTCGGCCGTCATCTACCAGATCTACCCCCGCTCCTTCGCGGATGCGAACGGTGACGGTATCGGCGACCTCCCCGGCATCACGTCGAGGCTTTCGGCATTGAAGTCGCTCGGGATCGACGCCATCTGGCTCTCCCCCTTCATGACGAGCCCGCAGAAGGATGCCGGCTACGACGTCGCCGACTACTGCGACGTCGATCCGATCTTCGGGAGCCTCTCGGATTTCGACGCGATGACGACCAAGGCCCACGATTACGGCATCCGGGTCATCGTCGACCTCGTTCCGAACCACTCATCAGACGCCCACCCCTGGTTCCAGGCCGCGCTGGCTGCTGCGCCCGGGTCGCCGGAACGCGGGCGGTACATCTTCCGCGACGGCACGGGTGAGAACGGCGAGATCGAGCCGAACAACTGGCAGAGCGTCTTCGGTGGACCGGCCTGGACCCGCACCACCGACGCCGACGGCACCCCTGGCCAGTGGTACCTGCACATCTTCGACACCAGCCAGCCCGACTTCGACTGGACCAACGACGAGGTTCGGGAGATGTTCCGCGGCGTGCTCCGGTTCTGGCTCGACCGCGGAGTCGACGGTTTCCGGGTCGACGTCGCCCACGGCATGATCAAGGCCGACGGCCTGCCCGACTACACGCCGCCTGCGGAGGGCGGCAGCATGGGCGGAAGCGGCACACCGCTCGGCCTCGAGCCTGCGATCGATGACATCGGTGAAGACGGGGCTCCGTACTGGGGCCAGGAGGGCGTGCACGACATCTACCGCGACTGGCACACGCTCCTCGAGGAGTACGAGGGCGACCGTGTCCTCTGCGCTGAGGCGTGGGTCGAGCCGCTGTCGAAGATGGCGAAGTGGGTGCGGCCGGACGAGATGCAGCAGGCATTCAATTTCCCGTACCTCGAGACGCCGTGGCAGGCATCCGCCCTGCGTGCCGTCATCGATGAATCGCTCGAAGCGTTCAGCGCCGTCGACGCACCGAGCACCTGGGTGCTGTCGAACCACGACGTCGTGCGTCACGCGTCGCGCCTCGCCGTCACGGCCGAGAACCCCCAGGGTCACGGCATCGGGCCGAAGAGCCCGGGGCAGCCGATCCGTGAGACGGGACTGCGCCGTGCGCGGGCGGCCACCGCCCTCATGCTCGCACTCCCCGGCGGAGCCTACCTCTACCAGGGCGAGGAGCTCGGCCTGCCCGAGGTCATCGACCTGCCGGACGAGGCTCGCCAGGATCCGACCTGGTTCCGTACCGACCGCGAGCGGTATGGCCGCGACGGATGCCGTGTGCCGATTCCGTGGGAAGCCGGTACCCCGGCGTACGGTTTCAACACCACCGGGGCCGCCTGGTTGCCGCAGCCGGCGGACTGGGACGGCTACGCCCGCGCCAGTCAGGTCGGTGTCGAGGGCTCGACACTCGAGCTGTACCGCGAAGCCCTGCGCATCCGCCGTGAGCACGGGCTCGGGCTCGGCTCGCTGAGCTGGGTCGACGGCTTCGAGGAATCCGTTGTCGCGTTCAGCAACGGTGCCGTCACCGTGATCGCGAACACCGGGTCCACGATCGCCGCCATACCCGAGCCGTTCGCTTCGGCAGAGGTGCTCCTCTCGAGCGGCGCGGTCGACGGATCGACGATCGGTGCAGACACGACCGTGTGGGTGCTGACGCCGTAACCCGCGTGTGGCGTGGGGCGGGTGGCTGCGGCTGCCTGCCCTTCTTCTTCGGTCGATCGGCGAGGGAATATCGGGATCGTGTCGCGCCCCGTCAGTGTCACGAACCGCGGTTCTGGTGCTCACAACGACCGCGAACCGCCGATGGACCCGCGACGACGATGTGGCATCCGTTCGTCTGCGACCCGGTGCGGGCATGCGCCCAGCCGCAGCTTGCGACCAAACGAACCCAGGCGGCAGCGGCGTCCATTCACCCGTCGCTTATGTCGGTCTCCTGACCGGAGAGTCGGCATTGGCGACGGCTGAACCACGCGGCTGGCCGGTGTCATTCGTTCGTCCGTCGCTTGTGCGGAAAATCGCGCCCGAACACGATCTTTCGCGACGGATCCTATTTGGCTATTGACTATAGCTAAACGGCTATGCATACTAACTAAATGACCTCCCCCACCCCGGCTCCTGCCGCTTCGACGCAGTTCATCACTCGCCCCGAGGGGCGAGTCGCCTACGACCTCCAGGGTTCCGGCCCCCTCGTCATCCTCGTTCCGGGTATGGGAGAGTTGCGGTCCTCGTACCGGTTCCTCACCCCGGCCCTCGTCGCCGGGGGCTACTCCGTCGCGACGACCGACCTCCGCGGTCACGGAGACAGCGACGCCACCTTCACCTCGTACGGAGACGTCGAAACTGCCGGCGACGTGCAGGCACTGATCACCGAACTCGGCGGATCCGCCGTGGTCGTCGGCAACTCGCTGGCCGCCGGTGCAGCGGTCATCGTCGCCGCCGACCACCCCGACCAGGTCGACGGTCTGGTGCTCGTTGGCCCGTTCGTGCGGAACCCTCCGTCGAACGTCTTCATTCGCGGGATGTTCCGGGCAATGATGGCCCCACTCTGGATCGCCAGCGTATGGAAGAGCTACATGCCCACTCTCTACGCCGGCCGCAAGCCCGTCGACTTCGACGAATACCGCACGGCGGTCGTGAGCAGCCTCAGGCGCAAGGCGTACGGCACGGCGTTCTCTCTCACCACCCAGCAGACCGACCACGACCCCGCCGAGGCTAAGCTCAGTGCCGTGACCGCACCGACGATCGTTCTCATGGGCGAGAAAGACCCGGATTTCAAGGACCCAGCCGCCGAGGCGGCGTTCATCGGAAGCGCACTCGATGCCGAGGTCATCATGGTCGCTGAGGCCGGGCACTACCCGCAGTCGCAACAGCCTGACGTGACCGCCAACGCGGTACTCACGTTCCTGAAGACCGTGCAGCGTGCCTAGGGCCGGCCTCACCCGCGATCGGGTCGTCGAGGCGGCAGCGGCGATGGTCGATGAGGTCGGTCTCCACCGGTTGACGCTCGCCGCTTTGGCCGAACGCCTCGGCATCCGCCAGCCTTCGATCTACAAGCACATCGACTCGCTGGCCGGCCTGCACCGCGACATCTCCGTCCAGGCCAAACGCGAGCTGGGCGACGTGCTCGCCCGGGCAGCGGTCGGTCGATCAGGAGCTGCAGCCATCAGCTCGATGTCACACGCCTACCGCGACTGGGCGCGCGCACACCCCGCTCGGTATGAAGCATCCCAGCGGATGCCGACCGCCGGCGACATCGAGGACGAGGCGGTTTCGCTCGCCGGAATCCAGGTCATCGCAGATGTGCTTGCCGCGTACGACCTGGCTGGTGACGACGCGATCGACGCGATCCGGGCTCTCCGCTCCACCCTCCATGGGTTCATCTCCTTCGAAACAGCAGGATCGTTCGCCATGAGCGCGAGCATCGACCGCAGCTTCGGGCGACTCGTCCACGGCTTCACCGTCGCCCTCACCCAGTGGACCGACCAGGACATGCCCGATGCGACTGAGCTCCCGCTCGCTGACAAAGCGTGAAACCCATCGATCGCTCGATTGCCGTGACCGCACGCCAGACTCGCAGCGGAGCATGACCCGCCGGTCCATGCTTAGCTGGGCCCATGAGCGCGACTGAGTCGACACCACCCGGTTCCCACGCGGACGAACCGCACTCCGATGCGATCGCCTCACGGCTCAACTGGCTCCGCGCCGGCGTGCTCGGTGCGAACGACGGCATCGTGTCTGTCGCCGCCATCGTCGTCGGTGTCGCAGGAGCGACGAGCGCCTTCTTTCCGATCGTCACCGCAGGCATGGCCGGACTTGTCGGCGGTGCCATCTCCATGGCACTCGGGGAGTACGTGTCCGTGTCGAGCCAGCGCGACAGCGAACGCGCCCTCATCGCCAAGGAGCGCGCCGAGCTCCGTGACATGCCCGAGCAGGAACTCGACGAACTGACCGGCCTGCTCGCCGCCCGCGGGCTGTCGGATGCCACGGCCAGGCAGGTCGCCGTCGAACTCACCGCACACGATCCTGTCGCCGCCCACTTGTCGCTCGAGCTCAACATCGACGAGGAGCAGGTGGCGAACCCGTGGCACGCCGCACTGGCATCCGCCATCGCTTTCACCGTCGGCGCAATCCTGCCGATGCTCGCTGTGCTGTTGCCACCGGCCGAGTGGCGCATCCCCGTGACGTTCGTTTCGGTCCTTCTCGCCCTCGCCCTCACCGGCGCGCTCGGGGCACGCCTCGGCGGCAGTCCGCTCCTACGGCCGACGATCCGGGTGGTGGTCGGCGGCGCGCTCGCCCTCGCGGCCACCTTCGCGATCGGCTCCCTGCTGGGCACGACGATCGCGTAACAACGATCAGTTGCCGCGACCGACGATCTCGCCGGCGTTCGCGCCGACCCAGCGCACGAGCGGGATCAGGTGGTCAGCCAACTCGCGTCCTCGATCGGTGAGGCTGTACTCCACGTGGGGCGGGATGCTCGGGTGGGCGTCCCGCAGGACGAAGCCGTCGCCCTCGAGCGTGCGCAGGGTCTGTGCGAGCATCTTCTCGCTGATGCCCTCGATGCTCCGCCGGAGCTCTCCCCAGCGCAGCGTCTCGCCCGAGAGCGCGACGAGGATGAGCACGCCCCACTTGCTTGTGACGTGGTCGAGCACGACACGGCTGGCGCAGTTGGCGGCGAAGACCGTCGCTCCACCGGCCTCGCGTGAACCGACGAGCTCAGCGAGCCGCTCCCGGGTGTTGGATGCCGTCGTGTCTGCCATGGTAAGTAGCTTACCTAAAAGTGGGTACTGCGAATAGGGAAGTACTTCTGCCTTCCCACGGTTCACTCGAGGACAGGCGCGCAGATGCGGGCCATCGAAAGGAAACCATGTCATTCGTCGTCACCGGGGCAACCGGATCTCTGGGCCGCCTCATCATCGACCACCTTCTCACCCGCGGCGCCGACCCGGCGTCGATCGTCGGCGTCGGTCGCAACGCCGATCGGCTTGCGGAGCTGGCCGCCACCGGCATCCGCACCGCCGTCGTCGACTACGCCGACCGGTCGACCCTGGATGCCGCATTCGCCGGCGCCAGCACCCTGATGCTCGTGTCTGGCAGCGAGGTCGGCCAGCGCGTCGAACAGCACTCGAACGCCATCGACGCCGCAACCGCAGCCGGAATCTCACGGATCGTCTACACCAGCGCACCTCACGCAGACGCGACCGCTCTGATCCTCGCCCCCGAGCACAAGGCGACCGAGGAGCTTCTGCGCGGATCGGGCACCCCATTCACGATCCTCCGGAACAACTGGTACACCGAGAACTATCTCGAGACCGTCGAGCAGGCTCGTGCCACCGGTGTGTACCTCGCGAGCACCGGCGAAGGACGCGTCGCGAGCGCCTCCCGCACCGACTACGCCGAAGCTGCCGCCGCCGTTCTGCTGGAGAACGGACACGAGAACACCGTCTACGAACTCTCCGGCGACGTCGCGTGGGACGGCACCGAGTTCGCCGCAGCGCTCAGCGTGATCACCGGCCGAAACGTGATCTACACGCCGGTGAGCCCGGAGGAGCACACCACGGTTCTCCTCGAAGCCGGCCTCGACGAGGGCACGGCCGGGTTCGTCGTTGCGCTCGATGAGAACATCCGCGATGGGCTGCTCGCCGAGACGTCTGGCGACCTCAGCCGGCTGATCGGACGACCGACGACGCCGCTCGTCGCGGGTCTCGCTGTCGGGCGCAGGGCAACCGCGTAACGCTCGACAGGAACATTCGTGCAACACGCACGCTCAACAGGAGGATTCGGCTGTTTTCCGGCCGATCCACCTGTTGAGCGTGACAGCCCAGCGGCTCAAGCAGTCCGGCGGCGAATCAGCCTGGCGACGAAGTACAGGACGACGCCGAGGGCGAGCAGCGCGCCGCCGAAGAGCCACACGATCCCGCTCTGCTGGGTCAGAAGCAGCACGCACGAGGCGACACCCAGCACGGGGACGATGGTCCAGACGCGGAAGTGCTTGTGCGCGACCTTGTCTTTGCGCAGCACCAGCACAGCGATGTTCGTCGAGATGAAGACGAACAGCAGCAGAAGCACCACGGTTTCGGCGAGCGTCGACAGGTCGCCGACCAGGGTGAGCAGCATCGCAACGACAGTGGTGGCGACGATCGCGGCCCACGGCGTGCGTCGGTTCGGCAGCACCTTGCCGAGTGCACTGGGAAGCAGCCCGTGCTCGGCCATTCCGTAGGTGAGACGGCTCGACATGATCATCGTGAGCAGCGCGCCGTTCGCGACAGCGACGAGGGCGATGAGGCTGAACAGCCAGTCGGGGACTCCGACACCGGATGCCGCGACGACCGCCAGCAGCGGACCGGACGACTCGGACAGTTCCTCGGCCGGCAGCGCGATCGCGCTGGCCAGGGCGACGAGGATGTAGACGATTCCGGCCGTGGCGAGCGAGCCGAACAGGGCAAGCGGGTAGACCTTGCTGGGGTTACGGATCTCCTCGGCCACATTCGCGGAGGTCTCGAATCCGACGAATGAGTAGTACGCGATGATCGCTGCGCTGAGGGTGGCCAACGCGGGCACGGAGCCTTCAGGGAACTGGCCGACCCGCGAGACTTCCCCGCCGCCGTTGCCGAGCATCACGGCGACGACCACGATCACGATCACGAGACCGCTGAGCTCGATGATCGTCATGACCACGTTGCTCTTCAGCGATTCGCTGATCCCCCGGGCGTTGAGGCACGCGACGAGTACGAGGAACACCATCGCGGCCGGGATCGCAGGCACATCGATGAACGTCGAGAGATACTGCCCCGAGAACGCGAGCGACAGACCGGCCGCACTCGTCACTCCGGCGGCGAGCATGCTGAACCCGACGAGGAACGAGATGATCGGCTGTTTGAACGCGCGCTCGGCAAAGACGGCCGCGCCTCCGGCTCGCGGATACTTCGTCACCAGTTCGGCGTACGACCCGGCGGTCAGCAGCGCGAGGAGAAGCGCAACGACGAGCGGCGCCCACAGTGCCCCGCCGACATTTTCGGAGAGGACGCCCATGAGGGCATAGATACCGGCCCCGAGCACATCACCGAGGATGAAGAGAAAGAGCAGTGGACCGGTGATCTTCTGCTTCAGTTTCGACGCCGGTGCGGCATCCGTCGTCGGAGTCTGTGGTGCTGTTGCGGCTGTCATGGTGTTGCCTCCCGGGATGCAACCCTAGAAGCACGGTCAATTGCCCCCAATTTCCGGCCAAAGGCTTGCATTTCGCGCGTCGACGAGGCATAGGGGTCAGCCGAGAACGGATGCCTCCGCGCCAGCGTCGAGAAGCATCTCGTGCAGTTCGTCGAAGAGCCGTGGCTCAGCAGCCAGGGTGAAGTCGCGACTGGCGGCCACACCATTCAGCCCGCCGACGCGCGCGCCGGCCTCCTGGGCGATAAGGGCTCCAGCGGCGTGATCCCACGGATTCAGCCCGCGTTCGTAATAGGCGTCGAGTCGACCGCAGGCGACCCAGCAGAGGTCGAGTGCCGCGGACCCGACGCGACGGATATCGCGCACCTGCCCGATCAGCTGCTGGACGATCCCGGCCTGCCAGATCCGTCGCTCGGCATTGTAGGAAAAACCGGTGCCCACCATCGCGAGCGCGGCATCGACAGCAGGGTTGGCGTGGATCGGCGAGCCGTTGAGCGTAGCTCCGGCTCCGCGTGCGGCGCTGAAGGTCTCCCCGGTCGCCGGGTTAACGACGGTCGCGGCGAGCGCCGTCCAGGTCTGCGGATCGGGGTCACCCTCGATCACGCCGATACTCACCGCGTAGTTGGGGATGTCGTAGAGGTAGTTCACCGTGCCGTCGATGGGGTCGACGACCCAGGTGATGCCGGTGGAGCTCGACGTGGCATCCGATTCTTCCCCGAAAAATCCGTCCCCGGGTCGCGCATCGGCGATCAGGGACCGGATGAGGTCTTCGGACTCCCGATCGGCGAGGGTGACGACGTCGACCGCTGAGGACTTCGTCGCAGCGACCGTGACCCCTTCGTGCCTGCGGCGGAGGATGAGTTCCCCGGCGCGGGTGGCGATGTCGGTGGCCAGCAACTGCAGGTCTGAACTCACAGGGGAATCCTCTCGCTTCGTCCTCCCAACGCTAGACCACCGGCCAGACGGCCCGCATCGCACACGCACGAGCCCCGCCCTTCTTCCGAAGGCCGGGGCTCGTGATCGTCATCTCGTTGCGGGCAGCTCTCGCCCGACAGCTCCGACGGCGCTAGCGGATGACCTCGATGGCAGACACCTTCGGCTGGTTCACCGTGGCCGAGAAGTCGATGTCGAGAACTCCGCCCGTCACTGTGACGGTGTTGGTGGTGACGTAGGCAGCCATCGAACCTACCCGAGCGTTCAGGTCGAGACCGGTGATCTCAGCCGTTCCGCCTTCGAAGTTGGCGTTGAACACTCGCTTGCCGTTCCCTCCGGTCCCGCCACCTGTCGCGCCCCAGTACAGTTCGGCGAAGTGCAGCTTGACGGTGTAGGTGCCGTCAGGTACCGGGATGTCGTAGCCGAACGTGCCGAGGTCGGTCGTTGCGCTTCGTTCACTCAGGTAGATGGCGTCATCGGTGGTCCCTGAGATCTGGGTGACGGATGGGTTGGAGTAGGTCTTTCCTCCGACGAAGTAGGTGTCGGCGAGCCAGCTGGTGCCGTTCGTCGTCACCGCGCCGCCACCCGCATTGATCCGGATCGACTGGCTACCGACGGTCGAGATGTCGACGGCCACACTTGACGACGGTGCCGACACGTTTCCGGAGGCATCGATCGCGAGCACGCGGTAGTGAACCGTGTTGGCGAACGGCAGGGCCGCGTCGCGGAAGCTCGCGGCGGTGAGCGGTACTGCACCGCTCACGTTCGTCCACGGTCCTGTTGCAGACGTCGCCCGCTCGACGCGGTATCCGGCCACGTCAGTGGCTGGACCAGCACCCCAGGCCAGGTCGACTCCAGAACCCGAAACCGCTCCGACGAGTCCGCTCAGTTGGGCAGGAGCCTGCGTGTCGGACGAGGCGACCGGGAGAACGTTGGTGATGAGATAGACGTTGTCCTGGAAGTCACAGTTCGTCGGCGAGATACCGCACTGGCTCGGGGAGCTGATGTAGTCATGCCCCACGATCCACGCGCCCGGGACGATCTTGCCGGCCGCATCGCGTACCGGCCAGGTCTTCACGGCCCGGTAGTTGTTGTTGTTCGTGGTCTGACCTGCAACGACGATCCCGAATGTGCTCGTGGCACCCGGGTTCGTCGACAGCTGGGTCGGGCCGTTCAGCGCGTTGTTGAGCGGAAGGATGCTCTGACCGTAGATGGCGTTGTGGGTGACCGATGTGCCGTTCACGCTCACCGTCTCCGTTTGACCGCAGCATCCGTGGAATGCCGCCAGCTGCCGGACCTGAACAGGCTTCGCCGTGTCGAACCTCTTCCACAGGTTGGACCTGACTTCTTCACCGTTCATCGCGGCACCGGGGTTCTCGGATCCGTTGCCCAGTCCACCATCGGTGAGCGGGCCGACATCTGTTGTCCAGCCGAAGAGGCTGATGATCTGCGGCAGAGTCAGCTCGCTGTTGCCTTCCGGAACCGCCATGTAACCACCGCGCAGGTTCACGATCGTGCTGCCTGCAGCCGGGTCGCTCGACGCGATGTTCACCGTCGCGGTTCGAACTCCCTTGCTGCCTGAGGTCGAAATGAACTTCGTTGTGATCGGCACGCTGGCACCCGGAGCCACCAGGAGCGGAAGCGCCGGCGGGTTCACGAGTTCGAACTGCGTCGGGCTGGCTCCGCCGAGTGTGATGGCGGAGATTCGCAGATCCTTCGTGCCGGTGTTCGTGACGTTCACCGTGGCGGATTCCGTCGTCGTGTGCGTGGTGGTTCCACCGTTGATGCGGTGCATGATCAGCGTGTTCTCGGAGAACCCGGGGATCACAGGGGTGGTGGCGCCGCCTACTCGTGTCGCCTGCTGGTTGCGCAGTGTCAGGGTGCCGCCGATGTTGAGGATTTCGAACGTCACCTCTCGCACGGTCTGGCGACCTTCACTGTCTGTGGCGGTCACCGTCAGCACGTAATTGCCGACGGCATCCAGCACGATCGGAGCGGTGTACGGCGTCTGTGCGCCACCGTTCACGGTGTAGACGAGCGACTCGAGCGCTTCACCGTTGCCCGCGGCCGCCTGAACGGTCACGTTGGCGGTTCCACCCGTCCACGCTGCGCCGACGTCGGCGCCGTTCGCCTTGATTCCCACCGTGGGAGCGGCAAGAGCTGCTCCCTGGATGGTCACCCAGTTGAACTTCGTGTTCGTGCCTGTCGGGTTGAGTGTGAGCTTGCCGTCAGCGACGATGACGGTGGCCGTTCCAGTGGCGAACGGTGTGCCGTTCGTCGGGGTGAAGCCGGTGATGAGGGCAGATCCCTCAGCCGACACCCCATGCACGGAGTCGAGGAATCCTGCATCCCCGACGGATACCGACACCGTGTATGTGCCGTTCGCCAGGGCGTATTCCCACACGCCGTCTGAGGTACCTGCTGTGGATGAAGCCTGCGTCAGGATCAGCGTCTGGCGCGTCACGTCACCGGCCGGGAAGGTGATCCCAGAGGATGCCGCGGTGCGGTGGCGTGTGTTCGCCGACCGGTCGGCGGGCTGGCCGTTGACGAGCCATCCGAATCCAGGCGTTGCGGCATAGGCAGCACCGGTGTCAGCGAGCCATCCGCTCGGCACCGTCGTTGCCGACGGCTGGAAGTTGATCTTGGTCAGGGGCTGAGCAGGTGCGTCCAGTCCGTCTCCCTTGATCGACACCCAGTTGATCTTCGTGTTCGAACCGGTGTTGGCGATCGTCACCTTTCCATCTGTCACGGTCACGTCTCTCACTCCGGTCTGGAATGGAGTGGTTTCGGTCGGAAGGAAGTTCGCGATGACCGGCTGGCCCTCGACGCTGACGCCGTGGGTCGAGTCGATGTAGTTCGCATCACCGACCGAGACCGCGACCTCGTAGGTGCCGTTCGGAACCTCGTATTCCCAGATGCCGTCGGTGTAGGTCGGCTGCGACTCGTTGTCGAGGAAGGCGAAGCTCCGCAGCAGCGGGTCAGTGGGGAAGGCGATTCCCGACATGGGGGCCGTACGGGTGCGGGTCGCGACCGTGCGGTCGACTGGCTGCCCGTTTGCGGCGTTCAGCCAGCCGAAGTTCCGAGCGTCGGAGTATGCCGCTCCGGTCTCTGCCGTCCATCCCGCAGGAGTGGTTGCTCCGGCTGTCTGGAAGGCCACCTTCACCTGGGCGCCATCCGTCGGGTCGTCGCCGCCGGTGTCTTCCACTGGAACGACGTCGATGTAACTGATCTTCGTGTTCTGCCCGCCGATGGCGTCGACGGTCAGCGCGCCGTCCGTCACCGAGACGGTCTTCGTCGCGGTGGTGTGACGGGTCGCGGCGCCGGCGGCTCCGGTCGGGGTGAACAGGTTGATGAGTGACGTGTTCTCCAGGTTGATCTGGTGGATTTCCGGATCGGATGCCTGCGGGGCGGGGTCGCCGACCCCAACCGTCACGGTGTACTCACCATTCGGGAGCGCTAGCTCCCAGAACGCTCGGGCGACCGTTCCGTTGAAGGTTCCTGCGACGTCGGCGGACTGCATGTGCATGAAGCTGTCGAGCCTCGTGTCCGGCTGGCTGGTGGCACGGTCGCGACCGTTGCCCGGGGTGGTTCCACCGACGGAGAGATCGAGATCGTTCTCTGTGACCTGATCCTTCCAGCCGTAGGTGAGTCCGCTGCCCTGGCCGACTCCGGTGCGAGGCGCGTACGCCTGTCCGTAGTCACGGAGGTATCCCGCTGCGAGGTCACCGGCCGCTGTCGTGAAGTCCACTCGGACGGCACCGTCGATCGATCCCGTGTCCGTGACCGGCTTGATGCCCTTCACAAGGAACATGTAGTCCTGGTAGTCGCCGTTGCTGGCGTCCTCGAAGGCCACGATGTAGGAGTTGGGCATCAGCACACCCGACCGGTTCGTGGCCGGGTAGATGCGCGCACGGTGGGCGATGCCGGTGTTCAGCCGATCTTCGGTGTAGCCGAACCGCTGGAACACTCCGGAGTAGTAGTACAGACCGAAGGTCGCACTGCCCGGATCGAAGCTCGTTCCGCTTCCCGACGTCACCGGGGGAAGTAGGGACTGGTAGCCCGCTGAGGAGATGGCGCCGACCTCGCGTCGATCAGCCTGCGCACCGTCACCGGTGTACCAGCCGAACGGGATGTTCTCTCGCGGCGCGTAGTGAGCAAGCGGAGTGATCGAGACCGTACCGGTTCCGCTCTTCACGAAGAGCGGTTCGAGGACTTCGTCACCCTTGGCGGTCGGCTGTACGCCTCCCTCGAGGTTCGTCCATCCGACATCCAGGTCGTGTCCGAGCGTTCCCAGCACGTTCTGCAGGGTCGGCTCGTTGCTCCCTTCGATGCCGTTCATTGTGAGGCCGTAGACGCCGACGGTGACCGTCGATGTTCCGGCACTCAGGGTGAGCTGCGTCGACCGCTGGCCCACTGTGGTGCCTGGCTTGAACTGCAGCCCGACAGTGGTGCTGGCGCCCGGGGCGAGGGATGCTCCGTTGCCGGAGACCACCGCGAACTCGGTTGCGTTGGCCCCGCTGACCGTCGCGGACAGCGTGACCGCTGAGGTGCTGCTGTTGGTGACCGTGATGTTCTTGGTCGCCGACGTCGTGCTCTTGACGGCCGAGAAGATCATCTCGTCAGCAGAGGAGCTGATCGTGGAGGCCTGCTGGCTCGCCGGCACCCGCAGCAGGTACAGCTTCTGGCTGCTCCCACTTCGGTCGTACTGGTTGACGTACAGGTTTCCGTTCCGTGTGTCCTCGACGACCTCGAGCGGGTCATTGAACCCTCCGACACCCTGCATGGTGGTGTTGGCCACTCCGGTGATGCCGACCTCGGTCTGTGCGCCGAGGATCTCGCCGGTGGAGGCATCCGGCTGCAGGAAGATCAGGTCGTTGTTGTTCGAGAAGCGGGTGATGACAAGGCGGCCCTTGAGCTGGCCGCCGAATGTCGCGCTCTGGTATTCGATCGAACCGTTCGGCGACTTGTTGAACTCGAAGTCGTACGCGATGCCGCGGTAGTTCGGGTCGGCTTTCGTGCCGAGCGGGTACTTGGACCCGCCCTGTCCGGCCGACTTCGGCGGGTTCGCCGGGTCGTTGCCCTCATTGAGCACGAACTCGCACCTGGTCGGGTTCGGGTGTCCGTAGTAGCCACCCTCGACGACGTCGAACAGAAGGTCACGCTGCGTGGGCTGGTTGGCGATCGGCTGGACCGAACCACCGGTGTAGCCACGACGGACACACTGGGGCGTCACATCCGTGCCGTCGACCGTCGAGAACCCGGGGATTCCCGCGGCGGCTTCACGAGTGAAGGTACCGTCAGCGTTGGCCGTGACACCAGGCGTGTTGGCGCCGCCAGCGGTGCCGTTCGTCGCCACGTAGAGGTGCCCGTTGGAGTGCCACACGAGGTCGTACGCGTTGCGGATACCGGACGCGTAGATCTTCAGCGGTGCGGTCGGGGTGTAGGGGTTGTACGTTCCACCCTGCGCGGTCTTGACGCTGATGGCCCCACCGCCGGCTGCGGCGGACGCCACCTGGCTGTTGGCCGGATCGAAGACGAGCGTCGCCGCTGTGAGCAGCTGTTCGCCGCGCTGACCCCATGAGTTGTCGAGGTCGCCCGACGCCTGGTTGGAGCCCTGCTGGAAGTAGATGCGTCCGTCGGGTCCGTAGGCCATCGAGTTGGTGAGGTGGTCAGACAGCGACCGAGGCAGCTCGCTGAACACCTGGTTGCGCGTTGCGAGGTTCGGCCCGGTCAGCATGCTGATGCCGCTGACCCACTGGCCCTGCTCGTTGAAGTTCGCCGTCGTCGTCGTGACCCACAGCTTGAGGTTTCCTGCGGTTGCGCTCTTGTCGAAGACGAGACCGATCATGGCCATTCCCTGGTAGCCCAGGTCTTCCTTGTTCGACAGCGTGCCGTCGGCGTTCACCGTGAATCGGTACAGTCCTTCACCGACCGAGGCGGCGTAGAGCTTGTTGTCCGGGCCGAAGGTGAATGAAGACCAGTACGTTCCTGCACCGATCGGCAGCTCCACCTTCTCGAACGCGATATTGGTGGCCGGGGTGAAGTCGTCGCTCTCGACGATCTCACCGGTTCCGGTTGTGAACACCGAGGTGAAGGGAACGAACGGGGCGCCGTAGTTGTCGAGCACTCCGCTCGTCACGACGAACCGGTAGCGCGTGCTGGGCTTCAGCGGGTCGGTCGGCGCAAGCGAGATGACGTCGTTTCCGCCGGACGTTCCCACAGTGGTCGGCACCTGGGTTCCGCTCGGGAGCTCGAAAAGCTGAACGTTGTTGGGCAGAGAGAGGGGGTCGACTCCGACGCCAGCGTACGGAATACGGATCGTTGCGGAGACTCCGGCGTTGACGTCGTGGTTCGACGAGCGGTTCTCCGGAAGCACGGTGTCTACGTGGGGTTCACGTTCGATCCCCTTCACGTCGACGTAGCCGAGCTTGGTGTTGGTGCCGCCCAGGGCGTCCACCGTCAGTTTTCCGTCCCAGACACCGACGGTTGTGGTCACGGTCCTGTACTCGGCCGCCGCGGTGGCCACGTACGATTCGATGCCAACCGAACCCTCGATGTTGATGACGTGGTTCGAGTCGTAGACGCCTTCGGCGCCCGGTTCGTCACCGACGGCCACCGTTACCTCGTAGAGGCCTTGCGGCACGGCCAGCTCCCACTGGCCCTCGTTCTTCACCCCGTTGGTTCCGGTGCCGCCGTTGACGTCGCCGTACTGCATGTGAATGATCGAGTCGACACGTTCTTCCACTCCGACACGGCCGCGATCGCGGCCGTTGCTGACCAGGTTCAGGACGTTGCCGTCTGCATCGATCCAGCCGTAGCTGAGACCGGTGCCCTGGTTGGTGCTGGTGCGAGCGCCGTAGGACTGGCCCCAGTCGGCGACGTAGCCGGCTGCCGGCACACCGTTGGTGGCGGTGAAGTCCACCTTGACGTCGGTGGTGTTCGGTACCACAGGCACAGCGAAGACCTCATTCGAGGCTTCGGATTCGTTGCCGGCCAGGTCGACAGCGACAACAGCGTAGAAGTACGTTGTGCCGTTCGACACCGTGGTGTCCGTGTAGGTCAGTCCGGTGAGAGGAGCGGCACCGGAAACGATCTCGCCCTCGTTCAGCACGGAGGGCTCGAGTCCGCGGTAGACCAGGTAGCCGATGGTGTCGGTCGAGGAGGAGGCGCTCCAGGTGAGCGTGACGATGTCATCGCCCCCGTCAGCCACGAGAGCGCTGGGCGCTGCCGGTGCTTCCGTGTCCGGCTCCTCGGAGTACAGTCCCATCGCCTCGTTGGAAACGACCGACTCGTTGCCGGACGCGTCCACAGCGGTTACGACGTAGTAGTAGGTCGTTCCGGTGACGATCGTCGAGTCGAAGTACCAGGCCGTCGGTAGTGGCGTCGTGCCACTGAGCGGCGTACCCGACCCGTCGACTCCGGCAGCGGTCCCGCGGTAGATGCGGTAGCCGACGGTGTCGCTGGAGGAACTCGTCGCCCAGTCGAGGCGGATCGAATCATCGGCCTGGGAGGTCACGAGCTCGCTCGGAGCGTTCGGGGCCTCGGTGTCTGCACCGGTCTTCTCGTAGTCGACGACGAGCTTGGCTCCACCGAAGGCCTGGAAGTACTCGACGACCACGATGTGTTCGCCCTCGGTCAGGGCAGCCGAGCCGATGTGCTCCTCTGTCCCGCCCTGGGGCACCCACGAGTCGATGATGGCGACGCCATCGACGAACACCCTGACACCGTCATCGCTGAAGACCGAGAACTCGTAGGTTCCGGCGCCCTCGTTGACGATCTTGGTGAAGCGTGCGGAGTACTGGTCAGGTCCGACACCTGCGGGGGCGGAGGTCTGGTCGATGTCGGTCACACAGTCCGTCTCGATGGCCGCACCTGCAAGTGCGGTACCGGAGAAGTAGTTCACCGACCACTCGGATGCCGTGCACCCGGTCGTGAGCTTCTCGTAGTCGACGATGAGCTTCGCGCCACCGTATCCCTGGAAGTACTCGACGACCACGACGTGCTCGCCCTCGGTCAGCGTGACCGAACCGACGTGCTCGTCCGTGCCGGCCTGGCCGTACCACTCGTCGATGACGTCTACGCCGTCGACCGTGACCCGGATGCCGTCGTCGCTCAGTGCGGAGAACCGGTAGGTGCCTGCACCTTCGTCGATCACTTTCGTGAATCGGGCAGAGTACTGGTCAGCACCAACACCCACCGGGCCATTGCCCGCGTTGAAGGTCTGGTTGATCTCGGTCACGCACTCGGACTTGATCGCGGAACCGTCGAGATCGGTGCCGGCGAAGTAGTTCACCGACCATTCGGCCGTGATGCATTCCGTGACGGCCGGCGCATAGCCCACCTGCAGCTTCGCACCGCCGTAAGCCTGGTAGTACTCGACCGTCACAATGTGCGGGCCGTCGGTCAGTGTGACGGAGCCGACGTGGAGTTCCGTGCCGCCCTGGCCGTACCACTCGTCGATGACGACAGCGCCGTCGACGAAGACTCGCACACCGTCATCGCTCAGCGCGGTGAAATCGTATGTGCCTGCACCTTCGTCGATCGTCCGGGTGAACCGGGCGGAATACTGGTCCGGCCCGACGCCGGCGGGTGCCGAGGTCTGGTCGATGTCGGCCACACACTCAGCCGCGAGCGCGGAGCCTGCCAGGTCGGTGCCGGAGAAGTACTCGACAGACCATTCGGAGTCGATGCATCCCGTGACGAGCTTCTCGTAGTCGACGATGAGCTTCGCTCCGCCATAACCCTGGAAGTACTCGACCACGACGACGTGGGGGCCATCGGTCAGAGTGATCGAACCGACGTGCTCGTCCGTGCCGGCCTGGCCGTACCACTCGTCGATCACGACAGCGCCATCGACCAGAACCCGGATACCGTCATCACTCAGTGCGGAGAACCGGTACGTGCCTGCACCGTCGTCGATCACCTTCGTGAATCGGGCGGAGTACTGGTCAGCACCGACGCCCGCTGGTGCAGAGGTCTGATCGATGTCCGTGACGCATTCGGTGGCAATCGCGGAGCCGTTGAGCTCAGTTCCCGCGAAGTAGTCCACCGACCATTCGGTGCTCACGCATTCTCCGGGCACGACCGGCTCATCGGGGATCGCCACCTGAACGGCGGGCGACGACGGCGCTGATGTCAGATCGTCTGCGCCGACGGCGACGACGACGTAGTAGTACGTTTCGCCGGCTTCCGCAGTGAAGTCGGTGAACGTCGTCGCGGTGATCGGGCTCGTGTTCACCGGGGACCCGTCGACCGCAACGGTCGCGGATTCGCCGCGGAAGACGTTGTATCCTGCCGCAGCAGCGACAGCATCCCAGGAAATGACCGCGTGATCACCGTCGTCGAGGGCACCGGCGACGTTCGTCGGGGTGGCCGGACCGGTCGGTGCGTCGGGGATCGACACGCTCGCGGGCTGCGAGGCTGCCGAGTCCGTTTCGCCGAGGGCGACAACGACGTAGTGGTACGTCGTTCCGGCTTCGACGGTGTCGTCGGTGAAGTTCGTCTCGGACAGCGGCTCAGCGTTGACCGGGGTGCCCGTGGTGTCGACGTCGGCCGACGGCCCACGGAAGACGTTGTAGCCGGTTGCTCCCTCGACAGCCTGCCAGGTGAGGTCGACACCATCGTCGTCGTTCAGCACGGCAGAAACGTCAGTCGGGGTGGGGAGAGCTGCAGCAGCGACCCGGAAGATCTCGACGTAGGTGATCTTGCTGTTCGTGCCACCCTGCGCGTCGATGGTGAGCTTTCCGTCGGTCACCTCGACTGTCGCCACTGACTCGTCGTATTCGCGAGCTGCCGTGCCGGGGAACGGAGCCAGGAACTGGACGCCCTCAGCGCGGAGCGCATGCGTGCTGTCGTAGTTACCCGCAGATGAGTCGCCGACAGCCGCAACGACGTTGTAGGTGCCGTTGGGCAGTTGGTACTCCCAGACTCCCTTTTCGGTTGTGATGCCGGTGGCTGGGTTGGCGTTCGTGGTGTCGCCGTACTGCATGTGCACGAGCGAGGCGAGTCGGGCATCCGTCGTCACACCGGTGTTGGTGCGTACGCGGGCGTTGAGCGAGAAGTCGAAGGGGGTTCCATCGTCGGCCGTGATCCAGCCGTACCCGCGGGTTGCGTCATAGGCAAGGCCGGAGTCCGTGGAGTAGCCGTTGACCGTCGGACCTGTCGCGGTCGAGAAGTTCACCTTCTCGACGAGCGCGCCCTGGGGCGACGGGGACGTAAGTGCGGCGGACTGGGCTGCCGGTGAGACGTTCCCGCTGGTGTCGACCGCAGTGACGGCGTAGTGGTACCCGACGCCGATGAAGGTGGTGGAGTCCGCGAACGTGGTGCTCGTGACGGGGCTGGCACCCGAGATCGGGGTTCCCGTGGTGCTCACCGGGGTGGTCGTCGACCGGTAGACCCGGTAGCCGGCGACATCAGCATCTGCTGACGCAGCCCAGCCCAGGTTGATTCCGCTCGGCGTCGCCTGGCCGATCAGGTTCGTGGGGGCAGCTGGGGCGGTGGTGTCCAGTTCTGACACGGCGAACGAGTCGAAGGAATAGACCAGCGGTGTTGCCACCGGCATGTTGCGCTTCGTGGTGAAGATACCGCCGAACGAGTCGACTCCTGGCAGTTCCGTTCCGGTGAGGAGAGACCCGTTGAAGAAGCTGGCGGGGACGTCGAGTCCTGCCGCCAACGGGATTACGGCCCCGGTTCCCAGCCGGTAGCTGGCGTTGGCCTTGCCCGTGAGTGTGTTGATGTCGAGCTGGAGGGTGACCGCGGTTCCGTTGGGGATGGTCGCCGTGGTCGTGTCGACGTTCACCTGGTATGCGGCGGTGCTGGCGGATACCGCCGCGACCTCGCGGGCCAGCTGGATCTGACGTGTGTTGGCTCCGACGGTGGTGCCGGGGGCTGCCACGACGAATTTGACGAAGTTGTCGTCATTGGCGCCGAACCAGAGGCCGGCCTGAGCCGAGTTGTACGCTCCGGTCGGGCTGGCGACGACGGTGCTGAGCCGGAGTATCTTGCCCTCAGCGTTCAGCCCGACCCCCAGGGTGTTGTCCTGCTGGTTGCGCGTGGCGCCGTTGCCCGCAGCGGGGTCGTTGTTGAGGTATGCGATGCCCTTGGTGGCTGTGATGTTGAGCGTGCCGCCACTCACCGAGAGGTTGTCCGGCAGATACCACTGCGGATCAGCGGTCGATGGCTGGACCATGGTGAACCCGGTGCCGACGTCGCCGCTGGCGTTCAGCCCACCCTCGGTGCCGTCGAAGGTCAGCGCCTTCGTGTTGCCCGTCGCGGCGATTTCACCTGGCTGCAACGGCGAGTATGGCGTCGATGCCCAGTCGGCCGTATTGGCCGGGACCTCGGCGATCGGAAGTGCGAAGGCCGGAGTCGCGCTGAGAAGCGTGATCGCCAGCGCGGAAATCGCGACAGAGGCTCCGGCACGAAGCCAACCGGAGGAGCGAGACTCGGAGGACGAAATGCGCAACATGGTTATCCTTCTCTGCCAGCGCATAGCGTCGCGAGTCAGCGGCCAGCTTGTGAGACGGCTGGTGCAGGTTCGGGTAGCGATGTTCGGGCATCTTTGACTGCCGCAACCGGCAGAACCAGTTACATGCATCTTCGGTGATGGATCGGGTAGATCGGGTCGGGCTCATCGCTCCCAGGAAGCGATGGCCACGGTCCTGAAATTAGCGAAGAATCCTCACGTTCCGCTATCGTGATGAGGATTTCACCCCCGCTCTGGGGGTAAACGTCTCATCAGGGCAGTATTTGATCCGGATGCTCGGTCGTCAGGACATCGTCAAACATCCTGAGCCTTTGGTTCCGTGAGGCATACCGCGGGTCGCATCCAGCGCGAAGTCGGCGGGATGTCGGTCAGCGGGAGATCGGGTCGGGGTCGAGGGAGCCGCCCATCGGCTTCATTCCGGCCCTCATTCGGGCCTTCATGCGGGTCTCCCTGCGCACGAAGGGCCGTTCCGCCAGGAGTGAGAACCCGTAGCTGGCTGCGATGATCAACGGGACGCCGAGCGCCCACCCGAGGACAAGCTGGGCTGGCCTGTCGAGCGACAGCGGGTCGACCACCGTCTGCCAGAACACCTGAAGCAGTTGCGCGTGCACGAGGTACATGCTGTACGAAAAAGCGCCGACGCTCGCGAGGGGGCGCCATCCGAGTGTTCCCGCCAGGCGGTCAGCCCTGCCGAGTCCGATTGCGACCAGAAGCGACACGACACCCAGCCCTAGCACAAGGTCGAGCCAAGGGAAGTTCGAGACCGCCCAGGCGAAATCGTGGGTCAGGCACAGGCCGACCACGGTCATGATTGCGAGTGCAGAGATCGCTGTCCAGGGCACGCGCCGTGCAGGTCGGCGCGTGGGCGACGATGAGGCATCCGCCGGCAGCAATTGCGAAGACCACGTAGTACTCCGGGTGGAGGCGGCCGAACTTTTCGCTCCAGGCGGTGAGCACCATGCCGAGCACGCCTAGACCCGCGCCGAACGCGATAGCGACGACCCAGGTGGACCGGGTCCGGATGAACAGGGTCACAGGCACGAGGAAGTAGATGTGCCATTCGACGGAGATGGACCAAAACGTATACGCCGCGTCCTGCACCGGGATGATGTCTTGCAAGAGCAGGGCATCGACCACCCATCCCTTCGGGCTCGTCGGGACCGACTGGTCCCAGTGGGTTCCGGTAGGAGAGCCGATGAGGACGAGGACGAGGACGATCGTGATCAACAATGCGGCCCAGAACGGTGGGAGGATCCGCCACGCGCGGCGCTTCACGAAGCCGAAGACACTTCCAGGAAGGCGACCTGATCCATGCGCGAGCGCGATAAAGAGCGAATATCCTGCGAGAACGATGAACACCGTGACCCCGAAGTGTCCGTAAACCATCCAACCCACGGCGTATCCCAGGATTCCGGTGGGTTCGATCCCATCACGTATCGGGTACGCCATGCAGTACGTGTGATGCACCAGAACGAACAGCGCCGCAATAGCACGAGCGCCGTCGAGATAACCCACTCGACGAGCACCGACCGGTACCGCAGACGGCAGCTGCACGCCGCCGCTTCCCTGCTCAATCGATCGGCTCACCGCTTCATTCCGTTCCCGGCACCAGTCGGCGCCTGTCGCCCCTCGTCGAGGGAGCCACAACCTCAGCAATGTATTTCGCCCGCTGCTTCCAGTCCCCGACGCGCCGCACCGTCTCAAGATTCCTGTCGACGAGAGCCTGGTGGGCGTCGAGATCCTCGGCGATCGACCTCAGTTGACTCGGGGCATCGCGCACATCCGCTTCGATGACCGGGTTGTAGCCGAAGAGATCGACGAGGTCTGCCGGAGCGTGACCCAGCACGAGGCATCCAGATGCCATGGACTCCAGATAGCGGTGCGTGAACGTCTCCACTGCCCCGGCTTCTGCCGGGTGCGTCATGCTTCGCGGAAAACAGACCGAAATCGCCGACGAGGCGAACCCGTCGATGAGTTCAGCCCGACTGTCGAAGATGACACTCCCGCTCACCGCCTCATACTTCGCCTCGAGCTGGTCGAGCAGGCCGGACTGCTGCACAGGGTCATGCCACGCGTCCCACCTCCGCCCGAGCTCGAGCACCCCGATCGGACGGTCGATCAGGGGAACACCGGGGCGGTAGTGGCTGACCGTGGTCGCCTCTGGCAGATAGAGCAGCCGGCCCTCGAATCCGCGTGCCCGCAACAGATCCCGCGCCGCTGTGGAGGTACAGAGCACGACCGGCACCCTGAAGTCCTGCAGGAGCTCGATCCAATCCGCGACGGAGTCCTCCCACACGTCCCACGCCAGAACGACAGGACGGCCCCGTATCGCGGCATCCGCGAGCTGGTGTCGGCGAGGGCCCATGAGCGGCACCACGATCGGGCGGATCCCGCGGGCGGAGGGGCTGAGTCCCAGCCTGCTCACCACTTTTCCGTAGAGGCCGCCCACTCCGACGGTCACGCCACCCTGGGCCGTCAACGCGTCGACGACCGCCTCGACGGGATAGAACGACGGGTGCGGCCAGGGTCGGGGACTGGCCACCAGGAACCCTGTCATGCGGGGTCGTTTCCGTCGTGGCGGCCGATGAACACCAGCACCCGGATCGTGCCTGGCACGAGCTGAAACACGACGATGCCGCAGAGCAGGCTCAGCGCAACGCCGGTCACCCCGAGCGGACCAGCGGTCAGCGCAGACGCGGACAACACGAACACCCCCATGAGCACGGCGAACAACGCCTGAAAGCGCAACCCCGGCGCATCGGTCAGGTACATTCCGGACGGAATGTACAGCGCCTGAATCAGCACGGTGGCGCCGAGAATCCAGAAGAGCTCGGGCGGAAACTGCACCGCGTTGTTGACCGCCAGCCCGGAGAGCCAGGGACCGAATACGACCAGACCGGCAGCACCGGTCAGGCCAACGAGCGCGACTATCTTGAGGCCGGTCAGGTATTCGGCGGCGCCGCTCTCCGAACGAGCGCGTGCACCGGCGAACTCACCCCACAGCGATTGACCCGCGACCTGGGCAATGGAGAACACCGGAAGGAAAGCGACCATGGCGGCTGAATAGACGGCGACATCCCCGAGCGTGGCCTGCCAGCTGAGCACAAGCCTGCCCGTCTGAAAACTCACCGGAAGCGAGAGTGAGACGATCAGCATCGGCCAGGCGGTTGCCCACAGGACCACTCGCGTGGTCCCTCGTGGTGTTGCCTGCGCTGCACGGCGAGCATCCCGAGCGACCCCGACACGCGAGGCGACCGCGGTCGCCACCCAATGCGAGACGAGGATGCCGGCGGTCGTCGCGACGAGAGCGGCGAAGATCGTCGGCGCCCAGATCGTGGCTGCGAAGACCAGCAGCAGGGTGATGGGCGGTCCGAGCCCCTGAATCCAGACGGACCAGCTGTTCTTGCGCATGCCGAACAACATCGAATGCCCAAGCGACCCCGGAACAGCTACGGCGAAGAGCACCATCGCGCCTGCGATCCCCCAGTTGACGGTTGCCGAGTCCGGGAGGCCGGTCAGGGTCGGCCAGGCGCCGAGGACCGCGATTCCGAAGACGGCGAGGAGCACGCTTGCACCGACCAGAAGGAGAACACGACGAGCCCTGGTGAGGGTCTCCCGGTACTCCTGCGCGCGAGCGGGCAGCGCTCCCGCCGCGTTGGCGACCGCGGCTCCCACGCCCAGATCGATGAAGGGGAAAAGGAAGGGCAGGGCGGCAATCAGCGAGAAGATCGCGTAGCCATCGACACCATAGGCATCCGTGACCAGGCGGGCCGTGAGAATCGAGCAGACCCCGGTGAGCGGCAACACCGCCACCCGTGCTCCTGCGGACGAGAGGATCGCCTGCGCAGCACTGCTTCCCTTTGCCGTCCTGTCGATGGGCAGGGCCGTCGCCTTTCCCGTCGACCCGTCGATGGTCACTGTCAGCGCCTTCCCCGACCGGCGAACGCTGCACCGCGTCGCCGCAGTTCGCGGAAGCAGGCGATCGAGAACGCCGCCGCGAGATCGACAGCCCGCGAACCGAGCACCGGCACGCCGTTGTGCACACGCATGCGGTGCCACAACCGTTCCCGAGCAAGGAAGCTGCTCTGCGAGTGGACGCCACCGAGCAGGAAATCAGCCATGAACCGGACCCAGGTGACCGGTTCTGCAACGGCGGCGGCACGAATCGCGAGCTCCTGGTCGGCGGCGAAGCCGAATCGATCGTCGAAGCCGCCCACGCGTCGGAGCAGGTCGCGGCTGAGGTACGTTGCGGGCCATGGCGCGAACCGAAATCCGAGGTGCAGACGCCGGCGGCGGAACGGCGACTGAAGCGAGCCGGAAATCACCTCGCCGTGCTCGGCGACGTACCGGACCGCGCCGTATCCCCACTCCCAGTCCCCGCGCGCCCATTCCTGCGACACGAAATCCAAGACGCCGGGGTCGGTGAAGCAATCACCGGAATTGAGGAACACCAGCAGTTCCCCCGTTGACCGATCGATGCCCTTGTTCATGGCGTCGAAGATCCCCCGGTCGGGCTCAGACACGAAGCGGGCGCCGGGACTCGACGCGACATAGTCGGCCAACACCTCGCGGGAACCATCGGTCGACCCGCCGTCGATCACCCAGTGTTCATAGCCGCCGCCTACCTGCGCCTGCACGCTCGACAGCGTCTTCGTGAGCCCCTCACGATCGTTGAGGGTCACGGTGATCACCGTGATCGTCGGCCGGGATCGCGTGTTCACGTGTACTCGCTCCATTCGAACTCCGAATTGCGTCGTCGTTCCGCCTCGCGAGGCAACCACGCGATCACCGCGAGGGTGGCGGCCAGCGGCGCGAGGGTGAGCGGGCTGAAGAGCAGATCCCATGCGGCGCCGATCATCAGCACAGCGACAGCCGCCATGAACGGTGTGCTCAACCGGAGGGAGTCGAGCGACAGCAGCGTCTTCCCGATGAGAAGAACGACAACGACCACCAGCGCGAAACCCAGAACGCCGTACGTGCCCCAGAAGGTCCACAGCACCGAATGGAACGACACCTCTCCCGATCGGAAGTATCCGGATACCGTGCCAGAGTCCTGCAGGGCGCTGTTCGAGAAGGGCATGGCCCGCACGGCTGTCGACCAGTCTGTCGACGAGGGCGACACACCCAATCCGAGTCCGAACGGATGCCGCTCGGCGAGCGACCAGGCCGCTGCCCACTCCGGCCGTGCGCCGAGGAGGAGATTCCCGGTCACGTTGGATTGTTCAACGGTGCGTCGTTGCACCGCCTCGCCCAGGACTCCCTCTGTGGCGAGCGTCGACAGCAGCCAGGAGAATGCCAGCACCCCGGCACCGAGGGCGATACCTACGAGCACACGTGAACGTCTGGGTCTTCCGGGCCTTTCCCTGGATGTGCGCAGGACGTAGATGACCACAGCTCCCGCGACCAGCACCTGAACCCACGACCGATACGAGAACAGTGTCGATATGACCACGAGGACGGCAAGCGCGGTCATATTGAGCACAGGCCCGCCGCGGCTGACGAGGCTCAGCACGAGCACACTCACGGGCAGGGCGAGACCGTACTTCCAGGGATTCTCCGCGAAGCCATCGCTCATCAGCGGGGCAGAACCAATGAGCCCGACCGCCCACAGGATCAGGAACCGATTGAGTCCGAGAACGGTGAGCGCCCACGCCGCAGCCGCGGCCGACAGCACAAGGCCTACCAGGATCGACGCCTGGTACGTCGCGATTCCCGGGTTGAAGTATCGCCCGGGGTCCGCGTTCAGACCGGGCTCGATCAGGAGAGCACCGCCGATCAGGGCAAGACCGGCGATGGCGGTCACCGCGATGCCGGACCGCGACGAGAACCACGGTCGAAGAGTCACGGGAAAAGCGAGAAATGCCAGAGCGACACCGAAGGAGATGTTGGCAGAGAACGGCGTACGGAAGGCGAGAAGCAGAGTCACGGCGACGGCAAAGACGAATGCAACAGTCGACGGCCTCCCGGCCGCGCCGGGAACCGCGAAACCGGTGGCGGGTGCAGCGCTGCCCTGAGATCCGATCACGGCGCTCATCGGCTCGCCGCCCTGGACACCGCTTCGGCAACAAGATCGCCGCCGGTCTCGCTCGAGAAACGTCGTAACCATTCGTCGATCACGGCGAACGGGAGCGAACGCGCCTCCAATACCGCGAGTGCATAAGCCGGAACCGAATCCGTGGACGCGAGCACGGCGGTGATCCCCGGAATGCAGGCATCCGCCACTCCGAGCGCTCGTGAAGAGACGACTGCGGGAATGGAGGCGGCGGCGGCTTCGACGAGCACGTTGCCGAAACCCTCCACCTTCGACGGCATCAACAACACGGAATGCCGCGTGACGCGGTCGAACCAACGATCCGCCCATCCGTGGAACGTGATCGGCACGCCCAACGATCCGGCCAGTGTTCGCATCTCGTCCTCGAGCGGGCCCACCCCGAAGACATCGAGTGCGACCGGAATCGAGTGATCGCGGGCGAGCGTGGCCGCGACCTGAACCGCGGTCAACGGTCTCTTCTCAGGAGAGAGCCGACCGGCGAAAACCAGCCTCAACGTCGGATCCGTTTCAGCGGATGCCGGCGGCGGGCGGCGCGTACCGCTGCTGTCAGCGACCGGGTTGACGACCACCCAGAGTCGCGACGAGTCGAGGCCGTACAGGGCAGCCATCTCTGCGGCGACCGGGTGCGAGACGGCGATCCACGATCCCGCGCGCCTGTAGAGCAGTTTGGCGAGCGCCAGCTGGAACTTCGTCGACCGACTTGCCGTCGCCCGCTGGGGAACATGCAGTGTGTGATCGCTGATCGTCACACTGGGCCGGACTCGCGTCGGAAGGGAGGCCGCGACGATCAGCGCGATGAGGTTCCAGTACGGCATCACCGACAGGACCGCGTCGACCGGGGTGGCACGGACTGCTCGCCGCACCATGGGTACTGCACCCACGAAGCTGCGCAGGCGGCTGCTCACATCCACGACCTCGAGATGTGTCGTGGCCAGGTCAGCTTCCGAGGGGTTGGTGAGCAGAACGCGCACCCGGTAACCCCTCGCCTGCAGAGCGGATGCCCACAGCGACGCCACATGCTCGGCGCCACCACCGGACAGACTGGGGGCCAGGATCGCGACGGTGCCCGGCTCTGCGGTCTTCACTGCAGATCCTCACGTGCGAGATGCACGCCCCACCGATCGTGCATCAGGATCGACCGCCAGGCGATGGCGAGGAACGCGGGTCCTTTCACGAGATATCGCGTTTTCAGCCGCTTCGGCTCCTGGACGAGCCGCCACAGCCATTCCGCTCCGAGGCGTCGAAGAACACTCGGCGCACGGCGCGCCGTTCCAGCGGCGAAATCGACCGCGGCGCCGGCGCCGATGTACACGCCGGGCGGAAGCATCGAGCGCCAGTGCATGAACCACATCTCCTGCTTCGGTGCCCCGAGACACAGGAAGACGATGTCCGCAGACAGGGCGCGCAGGTCGTCGATGACCTCTGTCGAGCGCGGATCGTCCACGACGGCGAGGTGCGGAAATGGCACGCTCACCACGTTCGCCCCCGGATGCGCCTCCTGCAGTCGCGCGACAGCCAGCCGGCTCACACCCGCGTCGCCGCCGGCGATCGCAATCGTCCACCCTTCACGCTCGGACTCGCCGACAAGAAATGGCAGGAGGTCGGCGCCGGTGTGCCGATGAACGCCCGTCGCTCCGAGAAGCCGCGCAAGCATCGTCAGCGGGGCCCCGTCGATGAGTCGAAGAGCCGCGTCCTGATAGGCCCCACGGAACTCCGGATCCCTGTCGAGATCGATTGTCTGGTCCACGTTCGGTGTGACGACCAGCACGGGCTCAGCCAGCGTGCGCATGGCACGGATGCGTTCCAGGAGGACAGCAGGTGATCGCCAGAACAGCGGCTCTCCCGCCAAAGTCAGGCGGCCATCCGGGTGCACACGGAGCGTGGTGGCGGAGTCGGTTCGCAGTCTGAGGTCACCCATCGGACAACCAGCCGTCGTAGATCCGACCGATCACATCGGGCGCCCCGAGTGAAGCCACCCTCTCCCGGACGACGGATCTGCTGATCGTTTCGGAGGATGCGACGCGGCCGGCGATCTCGCTCGGCTCCCGGCCGGTCACGTAACCGGTGTTCCCGTTCACCACGAGCCGGCCGGTATCCGAACCCTGTGTCACGACCGGCACGAGTCCGGCGACCATGGCTTCGACCAGCACACAGGGGAAGCCCTCGTACCCGGGATGCGACGTCATGAGAAAGACGCCGCCACGCGCCAGGGTCTTCGCGACCTCAGCCGGTTCGACCCTGCCACGGATCAGCACCCGGTTCCGGAGCTTGGGGGGCATCTGCGCGACACGATCGTGCAGACCGGCAAGGCGTGTGCCGGATCCCAGAATTTCTAGAGACCAGTCTCGTTCGGGATGGTCGGCGCTGAGCTGTTCGAACGCGTCGATCGCCAGGGCGGGGTCTTTCGGGGATTCGAGCCGGCCGACCCACACGATCTTGTGCGGGTCGCGGTCGTGACGGCCAGCGACGACCAGATCGGGATCGAACCAGGTCGGTGAGAAGCGCGTTCGTGGATTCCAGCGGCGAACGGTGACCGCGAAGTCCTCATTGAAGACGGTGACGGACTTTGCCGTGCGCACGACGCTCTTCTCGAGCCGTCCGTGTGCGTCACGGAACAGTCGCCAGAACGAGTCCGACGTGTCGCCGGTGAGTCCGTTCCTCTGGGTGTGGATGAAGTAACCCTGAGGTTCCCGCAGGAGGAAACGCAATGCGAGCGCGACATCCATTCGGTGCGCCTCGACCATCCGTCGTTGAGGAAGACGGTGTCGATACCGAAGGAGACCGGCGATCAGTCGAACCGAGTGCGGAATCCGCCTCGACAGGTCAGCCGGGTCCAGACGAACGACCGGCAGAAACCAGACGTGACGCTCGCCGAACCGGTGTCGCTCCCACCTGCCGAGGCGGCGGGTTGCAGGGCCGGAGCCGGTGTCCACGCCGACGATCGCGAGCTGCAGTCCCTCCGGCGCGTACCGGCAGATGCCGCGCAGGATGGTGTCGATTCCTCCGGGCGATGGCCGCGCGGGATCGAACTGATGAACAACGATCCGATCGACCGTGCGGGGCTCGGACAGATCCTCAGGCGCCCGCGCTCCGAGGTCGGCTGGGCGCTTCATTTTTTGAGTTTCACGCGTTTGGCAGTTGCGGTGTCCGGTTCGTACCCGTAGGTGCCGTACCCCAGTTCGTAGCCGTACGAGACCGCGCTCGACCCCTTGGTCGGCAACATCGTGAGAACGACGCCCGAGACCGGTGCGCCGACGTTCGCCAGCGCGGCGAGCGCGCCCCGGAGCTGGTTCTTGTGGGTGCGGCCGGCTGCGACCACCATGATCGTGCCGCCCACCTTCTTGGCGAGGATCGCCGCGTCGGTGACCGGCAACAGCGGCGGTGAATCGAAGATGACAACGTCGAAGATGCCGTTGAGTTCGGTGATGAGTTGCGACATCCGTGCGGAGCCCAGCAGCTCGCTGGGGTTGGGTGGGACGTGTCCGGCAGGAAGGACGTAGAGTCCGGCCATCCCCCACGGTTGCATGACGTCACTCAGCTCGGCCCGGCCGATCAGCACATCGGTGAGACCGACGACGCCCTCCAGCCCCATGTAGTCGGCGACCGTCGGCCGACGCAGGTCAGCATCGACGAGGAGGACTCGGGATCCGGCGTCGGCGAGTGCGATGGCGAGGTTCGCGCTTGTCGTGCTTTTTCCCTCGCTCTGGATGGAGGAGGTGATGACGAAACTGCGGTCGGATCGAGCTACTTCGAGGAAGGACAGGTTTGTCCGCAGGGTCCGGAACGATTCGGCACGACGACTTCGCGGGTCGGCGTGCACGGTGAGCGGGCTTTCCTTCGCGTTGGGGTCGAATCCGATGCCACCGAGTACGGCAACATCGGTCACCTGTTTGAGGTCGCTCTCGTTCCGAATGCGTGTTTCGAGCGTCTCACGCAGCACGGCGGTTGCGAGCCCGAGGATCAGCCCGGCTGCCGCACCCAGGGCAAGGTTGAGCGGAATCCGCGGACTCGCCGGCAACACCGGCACCATCGCCTCCTGGGCGCGCGTGAGCTTGACCGGTGAGATCGCTTCATCCAGCGCCGGGCTTTCGACATCCTCGACCACGGCAGCCAGATTGTCTGATGCGGAGTTGGCGATGGCGGCGGCACGTCCAGGATCCGTATCGTTCACCGTGATGGCGATGATCGACGTATCCAGCGGTGCGGATGCCACGATCTGCGTCGCCAGAAGTTCTGGCGTGATATCGAGGTCGAGCTGGCGGATCACCGGTAACAGAACGAGGGGTGTCAGCACGAGGTCGGAATAGGTTCTCACCCGCTGCACGCTGAACGCGTTGCCCTGTACCAGGTCGGAAACGGTGCCGGCGGATTGTGTCGACACGAAGACCTTCGCGGTCGCGCTGTACGAGGGAGTCTGCAGCGCCGAGAACGCAGCTGCGGCTCCGACGCCTAAGAGCGTGACGGATGCGATGACCCACCAGCCTTTGCGCAAGACGCGGAAATAGTCGCGAAGATCCAAGGCTCGGCCAATCTCACGCGCAATAATCGGGGTGATGCGCGAAGTATCAGTCATGGTGCCACAGGTGAGGGTCAGCGCTTCTCCCCCAACCCGGGGGGTAGTGCCCGATCGAGGCACTTTTCGAAGGCCGTATGCACGCCTCGTATGCGGCAAATCGAGCCCGCAGCAGAGGCCAGAAAGCCCGCATTCTTCAGGCCGCTACTGCGGTCTCGACGCACACAACGCTGGCACGAAAAAGGGAGCCCTCGATGGACTCCGCTTTTCACAAAGAATGTGGCGAGTGAGGGATTCGAACCCCCGAATGCTGAGCAGTCTGATTTACAGTCAGATCCCTTTGGCCGCTTGGGTAACTCGCCAGACGCACTCGACCGACTTGAACAGACAACCGAAGGCGCGTGAAAATAGTACCCTTGCCCGTCGTCTTCCGGAAATCGGCGCCGGTCAGGCCCCAACGACCGGAGGCAGTTGCAGCAGTGCGCCGTCGCTCCGGCAGGTCAGCGCCGCGATGAGCATCGCCTCGTCGAGCAAACGCCCCCACTCTGCGTCTCCCGCCGGCACCCCTCCGGTGAGGATGGCATGCACCGCAGCCGCCAGCGTCGCATCCCCGGCTCCCATGGTGTCGATGACCGGCCCCGGCAGGTCGACGATCGGGCGAGAAACCGTTCCGGTGACTGTCGAGACGGATGCCCCGGCGCGACCGGCCGTCGCGAGCACGTTCGCGGTTCCGGCCGAACGCAGCCGGTCGACGAGCTGAGCCAGGTCGATGCCGTACAGCAGGTCGGCATCCTCATCTCCGACCTTGCAGAGCAGGCTCGTAGCGCCGAGTCGTTCGAAGTTGGAGACGAATCGCCCGGCATCGTGCAGCATGCCCGCCCGGGGATTCGGATCGATCACGAGGCGTCGCTGCGGGTTCGCGACGGCATCCTCCAGCGCCGCGGACTGTTCGTCGTCGTCGAAGGGGAAGCAGCTCACGACGACGAGGCGGGCATCCGCGATCGCCAGCCGCTCGTCGTCGCCGAAGACGATGCGTCGCCCCTGGGCGGCGGCATTGAAGATGTACCGGGGTTCGCCTGCGCTGCGGTCGCTGGTCGCCCGCGACGACCCGAGCGGGCCGGGCGTCGCCAGCAGCTCGACCCCATACTGGTCGAGGAACAACCGGATGCTCTGCCCGTCTGCGTCATCCCCGACCATGGCGAGAAGCGTCGTCGGCACACCCAGCCGAGCCAGGCCGACCGCCACGTTGAGCGCGGCGCCGCCGACGAAGTCACGACTCCCGTCAGCATCCCGGAGTTCGTCGATGAGCGCATCACCGATCACGATCACCCGGCCGTCGTCCCTGTGCATGCGTACCCTTTCGTCAGAACCGAGCGTCCCATACCCGCTAAACATCCGCCACTGCGAGCATGCCCCTCACCCGTCGATATGCTGGCCACTGGCATTCACGCGCACAAGAGGAGTCCTATGGCGGGCATCGAAGAGGTCGCGCGTCTCGCCGGCGTTTCAACGGCGACGGTGTCGCGCGCGCTGAGCGGGCGCGGCTACGTGTCTGAGAGCACCCGGCTGAAGGTCGCCCAGGCCGCCGGTGAGCTCGACTACGTCGTGTCGTCCAACGCCTCAAGCCTCGCCTCGGGCCGCACCCGCAACGTCGGTGTGGTCGTGCCCTTCCTCAACCACTGGTTTTTCGCGTCGGTCATCGAGGGCGCTGAGAGCGCTCTACTCCGCCAGGGTTACGATCTCACCCTCTACAACCTCAGCGGAGGCGGCGAGGAACGCAAGAGTGTGTTCGACCATTTCCTGCTCCGCCAGCGCGTGGATGCCGTGATCGCTATCGGTCTCGAACTCACCGAAGCGGAGGTGTCGAGCCTGCACGCCATGGGCAAGCCGCTCATCGGTGTCGGCGGCCCGATCACCGGTGTGTTCAGTCTTACCATGGACGACGTCGCCGTCGCCCGCCTGGCCACCGAGCACCTGATCGAACTCGGCCACACCCGCATCGCCCACATCGGTGGAGGCAAGGAGTTCGACCTGGACTTCCATCTGCCGTCCAACCGGCGGATCGGCTACGAACAGGCGCTGCAGGATGCCGGTGTCGAGGTCGACGGGTCACTCTTCCGCCCGGCCGACTTCACCCTCCCCGGCGGCTACGAAGCCGCCAAGCAGCTGCTCGGCAGCCCGCGCAACCGGCCGACCGCGATCGTGGCATCGTCTGATGAGATGGCGATCGGCAGCATCCTCGCCGCCCGCGACCTCGGTCTCTCGGTTCCGCAGGACCTGTCGGTGGTCGGCATCGACGACCACCAGCTCTCGACCTTCTTCGGGCTCACGACGGTGGCACAGTTCCCGAAGCGGCAGGGCGAGCAGGCTGTCGAAGCGCTCATGCAACTGCTCGAGCCGAACCCCGAGGTGTCTGAAAACGCCGACGTACCTCTGCCGTACGAGCTCATCGTGCGCTCGTCGACTGCGCGCCCAGCCCCGTAGGCGAGCGAACCCGCAGCGAGCTACTCAAGCCCGTTGGGGCGAGCGCCGACCACCGGCATCCGCTCCCCCGCGCGGATCGCGTAGCATGAGGCCATGGCAGATTCATCGTTTGACGTGGTCAGCAAGGTCGACAAGATGGAGGCGGACAACGCCCTCCACCAGGCGCACAAGGAGATCGAGCAGCGCTACGACTTCAAGGGCACCGGGGCATCGATCGCGCCGTCCGGTGACAAGATCCTGATGAAGGCGAACAGCGAGGAGCGCGTCAAGGCGATCCTCGACGTCTTCCAGACCAAGCTCATCAAGCGCGGCATCTCGCTGAAGAGCCTGGACTCCGGCGACCCGTACGCGAGTGGCAAGGAGTACCGCATCGAGGCGGAACTGAAAGACGGCATCACGCAGGAGAACGCGAAGAAGATCAACAAGATCATCCGGGACGAGGCACCCAAGGGTGTCAAGAGCCAGATCCAGGGCGACGAACTGCGTGTGCAGTCGAAGAGCCGCGACGACCTGCAGGAAACGATCGCTCTGCTCAAGGGCAAGGATCTCGACATCGACCTGCAGTTCATCAACTTCCGCTAGTTCCGACCACTCATCATGAGCGTGCTGGTTCTCGGTGCCGGCCCTGTCGGGTCGAACGTCACCCGCGCGTTCCTCGCTCGCGGTGACGAGGTGACCGTGGCGACACGGTCGGGCACGACGGTGGATGGTGCGGCCACCGCTCACCTCGACGCTGCGGATGCTCCGGCGCTGAGTCGCGCGGCATCAGATCACGCGACGATCGTGGTGTGCACCAATCCGCCGTACCACCGCTGGCGTTCCGACTGGCCGCCGATCGTGGATGCCGTGATCCAGGCGGCCCGCGCCACAGGCGCCGACGTCGTCATGGTCGGCAACCTGTACTCATACGGACACGCGTCGATGCCGATGACCGAGCGCTCTCCCGAGGATCCGGCTGAGTCGAAGGGGGAGGTGCGGCGCGAACTCTGGGGTTCCCTCCGCCTGGCGACCGAGCGCGGCGACATCCGTGCTGTCGAAGTCCGGGCGAGCGACTACTTCGGCCCGGACGCGACCGGTGACGCACACCTCGGTACCCGGTTCTTCGAACCGATCCTGGCCGGCAAACGGTCCTGGGCGGTCGGCAACCCCTCTCTCGACCACAGCTGGGCCTACCTGCCCGACCTCGCGGCCACCGTCGTGGCGGCAAGCACGTATGCGGGCGCGTGGGGTCGCGTGTGGCACGTGCCTGCCGCATCCGATCTCAGTCGCACCGCCATCTGCAGGCAGGTGAACGCGCGGTATGGCGTTCACGGGTCGGTTTCGGCGATCCCGTCGTGGGTACTCGGCGGTGTCGGCGCGTTCAGCCCGATGCTGCGCGAGGTGGCAGCGTCGAGCTACCAGTTCCGGTCGCCGTTCGTGTCGGATGCCGCTCAGACCGAACGCGAACTCGGCGTGCGGGCAACGGGCTGGGACGAGGCGCTCGACGCGACTGTCGGCTACTACCGGGGCCTGTCGAACCGCTGACGGTTGGGCCCCGTGCGCGCGACCGGCGCCGCCCGAGGCTGGCTGTGCTGCAGTTGTGTGCCGCTGCTGCAGTTGCAGTTGCAGCATCGGCAGGAAAGTGCAGCATGGATGTCGGAAAGTGCAGCACGCGCACGATACTGCGACGATCGAACGGAACTGCAGCCCTCGCCCGCAGCGCCGCCAACCACAACAGCTACGCGCGCACTCGCCGGAGCAGCATCCGTCCGCCGATGCCGACGGCGAGCACCGCGACGCCGGCCGCGATCCCGAGCGGGGGCAGCGTGACGACGAGAACGAGGCATCCGACCATGCCGAGGATCTGCAGCCAGCGCGGGAACCGCCGGTCAGGGCTCTTTTGCGTGAAAGCCGACAGGTTAGCGATGAAGTAGTACAGCAACACCCCGAACGATGAGAAAGCGATCGCACCGCGCAGATCGGCGACAAGCACGACGGCGATCACAACGGCACCGAGCACGAGCTCAGCACGGTGCGGCACCCGGTAACGCGGATGCACCGCCGCAAGTGCACGGGGAAGGTCACCTTCGCGGGCCATCGCCAGGCTCGTTCGCCCGATACCCGAGATCAGGGCGAGCAGCGCCCCCAGCGACGCGGCTGCGGCACCGAATCGCACGACCGGTGCTGCCCAGTCCCAGCCACCAGCGACCGCGACGTCGACCAGCGGGGCGGCGGAGTTCCCGAGGGCCTCAGGTCCGAGCGTGCGCAGCGACACGACCGCAACCACGACGTAGACCGCGACGGCGATCGCCAGGGCACCGAGGATGGCTCGCGGGATGGTGCGGGCAGGATCACGCACCTCCTCCCCCATGGTCGCGATGCGGGCATACCCGGCGAAGGCGAAGAACAGGAGTCCTGCCGATTGCAGAACGGCGTACGCGTCGGCATCCATCGGGGCGTTCATCGCCAGCCAGGCCGTGACCGGATTGCCGCCGACGAACGCGAAGGAGATCGGGGCGGCCGGAGCGGAGAGCCCTGCAGCGACGACGACAGCGAGAACCAGAAGGCAGATCACGACGAGCACACGGGTGAGGAGCGCGGTGCGCGTCACACCGAAGTAGTTCACCGCAACGAGCGCGGCCACCGCGAGGGCAGCGACGGGGCGCTCCCAGCCTGCCGGCGCCGCGTATGCCGCGAACGTCAGGGCCATCGCTGCGCAACTCGCGGTTTTGCCGATCACGAAGCTCCAGCCGGCGGCGAAGCCCCACCCCGCACCGAGTCGCTCACGGCCGTAGAGGTAGGTGCCACCGGATGACGGGTATTGCGCGGCCAGCTGGGCGGATGCCGTCGCGTTGCAATATGCGATGACGGCCGCGATCGCGAGCCCGACGAGCAAACCCCAGCCTGCAGCCGAAGCGGCAGGCGCGAAGGCGGCGAACACTCCAGCCCCCACCATGGAACCGAGGCCGATGAAGATGGCATCGCCAAGCCCGAGTCGCCGTGCAAGCCGTGTATTCACACCCACACGCTACGCGAGTTGCTGGGTTTGCAGGGGTGTCGGCACCGGCCGACCACCTCAAACCCAGCATCTCGCGTGGAGAAAGGTCACACCGGCAGCTCGTCGAGCTCTTCGTCTTCTGTGCCGTCGGAGCGACCGACCGTGAGTGTCTCCCCACGGAAGAAGGCCGGCCGACGGATCGCCTGGATGATCATGATGACGATGCCCGACACGATCACGACCATGCCGAGGATGAAGACCAGTCCGACGCCGGCGATATTCGATCCGCTGCCGTAGTCCGGGTCCATGCTGTCGATGATGGTCGTGAAGAACAGCACGGCCAGGATGATTCCGCCGACGAGCGGGAACAACAGCTGGAAGACGAAGTTCCTGAACGAGTTGAAGAACTGCGTGCGGAAGTACCAGACCGCCGCGAAAGCGGTGATCCCGTAGTAGAAGCAGATCATCATGCCGAGCGCGGTGATCGTGTCCCAGAGCACGTCTTCGGAGATGAATCGCATGATGGCGTAGAACGCGGATGCCACGACGGCCGACACGATCGTCGCGTACCCCGGGGTGAGGAACCGCGGGGAGACCCGCGAGAATTTCTCGGGGAGCGCGCCGTAGTGCCCCATGGCGAGCAGCGTTCGAGCCGGCGATACGAAGGTCGACTGCAGTGAAGCGGCCGAGCTCGACAGCACAGCGATCGAGACGAGGATCGCGAGCGGTCCGAGAACGGGCCCGGCGAGCGCGAAGAACACGTTGCCCTGGATGTCTTCGTTGCCGAGGCCGAACTCCCCGGTCCCGATCCCGGCGAAACTGATGGATGCCGTGGCGATGAGCAGGTACAGGACGACGATGATGAACACGGTGAGGGTGGCGGCGCGACCGGGAGTGGAGCGTGATCCCTTGGTCTCCTCGTTCATCGTCAGTGTGACATCCCAACCCCAGAAGATGAAGATCGAGAGCGAGAGTCCGGCGGCGAATGAGCTGAACGACTCGACGGCGAACGGATTGAACCACTCGAGACTGACCGGTGTCGCATCGAATGCGGAACCGTTGGCGACGTGCACGAACGCGACCACGCCGAACAGTACGAGCACGATCAGCTGGAACCCGACGAGCACGTACTGCACCTTCTGAGTGGTCTGCATGTCGCGGTACGAGATCGCCGTCGCCCCGAGCATGAACGCCAGACAGGTGAGAACGTTGATGACCGGGTTGAGGGCGAGGTCGGCGATGTCAGGATTGTTGAAGATCTGCGCGAGCATCAGGTAAAAGAAGTCCACGGCGATGCCCGCGAGGTTCGACAGGACGAGGATCGTGGCTGCGATCAGCCCCCAGCCGGCCATCCAGCCGATCCACGGCCCGAACGCCCGCGTCGCCCAGGTGAACGATGTGCCACTGTCCGGCATCGACCGGTTGAGTTCCCGGTAGCCGAATGCGACGAGCAGCATCGGGATGAAGCCGACGAGGATGATGGCTGGCACCTGCAGTCCCACCTCGGAGACGGTCGGGCCGAGGGCAGCTGTCATCGTGTACGCCGGGGCGATGCACGAGATGCCGATGACGATGGCGCCGATGAGTCCGACGGATCCGGCGCTCAGGCCTTTCTTGGAGAGTCCGTGTTCGGACTTCGTTGTGCTCATGTTCTCAGTCCTCGAGGGTCAGAACGGAGTCGCGGGGGACCACGACCATGGGGACGGGCAGTTCGCGCAGCATCTTCGCCGCGGTCGAGCCCAGAAAGATGTGCCTCGGCTTGGCGAGGCGGCTGGAACCGACGAAGACCACTTCTTCCGGTTCCCAGTCGACCTGGTTGACGGCATCCTCGACCCGGTTTCCGGATGCTGTGAGTACCGAAACGTCGATGTCCTCCGGCAGGTGCTCCGCAGCGTAAGCCAGCACCTGTTCGGCGTGCGTAGCAGCGCGCTCGGCGACAGCGGGTGGGGTGGCCATGTCGTCCATGTCGAGGGTGACCAGTGAGATCAGCCGCATCGGAACATGGGCGGCCCGAGCCGCTAGCACGGCGGCGTCGAGCAGTTCGGAGGCCCCTGGTCGGGTGCCGACGGCGCAGGTGACCCGTGTCACGGTGTTCAGACCGACGGTGGAGCTCGACCCTTCGGGGGCCAGGGCGACCGGCACGACGGCGGAGTGCAGCAGGGCGCCGGCCACGCTCCCGACCGTCGCGCGGCCGAGGAGACCTCCCCGTGCGGCACCGACGATGATCATCGACCCTTCGAGGTCGCGGCTGGTGTCGAGCAGCCCCCGGGCGAACGACTCGGCGTAGACGATGTGGGTCTGGGTCGGGACGTCTCGAGGCACGGCCGCAGCGGCATCCTTCAGCCACCCCTGGGCGGTCTCATGCAGGAATCGTTCATACCCCGTGTCGGACGGGACGAGAGTCGGTCGAGCCTCACTGCGGAGGACGATCACGATGTCGAGGCTGGCGGCCATCGACCGGGCCAGTCTCACCCCGAGCGCGAGCGCGTCGGCGCCGGCGGGGGTGTCTGTGTAGCCAACGATGTAACGCATGGGTGAGGGTGCTCCTTTGCGGTCGGGTACTGCAGGGAAAAGCCAGGGTGGTGCGGGTCGGGCGTGGTGCGGGTCGGGCGGTGCGGGTGATGGGGTGTGGGCGGTGGTCAGGTGGTGTGGCGGAGCAGGATGGCGTCTGCGGTCTCACGACCGACCCGGATGGCTCCGTCGACGTGCTGGTAGCCCTCGGCGGCGAGATCGCTGCACGACCAGTGGATCGGACCGACCGGGGTACGGAGATCGGCACCGTATCGGTGCAGTCCGCCCATGTCGAAGCTCGCAGCGTATGCGCCTCTGGTCCACTCCTCGGAGCCCCAGTCGCTCTCGTAGTACACGACGGGGTTCAGAGCCTGTTCGCCGTAGTAGTGCGACAGCGAGGTGAGGATGACCTGTTTGCGTTCTTCGGCGCTGAGCGTGAAGACGTGGTCGGCCTTCTTGTCCGAGACGAAGCCGACGAGGGTACCTCGGGGGTCGTCATGGTTGGTGTTGTCGTATGCCTCGTGCACGAGCTCGTACGGGCTGAAGGCCGTACCGGAGAGACCGGCATCGCGCCAGAATGGCGTCTCGTAGACGGCATGCACCTTGATCACGAAGCCGAGCGACAGGTGCTGGTGCATCTGCTGCTGCCGGCGCGGAAGCGGGGGCTGGAAGTCGATGCGCGAGTACAGGTTCGGTGGCACGGCAACGATCGCGTGGCGGGCGCTGACCGTCATGCCGTCTGCGACCGCGGTGACGCCGGCATCCGTCCACTCCAGTCGGCGCACGGGCTGACCGAGGAAGACGTCGTCTCCGAGCTTCTCGGCGAGAAGCAGCGGAACCTGCTGCAGCCCGCCGATCACCCGCTTGTCGAGGATGAAGTCCGCGTCGACGAGGTGCGAGAAGCTCCCGGCGGATGCCGCCATCAGAATCGCCTGCAACGCCGAGAACGCGTGGGCGGGCTTGGTGATCATCGCCTCGGCGATGAAGAGGGCGATGTTGTCGCGTGCTTCGATGTCGTCGGTCTGAGTCGTGAGCCACTCGATCCAGGTGACCGAGTCGAGCTCCTTCGCAAGCGGGTGCGCCCACGGTTCACGGGGTCCGATGTCGGCGACGAGCGCGTCGAGCACGTTGATGAGGCGTTCCATCTCGCGCTGCGTCGATGCGGCGACCGGGAAGATCTCGCCCGTGAACCGGGTCTGCTCGCCGATCGCGTTGATGTAGACGCTGTCTCCCTCGCGGTAGCGCGAGTAGGTCTGCAGGCCGAGCTCGTCGAGCGTCTCGATGAGGGCATCCTGGTCGGGGGAGACCCACTGGCCGCCGAGTTCGAGCATCGCCCCGTCGACGTCGTCTGTCCAGAGTCGCCCACCGACGCGGTCTCGCGCCTCGAGCACGGCGACACTCAGTCCGGCGGCGCGCAGCCGGGTAGCCGCGGTGAGTCCGGATGCTCCGGCGCCGACGATGACGACGTCCCGCTGCAGGTCTGTCATGGTGTTCTCACTTTCGGTTGTCACAACGCGCTCATCACGTGCTTGATGCGGGTGTAGTCCTCGAGCCCGTAGGACGAGAGATCCTTGCCGTAGCCGGACATCTTGAAGCCGCCGTGTGGCATCTCGGCGGCGAGCAGGATGTGGGTGTTGATCCACACGGCACCGAAGTCGAGATCGCGTGAGACGCGCATCGCCGTGCCATGGTCTTTCGTCCAGACGCTCGATGCGAGTGCGTACTGCACGTCGTTGGCCATCTCGACGGCCTCTTCTTCGGTCGAGAAGCTCTGCACGGTGAGCACGGGGCCGAAGGTCTCCTCCTGCACGCAGGTGTCCACCTGGCTCACCCCGGTGATGACGGTCGGGGCGTAGTAGAACCCGGTCTCTCCGACCCGATGGCCGCCGGTCGCGACGGTGGCGTGCGCTGGCAGGGAGTCGATCACGCTCGATACCTTCGCGAAGTGCGACGCGTTGTTGAGCGGGCCGTAGTAGGCATCCGGATCCTCGGCGTCGCCGGTCTTCGTGGCCTCGGCCGCCTTCACCAGTTCGGCGACGAACGCGTCGTGGATCGACTCGTGCACGAGAACACGGGTCACTGCGGTGCAGTCCTGGCCGGCGTTGAAGTAGCCGGCACCGGCCACCCCTTCGGCGGTGGCCGCGATGTCGGCGTCGGCGAACACGATCGCAGGAGCCTTGCCGCCGAGTTCGAGGTGCGCCCGGTGCAGGTTCTTCGCAGCGGATGCCGCAACGGCCATTCCGGCGCGGACCGACCCGGTGATCGAGACGAGGCCGGGCACGGGATGCTCGGTCATCGCCTGACCGGTCGCCCCGTTGCCGAGGATCACGTTGAGAACACCGTCAGGCAGGATGCCCTGGGTCAGGCGGGCGAGAACGAGCGTCGATTCGGGGGTGGTGTCACTGGGTTTGAGCACGACGGTGTTCCCAGCGGCGAGCGCCGGTGCGATCTTCCAGATCGCCATCATGATCGGATAGTTCCACGGGGTGACCTGGGCGACGACTCCGATCGGTTCGCGGCGCACGAACGAGGTGTGTCCCTCCAGGTACTCCCCGGCGCTCTTTCCCTCGAGTACGCGAGCGGCACCGGCGAAGAACCGCAGGTGGTCCGCCCCGGCGATCACCTCTTCAGCCCTGATCGCTTCGCGCGGCTGGCCGGTGTTGCGATGCTGCGCCTCGACGAGTTCGTCTGCGTTCGCCTCCATGGCATCCGCGATCTGCAACAGCATTGCCTGGCGCTGGCCGGGCGTGGTGCGCTTCCAGGTGGCGAATGCCGTCTTCGCGGCGTCGAATGCCGTGTTCACATCGTCGAGTGTCGAAATCGGCGAGCGCGCGACGACCTCTCCTGAGGCGGGGTTGATCACATCGATCGTATCGACAGCGGATGCGTCGACGAACCGGCCGCCGACGTAGTTCTGCAGAGTGCTCGGAGTCGTCATCGTTCTCATCTGTCCTTTCAGGGAACCGGAGTCATCGTGTACTTGGTCGACAGGTATTCGTGGATTCCTTCGAATCCGCCTTCCCTGCCGATGCCGGACTGTTTGACGCCGCCGAACGGGGCGGCGGCGTTCGAGATCACGCCGACGTTGAGCCCCATCATGCCGGTCTGCAGCTTGTCGATCATGCGCTGGCCCCGTGCGAGGTCCTTCGTGAAGACGTAGCTGACGAGACCGTACTCGGTGTCATTGGCGAGCCGCACGGCATCCGCCTCGTCGGTGAACGGGACGATCGCGAGAACCGGGCCGAAGATCTCTTCACGGAGGATGTCTGAACCGGGCTGGACGTCGGTGAGCACCGTTGGAGCGAAGAAGGTTCCATCGCGGTCGACGGGGGCGCCTCCGGTGAGGAGGGTCGCGCCTTTCGACACGGCGTCGTCGACGAGCTTGCCGGCCTTCGCCACCGCCCGGTCGTCGATGAGCGGACCGATGGTGACGCCCTCTTCGGTGCCACGGCCGATGCCGAAACCCTTCACCCGTTCGGTGACGCGACGAGCGAACTCGTCGACGACCGATGCGTGCACGATGAACCGGTTCGCTGCGGTGCATGCCTGCCCGATGTTGCGGAATTTGGCGGCGATCGCACCGTCGACGGCTGCGTCGAGGTCGGCGTCATCGAAGACGACGAACGGGGCGTTGCCGCCGAGTTCCATCGACGTGCGCAGTACGTTCGTCGCCGACTGCTGGATGAGCTTCTGCCCCACAGGGGTCGACCCGGTGAAGCTGAGTTTGCGCAGCCGTGAGTCGTGAAGGAGCGGTTCGGTGACGGCGCTCGACGACGAGGTGGTGAGAACGTTGACGACTCCGGCGGGGAGGCCGGCGTCGTCGAGGAGCTTCGCGAAGTAGAGCGTGGTCAGCGGGGTGAGCGACGCGGGTTTGATCACCACGGTGCAGCCGGCGGCGAGCGCCGGTGCGATCTTGCGGGTGGCCATCGCGAGCGGGAAGTTCCACGGTGTGATCAGGTAGCACGGACCGACAGGATGCTGCGAGACGATCATGCGGCCGGTGCCCTCTGGGTTGACGCCGTACCGGCCGGTGATCCGCACGGCTTCTTCGCTGAACCAGCGCAGGAACTCGCCGCCGTAGGTGACCTCGCCGTTCGATTCGGCGAGCGGCTTGCCCATTTCGAGCGTCATCAGCAGAGCGAATTCGTCTCGGCGTTCCTGCAGGAGGTCGAACGCTTTTCTCAGGATGTCCGATCGAACCCGCGGCGCTGTCGCCGCCCAGTCATCCTGCACGGCGACAGCGGCATCGAGCGCTGCGGTCGCGTCGGCGGCGCTGGCGTCGGCGATCGACGCGAGCACGACGCCGGTCGACGGATCGAGGACGTCGATCGTCGATGCGGTCGGGCGCCACTTCCCCCCGATGAACAGTCCGGTCGGAACGTGAGCCAACAGGTCTTTCTCGGAAATCACGCGTTCTCCAATGCGGTCAGGACGACGTCGATGCCTTCGGCAAGGAGGGCGTCTGGGATGGACAGGGGTGGCAGGAAACGGATGACGTTGCCGTACGTTCCGCAGGTCAGCACGATCACACCGGCCTGATGGCAGGCCCGAGCGACGGCGCTGGTCAGCGCGGCATCCGGTTCGTTCGTTTCGGGGTCGACGAACTCGACGGCGATCATCGCGCCGCGACCGCGGATGTCGCCGATGCGCGGGTCGATCGCCTGGGCGAGGGCGAAACGCTCGACGAGTGTCGCCTCGATGCGCCGCGCCGCGCCGGCCAGGTCGTCTTCGATGTAGGTCTCGATCGCGGCGAGAGCTGCTGCGCAGGCGATCGGGTTGCCGCCGTACGTGCCACCGAGCCCACCGGTGTGTGTCGCGTCGAGGATCTCGGCGCGACCGGTGATCGCCGACAGCGGCAGGCCGCCTGCGATGCCCTTCGCAGTGACGACGATGTCAGGGACGATGTTCTCGTGTTCGCTGGCGAACATGGTGCCGGTGCGCGCGAAACCGGTCTGCACCTCGTCGGCGATGAAGACGACGCCATTCGTGCTGGCCCAGTCGACGAGTGCGGGGAGGAATCCGTCGGCGGGAACGATGAAGCCGCCCTCCCCCTGGATCGGCTCGACGATGATCGCCGCGAGGTTGGTCGCCCCGACCTGCTTCTCGATCATCGAGATCGCGCGCTTCGCGGCATCCGCCCCGCTCAGTCCGTCGCGGAAGGGGTATGACATCGGGGCGCGATAGATCTCGGAAGCGAACGGGCCGAAGCCGCTCTTGTATGGCATCGACTTGGCGGTGAGTGCCATCGTCAGGTTGGTGCGGCCGTGATACGCGTGGTCGAAGGCGACAACGGCCTGCTTGCCGGTGTAGCTGCGCGCCACCTTGATGGCGTTCTCGACGGCTTCAGCGCCGGAGTTGAACAGGGCGCTGCGTTTCTCGTGGCTTCCCGGCGTGAGTTCGTTGAGTTTCTCGGCGACCTCCACGTACGAGTCGTACGGGGTGATCATGAAGCAGGTGTGGGTGAACGCGGCGACCTGCGCCTGCACGGCGTCGACCACCCGAGGGGCGCTGTTGCCGACGCCGGTGACGGCGATGCCGGAACCGAGGTCGATGAACGAGTTCCCGTCGACGTCCACAACCACTCCACCGCCTGCCGATTCAGCGAACACCGGCATCGTCGTGCCGACCGCTGAGGCGACGGCACGGTTCTTGCGAGCCATCAGAGCCTCGGAGCGCGGACCGGGGATCGCCGTCACGATCCTGCGTTCCTGGGTCAGGGCCGGCCCGCCGGTCGGGGTCGAGGTCAGGGTCATCGTCGCGGTCTCCTTCGCTGGTCGCGTGCTTGCCAGACTAGGAGTGCCCCTCCCCGACCGGAACTGCCGGAATGGCCATCCGATCCCCTCGCTTCTGCCAAACTGTCATTTCGCGTACGGTGAGCACATGCAGCCCACCATCCTCCGCTTGCTCGAGACTCGGACGCTCGACCTCCGATTACTCGCGGGGCGCTCCTCCGGCCGACTGGATGCACCGATTTCGTGGATCCACAGCTCCGATCTCGACGATCCCACCCCGTTCCTCGACGCCGGCCAGGTCGTGCTGACCACCGGAACCCAGTTCGACCCGGCGACGACGACCCCCGGCGACGTCGCCGCGTATGTCGAGCGACTGAGCGGGCACGGCCTCGTCGGTATCGGCTTCGGCACCGAAGTGATTCGCGAGGGCACACCGGCGGATCTTGTTGCTGCCTGCGAGCGGTTCGGGATGCCGCTCTTCGAAGTGCCGTACCGGGTGCCGTTCATCGCCGTCATCCGCACCGCCGCCGACCTTCTCGCTGAGGCCGCCCACGCGCGGGACACTTGGGCTCTCAACGCACAGCGGGCCATCTCTTTCGCAGCGCTGCGGCCGGATCCGACAGCAGCGGTTTTGCGGGAGCTTTCGCGGCAGCTGCACCGCTGGGTCGGGCTGGTCGACGCTCGCGGGCGACTCACCCGGGTCTTCGACGAAGCATCCGCCGTTCCTGCGCTTGCTTCGGAGAGCGCACGGGCCAGACTCGTGCTCGAGGCCGAGCGGCTGATCGGGCGCGGTCAACGGTCCAGTTCGACCATCAGCGACGAGGCCGGGCAAGCGACGTTGCAGACCCTGGGCCGTCGAGGGGCGCTCCTCGGCGCCCTCATCACCGCGGGGGCCCAGCCGCTCGATGCTGCCGACCAGACCGTTGTGACGAGCGTCATCGCGCTGACCGGCCTGGCGCTCGAACAGAACCGCGAACTCGGCCGGGCGCGCGGTCGCCTGCGCAGCGGCCTGTTCCAGACACTGCTCGAGGGAAATGTCGAACTCGTGCGCAGGATCGTGCGCCAGATGGGTGGTGAACTTCCGGCCGAACCGGTGAGGTTCATCGCGTTCGAGCCCAGTGGGGCGACTGGAGATGCGTTGTTCGGCGACCTTGAAGCCCGCGATGCCGAGTTCGCCGGAGACCTCTTCTTCGCGGCGAGTGAGAGCCGGGTGGTCGTCGGCGTTGCTGCGGAGCGTGCCCAGGACCTGGCCGCCGAGCTCAGCCGGGTGCACCGGTTGCCCGCCGGATTGTCTGATCCGCTGGCCTGGAGTGAAACGGCGAGCGGGTCCCGTCAGGCTGCGCAGGCTCTCGACAGGGCGGTTCGCGAACAGGAGGCTCATGCAGGCGCGGAACCGCGGGCATCCGTCGCGCAGTTCTCAGACGTGAGTGAAGGGGGTCTCGCTGCGCTGCTTCCGGAAGCGGATGCAGCGGAGGTCGCGCGGGCGCTGCTCAAGCCCGTCCGCGACCACGACGAGGCGAACGGAACGGCGTTGATCGATGACGTGCACATCTGGCTGGAGCACCACGGTCAATGGGATCCGGCCGCGCGTTCCCTCGGCATCCATCGCCATACCCTCAAGAACCGGGTGGCCCTCGTCGAGCGCCTCACCGGGCGGTCGCTGGCGACCGTCGATGCGCGCACGAACCTGTGGCTGGCGCTGCGGTTGGGCTGAGCGCGCCTGCGGCGGTTCAAGGGACGCTGTCAGTCCAGGTACGCGGACGCCCAGCGCCCCAGCTCGGCATACGCCGTCGCCCGCACGGCCGGCCTCGAGAGGAGCACGTCGTGCAGCGCCCCATCGATGCGCGCGACGGTGACGGTCGGCGCGAGTTTGAGCGACTGCTCGGCGATCTCGTCGACGACGAGCACGATGTCCGACGCCAGCATCTCGGGCGACCACGCTGTCGACAACGTCGAACGCGCGGAGATGAGCGTGAGCACTGGAGCGGTGATCGACAGCCCGGCGTCGACCCGGTTGTGCCCGGCGAGCACGGCGGCGAGCCATGCCGGGTGTGCCGGGAATCCCCGCGCAGGGCGCCACTCGGTGTTGTATTCCCACTCACCTTCCATCGCCCGTGATACCGCCCGGGTGTAGAAACCGAGGTCGACGTTCGGCAACTGCCCCCTCGGGTCGATTCGCGCCCCGATGTTCGCAAGCGGCGCGATCGCCCGCCGACCGATCGCCCCGGCCTGGAACTCGAGCCACGGACTGTTGAGCACGAGCGCATCGACCCGCCCCGGATGCCGGTCGGCCCAAAGACTCGCCGTCAATCCACCGGTCGAGTGACCCATCACGAGCAGCCGCCGCGACGATCGGGCATCCGCTGCCCCGTGCCCCAACACCGACAGGGCTGCCTCGATATCTTCGTCGTAGATTCCCAGACTCGTGACATAGCCGGGAGTCTGGTGCTCACGCAGGCTGCGACCATACTTGCGCAGGTCCAATGCATGAAACCGCGCACCCCGGTCATGCCAGAACTGCGCCAGCTCGGTCTGAAAGAAGTAATCCGACCAGCCATGCAGGTAGAGCACGTCCCAGCCCCGGTCTGCGGCGAACAGCGAACGGATGCCGTCGATCGGCGCTTCACGTCTCCGCACGAGAGTGGCGACGACCTCGCCCTCGAAATCATCGTTCAGGGACAGGGTCAACTGTTCGAACGGTTCACCGAGGACGTCGGGGACCCAGCGGTTCCGCGGTGCTCCGTCCGCGTCGGCCACCGCAGGCTATCCCTGCGGAGGAACCGTCGGCTGCGGCGGAACGGGCGGCTGACCCTGACCGGGTGCCGGCACCTGAGGTGCGACGTAGCCGGGTGCGGGCGGCGCGTAGACCTGCGCAGGCTGACCCTGCTGAGGCTGCGCTGCAGAACCCTGAGGCTGGCCCTGGTAGGGCTGGCCCTGGTATGACTGACCGGCGTTCCCCTGCTGCGGTGCAGCGGGCTGCGAACGCTGGCCCGCTGGCAGAGCCCGAGCAACGAAGACACCGAGAGCGAAGAACGCGCCGTACGCGACGCCCGTCGAGATCGACCCGACGATGCCGGAGCTGATGATCAGCTGCGCCAGGTACTGACCGCCGTTGATCACCGACCAGATGAAGTTGAGAACCAGCAGAGCCGCGGCGCCGACCCCAGCGGCGATCGCGAGGCGCTTGATCAGGTCGCTGACCGAACTCGCCTTCGCGAACGGAGCGATGTACAGCGCGCTGAGTCCCGCGCCGGCGACGAAGACGAGAGCAACGAAGATGGCCCAGATCATCCCGAGGATCTGCTCGACCCGGAAGCCGAAGACGGAGTTGCCGATCAGGCCCAGGATGTTGGTGACGACCGCGATACCGATGACGACTGCCCCACCGAAAATGATCTGACGCACCACCGAGCGATCGGCAGTCGCTGACGGTTTCTGCGGCTGGTAGCCCGCGGGCGCACCCTGCGTGGGCTGGCCGTACGGGTTCTGGGGACTTCCGGGGTTCGACATGCCACCACCCTATCGGGCAGGTACACGTCGGCCCATGGGGAGCGCTGCCCTGAACTGCGCTTCCCGACCGCGCTAGCCTGCCGGACTGACCCGGACTTCGGACCGGGAGATCGCGACCATGTCTTCGCGCGGAACGACCTTCACCCGGGCGCGACCGTGCGGCTCGCCGAGCGCGATCTCGTGCTGATCGAGGTTGTGCCAGCCATCGAGGTCGGTGTACTTCACGCCGCGGGCCTCGAGCAGGTCGATGACGGACTGTTCGTCTGGCGACTCCGGGGTCCACCAGCTGCCCTCACCGTTGACGAGGTGCTTGATCGTCTCCATGGCATCCGATTTGGTGTGGCCGATGAGGCCGACGGGTCCACGCTTGATCCAGCCGGTGGCGTAGACGCCCGGGACGACGTCGTTGCTGCCCTTCTTGAGGGCGACGCCCTCGCGGTTGGGAATCACGCCGTGTTTCTTGTCGAACGGGATGCCATCGAGCGGCGACCCGAAATAGCCGACAGCCCGGTAGAGCGCCTGGATGGGCACCTCGCGGATCTCGCCGGTCCCGACGACGCCGCCCTCGGCATCCGGGCGGGTTCGCTCGTACCGGAACGCGGCCACGTGGCCGTTCTCGTCACCGACGACCTCGAGCGGTTTGGCGTAGAAGTGAAGGTGCAGCCGACGGGATGCGGTACCGGCCGGACGTTCACGCCACTTCTGCAGGATCTTGTCGATGACCATGACCTGTTTGTTGCTGGCGATCGCGGTCTTCGACGCCTCGTCGTAGTCGAAGTCCTCGTCATGGAGCACCATGTCGACGTCGTGGAGCTCGCCGAGTTCGCGCAGCTCGAGAGGGGTGAACTTCACCTGAGCGGGCCCTCGACGACCGAAGACGTGCACGTCGGTCACCGGAGAGGTTGCCAGCCCCGCATAGACGTTCTCGGGAATCTCGGTCGAGAGCAGGTCGTCTGCGTGCTTCGCGAGCATGCGCGACACGTCGAGAGCGACGTTGCCGTTGCCGATCACAGCCACAGATTGCGCGGTGAGCGGCCACTCGCGTGGCACGTCGGGATGGCCGTCGAACCAGCTGACGAAGTCGGCGGCGCCGTAGGAGCCTTCGAGGTCGATCCCGGGGATATCGAGGTCGGCGTCGCGCACGGCACCTGTGGCGAAGATCACGGCGTGGTAGTGCTTCTTGAGGTCTTCGAGGGCGATGTCGGTGCCGAAGTCGACGTTACCGAAGACCCGGATGTCGCCGCGGTCGAGAACCTCGCGGAGCGCGTTGATGATGCCCTTGATGCGCGGGTGGTCCGGCGCGACTCCGTATCGCACGAGCCCATACGGGGCGGGGAGACGATCGAAGAGGTCGATCGACACATCGAATTTGCGTTCGGCCTTGAGGAGGATGTCAGCAGCGTAGATCCCTGCGGGTCCGGCGCCGACAATCGCGAGTCTCAGCTTGGTCATCTGCGTCTGGTTCCTTACTTGCTGCGGTCGACGATCGTTTCCGCGAATCGCATGAGAGCCTGTTTCACGGGGCCGTCCGGCAGCGGGTCGAGCGCGGCGACGGCCTCGTGTGCCCAGCGGTGGGCTTCGGCGAGGGTTCGCGTGGTTACGGGATGCTGGCGAAGTTCGGTGATCGCTGCGGTGAAGTCGGCGGATGCTGCACCGTCGGTTCCCTCGGCGGCTTCCGCCTCGATGCGGGCGAGCAACGCGGCGGCATCCTGATCCGTCTCGGCGAGAACGCGCAGGTGGATGAGCGGCAGGGTGGCGACGCCGGCGCGGAGATCCGTACCCGGAACCTTGCCGGTCTCTTCGGGTTGAGGTGACAGGTCGATGACGTCGTCGATGAGCTGGAAGGCGATGCCGATCTTCTCGCCGTACTCGACGACCGCGGGCTCGAAAGCTTCGTCTGCGCCCGAGAAGATCACTCCGGCCTGAGCGGCGGCGGCGATGAGCGAACCGGTCTTGTCTGCGAGGACCTGGATGTAGTGGGCTTCGGCATCTTCGTCGTCGCGAGGACCGACGGTCTCGTGAAGCTGCCCGAGCACGAGCCGCTCGAACGTCTTCGACTGCAGTCGGATGGCCCGTTCGCCGAGACCGGCCATGAGCTGGCTCGCCCGGGCGAAGAGCAGGTCCCCGGTGAGGATGGCGACCGAGTTGCCGAAGACGGCGTGGGCGCTCGGAACGCCGCGCCTGCGGTCGGCGTCATCCATGACGTCGTCGTGGTAGAGCGAGGCGAGGTGGGTGATCTCGATCGCCTCGGCTGCGGTGATCACGTCGACGGTGTTGCCGGCGCCGAGCTGGGCGGTGAGCAGGATGAGCATCGGCCGTACCCGCTTGCCTCCCGCCTCGAGCAGGTAGCGCGTCGACGCGTCCGCGATGGTGTCTGCGAAGATCAGCTCGGAGTCGAGCCCGCGCTCGATCCGCTCGAGGCCGTCATCGACGGCGGCGAGCAGTTGCCTGGTTTTCGGCGAGGCGAAGATGCGGTCGGTATGTCCCAGATGACTGGACAGACTGGTGGCACGCCGCGTGGCACTCGGATTCACGAGGTCTAGCCTACCCGTGCCCGGGCGATCGATTATTTCTCTTGCATTCCCCAGGGTGAACCGTAGCCGCGTGGAGCATCCGCAGCGAGCAGGTCGAGGAACGGGCGGGCGTCGAATGCCTCGGGGCCGAGCACTCCGGCCCCGCTCCAGACCCCGGTGGCGAGGAGTTCGAGGGCGATGACCGGGTTGATCGCGGTCTGCCAGACCACGGCCTGCGACCCGTACTCCGCCATAGACTCCTCGTTGTCGACCACGTGATAAAGGTAGGTGGACCTCGGTTGGCCGTCTGTACCTGTGCCGCGGACCCACACCCCCGCGCAGGTTTTGCCGTGCATCCGGTCGCCGAGGGTAGCCGGGTCCGGCAGACCAGCCGCGACCACATCGCGGGGGGCCACCTGCACACCCTTCACCGTCAGGGGCTCGGTCTTGTCGAGCCCGAGGGTGTGCAGGACCTTGAGCACATTGATGAACTCGTCGCCGAGGCCGTACTTGAACGTGACCCGTCTGGCTCTCGTCCACCGCGGCATGAGGAGCACTTCCTCGTGCTCGACGTTGACGCATTCGACCGGGCCGATGCCCTCAGGAAAGTCGAAGACCTCCGGTTCGCTGAACGGCGGGGTCGTGTACCAGCCGCGGTCCTTCTCGAAGATCACCGGAGGATTGAGGCACTCCTCGATGGTGGTCCAGATCGAGAACGACGGAGCGAAGTCGTAACCGTCGACGGTGAGGTTGGCGCCGTCCCGTACGCCGAGCTCGTCGATCTCGGAGAACAGCTCGTCTTCCGCATAGCGGGCGAACACGTCAGAGAGCCCGGGCTCGACCCCGATCCCGACGAGCGCGAGCCGACCGGCATCCGCCCACCTCTCTGCCTGCGCGAACTGCTCGTCGCCGAGCTTCACGCCGGGAAGCTCGTGAGGTTTCTCGGGATGCGGACGGGACAGGCTCATCGCCATGTCGAGGTACGCGGCACCGCCGTCGAAACAGCCGGTGAAGATCGGCATCACGAAACGCGGGTCGACCGCGTTGAGCACGTGGGTGATGTCGTGGGCCCGGATCAGGTCGGCGACGGCGTCGGCGTTCGACGCGTCGACCTGGGCGGCGAGAAGACGGTCGTCTCCGACATCGGCGACGAGCGCCTCGGGTCTGGCCGGGTCGTAGTCGGCGATCACGAGCGTGTCGAAGAAGGAGCGGCGGACCGCGATCCGCACGGCCGCGGACCCGACGCCCCCTGTTCCGATGATCAGAATGCGCATGTCGGTTCTCTTTCGGTGTCTAGGTCAATCCGCCGTCGATGGAACGCCCGTAGACCTCAGGGGTGTCCGGCACGAGCACGGCGGTGTCACGGTTGAGGCTCTCTCCCCGGAAGAACGGCTTCGAGCCGGGATACGCCCACCAGAGAAGCATGAGCACCACGCCGAACGCGAGGGCCCCGACACCGATGACGAAGGTTCCTCCGATGCCGAGCAGCACCGAGTAGCCGTAGTCCACGTCGTACATGTCGATGCAGGACTGGATGAAGGCGTATGCGAGCATCAACCCGCCAAGAAGCGGGAACAGGCCTTTGAAGAAGAAGTCCCTCGCCGAGTTGAACAGCTCCTTGCGGAAGTACCAGACACAGGCGAAGCCGGTGATGCCGTAGTAGAAGGCGATCGCGAGGCCGAGCGAGAGGATCGAGTCGGCGAGGATGTTTTCGGAGATGAAGGTCATCCCGACGTAGTAGACGATGGCGACGATCCCCATCACCAGGGTGGAGAACGACGGGGTCCGGTACTTCGGGTGCACGACGGAGAATCGATGCGGCAGTGCCTTGTACGCGGCCATGGACAGTGTGCCACGGGCGGTGGGGAGGATGGTCGTCTGGGTGGACGACACGGCGGAGACGAGCACGGCCACAACGAGGATCCAGGCCCACGGCCCGAGCACGAGGTCCTTGAGGGCGAGGAAGACGTCGTTGGCGTTGTCTTCGTTGCCGAGCCCGGCGCCGTCCGTGCCGAGACCGGCATACGACATCGCCGCGACCGCGACGGTGACGTAGGTGACGAGCAGGATGACGGTGGTGACGAGTGCTGCCCGCCCCGGGATCCGCTTCGGGTCTTTCGTCTCCTCGTTGAGGGACAGGCAGGTGTCCCAGCCCCAGTAGATGAAGAGCGCAAGGAGCACGGCTTCGATGAAGCCGGAGTAGTCGGTGAAGGCGAACGGGTTGAACCACTCGAGCGAGATCGGGGTGGCGTTGGGTGCCGTGCCGTTGGCGACGTGGATGAACGCGACGACGGCAAAGAGCGCCAGGGCGAGATATTGCACGGCCAGCAGGATGTTCTGGATGCGTTCGCCGAGTTCGACTCCGCGGTAGCTCACCCACGTCATCAGGGCGATGAACACGACCCCCGTCGACGTGACGAGGGGCACATTCGAGGCCAGAGACCCATCCCCGACGAGCAACCAAAGGTACTGTCCGCCGATCTGGGCGAGGTTCGCAAGGACGACCATGCCGGCGACGGCGACGCCCCAGCCGGCCATCCAGCCCACGAACGGACCGAAGGCTTTCGTCCCCCAGGTGAACGCCGTTCCGCAGTCCGGCACCGCGCGGTTGAGTTCACGGTAGGCGAAGGCGATGAAGAGCATCGGGATGAACGCGACGATGAAGGCGATGGGCGCCTGGGCGCCGACGGCGAGCACCACGAACCCGAGGGTGGCGACGAGCGAGTAGACGGGAGCAGTCGACGCGAGGCCGATCACCACCGATCCCCACAGGCCGAGGGTGCCCGTTGCCAGGCCTTTTCCTTCGCCGCCGGAAGCGGCCGGACGCGTGGCATCCGTCGACGGGGTAGTCATGCCCGAAAGCTACTGCCAGCCCGATTCGGCTGTCAATGCCCGCTTTGAGGGATGCTCACGAGATTTATTGCCCGGCCATAGACCCAATCGGTTGTTCCGAGGAAGATGGGAGCCAGTGCGCGACGAGAGGAGCTCGGATGCTTCGGGGGCTGACGACAACGGTTCTGTTCGCTGACGACGTGGAGAAGGCCGGTGAGTGGTACACCGAGGTCCTCGGCATCGGCCCGTACTTCGCCCGCCCTGAGACCGGCCCGCCCGGGTACCTCGAGTTCCGGATCGGCGACTACCAGCACGAGCTGGGTCTGCTCGATCGACGGTACTCGCCGCATTCGTCGACCGAGGTTGGTGGCCTGATCGCCTATTGGCACGTTGACGACGTCGAGGCTGCCATGACGCGGCTGCTGTCGCTCGGTGCGACGCTGCACGAGGACGTCACGACGAGAGGGCCCGGCTTCGTCACCGGGTCGGTCATCGACCCGTTCGGCAACATCCTCGGGGTCATGTACAACGCGCATTACCTCGAGATCCTCGAGTTACGAAGCGGATCGACGCTGGGCGGATGATGGCGGTCGAACAGCCGACACTGCGCTTCGATGGGCCTGACGACTTTCGTGCCTGGATCGAGGAGAATCAGGAGACCTCCAACGGAATCTGGCTGGTGATGGCCAAAAAAGGGTCGGGGCAGACCACCATCACCTACGCGGAAGCACTCGACGTCGCCCTCGCCTTCGGGTGGATCGACGGACAGGCCAAACGCGTCGACGACGCCACCTACGTGCAGAGGTTCACGCCCCGGCGAGCGCGGAGCCCCTGGTCGCTTCGCAATGTGGGCACGGCTGAGGCGATGATCGCCGACGGGCGGATGCAACCGCGTGGGTTGGCGGAGGTCGAGCGGGCTCGCGCAGACGGTCGCTGGGAACGGGCGTATGCGGGCCCGAAAACCGCGGAGCCGCACCCGGACTTTCTGGCAGCGCTGGCTGAGAACGCCGATGCCGCCGCATTCTTCGAGACCCTCAACAGCCAGAACCGATTTGCCGTGTACTACCGGATCCAGGATGCCAAGAGACCGGAAACACGAGCCAGGCGGATCGCCGCGTTCGTCGAGCAGCTCGCTCGCGGTGAGAAGTTCTACGGGTGACGGGAGTTTTCGGTCACGAGACACCAGAACGTGCTCAACCGGTGTCCGGCTCCGGCGATCACGGGGCGCTTTTCGGGATCTCGCTTCAGGAGGTCGTCGATCAGCTCCGGGAAGCCGGATGCGTGTTCGCCGAGGACGAGGCCGGACTGCTCGCCGAGGCGGCAGCGGACCGGGTCGAACTGAACGCGCTCATCGTCCGTCGTATCGGCGGGGAACCGCTCGAGTACATCCTCGGCTGGGCTGAGTTCTGCGGTCTTCGCGTGCGCGTGGGGCCAGGGGTCTTCGTCCCGCGGCGACGCACCGCCTTTCTCGTGGCGCTCGGGGCGTCGCTCGTGGCCGGACGCGGGCATCCGGTTGTCGTCGACGTGTGCTGCGGAAGCGGCGCGATCGCGGCCGCGCTTGCCACACGCGTACCGGAGGCCGAGCTGTACGCGACCGATATCGACGCTGCTGCTGTCGCGTGTGCGCGCGAGAACCTCGCTGGCGCCGGCGCGGTGATGCTCGGCGACCTCTTTTCAGCGCTGCCGGCCGGGTTGCGTGGACGGGTCGATCTTCTCGTCGCGAACGCTCCCTACGTACCGACGGCTGCGATCGAGACGATGCCGAGGGAAGCCAGGCTGCACGAAGCTCGCGCGACACTCGACGGAGGACAGGACGGACTCGACCTCCACCGCCGGATTGCCGCCGAGGCATCCGACTGGCTGCGAGCGAGCGGTTCGCTCCTTCTCGAGACGAGCGATGTGCAGGCGGCTCGCACCGCCGACCTCGTTTCGCGCGCGGGTTTCACTGCTGTGATCGAACGCTCGGAGCGATTCGACGCCACGGTCGTGACCGGGACGCTTTCCTGACCGTCGAGCATTCGAGAGTGCAGTTGCGCACCCAAAATCCTGGGGAACGGCCGTTTTGAGGTCGAAACTGCTCCCTCGCGGTTCGGAACGACTTAGCGCCGCCAGTGCGAGGGACGAGAGACGGATGGCGGCAGGACTGTCGAGGCATCACCGTGCGCGGCATTGACCTGGAACTGGGTGAGGAACAGTGTCGATCCGAGATCCGCTCCCCCGAGCTCGGTGTCGCGGAAGTCAGCCCCGATGACGTCGGCGAGCGACAGGTCGCAGGATCGGAGATCGGCGCCGATGAGCCAGGCGCCGCGCAGGGTGGCTCCTCGCAGGTCCTGACCCGCGAGGAGCGCCCCCATGAGGTCGGCTCCCGGCTGGATGCCCGCTGCGGCTGTCGAGAGGGTCACCCCTGCCCGCACCAGTTCACTCGCCCGGTGGAGGATTGGCGCGATCGCGCCTCGGTACTCGTCGAGATCGAGCGAGAGGATGTCGTCGGCGGAGGCCCTGGTCAGCGCCTCCGTCTTCTCGTACGCCCGTTCCAGGTCGTCGCGGATCGGAGCCGTCTGCGGCATCCCGGCGGCTCCGTCGAGGTACCAGAGCAGTTCCTGAAGCTGACGGACGAGCGGGAACATGCCGAACATCTCCCGGCGCACGTCGGGGTCGTCGCGCCAGCTCGTGCCTCCGAACGTGTGCTGGGTCACCTTTTGCCCGGCCCCGAAACAGTCGAAGACCGTGCAGCCCTTGAAACCGCGCTGCCTCAGTTCGGGATGGATCACACAGAGGTAGTCCTCGGCGAGGTTGACGCACGGGTCGCCGGCATCCTTCGTGAACGCAAAGTCTGCCGAGCGGGCGAAGGCGAGGGCAACGCAACAGAGTCCGACGCAGCGGGAACAGTCGGCGCGGAGGCCGCCGCGGCGATCGACCGGGGTCAGCGGGATCAGATCCATGGCTAGCCTCCTTCGGTCACCTTCAGTCTGCCATCCGGGCGCGACACCCTCGCAAAATACCGAACAGGGTTGCATGCGCCGGCTGTGGCCGGGCAGAGAACCCTGTTTCGGTGTTTCGGCTGGGACGCCGGTCGCGGCTCAGATGCGCGGCTTGGTTCCTCTGTGCAGGGCGACGATGCCGCCGGTGAGGTTCTTGTACTTGACCTCGGTCCAGCCGGCGCCTCGCATCCAGGACGCGAGGTCGGCCTGCACCGGCCACGCCTTGATCGAGTCGTTGAGATAGTCGTACGCATCGGGATTCGAGCTCGAGAACTTCACCAGCACAGGTGTGACCCGCTTGAGGTAGAAGTCGTACAGCCCCTTCATCACAGGGTGCGGCGGGGTCGAGAACTCGCAGATCACGATACGGCCACCCGGTTTGGTCACCCGGAACATCTCGGCGATCGCCTTCTTCGGCTCGACGACGTTCCGCAGCCCGAACGAGATCGTCGTTGCATCGAACTCGTCGTCGGCGAACGGGAGATTCGTGGCATCCGCCTCGACGAACTGCAGGTTGCGCACGCGACCGAATTTCTTGCGACCGACTTCGATCATGCCGGGCGAGAAGTCCGCGGCGATGACCGTGGCGCCCGACTTGGCGAGAGAGGCACTCGACGTGCCTGTGCCGGCTGCAAGGTCGAGGATGCGGTCGCCGGGGTGCGGATCGACGGCCCGCGTCGTCGCCACCCGCCAGAGCTGGTCGTTGCCGACGCTCATCACGGTGTTGGTGCGGTCGTAGTGCGTGGACACCTGATCGAACATGGCCGATACCTGCGCGGGCTGCTTGGAAAGATCTGCCTTGTTCATCTCCCCAGTGTACGACCGCGACCCGAAGGCGGCCGGTGGGTTGCGGTGCCAGGCAGCATCCGTCAGTCGCCGTGCGGCTGGAGCTCCCGGACCGAGGCGTACGCTGAGAGGGTGACTCAACCCGGCACACTCTCGTCCACCGTGCAGCACCTCATCGTCGAAACCCACCAGGTCGACGACATCCGCTCACTGATCGCCCTCGTCGACCCCCTCGCGCCGCTGCTGTGGCTGCGCAAGGGCTGCGGACTCGCCGGGATCGGCGAGGCACTCCGACTCGAGTTCTCCGGGCCGAACCGCATGCAGGATGCCGCAGCCGCCTGGCGCGAGGTCGCTGCAGCCGCGACCGTGCACGATGCCCTGCGGATGCCCGGCACCGGTCTCGTCGCTTTCGGCACGTTCACGTTCGCCGACCAGTCCGACCAGTCCAGTGTGCTGATCGTTCCTCAGGCGGTGATCGGGCGACGCGACGGTGTGACCTGGCTGACAAGCATCCGTCTCGACGACGGCCGGACGGATGCCCCGCGGCAGCCGACCGCGACGGCGCTCGGCCCCGAGTACCGCGTCACGCTCACTCCGGGGGTGGAAACGGCGGCGGGATTCCAGGCGCACGTCGCCGAGGCCGTCGGGCGGATCCTCGAAGGCGACCTCAGCAAGGTGGTGCTCTCGCGCGACCTCGCCGGTCACATCCCGGCGGATGCCGACCTGCGTCGCGTCGTGTCTGACCTCGCGCTCGGCTACCCGGACTGCTGGACCTTCGCCGTCGATGGCCTCATCGGGTCCAGCCCTGAAACTCTCGTCGGGGTACAGGACGGTTCCGTCACCGCGCGGGTTCTGGCCGGAACGGCGTCGCGCGGGGCGGATGCCGAATCCGACCAGCAGGCAGCGGTAAACCTCGTCACCAGTTCGAAAGACCAGGACGAGCACCAGTTCGCGGTGCAGAGCGTGCTGTCTTCGCTGCGTCCTCACACCTCGCACGTGCTGACGAGCGAGATGCCGTTCACCCTCAAGCTGCCGAACCTGTGGCACCTCGCGACCGACATCGAGGGCACGCTCACCGACGACGCGACATCCCTCGACCTGATCGACGCGCTGCATCCGACTGCGGCGGTCGCCGGGTCGCCGACGCCGGCTGCGGTTGCCCTCATCGCCGAGCTGGAACCGTTCGATCGCGGGCGCTACGCGGGACCCGTCGGCTGGGTCGGCGCCGACGGCGACGGCGAATGGGCGATCGCGTTGCGGTGCGCTCAGGTCGAACCGGGCGGGGACGTCACGGCCTATGCGGGTGGCGGGATCGTCGGCGAATCGGTTCCGGAGAAGGAACTGACCGAAACCCGCATGAAGTTTCGACCGATTATCGACGCGTTCGGCTGAGTAGGGGTCCTCGGGTCACCGCACCTGGGAACGGATGCCACCACGACCGCAACGCTTCATCCGTCACTTACGCGCACCTCCCACCCCCAAACCCGCCCCTAACGACGGACGAACGGATGCCCCCCGATCGCAGCGCTTCACGTCACGTACGCGCACCTCCCACCCCCAAACCCGCCCCTAACGACGGACGAACGGATGCCTCCCGACCCCGACCGGACCGCTTCATCCGTCACTTACGCGCACCTCCCGCCCCCCAAACCCGCCACTAACGACGGACGAACGGACGCCACCCCGACCGCAACGCTTCATCCGTCACTTACGCGCACCTCCCGCCCCCAAACCCGCCACTAACGACGGACGAACGGACGCCACCACGACCGCAACGCTTCATCCGTCACTTACGCGCACCTCCCGCCCCCAAACCCGCCACTAACGACGGACGAACGAACGCCACCGGCCGCGCAACCTCAGGATGCCGCGAGCCGCGCCCTCTGCTCCTCGACGTCGAAATCCGCCGCAGGCCACTGCGGATCGATCGCCGTCAGCGCCTCGAGCAACAGATTCTGCACAGCGATCCGTGCGTACCACTTCTTGTTCGCAGGCACAACGAACCACGGCGCCGCAGCGGTCGACGTCCGGGGACTGTGCATTAAACGGTGTTTCCGGCCTGAATCGCTGAAGTGAAATTCGGCGGGAAGGTGCCGTGATGACGACACTGGATGTTGTGAGTTCGAAGAAGAAAATGGAGCCGTCGGCTGAGGCCGACGCGGCCCGGGAACTAGTCCGACTGGCCCAAGAACAGGGCCTGTCATTGACGGGTCCTAACGGCTTGTTGAAGCAGTTCACGAAATCTGTGCTGGAAGCGGCACTGAACGAGGAAATGACCGGACACCTCGGCCACGAGAAGCATCACGCCGATCCCGGCCGAGAGTCAGCGAACGTGAGAAACGGTTCACGACCCAAAACTGTCCTGACGGAGGCGACCGGGCATGTCCAGATCGAGGTCCCCCGAGACCGTGACGGCTCGTTCGAGCCGGTCATCGTAAAGAAGCGCCAGCGGCGCCTGAACGGGGTCGATGAGATCGTGCTGTCGCTGTATGCGAACGGGCTCACCACCGGTGAGATCAGTGCGCACTTCGCCCAGATCTATGGTGCCTCGGTCTCGAAGGAAACGATCTCGAGGATCACCGACAAAGTCATCGAGGAGATGAACGAATGGTCCGCGAGACCCCTCGACGAGGTGTATGCGGCGATCTTCATTGACGCGATCGTCGTGAAGATCCGTGACGGGCAAGTCGCCAACCGGCCCGTCTATGCGGCAATCGGCGTGACCCTGGCTGGGGAGAAAGACGTCCTCGGGCTGTGGGTGGGAACCGGTGGTGAGGGGGCGAAGTTCTGGATGAGCGTCCTGACCGACATCAAGAACCGTGGCGTCAAGGACACGTTCTTCCTCGTCTGTGACGGGCTCAAGGGACTGCCCGATGTTGTGGCAAACGTGTGGCCACTCACGACGGTGCAAACGTGCATCATCCACCTGATCCGCAACACCTTCAAACTTGCGTCGAAGAAGGACTGGGACGCTCTGAAACGCGACGTGAAGCCGATCTATACCGCCCCGAACCCGAACGCCGCGAGAGCAGCCTTGGAGGACATGGACGAGAAATGGGGGAAGAAGTACGCGGCGATCATCCGGCTCTGGAAATCAGCGTGGGAAGAGTTCATCCCGTTCCTGGACTACGACCTCGAGATCCGCACCGTGATCTGCTCCACAAACGCGATCGAATCCCTCAACGCAAGATACCGGCGCGCGGTTCGCGCCCGGGGTCACTTCCCAACCGAGCAGGCAGCACTGAAGTGCCTGTATCTTGTCACTCGTAGCCTCGACCCCACCGGTCGTGGCCGCACCCGATGGACAATGCGCTGGAAGCCTGCACTGAACGCGTTCGCCATCACCTTCGCAGACCGCTGGCCGGCCGCGGAGACCTACTAAATGAAAACCGCCGGAAACACCGTTAATGAGATAGTCCCGACGTCCGGTCGAACACGGTCTGGTAGGCGGCCTGATAGTCGCCCCACCGCCGGCGTTCGTCGATGTCGCCCGGGTTGAACTTCCAGTGTTTGTCTGCGCGGTCCAGCCGCTCGCCGAGCCGCGCTTTCTGTTCGTCGGCACTGATGTGCAACATCACTTTCACGATACGGATGCCCCGATCGCTGAGACCCTGCTCGAACTCGGCGATCGCCCCGAAGCGACGTTCGATCTCGGGGTCATCAGCCAGTCCGCGCACCCGCGCGATGAGCACATCCTCGTAGTGCGACCGGTCGAACACCCCGATGTATCCCGGCTCGGGAGTGCGCCGGGCGATCCGCCACAGGAAGTCGTGCGAGAGTTCCTCTTCGGTCGGCGCCTTGAACGCTGCGAGCGCAACACCTTGCGGGTCGACCGCGCCGACGACGTGACGCACGATCCCGCCCTTGCCCGCCGTGTCCATAGCCTGCAGAACAAGCAGAACGGCATCCGTCGCCCCGCCCTTCGACGCCGCGAAGAGGCGCTCCTGCGTCTCGCTCAGGTGGTCCGCTGCCTTCGCCAGTTCGTGTTTGCCCTCCGATTTGCCTCCGCCGAAACCCGGCGTGGCGTCAGCATCGACGTCGGCGAGCGAGAAGCCGGGCCCGACCCGGAGAAGAGTCGAAGGGTCCGTTTCCCAGCTGGTGGCGCGCGTCGATGAGCTCATCTGCTCATTGTGGCCGTCGGCGTCGCCGTGCTCAAGAGCGTGCGGTCAACGCTCCAGCGGAACCTCGATGAGAACCCCGGATGTCACGGGTGTGGTGAGCGCCTGGTCGAGCTCTCCCCGTGTGGTCGCCGTGAGATAGGTCCAGCCGTATGCGGCGGCGAGCGCGGCGAGATCCACCCGCTGCGGTGTGTACAGCACCCGGTCGAAGTCGGCGTGCTCGGTGGATTCAGCCACCTCGAGCCCGTCGAAGATGGTTCCGCCTCCGTCGTTTCCGACGATGACCTGGATCCGCGGCATCCGCTCGCCTTCACCGCCGAGCAGGGCCCCCGCATCGTGGAGGAGCGTGAGGTCGCCGAGGAGAACCCGGGTGATCCCGGCGCCCTCGACCTGGCTGGCGAGCGCGATGCCGAGAGCAGTCGAGACGGTTCCGTCGATCCCGGCGAGCCCGCGATTCGAGTGCACGTGGATCTTCTTGCCTGGCACCGCTGCGTCGACGTCGCGGATGAGACGGGATGCCCCGAGCACGAGCCGGTCATGCGGCCAGGTGGCGCCCCAGACGGCGAGCGCGAGCATCCGCCGGTCGATCGGGGCTCGGATGGCGTCGAACTCACCCTTCACGTAGCCGAGTCTCGTCGCGGGGTCGGAGGAATGCGCCGCTTCGAGGTCAGGGGCGACATCGACGGACTTGTCCTCGGAGATCTGCCTGGATGCCTGCACCCACGAACCGATCCAGGCCCGGTCGATGCTGCCGTCTGCGACGGTGACGGCGCCGACGATGTGCGCAGCCCGTCGCCCGGGGTTGTAGACCTCGTCTCCGGTGGGTGCGACGACGATCACCTCGACGCCCTCACGGGCCAGAAGCGCGGGAACCTGCCTGCTGAGGGTGGGGTGTCCGTAGACAACTGCGCGCTCCACCCTGCCGCCGAACTCGGGATCCGAGAGCAGTTCACGGTAGGCGACGACGAGGTTGCGGCCGAACCGAGCACCACTCGAGACCTCGGACAGGAGGGGCCAGCCTCCGGCATGCGCAACGGCCTCGGCCACCGGCCCCGATCCGTGCCCGGCGATGACGACGGTGCGCTTCGCCCGGTCGAGCAGAATGCCTGGACGGGTGATCTTCTTCGCGGTGACGGCCGCTGGAGTTCCGGCGGGTTCGACCCGTTCCAGGTCGGCGAGCGGTGTGGAGAGCGGTTCGCGCAGCGCGAGGTTGAGATGCACGGGGCCGGGGCCGGCCGGCCCGACTCCCACAGCAGCGTCGACGGCAAGCCCGGCGAGGGTGCGCGCCGCTGCCCGTTCATCGCCGGAACCTGTCGGTGCTGACACATCACGGGTGAAGCGCACAGCCACCCCGAAGATGCCGGCCTGGTGCGTGGTCTGATTCGAACGGATGCCGCGGAGTTCGTCAGGGCGGTCGGCGGTGAGCAGCAGAAGGGGCACCCCGGAGTGGTGCGCTTCGAGCACGGCGGGGTGCAGATTCGCGACGGCGGTGCCACTCGTCACGATCACCGCGGCGGGGACACCGCTCTCGACGGCGAGCCCGAGCGCGAGGAACCCCGCAACCCGCTCGTCGATTCGCACGTGCAGACGGAGCGAACCGGCACGCTCGAGTGCAGCGGCGGCCAGGGAGAGGGCCTGCGACCTCGAGCCGGGGCAGACGACGACGTCACGAACGCCGAGGCGCACCAGCTCTTCGAGGAGGGCGACGGAGTACGTCGTGGCCGGACCGGCCTCAGGCATCCGTTCGGCCAGAGTCGTCTGGCGTGTGTCCGCCTGTTCCGTCTGGACTGTTGTCTGGAGTGGGGGTGGCCTTGCCCGTCACATCAGGGTCGGCCGAGTCGGAGTCGAGAGCGGCCAGCTCCTCTTCGAGACGGCGGATGCGCTCGTCCTGTTCCTTGTCGCGGCCGAGCGTTCCGATGAACGCCGGGTCGTCGTCCGGAGCGAGACGCGGCCGGGCTTCACGACCGGCGCGAGCGCGACCGATGGTGAACCACAACACGACACCGAGAACGGGGAGCAGCAGAATAATGACGATCCACGCCGGCTTCTTCAACCCGCGGACCCGGTTGGCCGGGATCAGGGCGCAATCGATCACCGAATAGATCGTCGCAACTACGAGACCGACTATCAGAATGATCCACCAACGCATGCCCCCATCGTAGCCGGGAGTTCTGGGAACTTGCCCCCTGTCGACGGCGACCAGCGAGGGTGCTCCCGGGCGGGCGGCTTACACTGGAATGGTGAAAAGCATCCCACCCGTCGTGTACTACACGGTGCTCCGCCTGCTCGCGTTCGCGCTCCCGCTGACGCTTCTTCTGCTGCTGGGGATCGAGCCGTGGATCGCGACGGTGCTCGCCGCCCTGATCGGGCTGAGCATCTCGTACATCGCGCTCCGCACGCCCCGCGAGGCGGTGTCTCGCGACCTCTACGAGCTTCGCCACGGTTCGAAGACGCCGGCGGGCGACGAAGACGCCGAAGACTCGGTGACGGATGCTGCGGCATCCGACCCCGGTTCCCGCACCGACCGCTGACCCGCGGTTACTTCCAGAACGCCCAGAGCAGGGCCGCACCGAAGAGCAACTGAACCAGCCCGGTGATCTTGAGGGCGACCACGAACTCCCTGGCGGTGCGCGCCGTCGCAACGATCACCGCTGCGGGGATCGCAGCCAGCAGCCCGAACAGAGCGAACCAGGCGATCGGGTAGAACACCGCAAGCCAGACGGCGATGCCGAACGGGACGAGCAGGCAGACGATGTAGAGCGCCCGGCTGGCGGTCTGTCCGAGCAGAACGGTGAGCGTCCGCTTGCCCGCCTCCTTGTCCTGCGCGATGTCGCGGATGTTGTTGACGATGAGCGTCGCAACCGCGATCAGACCGACTCCGATTGCGCCGAGCCACGCCTCCTGGTTGAGGGTGAACGATTGCACATAAGCGGTTCCGAGCGTGGCGACGAGACCGAAGAACACGAAGACGAAGAGCTCGCCGAGGGCGTTGTAGCCGTAGGGGCGACGGCCGCCGGTGTAGAACCAGGCGGCGAGGATCGCGATGGCGCCGACGGCGATGAGCCACCACAGCCCGGTGATAACGGTGAGTACGAGCCCGGCGACCGCGGCGATGCCGAAGAAGACGCACGCAACGAGAAGGACCGTTCTCGGCCGCGCCTTGCCGCTGCCGACGAGGCGGAAGGGCCCGACGCGGTGGCGGTCCGTTCCGCGGATGCCGTCTGAGTAGTCGTTCGCGTAGTTGACGGCGATCTGCAGGCTGACAGCCACGACGAGGCAGAGCAGTGCGCGCACCCAGTGGAACTCACCCGGGTCGTTGGCGACGGCTGCTGCTCCCGTTCCCGCGAGCACCGGTGAGACCGACATCGACAGCGTGAAGACGCGTGCCCCTGCGACCCAGTCCCTGAACGTGGCCGGCCGGATCTTCTCGAACGGCTTCGCAGCGGGGTTGCCGCTCTTGCCGCGTCCCTTCGGCCGGGGGCCGTTCGGGGCGTGCGGGGGTGTGAGTCTTTGCTGTCGAGCTGCCACCGGGCAACCTCCTCTGTTCCGCGAGCAGTTTACCGGGCTGGCCGCGTCGTCCGTTCGCTCACGGCAAACGGCATCCGACTTGAGATTGTGACGCCGGTGATTAATATATTTTTCAGGTTGAGTCACATCGACTCAACCCCACTCAATTTCAGAGAGACAACGAACCAGGAGGACACTTCAGATGGCACTGAACTTCGACCCGTTCCGCGACCTCGACCGCGTCACGGAGGCCATGCTCGGCTCGCGCCAGGGGCCACGACTCATGCCGATGGACCTGTACCGCGACGGCGATCACTACGTACTCGCTGCCGACCTTCCCGGTATCGACCCGGGCTCCGTCGACATCGATGTGGACGGCCAGCTGCTCACGATCCGCGCCGAACGCACCCTCGGAGCCGCCGAAGGAGCCAAGTGGATCGCCCGCGAGCGGATGTCGGGGTCGTTCCTTCGCCAGCTCAACCTCGGCCAGGGCATCGACATCGAACGCATCGCCGCCAACTACACCAACGGCGTGCTGAGCGTCACCATCCCCGTCACCGAGCGCGCGAAGCCCCGCAAGATCGAGGTCGCGGCCGGCAACGAGCAAGGCAACCTCACGGTGCAGGAATCACCCGCATCCGTCGACGCCTGATCACGTCGTGACCGACGACCGGCCGGGGCACCAGCCTCGGCCGGTCGTTCTGTCTGCACGCGAGCGTTAACGCCCGGGGGGGCTGACGGCATCCGGATCCCGACCGCGCAGGGTGACGGCGACGATCGCCACGATCGCCAGCCGATCGGGTTTGCCCGATGGCAGCGTCGGCAGTTCGTCGAGCCTCACCACGTGAGCAGGGCGTGCGGGCTTACCGAGCGCGTCGGCGACGGCATCCGCGATCTCACGCAGGGTCGGATGCCAGCCTGCCGCGGTGACGACAACAGGCACCTGGCCCCACTTCTCGTCAGAAACGCCGACGACGACCGATTCGGTCAGGTCCGGGAGGCCGCGCACGACCCGTTCCACCCGGTCAAGTGAGACGTTCACGCCTCCAGAGATGATGACGTTGTCTGCGCGACCGGTGACCAGCAGGTGGCCGTCCTCGAATGCGCCGAGGTCGCCCGTGCGGTACCAGCGCTGTCCCTCTGCGACCGTGAACACACGGTCGGTGAGTTCCGCATCACCGAGGTACCCCTCGGCGAGCATGGGTCCGGCGAGTTCAATCTGACCGTCGACGACCCTGACGTGGACCCCGGGGAGCGGCGCACCGTTGTACACGCAACCGCCGGATGTCTCGCTCGATCCGTAGGTCCGGAAGATCGGCAGCCCGAGCTGTTCGGTGCGCTGCAGGAGTTGTGGCGGCGTGGCCTGGCCGCCGACGAGGATCCCATCGAAGCGGCGAAGAGCCATCACCCCCGACCGGCTGTCGAGAAGGCGGGCCAGCTGGAGTGGGACCAGCGAGGTGTAGTGCCGCTCTCCGCTCATCGAACGAGATGCGTCGACGAACGATGACGGGTCGAACGGGCCGGGGTCGAGCACCACAGGAATCGTGCCGGCGGCGATCGAGCGCACGAGCACCTGCACCCCGGCGATGTAGTGAGCGGGAAGTGCGAGAAGCCACTGCCCCTGCCCGTCGAGCACGGTCGCGCTGGCGGCCGCGCTGGCCAGGAGTGCGTCGCAGCTGAGGGCGACCCGTTTCGGCACGCCTGTCGACCCGGAGGTCTCGACCACGATGCCGATCGGCTGAGGAACCTGCTCGACCGGAGTCGCCCCCGCTTCGTCGAACGGTGTCGGGGTGATCGCGGGCCCTGAACGGTCGAGAGCGCGCCGCAGTTCGACCATGAGGTCGAGTGGCCTCGTCGCCGGCACCCGAACGAGCATCCGCGTCATGGTTTCAGTGTACGACCGTCGACCCGACGGCCAACCGGCGAACGAGCGTGGTCGTCTGGCCTCGATACGCGGCGTCGCCTCGCTCCGCGGCACCCGACCACCGGGTGCCGGCTCAGAACTGCCAGGGGTACGGCGACCAGTCCGGTTCCCGCTTCTCGAGGAACGAGTCTCGCCCCTCGACGGCCTCGTCTGTGCCGTAGGCCAGACGGGTGGCCTCCCCCGCGAACACCTGCTGCCCGACCAGCCCATCGTCGACGGCGTTGAACGCGAACTTGAGCATGCGGATCGCCGTCGGCGACTTGGTGAGGATGGTGCGAGCCCAGTCCAGGGCGGTCGACTCCAGCTGGGCGTGCTCGACGACGGCGTTGACGGCACCCATCTCGTAGGCACGCTGGGCGGAATACTCCTCGGCAAGGAAGAAGATCTCGCGCGCGAACTTCTGCCCGATCTGGCGAGCGAAGTACGCGCTGCCGTAGCCGGCGTCGAAGGAGCCGACGTCGGCATCCGTCTGTTTGAACCTGCCGTGCTCACGGCTGGCGATCGTCAGGTCGCAGACGACGTGCAGCGAGTGCCCGCCGCCCGCCGCCCAGCCGGGAACGACGGCGATGACGACCTTCGGCATGAACCGGATGAGTCGCTGCACCTCGAGGATGTGCAGGCGACCGCTGCGTGCGGTGTCGACGCCGGATGCCTCGTCGCTCTCGGAGTACTTATAACCGTCACGACCGCGGATGCGCTGATCGCCGCCCGAGCAGAACGCCCACCCGCCGTCCTTCGGGCTCGGGCCGTTACCGGTCAGGAGCACGACGCCGATGCGTGGGTTCGTCCTGGCGTCGTCGAGAGCGCGGTACAACTCGTCGACGGTGTGCGGACGGAAGGCGTTCCGCACCTCGGGGCGGTTGAACGCCACCCGGGCGATCCGCCCGGAAACATCGTGGTGGTAGGTGATATCGGTCAGGGCACCGAACCCGGCGACCTCGGCCCACTCGTTCTCGTCGAAGATCTCAGACACCGTCATGATTTCAGCCTATGCTGCATTGCGCGTTGGGCGGTGCGTGCACTCCTTCCCGCCGCGCACGGCAGAATGAAAGCATGCCTGACACACCGTCGTTCGGCCGGCCGCTGCCGGAGCTCCCTGATCTGCTCGCGTCTGCACGCGTCGTGGCACTTCCGCTCGCCGCCCGGTTCCGCGGTATCGAGGTTCGGGAGGCCCTGCTCCTCGAGGGCGAGAACGGGTGGGCCGAGTTCTCCCCGTTTACCGAGTACGACGACGCGGAGAGCGCCACCTGGCTGCGGGCAGCCATCGAGTTCGCCCAGGGCGACCTGCCCTCCCCCGTGCGCCGCAGCATCCCGGTCAATGCGACGGTGCCCGCCGTGCACGTCGACCGCGTCGCCGCGATTCTCGAACGCTTCGACGGATGCCGCACGGCCAAGGTCAAGGTCGCCGAACGCGGGCAGACCCTCGTCGAGGACGTAGCCCGGGTGCGGGCGGTTCGGGACCTGATGGGTCCTGAAGGCCGCATCCGCGTCGACGCCAACGGTGGCTGGAACGTCGACGAAGCCGAGCACGCCATCCACGCCCTGGCCGAATTCGATCTCGAGTACGTCGAGCAGCCGTGCGACACGGTGCCTGAGCTCGTCGAGATCCGGCGGAGGACCAAGTACATGGGCGTGCCGATCGCCGCAGACGAGAGCGTGCGCAAGGCCGCTGACCCGCTCGTCGTCGCTCGGGCCGGAGCCGCAGACATCCTCGTGCTGAAGGCGCAGCCGCTCGGCGGCATCCGTCGTTCGCTCGAGATCATCGCCGAGGCGCGGCTTCCCGTCGTCGTGTCGAGCGCACTCGACACCTCTGTCGGGCTGTCGATGGGTGCCTGGCTGGCCGCCGCGGTTCCTCAACTCGAGTACGACTGCGGCCTGGGCACTGCGTCGCTGCTCTCTGCAGACGTGACGGATGACCCGCTGCGCGCCGTGAACGGAGCGATCGACGTGCGTCGGGTCATCCCGTCGCCGCGCCTGCTCGACGGTTACGCGGCGTCAGCGGAACGCCGCGACTGGTGGCGTGACCGGCTGCGACGCTGCTTCGCGCTGCTGTCGGCTGACCCGTCTGCCTGACCCGGTTGGCCGACTACAGTCCCGAGTAGGCGTGCAGGCCCTTGAAGAACAGGTTCACGACCGAGAAGTTGAACATCACGGCCGTGAAGCCGATGATCGACAGCCAGGCCGACCGTGAACCGCGCCAGCCGCGGGTAGCCCGCGCGTGGATGTATCCGGCGTAGATCACCCAGATGATGAACGTCCACACCTCTTTGGTGTCCCAGCCCCAGTACCGGCCCCAGGCACGCTCGGCCCAGATGGCTCCGGCGATGAGGGTGAACGTCCAGAGGATGAACGCCACGATGTTGGTGCGGTATGCGAGGTTCTCGAGTCGCTCGGCTGACGGCAGGGTGGCGAGGAACTTGAGCTTCAGGCGCTGCAGGTCCATCCCGATGAGCTGGCGGCGGTGCTGCACGAGTTGCAGGACAGAGAGCGCGAAACCCAGAGCGAAGAACGCGGTCGCGAGCGACGCGACGAAGACGTGGATGATGAGCCACGCCGACTGCAGCGCCGGCGGCAGCGGAACGACCTCGACGTAGAAGTTCACCGCGGCGATGCCGAGGAGCACGAGCACCAGCCCGGTGATGAATGTGCCGAGGAACCGGAGGTCGACGCGCACGAGGACGGCGAGGTACACGGCGATGATGAGGAGGGTCCCTGTCATCGCGAACTCGTACATGTTCGCCCACGGAACGCGTTCGGCGGCGACACCTCGGGTGACCGTCGCGGTCAACTGGAGCAGGAATCCGAGGACGGTGAGGGCGACGGCAACGCGAAGCACGGCGGAACGCTTCGGCTCCACCTGGGGTGCGTCGATATCGGCTCGCGCGAGAGTGGCGATGCCTCCACCCGACGTCGCTGTAGCCGAGACGGATGCCGCGTCTGCGGATGCTGCTTCGTTTCCGACGGCTGAGACCTCGGCCGAGCGCTTGGCGAGGTCGAGCGCGAACGCAATGAAGGCCAGTGCGTACATCGCCATGGCTGACCAGAGGGACAGCACTGAAAGTTCGTTCAAGTCCACGGTCTAAGAGTACCTCTCGGTTTCGCGGCGGCGGTCGGAGCGAGCCGTGGCGCGACGCCGAAGCACGATGGCCAGGATCACCCGCCAGCCCAGGAGCATAAGTGCCAGGGAGAGTGCCGCCACGACGACGAACGGCACGGCGGTGCCCTGCCCGGAGAACGTGCGAAGCAGCATCCCGCCGACGACGGCGACGACCCAGAGCCCGAGGCCGGGCCAGACCGTGCCGAAGGGCTGGCGCCACGCGAGGGTGACGAGCCAGCCGAGCGTGAGCGCTGCGGCGAACGGCCACCAGGTTTCGAGCAGGCCGACGATCGTGAAGCCTTTGTGGTGACTGGCCCGACCGATGATCGCGAAGACCAGGGTGGCGAGCAGGTCGATGCCGAGAACGCGCACGACCCAGGTCGGGCTCGCGCTCATCGCGGCAGGCCGAGTGCGGTTCCGTGCCGGTAGGCGATCGCGTCGACCGCTTCGGCGAGACCCGGGTCCTCGCCACGGGCGAGACCGGCGTATTCGACGCGGACCGTTCCTTCTGCGGTGTCCGTCGCCTTGATCCAGACCCGACGCCTCGGCACGAACAACGAGGTGAGCAGTCCGCCGAGGATGAGGATCGCGAAGGTCAGCACCCAGCCCTGGGTGGGGTCGTGGTGCACGTCGAACGAGGCGAACCGGGGTACGGAGTCGGCATAGTCGGCGGTCGCCACGTCGTCGTCGGCCGTCGTGGCGGCATCCGGATCGGCGTTTTCGAAGGTGATCGTGCCCTGACCACCGGGCAGGTCCTGACTCTGGCCTGGCAGCAGTTCGATCGAGTCGACGCCGGTATCACCACCGGTGAGCTGGGTCATGTCATCGATCGTGAGCGAGTACACCGATTTCGGGGCGCCGTCGTTGATGCCGAGGTCGCCGGAGTACACGTTGAGCGTGAGAACAGGGAAGACGAGGTCGGGATACGTCGACGTGTACGCTCCGGTCTCCAGTTCATATGCCGTCGGGTACAGGAACCCGATCATGCCGATCTGTTGTTCGAGGCCGTCCGGGATCTTGATGACGCCGAGGGAGGTGAGGTTGGCATCCTGCGGGAGGAACGGGACGGAGTCGGTGAAGACGACGTTGCCGTCTGGGTCGCGCACGGTGATCGTTGGTGCATACCCGTTGCCGAGCAGGAAGACATCGGTGCCCTCGAAGCGGAGCGGATCGTTGACCTTGATCGACCGTTCTTCGGTTTCTCCGCCCGGCAGGCGGGTGGTGACGTTGGCCGTGAAGTCGACGGGCTGTCCGTATGCCTCGAGGTTCTGCTGCTCATACTCCACGTCGAAGGAGTCCAGTGACAGCGCGTACGGGGCGAGGGTGTCCGGGTTGAAGAAGCGGCCGGGGTTGAACGAGTTGTAGTCGAGAAGAGTGTTGACGAAGGTCTGGCCCTCGACCACGACACGCTGGCCGGCGTAGCCCAGACCGCCGCCGACGGCGACGGTGACGAGCATCCCGACGAGCGCCGAGTGGAAGACCAGGTTGCCGGTTTCACGCAGGTAGCCGCGCTCGGCCGAGACCGAGACATCGCCGTTCCTGCCCTGGTACAGCTCGGTGCGATAGCCGGACTTCTTGAGCAGGGCATGCGCCGACTCGATCGCCGTTCCTGCGTCCCCGCCCTCGAGCGTGATGTCGCGGTGAACACCGAGACGCTCCAGCCGTGCCGGGGTGCGGGGTGGGCGGGCGCGCATGGCCTGGAAGTGGTGTTTGGTGCGCGGGATCACGCAGCCGATCAGCGAGACGAAGAGCAGCAGGTAGATGCTCGAGAACCACACCGAGCCGTAGACGTCGAACATCTGGATGTTGTCGAGAACCGGCGCGAGGCTCGGGTTGTCGGAGAAGTACTGGATGACGCCGTTCGGGTCGGAGCTCCGTTGAGGAACGAGCGAACCAGGGACGGCAGCGATCGCCAGCAACAGCAGCAGAAGCAGCGCCGTGCGCATGCTCGTGAGCTGACGCCAGACGAACCGCAGGGTGCCGACGAAGCCGAGCTTCGGCTGCGTGATGTCGCCCCGGGGGGACTCCTCGCGCTGCGGTGCTCCTGCATCGACGTAATCAGATGGTCGTGACATAGCCCTCGATCAGTACTCCGACTCGTGACATGAGAACTCCCCACAGACCAGACACCATCAGGATTCCGATGATGAGAAGCAGGATGCCGCCTCCGACGTTGATAGCGCGGATATGCCGCTTCAGGAATGCGACAGAACCGGTGACCCAGTCGAGTCCGGCTGCGACGAGGAGGAAGGGGATGCCGAGCCCGAGGCAGTAGAAGAGTCCCAGAACCGCGCCACGGCCGGTCGATCCGGAACTGAGGCTCAGTGCCTGGATGGCGATGAGGGTCGGGCCGAGGCAGGGCGCCCAGCCGATCGCGAAGACGATGCCGAGGATCGGCGCTCCAGCAAGTCCGGTTGCAGGCCTGAAGCTCGATTTCACCGTGCGCTGAAGGAAGGAGAACTGGCCGACGAACACGAGGCCCATGATGATGACGACGACCCCGAGCACGCGAGTGATGACATCCTGCCACTGCACGACGAACGCGCCGATGGTACCGGCGAATGCCCCGATCAACACGAAGACGAGGCTGAACCCCAGAACGAACAGCAGCGCGCCGAGCATCACGCGCGAACGGGCAGGCGCGGTCTTCGAGCGCGGCCCGTTCGACATTCCGCTCACATAGCCGAGGTACCCGGGCACGAGGGGTAGAACGCACGGAGAAGCGAACGAGACGAGTCCGGCGAGCAGCGCAATGGGGATGGCCGCAGCAAGCTGGCCGTTGAGGACGATCTCACCCGGGTTCATGGCGGGCCCTATTCCGCGATCGCGTCGCGGATGAGGGTGTCGAGGATGGAGGCATCCTTCAGCTGGCCGAGGATGCGCGCGGCGACCCGGCCATCCTTGTCGAGCACGAGCGTGGTTGGCACGGCCTTGGGTGGAACGGTCCCGGTGAAGGCGAGTTTCACGGCGCCGTCGGCGACATCCATGATCGACGGGTAAGTGATGTCGTAGGTCTCGTTGAACGAGATCGCCGTATCGGCCTGGTCGTACACGTTCACGCCGACGAACTGCGCACCCTTCCCGTCGTACTCGGCGCTCAGCTCCTGCAGCGCCGGCGCTTCGGCCCGGCACGGAGCACAGGCGGCGTACCAGAAGTTGACGACGAGCACGTCGCCGTCGAAGTCCGCAGACGAGAGTTCGTCACCGGTCTCGGTCGTTCCAGCGAAGCTGATCGATTCGCCGCGTTCGGACTCGGCGATTTCGGTCACGGTGCCGTCACCGGCGATGTAGCCTTTGTTGCTGCCCTCGGTGTACTGCTCGGCCAGCGGATCACTGGCGCAACCCGTGAGAACAACCGCGGCGGCGAGAAGGGTCGCGGCCACGCGCATCCGTCGACTCATACGGCACCCACGTCGGTGGCGTCCGCGGCGAGGGAGGCAGCAGGATCGGTGTAGCCGACCTCGACGAAGACGCCGTCGCGGTGCTCGAAGGTCGTGATGCTCGAGAGCGCACATCGGCGCTGGCGAGGATCGTGCGGCAGGCGGCCGTCACCGAGAGCCGAGTGCACCATCCAGATCGGGAGCTGATGGCTCACCAGCACGACATCGCCCGACGGCGTCGACTCCCAGGCGTCGCGGACCGCATCGAGCATCCGGGCGACGATCGAAACGTACGGTTCGCCCCAGCTGGGCCTGTTGGGGTTGCGCAGGGCGTACCAGTTCGCCGGATTCCGCAGGGCGAGGCGCATGATGGTGCCCTCGAAGTGGTTGGTCGGTTCGATGATCCGGTCATCGGTGACGACGTCGAGCGCGAACCGGTCGGCGAGCGGAGCAGCCGACTCCTGAGCGCGCTGCAACGGGGATGCCACGATTCTCGTGATCTCCCGGTCGCGGTCGGCGAGATCGTCTGCCGCTGCGCTGGCCATCTGCTGGCCGAGTTCGGACAGGCGGTAGCCGGGGAGGCGTCCGTACAGGACGCGAAGGGGATTATGCACCTCACCGTGACGGACGAGATGGATCTGGCTGGCTACCACACCTCCCAGTCTACGTATCGTAGAACTTGGAAAGTACCGAGAGCTCTCCTGCCCGGTTGGAGCGGGAAATCGCGGCAGTTGCACGCTCGCGTAAGCTTGTCCCTCGTGACTACACGAGTATTGATCAAGAACCTGGCCGCCCTGCCCGAGGGTCCCGTGACCGTCTCCGGCTGGGTCGAGACCGTCCGCGACCAGAAGAAGGTCCAGTTCATCGTGCTGCGCGATGAGTCAGGTGCTGCACAGCTGGTCAATCCGGCTGTGCGCGAGCTCAACCCGGACGACGAGTCTTCTGCGGCTCGACTGGAGATCACCGAGTCGATCTCGGCGCTCGCTCACGGCTCATTCGTCACCGTCACCGGAGCGCTGAAGAAGGACGAGCGGGTCAAGCTCGGCGGCCTCGAGATCAAGCTCGACAGCCTCGTCGTCGTTGGCGAAGCGAACCCCGAGACGCCGATCGCTGCGGACTCGAGCCTCGACAAACGCATGGACTGGCGCTTCCTCGACCTGCGCAACCCGAAGCAGAACCTCATCTTCCGGATCCAGACGACGTTCGAGCACGCGCTCCGCACCTACTGGATCGACAACGACTTCATCGAAATCCACACCCCGAAGCTCATGGCGTCTGCGAGCGAGTCACGCGCGGAACTGTTCGAGGTCGAATACTTCGACACGAAGGCCTACCTCGCGCAGAGCCCCCAGTTCTTCAAGCAGATGGCGCAGCCCGCCGGCTTCGGCAAGGTCTTCGAAGTCGGACCGGCGTTCCGCGCCGACCCGTCGTTCACCTCGCGCCATGCGACCGAGTTCACCTCGATCGACTCGGAGATCAGCTGGATCGACTCGCACGACGATGTCATGCAGCTGCACGAAGACCTGATCGTCGCCGGTTTCAGCGCGGTGAAGGAGAAGCACGGCGAGGAGATCAAGGCGCTGTTCGACCTCGACGTCACGGTGCCGTCGACTCCGTTCCCACGCATCCCGCTGGCCGAGGCGAAGCGCATCGTCGCCGAGCGCGGCTACGAGGTTCCGCGCGCGGATGATGACATGGACCCGGAAGGCGAACGGCAGATCGCCGCATACGTCGCCGAGACGTTCGGTCACGAGTTCGTGTTCCTCACCGACTACGCGTCGAGCATCCGCCCGTTCTATCACATGCGGAACGACGAAGACCCGTCGCTCACGAAGAGCTACGACCTCATCTTCAACGGTGTCGAGATCTCGACGGGCGCCCAGCGCGAGCACCGCGTCGACGTGCTGATCGCGCAGGCGAAGGAGAAGGGGCTCGAGCCGGAAGAGCTCGATTTCTACCTCGACTTCTTCCGTTACGGCGTGCCCCCGCACGGCGGATTCGGTATGGGCCTCGCCCGGGTTCTCATGCTCATGCTGCACGAGACGTCGATCCGTGAGGTGACCTACCTCTTCCGTGGGCCCACCCGCCTGCTCCCGTAAGCGACGCGTCCCGCACGCGCCGAGGGACGGCCTGCGTCAGACCTCGAAGTCGACGGCGACCCGGTCTTCGCGCACGGTGCCGATATATGCTCCGACCCGCTGGTGCTCCGGATGCACCGAGTACCGCTCGAGCGCGTCAGCGTCGTCGAAGTCGGCGACGAGCACGACATCCCAGTTGACCTCGGGGAAGAGTACGTTTGTGCCGACCTGCAGCGAGCGGATCTCGGGGATGAGCGCGGGCAGCTCATCCATCTGGCGAGTGATCTCGGCGGCGTGTTCCGCCTTGGTTGCAGCATCCGTTGCAGCGAGCTTCCAGCAGACGATGTGGCGGATCATGTGAGCTCCAGGAGTGCGGTTGTGAGGCGGACCGGGTCGATGCGCCAGTAATTGTGGACCCGTCCGTTGATGAGCAGAACGGGGATTTCTTCGGCGTAGCGGTCGTTCAGCTCGGCGTCGTCGAGGATCGAGACCTCGTCGAACGTCAGCTCGGGGGCGTCGTTTCGACTTCCGAGCTCCTCGATCACACCGATGACGACAGTGCGGGCGTCGTCACAGAGGTGACAGCCCGGTTTTCCGAGGAGGGTGAGAGATGCCGTGGTCACGCACCCAGCCTAATCGTCCGGCACCGACCGGTCGCGGCCGGTTACGCGAAGTGGGCGACGATCGAGTCGGCGACCCGGTGCCAGTGCCCGACCATCATGCGGCGCTCGTCGCGGTCGGCGAGGGCCTCGTGGTGGATGCCGAGGGTGGTGCCGTCTCCGGCCTTCGTCAGCGTGAGTTCGAGGGTGGTGTCATGGGGCCAGTCGTCCGGCTGCCAGGTGAGTCGAACGAGTTTTTTCTGGTCGTAGCCACGGATGGTGCCGCGCACACCGTCGGTGGTGCTGTAGCGAACACCTTTCTTCGTCGGGAGTTCGCGGATCTCGCCGAGCCACATCGGGAGCCCCGCGCCGAGAAGGTACGACCAGACCGTGTCCACCGGTGCTGCGACGGTCTTGCGAACGCCGACATCCCAGCCCGCGTCCGCGCCCGGACCTGCGGTGTTCTTCGATTCGCTCATACAGCCGAGCTTAATGGGTACAATTCCCGCGAGGGACCGATGGCACTGGAGGCATCATGGCACTGACACACATCAACCCCGGGTCGATGCACCACAACCCGCACTTCTCGCAGGCCATCCTGGTCGAGGGCGGCAGATTGCTCTTCATCGGTGAACAGAACGGGGTGGATGCCTCGGGCGAGATCGTCGCAGGAGGTGCGGCCGCGCAGGCGGCTCAGGCGATCGAGCAGGTGAAACTCGTGCTCGCTGACGTAGGTGCAGACACCTCGGCTGTCGCCAAACTGACGGTGTATTTCGCTCGCGACGTGGAACTCGACGACATCATCGGGCCGGCCATGCAGAGCTGGGGACCCCACCCGACAGCGATCACCGTGCTGCAGGTCCACGCGCTCGGCCGGGCAGGAGCCCTTGTCGGAATCGAAGCGGTCGTAAACCTCCCGGCGATCGATGCCGTCGACCACGAGCTCCCGAGCTCGGTGATCGGATAGTTCCTCCTCCAGCCCTCCCCCGCTGCTACTCTCGAACCACCCGATCCCCGAGGACACCGTGCGCCCACTTCACGCCAGGCTGGTCATGATCCTGACCGTGTCGTTCCTGGTGCTCGCGGTTGCCCAGGGCGAACCGTCCACGATGCTCGTGGCGGGCGTGGCCGTGCTCGCGGCATCCGCTCTGCTCGGGGCCCGCTACCTTGCGGTGATCATCGTGGCACTGCGCCTGCAGGTCGGGTCGCGGTCGCGCGAACATCGTGAGGCTCTCGCCTATCTTCCTGCTCCGAACCACCCCAACACGGCAGGTCGCCCCCGACCACGGGCGCCGTCACGGTCAGAGGCGGTCGCGTAGTCCTTCAGCACTGAACGGGCTCGCGGCCAGACGCGTTCCTCTTCCCTCTGACTGACAGGACCACACTCGTGGACATCTATTCGTTCGCGCCCGTCGCGATCGTGCTCGACTTCGCCTATTCACTCGTCACCGCCCTCGCGGCACTGTTCACCCCGATCGCCGGGGCGCTCAGCACCGCCATCGCCATCGTCGCCATCACCATGGTCGTACGCACGGCCCTCATTCCGGTCGGCCGCTCGCAGGTGCGCGCCGAATTCACCAGACGCCGGCTCGCGCCGAAACTGCAGGCGTTGCAGCGCCGCTATCGGAAGAAACCCGAACTTCTGCAACAGAAGACCATGGAGTTGTACGCCGCAGAGAAGGCCTCCCCTCTCGCCGGCTGCTTCCCTACCCTGCTCCAGGCGCCCGTCATCTCGACCGTCTACGGACTGTTCATCCTGCAGGGGATCAACGGGCATCCCAACGCTCTGCTGACCGAGGAGGTCTTCGGGGTGCCCCTCGGCACCCCGCTCGTCGGCTTTCTCAGCGGCGCCGCCTGGCCGGGAGTCCTCGTCTATCTCGCCCTGCTGGCCGCCATCGCGTCGGTCGCCTGGCTCTCCCGGCTCGCCGCACTGAGAAACGCACCGATCACACAAGATGCGGTTCCGCCCGCCATGCAGAACCTCACCGGCATCCTGAGCTGGATGCCGTTTCTCACGGTGATCTTCGCGGCTCTCGTTCCTCTTGCAGCGACGATCTACCTCGCGGTGACCACCACGTGGACATTCGTGGAGCGCGCTGTGCTGCGGAGGCGTTTCGAGGCGCGCGAGCGGGCCAGCCTGGGCGAATAAAACGTGCGCCGTTCCGTTCAACAGGTGGCGCCCCGAAAAACGTGCCGTCTGCACCTGTTGCGCGTGCGTTTCGTACGTGTGCGCCTGTCGAGCGAACCAGTCCAGACTGTCCCTACTCGCGCAGCGCCGCGGAACGCCAAAAAGCGCCAGCCCCTGAGGCCTGACGCTTGTCTGGTGCGTTGCTACTTACTTCTTGTTGCGACGCTGGTGACGAGTCTTACGAAGCAACTTGCGGTGCTTCTTCTTCGCCATACGCTTGCGGCGCTTCTTGATTACAGAACCCACTAATTACCTCACAAAGTTTGGCTGTGGCCGCGGATGCCACGGCCGGCAGAAAAAAATGCCTCGGAACAGTCTAGCTGATCCCCGAGGCGCGAGCTCCCACGCCGCTGTCAGGCGGTGTCGGCGACGTGCGTCGAGATCACCTGGGCGACCGCGGACTCCGGTACGCGGAAGGAGCGACCGAACCGGATGGCCGGCAGATCTCCTGCGTGCACCATGCGGTACACCGTCATCTTCGATACCCGCATCATGTCGGCAACCTCGGCGACCGTGAGAAAACGAATGTCTTCCATTCCGGCGGCCATATCGTCTCCTGATGCGGTGTGTGGCTGGTGTTGCGGTGATCGTCCGCCCACTGTAGCCTCAGCGGCCCGACCGTGTCGAGGGAGTTATTTGCTGAGTTTCTTGCTGACGGCGTGCACCGCGGATGAGACTCGGTGCGTGGTGTCCGCGACCGCATGACCGATGGCATCCGCCATCTGCCTGGCCTGTCCGGTCAGCGCGGGTTCTCCGAGCCCGACCGCTTCGGCGATGTCGAAGTCGACACTGAGGAACGGGATGAGCCAGTCTTCGATCGTCTCGAGCGGCGTGTATTCGAGACGGTAGTAGCGGTGCTGGCCTTCTTCGCGTACGACGACGAGTCCGGCCTCACGGAGCACCTTGAGGTGCTTCGAAACCGTCGGCTGGCTGAGGCCGAGTGCAGACACGATCTCCGAGACGCTCGTGCCGCCGTGCGAGATCGTCGAATCGCTCTCGTAGCGGTCGAGAAGGATCTGCAGAATGTCGCGCCTGGTGGCGTCGGCAATCACGTCAAAGATGTCAGCCATGACCCAAGGTTAGTGACTCTCAGCGCGGAGTACCATGACAACGGTCCCAACTGAGCCAGAACGGGGGAACCGTGGCAGGCAGCACCACAGAGGCACGACCCCACATCCTTGTCCTCTCCGGTTTCGCGCGCGTGCGCGAGGCCATCGACGACTTCACCGGACGCTCACCGTCACGCTTCGCCATCCTCATCTTTTCGGCGCTGATCCTGCTCTTCACGCTGCTGTTCTCGCTGCCGTTCGCCTCGGCTTCCGGCACATCGACGCCGCTCGCCGATTCCTTCTTCACGGCGGTATCGGTGATCTGTGTCACTGGGCTGTCGACGGTCGACATGGCCACGCACTGGTCCGTCATCGGGCACGTGCTCGTCTACATCGGCGTTCAGATCGGTGCCGTCGGCGTCCTGACCCTCGCCTCCATCCTCGGCATGGTGATCTCCCGCCGGCTGGGACTGCGGGCGAAGCTCATGGCCGCGAGCGACTCCAACCCGATGCGCGGCCACCGCGGACCAGTGGCAGAAGGCCAGGCGGTGCGGCTCGGCGAGATCGGCAGCATGCTCGCAACGGTGGCGCTGAGCCTTGTTGTCATCGAACTGGCCATCGCGATCCTGCTGTTCCCCCGGATGCTCATCGACGGCATCCCGCTCGGTGACGCGATCTGGCACAGCGTCTACTACTCGGCGATGGCGTTCACAAACACCGGCTTCACCCCGAACGCCGAAGGCCTCGGCACCTTCGCGAACGACTACTGGTTCCTCTCGACGCTGATGCTCGGCGTGTTCCTGGGTGCCCTCGGTTTTCCCGTCATCTACGCGCTCAAACGCCACCTCTTCCGAACCCGGTTCTGGTCGCTGCACGTCAAACTCACCGTGCTGACGACGCTCATCCTGCTCTTCCTCGGTGCTGGCGTGTTCGCGCTGCTCGAATTCAACAACCCCAAGACGTTCGGCGAGCTGAATTTCAGCGACACCGTCTTCCAGTCACTGTTCCTCTCGATGATGACGCGGTCGGGTGGTTTCGCATCGATCGAGATCTCCGACCTCAACGGCTCCAGCCTGCTCGTCGCTGACATGCTCATGTTCATCGGTGGCGGTTCGGCCTCCACCGGCGGTGGCATCAAGGTCACGACCCTTGCGGTCATCTTCCTCGCAGCCGCTGCAGAGGCCAAGGGCAGCCCCGACATGGAGGCGTTCGGCCGCCGGGTGCCGCCGGATGTCCTGCGCGTCGCCCTGAGCGTCGTGCTCTGGGGAGCGACGATCGTCGCTCTGTCGTGCATCCTCCTTCTGCAGATGACCAAAGCTCCACTCGACCACGTGCTTTTCGACGTGATCTCGGCGTTCGGGACCGTCGGGCTCTCCACCGGTCTCACAGCAGATCTCGACGGCCCGGCGAAGTATGTGCTGGCCATGACGATGTTTCTCGGTCGTGTTGGTACAGTGACACTCGCTGCGGCGGTTGCCGCGACGACGAGTTCGAAGCTCTACCGCAGACCGGAAGAAAGGCCCATCGTTGGTTGATCGGATCAAGCACGACGCCCCAGTGCTCGTCATCGGGCTGGGCCGTTTCGGTGCGGCGTGCGCCGGCGAACTGGACCGCCTCGACCGTGAGGTGCTCGCGATCGACGAGGGTGCGGAGCTCGTACAGAAGTGGTCGGAGCGGATCACCCACACCGTGCAGGCCGACGCCCGCAACATCGAAGCCCTCAAGCAGATCGGCGCGCAGGACTTCTCCATCGCCGTCGTCGCCGTCGGCTCGTCGATCGAAGCGAGCGTTCTCATCACCGCGAACCTTGTCGACCTCAAGATTCCGCAGATCTGGGCAAAAGCCGTGTCGCAGTCACACGGCAAAATTCTCGCCAGGGTCGGCGCCAACCACGTCATCTACCCCGAGGCAGAGGCCGGGGAGCGCGTCGCCCACCTCGTGAGCGGTCGGATGCTCGACTTCATCCAGTTCGACGATGACTTCGCTCTCGTGAAGATGTACCCACCGAAGCCGATCCGCGGACTCAACCTCACCGAGAGTGGGGTGCGGTCGAAGCACCACATCACCGTCGTCGGAGTGAAATCCCCCGGCAAGCCGTTCACCTATGCGACGGCTGAGACGGTGGTCTCCGATCACGATCTCATCATCGTGTCAGGCACGACGGCGGACATCGAGAAGTTCGCCTCGCTCGGCAGCTGACACACCACCGCGAGTTGCTGACCTTGCGGGGGTCGAACGGCCCGATAACCCCTCAAGCCTGGCAACTCGCGAGATGGCGTGTGATCAGGCGCCCGCCGCGAGTTCCTTCGACCGCGCGAGAGCGGCATCCGTCGCCTCGTCGAACACGCCGCTGAGCTGCGCCCTCTGCAGCACCTCGATGGCGCGTTCGGTTGTGCCCTTGGGGCTCGTGACCTGGATCCTCAGCTGTTCAGGGGTCTTATCCGACTGCGCCAGCAGCTCGGCAGCTCCACGGAACGTTCCGTTCACGAGCACAGCCGCCTGCTCGGGTGTGAAGCCCTTGGCTACGGCGGTCTTCGTCAGCTCCTCGATGAGGAGGAAGACGTAGGCGGGGCCGGAGCCCGAGATCGTACTGAGCGCGTCGAGCTGGTCCTCGGGCACCTCGACGACGGTGCCGACGGTCTCGAACACGGCACGCGCCAGGGCGAGGTCGTCGGCGCTCGACCGGGTGCCGGCCGAGAGCCCGGTCACCCCGCGGCCGACGACAGACGGCGTGTTGGGCATCGACCGCAGCACCGGGATGCTCGACGGGAGCAGGGATTCGAAGGTCGCCACCGTCACCCCGGCTGCGACGCTGATCACGAGCGTGCCGGGTTCGAGAGCATCGGCGATCGTCCGGAGCAGGTCGGGCACCATCGCTGGTTTCACCGCAACGAGAACGACACGCGCTCCGCGAACAGCGGTGCGGTTGGCATCCGGGTCGTCGTCGAGGGAGAGGGATGTCACTCCGTCGAGTCGCGCGAGTTCGTCGGCCTTCGCGCGGGTGCGGTTGGTGACGCGGATGCCGCCGCTCACCGTCACTCCGGGCTGGAGCAGGCCGGAGAGGATCGCAGACCCCATCGAACCGCTGCCGAGAATCGCAATACCGGGGATCGTCACGTCGTCGCTCACCCTGTCAGTGTAAAGCGTCAGCCGATCGCGGCCTCTCGGACGGTCTGCGTCGAGGCCCGCTCGATGAGATGAGGGGACTCGCTCACCCGGCTGGCCTTTGGTGCGCCGTCGAGCACGTCGAGGAGCACCCGCGCGGTCTGCGCCCCATAGTCGATGAGGTCGTGCATGAGGGCGGAAAGCGGCGGCGTCGCGAGTTGGCAGTGCACCGAATCGTCCCAGGCCAGAATGGCGATGTCCTCTGGCACCCGGAGCTCGGCCTTGAGCACGACGTCGAGACCGGCGAGCGCCATCACATCGTTGTCGTAGATCAGGGCAGTCGGGCGGGGGTCAGCGAGAAGCAGTTCCGACGTTGCCACGGCACCGCCTGCCGCCGTGTAGTCGGCCTCGACCACGGACGTGCGGATGCCGAGTCGCTCGCCCGCCTCGCTGAAGGCGTCATCGCGCACGACCGTGTGCATGAACCCGCGTGGACCGGACACGCGGCCGATCCGACGGTGCCCGGCCGCGGCGAGGAAGTCCATCGCCTCGCGCATCGTCGACGCGTTGTCGGTCGAGATGGTTGCAAAATCCGGGGCGAGCAACGGGGATGCCATCACGACAGCCGGCATGCCCAGCTGCCGCAGCACGTCGAGGCGCTCGTCCTCGGCGGCGAGGTCGACGACGATGACGCCGGCCACCTGGTCGGTGTCGTGCCACCGCCGCAACGTCGCCACCTCGTCTGCCAGGTCGCCGACCACTTTCAGCAGCAGGGTGATGCCGCGCTCAGCGAGCACATCCTCCGCGCCTCGGAGGAACTGCATCCAAAACGGCTCGAGCGGAACACGGCGTCGAGGCTGGTGCAGGCAGAGCCCCACAGACGCCGGTACGACCCGCTCATCCGGTGACGAGGTCATTGACTGAACATAACACCGGGAACGCCGGAAGAACCGCCCCCCGGATGTCCCCAGTAATGGTGAAGACGGCGGTCGCTCCTGCCGGAAGCGTGACGAGTCCACGATCGACGGATGCCGCGGCATCGAGCCGGTCGGCCTGGATCACGATGTCCTTGACGAGAGACGTGGCTGTCACTGTGAGGCGCACCCCGCCAGGCACCGTCTCGGGAACCACGTCGAGCGCCTCAGCTGTCGGCAGAAGCGCGAGCTGCGGGTCTTCGACGAAATACCAGAACGCGGGCTCGGCCTCGGCGGTGGTCGCCGAGACGAACTCGCCGGTCGCATCCCCTGCTGAGGTGACGGCGTCGTCGAGCTCGACCGTGACGATGCCGCGGGGTGCGACGTCGAGGGCGACGGACTGGCTGCCGAGTTCGGTGCCGTCCAGCGCCTGCCGACTCACGCTGACCGTGCCGGTCCACGCGACATCCGAATCGTTGTGCGCGACGAGCGCGGGCTTGCCGTCACGCGGCTGGAGGGTGAGTAGCCGGTCGGTGAACGCATGCTTGAGCGCGTGCCACAGCGGCTTGCGGTGACCGGCGTAGTCGACGGCTGCCCACGAGATGACCGGCCAGACGTCGTTGAGCTGCCACACGACGGAGCCGGTGTTGAGAGGGCTCAGCGACCGGAAGTGCTCGATGCCGAAACGAAGGGCTCGAGCCTGGTTGAGCTGGCTGGCCCAGTGCCACTCCTCGATCGACCGGGGCTGCGGCAGGTGCTCTCCGAGCCCGCGTTCGAGCTTGCGGTTGCCCTGATCGGCCTTCTGGTGCACGAGCATCTGGTTGCCGTACGGTGCGAGTGGTTCGTCGTGGACGGATGCCGTGAGCGTCGACCAGGCCGGGGGGCCCTGGAACCCGAATTCACTGGCGAAACGTGGACGGTAGTCGCCGTAGACGGTGTAGTCCCTGTCGTTCCAGACATCCCAGATGTGGGTCGTGCCGTGGCGGGGATCGTTCGGGTGGGCGTACCGCGTGTACGAGAAGGGGCTGCCGGGAGAGTACGGGGTCGTCGGGTCGAGCTCGGCCACCAATGACGGGAGCAACTCGAAGTAGTACCCCTCCCCCCAGGTCTTGTCGCCGAGTTGGCGGCGCCAGTCCCACTCGAGGTAGCCCCAGATGTTCTCGTTGCAGCCGTTCCACAGGGCGAGGCTCGGGTGGGTGGAAAGTCGGGTGATGGCCTGGCGTGCTTCCGCCTCGACCTCGCTCCTCAGCGGATCCTCCTCTGCGTAGGCGGCGCAGGCGAAGAGGAAATCCTGCCAGACCAGCACGCCGAGTTCGTCGCACGCATCGTAGAAGTCGTCGGATTCGTAAAGCCCGCCACCCCAGACCCGCAGCAGGTTCATGTTCGCGTCGACGGCATCCTGGATCCGACCGCGATACCGTTCACGGGTCACCCGCGTGACGAAAGCGTCGTCAGGCACCCAGTTGGCGCCGCGGATGCCGATGATGCGGCCGTTCACCGTGAGGTGGAACGGCGACCCGTGTTCGTCTGGCGCCGTGTCGAGAACGACGGTGCGGAATCCGACCCGGCCAGACCATGCGGCGTCTGCGACCGAGACCTCGACGTCGTAAAGCGGCTGGCCGCCGTACCCGCGCGGCCACCAGAGTTCGACCGGTCCGGCGTCGACCGGCACAACGGCATCCGCCTGTCCCGGGGCGACCTGCACCGATACGGAGCGGCCGGCGATCGACACGGTGAGATCGGCGGCTGCGGCGTCGTTCGCCCATTCAAGCGTGACGTGGGCGGTGAGGATGCCGTCTGTACCGGTTACCGAGACGAGCGGTCGGACCGAAGCGATCCGCACCCCCGACCAGGATTCGATGCCGATCGATTTCCAGATACCGGAGCTCGAGACGTCGATGCCCCAGTCCCAGCCGAAGTTGGACGCGACTTTGCGGATCGCGTTGAACGGGTGGTGCATCACCGTCGGGCGTGGACCGAGCAGGGCTTCCTGTTCGCGGGCGAACTCGATCGGAGACCGGAAGTCGACGACGAGCTGGTTTTCCCCGTCGCGCAGGAGCTCCGCGACGTCGAAACGGTACCCGCGGTGCTGGTTCTGGGTGCGTCCCACCTCGACGCCGTTGAGGGTGAGCGTAGCCGCGGTGTCAAGACCGTCCGCGACGAGGTCGTGGCGGACAGCACCGTTCGGCGTCCAGGTGAAGGTGGTGCTGTACTGCCAGTCGCAGTACCCGATCCACGCCTGGACGCCCTCGTTGGCACCGTCGAACGGGTCGGCGATCAGACCATCGGCGAGCAGGTCGAGCTGCACTTCGCCTGGCACCGTCGCGGGAATGTCTCGCCCGGTGATGCTGTCGTCGATCGGCCCGGCCGTCGCACGGAGCACCCAGTCGGCGCCGTCGGATGTGGTGAGTGAGGTGAGGGTCACGCGGAGATTCTTTTCTCTGGGTTCGGTGCCGCTTCTGCGAGCAGCCTGGTGTATTCGTGCTGGGGGTTGAGGATGACATCATCTGCCGGGCCACGCTCCACGATCTCACCCGTGAACATCACCAGGATGTCGTCGGAGAAGTGACGCGCGGTGGCGAGGTCATGGGTGATGTAGAACACACCGAGATTCTCCTCCCGCTGGAGGTCGGCCAGGAGATTGAGCACTCCGAGCCGGATGGAGACGTCGAGCATCGACACGGGTTCGTCCGCGACGAGGATCTTCGGCTCGGGCGCCAGCGCCCGCGCGATCGCGATCCGCTGACGCTGGCCACCCGAGAGTTCGTGCGGCCGGCGATTCGCCATGTCAGGTTCGAGACGCACCCGCTCGAGCAGCCGGGCGACTCCGGCGTCGATCTCGTCCCTGCCTTTCGCCTTGCCGTGGAGGATCAGCGGCCGGGCCAGGTGGTGGGCGATGGTGTGGTACGGATTCAGCGAGGCGAACGGGTCCTGGAAAACCATCTGCACGTCGCTGCGGTACTGCCGAAGTCCTGCTCCCCGCCGAACCACCGGCTTGCCGTCGAGTTCGATCACTCCGGACGTCGGCGTCTCGAGCTGCATGAGCAACTTCGCGAGGGTGGACTTGCCGCTGCCGGACTGCCCGACGAGGGCGACGGTGCGCCCTGATTCGATCGTGAAGCTGACGTCCTTCACCGCGGTGAGTGTGCGTCCCTTCCAGCCGTCGCGCATGCGGTACTGCTTGACCAGGTTCTTCACTTCGAGAACACTCATGACACTTCCTCGTTCCGGTCCTGCGCGTGTCCGCGCACAAAGCTTCCCCGCGCGCCGGTGAGGCTCGGGAATGATGCCAGGAGCTTCTTCGTGTACGGATGCTGCGGGTCGGTGTAGAGGTCGACGGCATCCCTCAGTTCCACGATCTCCCCCTCGCGCATGATGGCGATGCGGTCGCTGATCTCGAGCAGCAGCGGCAGGTCATGGGTGATGAAGATGACCGCGAAACCGAGTTCGGCACGAAGCCGGGTGATCTCGCGCAGGATCTCCCGCTGAACGACCACGTCGAGCGCCGTCGTCGGCTCGTCCATGATCATGATCTGCGGGTCGAGGGCCATCGCCATGGCGATCATCACTCGCTGCCGCATTCCACCGGAGAGTTCGTGCGGGTACGAGAGCAGTCGAGAACGGTCGACGCCGACCCGTTCGAGCAGTTCGGCGCATTTTTCGCGTCGCTCCTTTTTGCTCATCTCCGGACGGTGGGTGGTGAAGATGTCCTCAAGTTGGGCCCGGATGTTGATGACGGGGTTGAGCGAGTTCATCGCGCCCTGGAACACCATGGAAATCTTGTCCCAGCGGAACGCGCGGAGGTCTTCACCGTGCAACTCGCCGAGGTCGATCGAGTAGCCCTCGCGGGAGTGGAAATGCGCACCCCCCGACGTGATCATCGCCGGCGGTTTGAGCAAGCGGTTGATGCCGTACGCGAGGGTCGATTTGCCGCATCCGCTCTCGCCGGCGAGACCGAGGATTTCGCCTCGCCCCAGTTCGAGCGACACGTTTCTGACGGCCTGGACCACGCGCTCTCCGCGGTATTCGACGCTGAAGTCGTCGACGGTGAGAACGGGGTGCGCTCGCGCCGTCGTCGCGCGATCGGCGCGGGCCTGGGTCTCTTCGCTGATCGTCACAGCTCGTCCTCCTTCACGACCTGCTTGAGCTGGGACTTCGACAGGTTCCACTTCTTGCGGGTGGCGCGGGTCTGGTTGCGCAGCTTGGGGTTGATGATCTCGTCGATCGAGAAGTTGATGAGCGAGAGCGCCGCACCGAACAGGGCGATGAGCAGCCCAGGCGGAACGAACCACCACCACGCACCGAGCCTCAGGGCGAGCCCGTTCTGGGCGTAGTAGAGCATCGTGCCCCAGGTGAACGAACCGGACGCTCCCAGGCCGAGGAACGACAGCCCTGCTTCGCCGAGGATGGCGAAGATCACCGCGAACACCGCCTGTGAGGCGAGCAGCGGGATGAGGTTGGGGAGGATTTCGACGCCGAGGACTCGCCACGGTTTCTCGCCGGAGACCCGCGCAGCCGCGACGTAGTCCCGGTTGCGCAGACTGAGGGTGAACCCGCGAAGCACGCGCGCAGAGCCCGCCCAGCCGGTGATCGCCAGAACGAGTGCGACGAGCAGGATGCTCTTGTCTGGCACGTAGCTCGAGATGATGATGATGAGCGGGAGGCCGGGGATCACGAGCATGACGTTGCTGAAGAGCGAGAACGACTCGTCCAGCCAGCCGCCAGCGTACGCCCCGACGATGCCGAAGAACGCCGACAGGAACAGCGTGAGCACGCCGACGATGAGGCCGATGGTCAGCGAGCCGCGAGTGGCGTAGGCGAGTTGGGCGAAGACATCCTGCCCGGTCTGGGTCGTGCCGAGGATGAAACCGTTCCCTGGTCCGCTGAGCCCGATGTTGTTCACCGTCGACGGGTTCCCGACGAAAAGCGGGCCGAGAAGCCCGAAGAGCGTGATCGCTCCGCCGAGAAGAAGGCCGGCGGCGAGCTTGGGCGTCATCGGAGGAAGCGTCACCCGACGGCTGACCGCTGTGGCTGCCCCCGCGGCGAGCGCTGGGTCTTGCGTTGTTGTCGTCACGGTCGGCTCCTATGCACGGGCGCGGGTGCGCGGGTCGATGAGGGTGTAAAGCAGGTCGACGAGAAGGTTCGCGCCGAGCACTGAGAGGGTGATCACGAGAAAGATGCCCTGCATGAGCGAGTAGTCGTTGCTCGAGACCGCCTGCAGCAGTGCAGACCCGATGCCGGGGTAGGAGAAGACCACCTCCGTGACGATCGAGCCGGCGACCACGAAGCCGAGCGAGATGGCGAAGCCGGCAACGGAGGGAAGCACAGCGTTTCGAGCCGCGTACGTGGTCATGATGCGGCGGGGTTTGAGACCCTTGGCTTCCGCGGTCAGGATGTAGTCCTCGCTCAGCGTCGACACCATCATGTTGCGCATTCCGAGCATCCACCCTCCGACGGAGGAGATCACGATCGTGAGTGCGGGCAGCGCGCCGTAGTAGAGCACGCTCCCGATGAAGTCCCAGTCGAGGCCCGGCGAGGTCGTGTACACGTCGTAACCGCCGTTGAGCGGGAACAGTCGCCACATGCTGCCGAAGAAGAAGAGCAGGATGAGGGCGAGCCAGAAGTACGGGACCGACTGGAACATCGTCGTCACCGGGATGAAGTTGTCGAGCCAGGATCCTCGCTTCCAGCCGGCGAGCTGACCGAGGACGATGCCCAGCACGAACGAGATCACGGTGGCGATGCCGATGAGGCCGATGGTCCACGGAAGCGTACGGCCGATCACGTCGCCGACGCTCGCGGGGAAGTAGGCGACGGAAACGCCGAAGTCTCCGGCAAAGACCTTGCCGAGGTAGTCGAAATACTGTTCCCAGATCGGAGCCGAGCTGTTCGTGCCGAGCAGCAATTCGATGGCGCTGCGGGCTTCGGGCGAGACCGGGCCCTTCTGCGCGAGCTTCGAGAGCATCATGTCCACCGGGTTTCCCGGCATCCATCGGGGAAGGAAGAAGTTCAGGGTGAGCGCAGCCCACAGGGCGACCACGTAGAACGCAACCTTTTGAAGGAGAAATCTCACGGAAGGCAACTCTCTGGTGTGGGCCGGCCGGGCGCACAGCACCCTGCGGAGGACAGGATCCTGGCACGCCCGGCCGACACGGGTGGGACTACCTGGCTGCGGTGATCGTCTTCAGGACGATGCCGTTGTCCCAGGACTTCCATGAAACGGGAAGCGCGTACTTGTCGTCGTTCGACGGCCATCCGGTCGCCCGGTCGGTGTTGAACTCGGTCAGCATCGAGTTGATGTAGATCGGGATGTACGGCATGTCTGTGACGATCTGCTCCTGGATGATCGCGTACTGCTCGGCCTGGACTGCCTCGTCGTTCGTGGCGCGAGCCGTCGCGATGGCGGCGTCGACCGTGTCGTCGGCGTACCTGGCAGCGTTGCCCGCGATCGCGGACTCACCGACCGGGGTGGTGTTGGCCGAGTTGTACCACTTGTCGTACGTGAAGTACGGGTTGTTCGACGGCTGAAGGCCGATCGAGTCGAGCGACAACTGGTACTGCCCGAGGGTCTGATTGGCGTTCCACTCGTTCCACGACAGCTGCGTGGGCTTGAGCTCGATGCCGACCTCGGCGAGCTGCTGGGTCATCGCGTCGTTGAGCGAGATGAAGTCGCTCCAGCCAGACACCGTCTGGATGGTGAGGCTGAGGCGCTCGCCGTCTTTCTCACGGATGCCGTCGCTGCCTTCGACCCAGCCGGCCTCGTCGAGGATCTCGGCGGCGGTGTCGACGTCGGCGTTGGACGGCACCTCGACGTTCGCCTCGTCTGCGATCCATTTCTTGTCACGCTCGGGCAGGATGATCGTCGGGGACGCGGTTTCGGCGAAGCCGCCGCCGGCGAGGGTGTTGAGCTGCTCGCGATCGATGCCGTGGTAGATCGCCTGGCGCACAGCCGGGTCGGTCTGCGGGCCGGTGCAGCCCAGCTCAGCGTTCGAACAGGTGAAGATCGACGCCGTCATGGCGGGCGTGTTCACGTAGGTGAGGTTCTGGTTGTCCTTGAGGATCTGGTCGAGACCGGGGAGGAACGAGCTCATCCAGTCGACCTGACCGGCGAGCAGGGCCGCACTCGCGGCATCCGCCGTTTCGAGCGAGATGTACCTGACCTCGTCGATCGCCGGTTTGCCCTCTTCCCAGTAGTCGGTGTTCTTCTCGAGCACGTAGCTCTGGGCGTTGAAATCCTTGACCTTGAATGGGCCGGTGCCGACGGGGTTGCTGTTGACGTCGGTGACCGGGTCGCTGACCTCGGCCCAGATGTGCTCGGGCACGATGCCGCGGTTGCCGAGAACGCTCGGCTCCTGCATGAACGACGGCTCGGTGAAGCTAAGGACGACGGTGTTCTCGTCTGTGGCCTCAGCGGTGGCCGAGAGGCCCGTGGTGTTCAGCTCGGGGGTTTCGTTGACGAGGTTGAAGGTGAAGGCGACGTCCTCCGCACTGAAGTCTTCGCCGTCGGTCCATTTCACACCCTCGCGAGTGGTGATGGTGAGAGCGGTGCCGTCTTCGTTCCACTCGAATGCCGTCGCGAGCTGGGGAACCGGATCCTGGTCGGCGGCGGCGTTGTACCAGTACAGCGGCTCGAAGATGACGCCGAGGGTGGGCTGGAGGGCGGTGGACGAGAAGGGGTTGAAGTTCTCCGTGATGGTGCCGGTGGCGCCATTGAAGACGGTGATGCTGGAGGTGTCACTCGTGGGAGTCGAGCTGGCACTGCAGCCGGTGAGTGTCAGCGCCGCAGCGGCCGCGAGTGCGGTGACCGTCAGGCCTACCCGCCTCGTGCCGTGTGATTTCAGGGACATCGTTGGACCTTTCATCAGTGAAATGCCACCGGAGTGGCGGGGGTCACGGGCAGTACTCAACCGCTGTCTGCTGCGCGGGATGCGAGAACGAAGAACCGTTGGATACTTTCTTAGGCCACTTTATTATGTAAGTCAAGTAATTGATGGAGGTCGCCGAGGCGATGGCGACGGCTGGTCCTAGGACCGACAGACGAGGGGTCAGCCGCGGCACCCGTGGCTGAGGAAGGCCGCGCGGACGTGCCGGCCGGATCGTGCGGATCGCCGAGGAGTGGGTCGCCTCATGGTCGACAGCGGCACTCACACCGTGGGAGCGTAGACACAGGCACGGACGGCGGCAGTCGGGGAGCGGTGGCATCCTTTTCGTCGGCTTCGCCGGCGTGGTACTAGTATCTTAGGTGAGTTAAGTAAGTGCACGACAATTCGAAGGATGATGGAGTCCATGGCTGAATTTCCGAACCCCTCCCTGCAGCTCTACACACTGCGGGATGCTCTCGAAGCCGATTTCGCCGGCACCATGCGGCGGGTCGCCGACATCGGTTACCGCCAGGTCGAACCGTTCAACTTCGTCGCGAAAGCCGACGAACTCGAGGCGGCATTCGCTGAGACCGGCCTCGTCGCGCCGTCCACCCACGTCGGCCTCCTCTCGGTGCCCGACCAGCGCGCCGTGTTCGAAACGGCCGTGCGCCTCGGCATCGGCATCGTGATCGACCCGCACGTCGACCGCGCCAGGTGGACGACCGCAGATGACATCGCTGCAACGGCGGACAAGCTCAACGCCGCGGCCAAGCTCGCCGCCGAGTTCGGGCTCACCGTCGGCTACCACAACCACCACTTCGAGCTGGAGAACCGCATCGACGGCCGGCCCGCTCTCGAGGTCCTCGTCGATGGACTCGACCCCGCCGTCGTGCTCGAGGTCGACACCTACTGGGCCCAGGCCGGAGGAGTCGACCCCGTCGAACTGCTCCGTCGTCTCGACCGCAGGGTCGTCGCGATCCACATCAAGGACGGCGACGGAAGCCTCGACACCAAGAAGCAGGTCGCGGTCGGCTCTGGATCCCTGCCGATCTGGTCGATCATCGACGCCGTCCCCGATCTGAAGATCGGTGTCGTCGAACTCGACGACTTCGATGGCGATGTCTTCGAGGCCGTCGAAGACAGTTACAGCTACCTCACCACTGGAGAGGCGACGGCATGAGCGGCAGCGGACCCGTCGGCGTCGGCATCATCGGTGCCGGTGTCATCAGCGAGACCTATCTCGAGAACCTCACAACGTTCCCGGATGTCGTCGTCCACGCGGTCGGCGACCTCTTCGAGGATTCGGCGTCCAGACGTGCCGCACAGTTCGGCATCGAGTCGAGCGGCGGAGTCGATGCCGTGCTCAGCCATCCTGACGTCGAGATCGTCGTCAACCTGACCATCCCGACCGCGCACGTGCCGATCGCCCTCGATGCGGTGGCCGCAGGTAAGCACGTCGTGAGCGAGAAACCCTTCTCGCTCGATCGCGAGAGCGGCCAGCGACTTCTCGCCGCGGCAGCGGATGCCGGCGTGCGCGTCGGCTGCGCGCCTGACACCTTCCTCGGTGCCGGTCTGCAGGCCGCGTTCCGGGCGATCGAGGAGGGGCAGATCGGCACACCGCTGACCGCGCTCACCCTCATGCAGTCTCCCGGCCCCGAGTCGTGGCATCCGAACCCCGCCTTCCTCTTCCAGGAGGGCGCTGGTCCGCTGTTCGACATCGGCCCGTACTACCTCACGGCACTCGTGCAGGCGTTCGGTTCGATCGCGCGGGTCGCGGCATCCGGGTCCACCGCCCGCGCTCAACGCACGATCGGATCGGGACCGAAAGCCGGCGAGACGTTCGACGTCACCGTGCCGTCGCACGTCGGAGCACTGCTGCAGTTCGCGTCGGGCGGATCCGGCCAGAGCATCTGGAGCTTCGACTCCGCGCTGACCCGTCACGGCTTCGTCGAGATCGCCGGAACGGAGGGCACGCTCGTGCTCCCCGACCCGAACAACTTCGACGGCGACCTGGTCATCCACCGCAGGGGCGGCGAGGGTTCCGAGGTCCTCGCGTCCACCGTCGCGTCATCGACCCGTGGCACCGGAGTTCTCGATCTCGCGAGGGCCATCCGCGAAGATCGGCCGCACCGCGCGTCTGGCGAGCTCGCCTACCACGTCGTCGACACCATGGTCTCGATCGCCGAGTCGGCCGAGTCCGGCGAGTTCGTGACGATCGGGAGCACGGCGCCGTCGGTGTCACCGCTTCCCGCTGACTGGGACCCCAGGGCCGCGACTCTCTAGAACGGTCGACATCTACCGCTGAATCCGGCTCCTCGCGGCGCCGGATTCGGCGGTAGAATTCGGTTTCACTACCCTTAAGTCCGCACCACTTTCTTTATCGACTTTATAAAGCAAAGTAAGTTAGCATGGGCGATGTGACCGAAAAACCCCGCCGTCGAGCGTCGTCCAAAGGAAAGACGCTCGATCTCATCCGCTCAGCCGGACCGATCAGCCGTGTCGAACTGGCCGAGCTCACCGGGCTGACCCAGGCGACCATCTCCACCGTCGTGCGCGAGTTGCTCGCCGACGGCGTGATCAGCGAGACCGGGCGCGGCGAATCCACCGGCGGCAAGCCCCGGATGCGTCTCGAGATCAATCCGGCATCGCGGCTCGCGCTCGGCGTGCACGTGGGGCAGGACTACATCACCTACGTCGTGGCCGACCTCAGCGGCACCGTGGTCGGCCGCACGCGTGTCGACGGCCCAGGCGACGCTTCACCCGTCGCGGTCGTCTCTCGCATGACCGATGACATCGAATCCCTCATCGTCGGACTCGACCTCGACCGCTCATCCATCGTCGGAATGGGGCTGGCCATCCCCGGCCCGGTCGACCGTGAGAACGGCACAGTGCGCGGCGTGCCCTCGCTCGCCGGCTGGAGCGACTTCCCGATCCGCAAGGCTCTGGCGACGACGACCGGGCTCCAGTGCGAGTTCGACAACGACGCGACGGCAGCAGCGATCGGCGAGTACTGGCTCGGCGCGACCGAGGGCTATGGCAGTTACGCCTCGGTGTACATGGGGTCGGGAATCGGCTCTGGAATCGTCATCGATGGCACCATCTATCACGGCGTCTCCTCCAACGTCGGCGAGATCGGCCACATCAGCGTCGACGCGAATGGACTTGTCTGCCCGTGCGGCAACATCGGCTGCCTCGAACTGTATGCCGGCCCACGGGCGATCGTCGAGAAGGCGCGGGATGCCGTCGCGAACGGCACGCTCGATCTCCCGCTCACCGGGCGGATCTCAGTCGACTTCGCCGCCATCGGCAGCGCAGCGGCCAGGGGCGATGCAGCCGCGCGTGCGCTGATCGAGGAGTCGGCAGACTACCTGGCGGTCGCGCTGGTCTCGATGGTGAACCTTCTCGACCTGCAGCTCATCGTCCTGGCAGGGAGCGCCTTCTCCACGGCCGGGTCGATCTATGTCCAGACCATCGCCCGCGTCCTGTCTGAACGGGCTCTCGCCCGCGGCATCCACGGCGTCGAGGTGCGGATGTCAGTGAACGGCAACGACGCGGCCGCCCTCGGCGCTGCGACGCTCATGCTGCAGGACCGCCTCTCCCCCCGCTCACTGCGCTCGGTCACGTTCGCCTGATCTCCCCGGAATCGTCATGACACCTCCCACCCTTCGCCTGTCCATCGACGGTGGTCAGACCGGCACCCGGCTGCGTCTCTCAGACGCCGGCGGCGTGCTCACCGAGGTCGAAGGGCCGGGCGTTCTCACCGATCGTCCCGTCGTCGACCAGATCGCCGACCTCGCTGTCGGCCTCTCCACGTCGACCGGCCATCGCATCGATGAACTCGCGGTCGGTACATCGGGGCTCACCCCTGCCGCCGCAAACCCGAGCGGCCTGCTCCAGGCGACCCAACATCTCGGAGTACGCCGCGTGGCTCTGGCCCACGACTCGATCACGGGCTATCTGGCCGCGAACGGCACAGCGCCAGGCGTGATGCTCGCGGTCGGAACCGGCGTCGTCGTCCTCGCTCTCTCCGAGACGGCGGTCGCCAAGGTGGACGGCTGGGGATTCCTGCTCGGTGACGCCGGCAGCGGGTACTGGGTGGGTCGCGCCGGGCTGGATGCCGCGCTGCGCGCCTTCGACGGACGGGCACCCCACACGACACTCGAGGCGACAGCAGTCGAGCTGTTCGGGCCGCTCGACGAGGTGTACATGGTGGTGCAGGCCGATCCCAAGCGGGTCTCCCGCATCGCCTCGTTCTGCCGCCCGGTCGTCGATGCGGCAACGGCGGGTGACGAGACAGCGCGAGCGATCGTCGCCGCCGCCGCCGCTGAGCTCGCGCATTCGGCGACGAGTGCACTCCGCCGGGTGGGCTGGCAGCCCGGCGCGTACGCCAGGGTCGGTGCCGTCGGCGCGCTCGCCACGCACTCGGTGACGATGCGGGATGCCCTCGCGGCCGCGCTGGCCGAGCACGCCCCTGGCGCCAGCCTCGAACACCCGCTCGGTCTGCCGCTCGATGGAGTCCAGGCGCTTCTCGACGTCGCAGACGGCCATCCGCTCCGGAGCTTCATTCACACCGCCGGGCTCCCGGCGTTGGCATCGCAGTAAGGTCCGTTTCTCGACGGACGCCGCGGCGGGCTCGTGTGGGATGCCCCCGAGTGGTAAGCATGAGTCATGACGCCGAACCTGACGATCACCGGGGATAATGCCGCCGACGAGTTGCTCTCGACAGACCCGCTCGCGCTGCTCATCGGGATGCTGCTCGATCAGCAGGTTCCGATGGAATCCGCGTTCGCCGGGCCGTCGAAAATCCGCGACCGCCTCGGCGCGTTCACGGCCGAGGCGATCGCCGGCACCGACCCCGAGACGTTCGTCGAACTCTGCAGGACCCCTCCAGCTGTGCACCGCTACCCCGGAAACATGGCCGCACGGATCCAGGCGCTGTGCCACGCCCTTGTCGATGACTGGGGCGGAGAGGCATCCGCTCTCTGGACTCGGGGAGACCCGGATGGCGCCGAGGTCTACCGTCGGCTGAAGGCCCTCCCGGGCTTCGGCGACCAGAAAGCGCGGATCTTCGTCGCACTGCTCGGCAAACAGTACGGCTTCACCGGCACCGGCTGGCGGGACGCGGCCGGAGCGTATGGCGAGGACGGCAGCCACCGGTCGGTCGCAGACATCGTCGACGCCGATTCGCTGACGAGAGTGCGCGAGACCAAACGTGCGGCAAAAGCCGCCGCAAAGAAGACGGGCTGAACCCCGGCGAAAGCGAGGACCCCATGGCGACAAGGATGCTGGTCGGTGTCAAAAATCTCGACACGAGCAGGGCGGCGGTGCGATGGGCGGCGTCACGCGCGAGTTCTCGCGGACTCGGGCTTCACCTCGTTCACGTCGTCGACGCCGGGATGCGGCGAGCAGGGAGCGCAGGACTGCTCGAGGCGGCCCGGGCAGACGTCGACGCCATGCTCTCCGCTGCAGCCGACCTGGCCAGGGAGGGTTCACCGGGATCCGATGTGACGACGAGCGTGCAGGAGGGCGATCCGCTCAACGAGCTCGTGCGGCTGTCGCAGGATGCCGAGATGGTCGTCGTCGGCAGCGACTCCGACGGAGACGACGGGTCGCGCAGGCACGGTACCCGCGGTTTCCGGATTGCAGCGGCAAGCACCACCCCGGTCGCCGTGATCCCGAACGTGAGTCTCGTCGGTCGCCACGGCGTCGTCGTCGGTGTCGACGGCTCGCCGACGTCGGAACATGCCCTCGCATTCGCGGTGGACGAAGCGGACCGGCTGGGTGAGGCGCTCGTCGCCGTGAATGCCTGGCCGAACCCGGTCGTCTACGGGTACGACCTGGCTTTCCCCGTCGAATACGTCGAGGACCTCACCGAGATCGGGAACGAGACGCTGACCCGCGCCCTCGAGGGCGTGATGGGTGGGCATCCGAGCGTGCGGGTTCGTCGTGTCGTCGCCGAGGGAGACCCGACGTCCGTTCTGACCGAGGAGGCGTCGACAGCGTCTCTCGTCGTCGTCGGAAGCCACGGCCGTGGTGCTGTCGCCCGGTTCCTGCTCGGATCGGTCAGCCACGGAGTGCTCGCGCGGCTGGCAGCGCCGACAGTGATCGTGCGCTGAGTCGCCCCGGCACGAGGTCGCCGGTCAGCCCGGCCGCCGCTCAGACCCGTCGCCGCGAAAGAACTCGGTGAGCAGGGCTGAGCAGGCGTCGGCATCGACGCCTGGCACGACCTCCACCCGATGGTTGAGGCGACGGTCGCGCAGCACGTCGTAGACGCTGCCCGCTGCCCCGGCCTTGTCATCCCACGCACCGAAGACCACACGAGGAATCCGGGCGGCGAGAATCGCGCCAGCACACATCACGCACGGTTCGAGGGTGACGTAGAGCGTGACATCCGTCAGGTGCCAGTCGCCTGATGCTGTCGCCGCAGCGCGGATCGCCTCCAACTCGGCGTGAGCGGTGGGATCCTGACGGGCTTCCCGCTCGTTGCGACCGGCGCCGAGTATTCGGCCGTCTGCGGTGACGATCACGGCGCCGACAGGTACGTCGGCCGTGGTCAGGGCGGAGCGGGCCTCGTCGAGGGCACGACGCATCCACTCCTGGTCGACCGGGTCGACGGGTAACGGCATCCGGGCCTCCTGTCTTGCCGAGAAGCCTATTCGAGGGTCGCCACTCCTCAGCGTGCCGCTTCGGCGAGCGCCCGTCGCAGGAACCCGTCGTGCTCGCCGAGGAGAGCGACAGCGGTTTCAGGTGTCACGTCGCCGAGATGCACGAGGATGGCGGCCTTGACCGAGCCGCCCACAGCGGCCAGGGTCCGAGCGGCGGTGGCCGCATCCACGCCGGTGGCCAGCATCACGGTGCGTTCCGAGCGTGCGACCAGCTTTTCGTTGCTGGCCTTGAGGTCGACCATGAGGTTGCCGTAGGTCTTGCCGAGCCGCACCATCGTCAGCGTGCTCAGCATGTTGAGCACCATCTTCTGCGCGGTGCCGGCCTTCAGCCTGGTCGAGCCGGTGAGGAGCTCGGGGCCGACGACGACGTCGATGGCAACGTCTGCTGCTGCCCCCAGGTCGGATGCTGCGTTGCACGCCACCCCGACGGTGAACGCGCCGCGACGGCGGGCCTCGGCGACAGCGGAGAGGACGTAGGGCGTGCGACCGGATGCCGATATCCCGACGAGCGAGTCGCCTTCGCGGACGTCGAGATCTGCGACGTCTCGGATGCCGGCTGCCCCGTCGTCCTCAGCGCCCTCCACGGCGGTGACCAGTGCCGTCCGACCACCGGCGATGACTCCGACGATGCGATCAGGGTCGGTTCCGAACGTGGGCGGAGCCTCACTCGCGTCGAGCACGCCGAGGCGGCCGGGTGTGCCCGCACCGATGTAGATCAGGCGACCGCCGCGGAGCATCCGTTCAGAGATGGCGTCGACCGCTGTGGCGATGGCATCCGTGTTCTCGGCGACCGCGGGGGCGACACCGGCGTCTTCGGCATTCATCGCGGAGACGAGGTTCCGGGTCGACAGGAGGTCGAGGTCGGCATATCGATCGTTCACCCGCTCCGTCGAGAGTTCGGCGAGGACGGCATGGAGTTCGGGGGGATCTGCGTCAGCCACTGTGTCCTCGATTCATCGGTGAGCGTGACTCCACCGTACTGACCCGCGTAGCCTCACGGTGGCCCGAAACGGCCGCCGCCCGCGAGGAGGTGCACACCGGGTAGGTTTAACCCATGCGAGTGCACGTAGCGGACCACCCCCTGATCACCCACAAGCTCACGGTGCTTCGTGACAAGACGACGCCGTCGCCGGTGTTCCGGGCACTGACCGAAGAACTGGTCACGCTGCTGGCCTACGAGGCCACCCGCAACGTGCGCACCGAGACGGTGCAGATCGAGACCCCGGTGACGACGACGACCGGCCTGGCGATCAGCCAGCCACGTCCCCTCGTCGTTCCGATCCTGCGCGCGGGTCTCGGCATGCTCGAGGGCATGGTGAAGCTGCTGCCGACCGCTGAGGTCGGCTTCCTGGGCATGGTGCGCAACGAGGAGACCCTCGAACCGACCACATACGCCGAGCGCCTGCCCGACGACCTCTCCGACCGCCAGTGCTTCGTGCTCGACCCGATGCTGGCCACGGGTGGATCCCTCGGTGCTGCGATCGACTTCCTCTTCGACCGTGGCGCTGTCGACGTCACCGCCATCTGTCTGCTCGCCGCCCCCGAGGGTGTCGCTGCACTCGAAAAAGCCACCCAGGGGCGCGACGTCACGATCGTGCTCGGCGCGCTCGACGAACGGCTCAACGAGAACGGGTACATCGTGCCTGGCCTCGGCGATGCGGGCGACCGGCTCTACGGGCTGGTCTAGAGTTCCTCTTCCCCGCGACGGCATCCTGCACCGGCGCCCATGGGCGCTCGACCACACCCTCTGCACACGATGCCTGCGCCCCGCTCCCTCAAAATCGGCGACGCAGGTCCTTGCGACACGTGGTTGTTGACTGGAGGTACTTCGAAGTTTCTTCGCATGAAGCGCGCTTCGCGCGGAGAAGCTTCTGTATTTCTCGTTTATTCGTCATGCGGTGCAAAGATTTGACACACCGCGACACCGTGGGGTTAACTCATCGACATGACTGATAACGCCCCTTCCCTGAGCTCCGTCGAGCCTCGTGGAACTGCCCGCCTGATGATGGCCGGCAGCGCAGTCATGTGTTGTCGAATGTGTCGCTAACCGCGTAACCCGTCGCCACGCTCGCTGACAGATCTCGTCACGCTCGCGTCCCGGATGCCACACCTCGCATCCGCTCCGGCCGCCGCACAGGCCACATTCCGAACCGCCGTCCACACGGCATCCGTCGTACCCGCTCACGGGACCGCGGTTCGACGCAACGTTCTTCTCCACAAAGGATTCCCCTCATGTCTCTCGTACACGCCACCTCATTCGCACCGTCCACAACTGCTCCCGTCGAGGCATCCGCTCCGTCGGCGGCTCCCCGCCTCCGTGCCGTCCCTGAGGGCACCGAAGCACGCGGCTTCGTTCTCTACGTCGGAATCGACGACGCCAAGGCCGCCGCCGCAGGCACCAACCTCGGTGCGATCGTGCAGGCCCTCAAGGCCCTCACAGCAGAACTCGCTCCGACGTCTGAAACCTACGCCGCCGTCGCCCTTGCCCCCGAGGGCGCAGGAGGACGGGACGTCGACGTCGTGCGCCTCGCACTTCAGGACCCGTCAGCACTTGCCAGGCACCGTCAGGCCGAGGAAGACGAAGAGCTCGACCGCGCTCACTCCGGCGTCGTCATCGACATCTCACGCAAGCGCCTCGTACTCGACAACGAGCCGGTCGGACTCACATACAAGGAGTTCGAGCTGCTCCAGTACCTCGTGCTCCGCGAGGGCCGGACGATCGAGCGCGCCGAGCTCATCGCCTCCCTCTGGAAGGGCGGAGACGAAGACGAGGTTCCGAACGAACGCACCATCGACGTGCACGTTCGTCGTCTGCGTGCCAAGCTCGCCCGCTACGAAGACATCGTGCGCACCGTGCGCGGCGTCGGGTACCGGTTCGACCGCCACGCAGACGTATCGATCCGCCACTCATCGACGCCGTCGCCCGACCTGTTCTAGAACCAGGGAGCTCCCCACGCTCGGCGTCGGAGCTGCGAATCCCGTGACGCTCGGCGTCGGAGCTGCGAATCCCGTGACGCTCGACAGGCGCAAACGATCAGCGGGCACGCTCAACAGGCGAAAACCACATCTTTCTGCGGTGACTGCCTGGCGAACGCCACCCGTCGTCGCTACCTCTTCGGCAGGCGATCTGCCAGGTACGGGGCTGTCCTGCTCTCGGGATGCTCCGCGACGGTCGACGGAACGCCGGCGACGACGATGCGACCGCCGGCCTCTCCGCCGGACGGGCCCATGTCGATGACCCAGTCCGCGTCGGCGGCGACATCCATGTCGTGCTCGACGAGCACGACGGTATTGCCCGCATCGACGAGACGGTTGAGCTGCGTCATCAGCAGCCGCACATCGGCGGGGTGCAGCCCGGTCGTCGGTTCGTCGAGCACGTACAGCGTGTGTCCGCGCCTGGCGCGCTGCAGTTCGGTGGCGAGCTTGATGCGCTGGGCTTCCCCTCCCGACAGTTCCGTTGCCGGCTGACCCAGTCGCAGGTAGCCCAGGCCGACATCGCGCAGGGTCGCGAGGCTTCGCGCCGCAGCCGGGACCCCGGCCAGGAAGCCGGCCGCCTCGTCGACGGTCATCCGCAGCACGTCGGCCACGTGCTTGCTGTGATAGAGGATCTCGAGCGTGTCTGCGTTGTACCGTGAACCGCCGCAGGTCGGGCACGGCGAATAGCTGCCGGGAAGAAAAAGGAGCTCGACCTCGACGAACCCTTCACCGAGACAGGTCTCGCAGCGACCACCGGCGACGTTGAACGAGAACCGGCCGGCGTCATAGCCGCGCGCGACGGCATCCGGTGTGGCTGCGAATGTCGCCCTGACGGCGTCGAAGAGCCCGGTGTACGTGGCGAGGTTCGACCGTGGGGTGCGGCCGATGGGGCGCTGATCGACCCGCACGAGCCGGTCGATCGCGTCGAGCCCGGTCACGGCATCGAGAGCGGTGACGGCGGCCGGCTCGGCGTCGAGGTCATCAGGAACGTCGGTGGGCTCGTCGACCGGCGCGGCCCTCCCGCCCCTCTTGCGCAGGCCGTCGCGCACGGCATCGGCAAGCACGCGGCTGACGAGGGTGGACTTGCCCGAACCGGAGACCCCGGTGACGACGGTCAGCACGCCGAGCGGAACCTCGACATCGAGGTCGACGAGGTTGTGCCGGGTGATTCCGCACAGCCCCAGGGTGCCCTCAGGCCTCCGCCGAGCCGGTCGAGGAACAACGGATGTCGCGTCGCGGTGGAGGAACTCCCGGGTGAGGGATGCCTCGATGTCGGCGAGTCCGGCGACCGGGCCGCTGTAGAGAACCGAGCCACCGCCTGTGCCCGCGCCCGGGCCGACGTCGACGAGCCAGTCCGCCCGGCGGACGACATCCATGTTGTGCTCGACGACGAAGACCGAGTTGCCTGATTCCTTGAGTTTTTCGAGGACGACCATGAGCGGTTCGGCGTCGGCGGGGTGCAGGCCGGCGGAGGGCTCGTCGAGCACGTAGACGACACCGAACAGGCCGGAGCGCAGCTGTGTCGCGATCCGAAGTCGCTGCATTTCACCCGGCGACAGCGTCGGGGTTCTGCGGCCAAGACCGAGGTAGCCGAGGCCCAGGCTGTCGAGCACTTCGATGCGGCCGAGCAGATCGATCGCGATCGCGACGGCGACCTCGGTGGTCTCCCCTGACGAGGCGTCTGAGGTGGCGGCATCCGCGGTGCTCAACAGCGTCGTCGGCCGGAGCACCTCGGCCAGCTGCGACAGCGGGAGAGCATTGAGGTCGGCGATCGTGGACCCGGCGAAGGTGACCGAGAGCGCGGCCCGGGTGAGCCCGCTTCCTCCGCAGAGGTCGCACGGGCCGGTCTCGACGAACCGCGCAGCGCGAGCGCGCTGCGACTCGCTCTTCGAGTCGGCGAGCGTGTGCATGATGTGGCTTTTGGCGCTCCAGAATCGGCCCTTGTACGGCTTCGCCACCCGGTCCCGCTGCGGGATGATCTCGACAACCGGCTGCTCGTCGCTGAACAGCAGGAAGTCCCGGTCGCCGCGCGGCAGGTCCTGCCACGGTGACTCGATGTCATAACCGAGGTTGACGACGACATCGCGCAGGTTCTTGCCCTGCCACGCGCCGGGCCACGCGGTGATCGCACCGTCGCGAATGCTCAGCGTCGGATCATGAACGGCGGATGCCTCGGTCACGGTGTGCGCGATGCCCAGTCCGTGACAACGCGGGCACGCACCGGTGGCGGTGTTCGGTGAGAATGAATCGGACTCGAGACGCGCCATTCCCGACGGGTAGGAGCCGGCCCGCGAGAACAGCATCCGCATCGAATTGGAGAGCGTCGTCAGCGTGCCGACCGTCGAACGGGAGCTCGGGGCTCCGCGGCGTTGCTGCAGCGCGACTGCGGGGGGAAGCCCGGTGATCGCATCGACGTGCGGCGTGTGTCCCTGCGCGATCAGACGGCGCGCGTACGGGGCGACGGACTCGAGAAAACGGCGCTGGGCTTCGGCGAAGATCGTGCCGAACGCGAGCGACGATTTGCCCGAGCCGGAGACACCGGTGAAGGCGACGATGCTGCCGCGCGGAACGTCGACGTCGACGTCCTTCAGGTTGTTCTCGCGGGCACCGCGCACCCGAACGAATCCGTTGTCGTCCGCGTCGGGGAGATCGAGGGCGGAGTTCTGCAGCAGGGTCGACACTGGCTCAACACTAGGTGTCGCGTCTGAGCGTTGCGGGGGCATTGACATCCGCACTTCGAGTCGCGCGGCACACCGGTTCGCGCACGACGACAACCGCCGGACCGTTCGGACAGGCGCGCGGTAGCATCGCAGACCAGCGCGCCGGATCTCCGGCGATCACGGAAGGACTGAACCCATGCGGGCAGAGCAGCTCACCGATCCGGTCGCCTACCATGCTGAGGGTCCCGTCTGGTCGCCGGGCTGGGGTGGCCTGCGCTGGGTCGACATGCTGGCCGGTGACATCCTGTCGCTGACGGAGTCCGGCACGATCAACCGCCGCCACGTCGGCGCGATCGCGGCGGCTGTCCGCCCTCGCGAGGGCGGCGGAGCGGTGATCGCCGTCGAGCGCGGCCTCGCCATCGAAGGCGCCGACGGAACCGTCACGGCCCTCGACGAGATCTGGGCCGACCCCGGCATCCGGATGAATGAGGGCGGATGCGATCCCGACGGACGGTTCTATGCCGGCTCGATGGCCTACGACCAGCGGCCGGGAGCAGCCAGTGTGTACCGGCTCGACTCCGATCTGTCCGTGCGGCCGGTACTCGACGGAGCCACCGTGTCGAACGGTATCGACTGGAGCCCGGACGGATCGCTCGCCTATTACAACGACACCGCGACCCACAGCATCCAGCTCTTCGACTATGACGCAGCAGGCGGATTGACCGGTCGGCGCCACTTCGTCACGATGGCGGACGACGACAACCCCGACGGGCTCACGGTCGACGCCGAGGGCGGGGTCTGGGTCGCGATGAACGGCTCGGGAGAGGTGAGGCGGTACCGAGACGACGGCCGACTCGATGAGGTCATCGAGGTCGGTGCCCGCCAGGTCACGGCGTGCACGCTCGGCGGGGCAGCGCTCGACGAATTGTTCATCACCACGTCGAGGGAGAACCTCAACCCGGGTGATGACCCGCTCGCCGGCTCGCTCTTCCATGTGAAGGTCGGAGTGACCGGGATGCCGGTGCGCGAGTTCGCAGGCTGAACCGCTCCTCGACCGCTGGTCAGGTCCTCGCCGATGTCCATCCCCTGAGGTGGCGTTGCTCGAACCCGTCGAGGAGCAGGTCGAGGGCGAATTCGAACTCGAACTGGTCGTCGCAGCCATGACCAACGACGGAGCCCTCGTCATGCTGCGTGGCCGTAGCGATGGTCACGACATGGGGATAGCGCTCCACCATGTGGGCGATCGTGGCGGCTTGGGCTTCAATACCCGGTACTGTCTCGTCCTCAGGGCCTGCAGATCCGTCGAAGAGCTCCTGGGTGAATCCCCACATCCGTCCCCCGAGAGTGTGCATGGCGTGATGGGCGAGGTCAGGGGTGATGCCGCCGGTGAGAAAGATCTCGGCGATCGAATCCTGGTACTCGAGCACCGCCGGCGTGGGGTTTCGTCGCGATTCGATGGCCTGCCTCGCCCAGGGGTGGCGCTGGAGGGCGCTTCGCGCTGAGAGAACCCGTAACCGCAGCGCACTTTTCCAGTCGATGTCCTGAACGGGATCATCGATCTCCCGGATGATCTGCTCGACCATCCCGTCGAGCAGATCCTCCTTGTCTCCGACGTGCTTATAGAGCGCCATCGGAACGACGGCCAACTCCTGGGCGAGGCGGCGCATGCTCAGCGCATCGATGCCGATCTGGTCGGCGAGGGCGACGGCGGCATCGAGCACGCGATCCCGGTTCAATCGAACTCGCCGAGTGGCATCCGCCTGCTGACTCATCCACTTCTTTCCGCCGGGTTCGGCTCCACTCCTTGACAAGTGTACAAAGTACACTCTACGGTCTCAACCAAGGTGTACAACGTACACTTCTCTCGATTAAGGAACAGCCATGAAGACATCCACTCGCCCACCAGCGTCGCGCCGGGTTGCCTCGTTCCGAGGAAACTCGGTGGCCGCAGGAGCGCTCTATCTGCTCACATTCGCGTCCATCCCGACCGTCGTTCTCTACAACCAGGTGAAGAGCGATCCGGGCTTCATCGCAGGCGGCGGGGCGGAAACGCCCGTCATCGTCGGGGGTGTTCTCGAGGTCATCGTCGCCCTCGCGTGCATCGGTACGGCGGTAGCGCTGTTTCCGGTCGTCAAGCGTCAGAACGAGGGTCTCGCCCTCGGATTCGTCGGCATGCGGATCCTCGAGGCGGCCGCCATCTTCGCCGGCGTTGTAGCGCTCATGTCCATCGTCACGATTCGACAGGTCGGCACCGGTGAGGATGCCGGCCTCATCGGTGACGCGCTTCTGGCCCAGAACACGTGGACGACGCTTCTCGGTCAGGGGATGATTCCCGCGATCAACGCTCTGCTTCTCGGCCCGCTGATGTATCGCTCGCGCCTCATTCCTCGCGTTCTGCCCGTGTTCGGATTCATCGGGGCGCCATTTCTCCTCGTCGGGGCGGTCGGCGTGCTTTTCGGACTCTGGGGGCCGGCATCCCCCGTCTCCGCGATTGGCGCGCTGGGGTTGACGGTGTGGGAGTTCGGGATGGGTGCCTACCTGCTCACCAGGGGCTTTCGGCGCGATGCGATCGCGAGGCTCGTCTCACCGCACGCCCGTGCCGAGCTGACGGCAGGAGCAGAGCGATGAGAGCGGCCGTCTATCGCCGATTCGGAGGGCCAGATGTCGTCCGTATCGTCGACCTCCAGAAGCCCACTCCCCGCCGCGATGAAATACTCGTCAGAGTCACAGCCAGCACGGTCAGCGCCGCTGACAGCCGGTCCCGAGCCAAGCGCGTTCCCCGCGGGCTGAGCGTGCTGAGTTCGTTGACGCTCGGCTTCTTCAGGCCCAGACGCCGCGTGCTCGGGATGGACATCGCCGGGATCGTCGAATCCGTGGGTTCGGATGTGACGACGTTCTCGCCAGGAGACGAAGTCGTCGCATGGCTCGGGAGCCACTTCGGCGGGCATGCCGAATATGCGCTCGTGACAGCCGATGCCGCCATAACGACAAAGCCCGCCGGATTGACTTTCGAGGAGGCCGCAGCCCTCGTCTTCGGCGGGATCACCGCGACGGCCTTTCTGCGGCAGGCCGATCTTGAGACCGGCACAACGGTGCTCGTGAATGGCGCGTCGGGTGCCGTGGGAACAGCCGTCGTGCAGCTTGCCAGCCGCGCGGGCGCGCGGGTGACTGCTGTCTGCAGCGGCGCGAACGCAGAGCTGGTGAGCTCCTGCGGCGCCGAGCGCGTCATCGACTACACACGCACCCGGTTCGCAGACGAGGCAACCACGTACGACGTCATCGTCGACTGTGTCGGCAACGTTCCGTTCGACGAACTGGAGAAGCGCCTCTCCGCCGGGGGAACACTCCTCTCCGTCGTCACCGATCTCCACGATCTCATCGCCGCGCGCCGTCGGCGCCGACGCACAGGGAAACGCATGGTGACCGGTGTCACTGTCACGAGTAGCGACCTCGCCTCGGTTATGGAACATGCTGCCTCCGGGCGCATCACACCCTCCTTCGACCGGATCGTCGACCTGGCCGACATCGCTGACGCGCACCGTTATGTCGACACCGGAAGAAAGAAGGGCGCCGTCGTCGTGAGAATCGGCGGTTCCACACCGGATTCGACCGCTCGTCGGACAACTCCCAGAAAAATAACGTTTCGATAACTAGACGCTGTTACCTTTCCGTTATATATTCAGAGAGCGGAAGTTGTTTTGCTGTGGCAGCTCCCGCGGAATGTGATTGCAGGACACTCTTGGTGCAAGGGGAAGGCCGGTCGTAAGCCTCTACGACCGGCCTTCAATCCGTTAACGGGCGACATCGACCGGGCGGATACCCTGAGAGCATGAGCGCAGCCGACCCGGATCCGACCGTCCCTCCGACGGAGCATCCACGCCTGTTCTCATCCCGTGTCGTCCTCGGCATCGCGTGTTTCGGTCTCGGCCTGCTCATCCTGGCCACCGGCATCCTGCTCGCGCTGTCATTCGTGCTCACATCGAATCCGCTGTCGATCGTCTTCGGCATCCTCATCGCCGTCCTCGGCGCCGCCCTCAACGTGACCGGCCTCGTGCTGCTCTACCGCGGGGCGATCGCCCCGAAACAGGGGCTGAACGCGACGGGCGAAAGCCCTAGGCTTGACGGTCAGGGAGGCTCGAATGACGGATCGTGATCTGGCTGTGTCCGCCTGGGAGTCGCTGTTCCGGGCACAGGTCGGCGTCATTCGCGCGCTCGCATCCGAGTTCCCCACACGCACGATGTCACTCAACGAGTACGACGTGCTCTTCAACCTGTCTCTGCAGCCCGAGCGCCGCGCCCGCCTGCGCGACATCAACGAGCTCGTGCTGCTGAGCCAGCCCAGCGTGAGCCGCCTCGTCGACCGGTTGGTCGCGCGTGGATACGTGTCGAAGCATCCTGACCCGACCGACAAGCGCGGCACGATCGTGGCCATCACGGATGCCGGTTTCGAACAGTACCGCGAGGTCGCCCGGTTGCACATGCAGACGATCACTCAGCTGATGGGGTCGGCGCTCACGGACGCCGAACTCGTGCAACTCGCCGGCCTCACCGCCAAGCTGCGGTGCCCGGAGCCCGAAGAGGCCTGACCGCATGAGTCGCAGGTCAGGAGATCGCGCGGGCCACCACGCCCCAATGGCGATGTCCGATTTCCGCTAGCGACGCGGCATCCGCTGTGACAGTCTGAAGCAATGGACTTCACCGAACGGTACCGCGTCATCCAGGCGAAGGACCCCCGATTCGACGGGCAGTTCATCTCGGCGGTGCGCACGACCGGTATCTACTGCCGCCCGTCGTGCCCGGCACGCACACCCAGGGCCGAGAACGTCACCTTCTACGCCACGAGCGCAGCCGCCCACGAAGCCGGCTACCGAGCCTGCAAGCGCTGCCTCCCCGAGGCGGTTCCCGGCACTCCGGCGTGGAACCTCCGCAACGACCTCGCCTCCCGCGCCATGCGCCTCATCGGCGATGGGATCATCGAGCGTGAGGGTGTCCCCGGCCTGGCCGGCCGGCTCGGCTACTCGTCACGTCACCTCACCCGCGTACTGCACTCCGAGCTCGGCGCAGGGCCGCTCGCCCTCTCTCGCGCTCACCGGGCGCAGACCGCCCGCACGCTGCTCACAGCCACGGATCTGCCCGTCGCCGATGTCGCCTTCGCGGCCGGTTTCGCCAGCATTCGTCAGTTCAATGACACCATCTCGGAGGTCTTCGAGTTGACGCCCGGCGAGATCCGCGCGAAGCGGGCTCCGCACTCCGCGACCCCGGGCACCCTGTCGCTGACGCTGCCGTTCCGAGCGCCGTTCGACGCTGCGGGCGTCTTCGCCTGGCTCGCCCCACGCGCCGTGACCGGCGTCGAGCTCGCCACGCCGACCTCGTATGCCCGCGCCCTGCAACTGCCTGGCGGTCCTGGCCGGTTCGAGGTCAGCTTCGACGGCACCTCGCTGCGACTCGATGCCCGCCTCACTCAACTTGGCGACCTGCCCACACTCGTCGCACGGGTGCGCCGGCTGTTCGACCTCGACGCCGACCCGATCGCCGTGGACAGCGCCCTGAGCACCGACCCTGCGCTCGCACCACGGGTGGCGGCGATTCCCGGCATCCGTCTTCCTGGTGCTGTCGACGCGGAGGAGATGCTGTTTCGCGCGATCATCGGCCAGCAGATCACGGTCGCTGCGGCCCGCACTCAGCTCAACCGGCTGGCGGACGCCTGCAGCACAGACCTCGCACCGGTCGACGAACCCGACACGATCACCCGACTTTTTCCGACCGCCGCCCAGATCGCCGCAGACGGGCGTTCGGCACTCGTCGGCCCCCGCGCCAAGATCGAGACAGTCATGCGCATCGCGGATGCGCTGGCCTCCGGAGCTCTCACCCTCGGCCTCGGAGACGACCCTGTCGAGCAGCACACCAGGCTGACCGCCTTCGCCGGAATCGGCGACTGGACCGCAGGCTACGTCGGCATGCGGGTCCTCGGAAACCCCGACATTTTTCTGTCGGGCGACGTCGCCGTACGATCCGGCGCTCGGGCCCTCGGGCTGCCAGGCGACGCCCGCCCCCTCGCCGCATACGCTGCCCACCATTCACCCTGGCGGTCGTACCTCTGCCTGCACCTCTGGCGCGCCGCCGGACTACCGGCTCCGATTCCTGCCCCGCTTCCCGTCCCGATCCGCACGGAGATCTCATGAGCACCCCACTTCACACCGAACCAGCCACCCACGAGACCGTCGAGACCCCCGACGGACCGTTCACGGTGGTGGCGCGCGCCGACGGTGCTGTGCTCGCGTCAGGCTGGATGGCATCCGTCGACGCTCTCGTCTCCCGCATCGCCCCCGAACTCCGCCCAGCATCGCTCGTCGACGGTCACCTCGCCGCGACGGATGCCGTCACCGCCTACTACGCCGGAGACGTCGCGGCGATCGATGACGTCGTCGTCGCTCAGCGTGGAGGCGAATTCCGGATGCGCGGGTGGGCGCAGCTGCGTCGCATCCGCCCCGGACACCCGCAGACGTACACGGAGTTCGCTGCGGCCATCGGCAATCCGCGTGCAGTGCGTGCTGCGGCGAGCGCCTGCGCCACCAACGCGCCCGCCCTCTTCGTGCCGTGCCATCGGGTGCTCCGCACCGATGGTTCGCTCGGCGGATTCGCCTGGGGGCTCGACGTCAAACGCTCGCTGCTCGCGCGCGAGGCTGCCGCCGCCAGCTGAGCGGATGCGCGGCACCGCCTGCGCACGCCTCGCAGCCCCAGGCGGGAACTCCAAATTCAGGAGATCTGGTGCGACACGCCGTATGGTCGCGCTCTCAGTACGGCGCGTCGCCAGAATCTCCTGAATTTGCGGTCTCAGGAAGCAGAATCTCCTGAATTTGGAGCATGGCCGGGGCAAGGGACCCGAAGCTGAAGGCGGCGCTCAGCGGCTCAGCTCTCCTGGCGCAGCTTCTTCGCCTCGAGCACAGACTTCGCCTCAGCCTCGATGGCTTTGTCGATCATCGCGGTGCTGCGCAGCGGCAGCTGGATGGCGTACTCAGCCTTGATGCCCGCGTGAAGTTCACGCACGCGCTCGACCTCCGAGTCGACCTCGGCTCCGTAGAGCAGCGCCATGTTGCTGATGTAGAGCCAGAGCAGGAACACGATGATGCCACCGAGGGTGCCGTAGGTCGCGTCGTAGTTGCCGAAGTTCGAGACATAGAAGAAGAACCCGAGGGTGGCCGCCGCCCACACCAGAATCGCCGTGACCGACCCGATGGTGAGCCACCGGAACTTGTGCTGCTTCACATTGGGCGTGGCGTAGTAGAGCATCGCCAGAATGAGCATGGCGAGCACGGCGAGCACTGGCCACTTCGCGATGTTCCAGACGAGCAGCGCGGTGTCGCCCAGGCCGATGAACCCGCCGATCGCTTCGGCGATATCTCCGCTGATGACCAGGATCAGCGCCATCGCTGTCAGCACCACCAGCGAAACGATGGTGACCAGCAGGATCACGGGCTGCAGCTTGAGGAACGTGCGCCCCTCTTCAACTGCGTAGATGCGGTTCATCCCACGAGAGAATGCACGAACGTAACCGGATGCCGAGAAGATCGCGCCAACGAGACCGACGACGAAACCCAGACCGGCCGCAGGCGTCGCCGTAAGGTCGGTGATCGGCCCCTCGATCGTCTTCATCGTGTCCTCCGGCGCTATCGAACCGAAAATCGACAACAACTGATCGGTGACGTTGGAGCCCTGGTTCACCAGCGACAACAGCGACACGATCGCGAGGATTGCGGGGAAGATCGCGAGCACGGCGAAGTAGGTCAGAGCAGCGGCGATGTCGCCGACCTGATCTTTTCCGAACTGCTGCAGAGCGCGCCGGAAGATCGGAGGCAAGGAACCGAGCGTCAGCTTGACCGGCGTGCGGACGACAGCGTCGGATGCCGCTTCTCGCGCCAGCTCCGAATCCGACGGCGCCGCGGCGAGAGCCGTGTCGTCGTCGTCGCGTGCCCGCTCGTCGCGCTCGTCGTCGTTACTCCGAGCCATGGTCGCCCCTCGTGATCGCAAGCACGGCTGCAACGATGATGCCGACGAAGGCAGCGGACACCGCGACCACCATGCCGGCGGACACCCGACGGCGGACCTCGGCGATCGTCGACGCGAGGTCCTCCCGGAGCTCCTCGAGATTGAGGATCCGTACCTGCTCGCCCATGCTGCTGTCGCGGTCGCGACGGTCGGTGGGGAGCGTCATCGTGATGTCATTCTCATCAGCCATGCCACTCACCATATTCCCCGCGCGCGGTTCCGACAGGGGGCTTGCCCACCGGCGGCAGAACTGGCAGCAATACGCAACCCCGCGGCGCAATCCCGCCGATCTCCGTAAGGTGAATCCGTGCCTCGCATTTCCGTGATCATCCCCGTCTACAACGACGCCGACCTTCTCGAGACCTGCCTTACCGCTCTCGCGAATCAGACGCGTCTCGCAGACGAGATCGTCGTCGTCGACAATGCGAGCACGGATGCTTCGGCGCTGGTCGCACGGTCGGCCGGCGCGCGCGTCGTGTTCGAACCGCAGCGCGGCATCCCGGCGGCGACGAGTGCCGGCTTCGATGCGGCGACCGGGGAGATCTTCGCCCGGATCGACGCGGACTCGATACCTGCCGAGGACTGGCTGGAGAACCTCGAGTCCGTGTTTCTCGACCGCCCGGAGATTTCAGCAGCGACCGGCCCGGCCGAATTCTATGGTGGGAGCGCGTTCGATCGCTGGTTCGGTCGCTCCTGCTACCTGCCGAGCTACTTCTGGTCGATGGAGCGTCTGCTCGGGCATCCGCCCCTCTTCGGATCGAATTGCGCCATCCGGGCTGACGCGTGGCAAGTGCTCCGGCAGACCGCTCACCGCGGCAGGGCCGACGTGCACGACGACCTCGACCTGAGCTTTCAGTTCCGCCCAGGCATGACGGTGCATTTCGCCCCTGACCTCAGCGTCGCCATCTCTGCCAGACCGTTCGCGGACTGGAGCAGCTTCGCGCGCCGGGTGTCGTGGGGTGTCGGCACCGTCGCGGTGAACACCCTCGCCGAATCCCCGTGGCGGAGGCGGGCGGCCCGACGTGCGGCCGCCCCGCGCCAGCTCACTCCGGTTTCGGGTATCCGTCGCCCTTGAGCGCCGTTGCCAGGTGCACGGCGTTCGCCGCGGCGCCCGAGAGGGCGGATGCCGTGACCTCGGGAGTGCTGTCGAGGTCCTGGTAGTCGGTGGTGTGCATGGCTTCGCCGTTCCAGTAGGACACGCCCTGTGCCGGGATCGTGTACCCGTAGTCGTTCAGGGCCTGGAACAGGTCGGCACTGATCTTGTGCGCACCGTCTTCATTGCCGACGACGGCGACGAGGGCAACCTTGTCGTAGAGAATCGGCCGACCAGCGGCATCCGTCTCCGAGAGCTCGGCGTCGAGCCGCTCGACCACTCGAGACGCAATGCTCGACATGTGTCCTGCCCAGGTCGGCGTGCTGATGAGGAGGATATCTGCGGCGAGAATTTTCGCCCGGATCGCGGGCCATGCGTCGCCGTCACCCATGTCGGTCTGCACCCCGGGCTTCACGTCGTGGTCGACGACCCTCACCTTGTCGACACTCACTCCGTGACCGGCCAGCGCCTCGAGGAACTGGTCGGCGAGCAGGTCGCTGCTCGACGGTTCCGGCGACGGGGTCAGGGTGCAGACAAGGGCGAACGCGGACAGTGGTGAAGTAGTCATCAGGCCAGTGAAACGAGGTCGGGATGCCTCCGTCAAGGCCTTGCATTCACGGTCACCCGGTCGCAGCTTGACGGTCGGAGAGCCTCCCGGCAGACTGGGCCATCCGACCAGAGGAGAAGTCATGAGCGACCCGCTCGACCACAACGAGAACGCCCCGGACGGCGCACTGCTCGGACCGGGCAGCACAGCGACCGGAGGCGGAACGAGCGAGGAAACCGTCGAAGAGGAACGTGACTCAGACACGCACGTTCCGGCGCTCGATCCCGAATCATCCGACTCGACGCAGCTCGCCGACGACCGGTTCAGGCACCCGGATCTTTAGCCGGGGCGAGTGATCCCGTGCTCTGATCTTGTCAAGGCCTTGAGCCCCGGTCGAGCTGTTGCCTAGCCTGTATGACGTTAGGCCGCGGATTCTCGCGGATCGCCAACCACAGAAAGCGAGGAACTATATGGGACTCGGAGATAAGATCGGCAACGCCGCTCAAGAAGCTGCTGGAAAGGCCAAAGAAGGCTTTGGCGACGCTACTGACAACGACCGCCTCAAGGCGGAAGGTCAGGGCGACCAGTCCAAGGCCAACCTCAAGCAGGCCGGCGAAAACGTAAAGGATGCATTCACCGACAAGTGAAGCTCCTAGCCATTGTGGCCCGGCTCCGCTGCCTTTGCGGAGACCGGGCCACTTTCTCGTTAATGGCTGGGCGTGTTGCCGGGCCCGAACCTGAAAGCCCCCTGAACAGGGCACATCCATCCAATCCACCGTGCGAGTGCTTCCGAATGTCTCGTTGCGGCCCGGGAAATTTCTGAGGCCGGAACACAACGAGAAAGAGGAGTTCATCACTATGAACAAGATCACCACTCGCATGGGAACCATCGGCGCTTTCGGCGCTGCAGCAGCACTCGCCACCGTCGCTATCGCGGCACCGGCACAGGCATCCGAGCTCGACTACACCGAGACGAGCACGAGCAGTGCGGACAGCTTCCAGGGCACCATCGATGGCCTGACGGACATCCTCAACGGCACCCTCGCCGGCAACACCGGCAACGGGGTGCTCGGCAACGACGTCTCCCTCGTCGAAGGCGGAGTCGTGAACGGCCCGATCGTCGACGTGCCCGTCGACAACGTGGGCAGCGGCAACAGCGTCGGTAACGGCAACGACGTCCCTGTCGGCAGTGGCAACGACGTGCCGGTGGGAAGTGGCAATGACACCTCGGTTGAGGCTCCGGTAGAGGTACCGGTCGAAGCTCCAGTCGAAGCCCCGGTCGACGCACCGGTCGGCAACGGAACCGAGACAGACTCCAGCGTCGGCGGCGGCTCGGTCGATGGAATCGACGCAGAGGTCGACAACCTGGTCGACGACGTTCTCGGTGGCCTGGGTCTCGGACTCGGCGACTAAGTAGCGGCACGAGTCGGATTCAGCGACTCATCAGTCGAGCGAATGCTCGTCAGGCACCCGTGCCTGGCGAGCATTCGTCGGTTCAGACGGTCAGCGCTCGTTGACGGATGTCACTACCATCGGCCCCTTGCGCAGGTAGCGAGCGCGGGCGAACAGATACAACCCGTAGGCGATGAAGCCAGCCGCCATCAGCACCAGAAGCAGACCGCCGCCCAGCGGGAGCGTGGCCACCCACTTCAATGCCCCGTCCAGGCCGCGAGCGGCGCCAGGCTCGGTGAACGCGGCGGCAACGAGAAACAGGACGCCTGTGATCACGAGCGCCAGCCCCTTGGCCGTGTGACCGACCACGCCGAGGGCTCCGACGAACCAGGACACGGCGCCGTCGAGCGGCCGGAGCTCTTCTCGGAAGTTCCGTGTGACCCCGCGAAACACGAGGGTGCCGCCGATCGTCCCCACCAGGACGCCGACGATCGCGAGCACGAAGACTCCGCCGGGCATGCCGAGCAGGGTGGCGCTGAGGGACTGCCACGTCTCCGACGCATCCGATCGACCGCCGAGCGCATAGAAGCCGACCACTACGCCGATCGCCGCGTAGCCGAGGGCCTTGCCGAGGTTGGTGATGCGGCGCATGACGACGAGCCGCGGCTTGGTGGAGACCACCTGCGCCGCTTCGGTCCACTGAAGCAGAGCCAGTCCGAAGAGCGCAATCGTGGCTGCCCAGAGCAGGAACACGCCGCCGGGCCCGCCGGAGACGCTACGGAGAGCCCCGGACTGGTCGGCGTCACCGCTCGCTCCCCAGGCGACTCCGATGGCGATCGTTCCGATCAGCACGTGGATGATCCCGTTGGCGATGAGCCCGGCCCGGCCGAACCCCCTGACGCGCGGGTCGCGGTTGGCTCGCTGGGCGGCGGCCTTCATCTCGGCGATTCTGCGCGCGTTGTCGCTGCCGGCATCGGGGCCGGGCCCGGTCGGCTCTTCGTCAGTTGTGTGCACCACGCGTCACCGCCGGCGACATCGGCACGGCGGAATGTTCTGGGCGGTGGGTCACGCTCTCATCCTAGAAAGATTCTTCACCTCCTCAACACCGGATCGCGGCAACCCCGGCCACAGTGTCATTGGTAGGTTCGGACGATCAGCCATTCCGACTCGGCGTGAACGGCGTCGACGACGATGGATTCCCCGGAATCATCGGTCACCTGAAACCGCCAGGGCCAATGCGGACGAGGGGCGCATGGGTCAGGAGCGGGTGCACATACTCCGGCTCGCCGAAGATCCCGGTCGGGGTGTCAGACACCCGCCAGCGTCGGTCACGCCAGTACATCCGGAGCGGTCGGGTACCGTCGGTCCAGATCGTTGCAGTGCGATCCGTCAGGGTGTCCATGATGCCTCATTCGTAGATATGTTCGAATGTTAATGAAGCATAGACGCATCTCTGCGACACGCCAAGCACGAATTGGCGGGTCGATCACAGGGCGGATGCGACGCCGAGAACTCTGTCAGGCCGCTCTCGTAGGCTGGTCTCCTATGCGTCTCCTTCTCATCCGCCACGGCCAGACGCCAGCCAATGTGCTCGGCGCCCTCGACACCCGTCACCCCGGTCCAGGACTGACCGAGCTCGGTCACCGGCAGGCTGCAGCTATTCCAGGAGCTCTCCGCGACGAACGGATCGACGGCATCGTCGTCTCGACGCTTCTTCGTACCCAGCTGACGGCCGCACCGCTCTCAGCGGACCTCGGCCTGGAGCGGCAGGTGATCGACGGCATCCACGAGATCGAAGCGAGCGACCTCGAGGGTCTGAGCAGCCACGCGGCCGCGATGCAGTACATGGAGACGGTCTTCTCCTGGGCGTCAGGGGACCTCGACCGGCCGATGCCCGGCGGCCCGAACGGGCACGATTTCTTCGGACGGTTCGATGCAGCGATCTCCTCGATCGCCTCCGGGCACGACGGCACGGTCGCGGTGGTCAGTCACGGCGCCGCGATCCGCACCTGGGCCGCTGCGCGGGCAGGCAACGTCGACGTCGATTACGCGGCCGAGCACGCCCTGTCGAACACGGGGGTCGTCATCGTCAGCGGCACCGTGCTCGGCGGCTGGACCGTCGAGGAGTGGGACGGCGAGCCGATCGGCGGGTCGACCCTGCGCGACCCGTCGGCAGACGACCCCACCGGCGACACCCTCGGCTGACGGCTCAGGCCCGCAGCTCCCGCCCGCCGGCATCCAGCTGACCGTTGTCGATGAGCCAGCGGAGTCCGTCGGCGATCGCTTCGGCAGAGGTGTACTCCGGGGAATAGCCGAGATCCGAGACCGCCGCGGCGATACTCATCGACGGGCTCCGGGTGACGTGATCGCTGGTTGCGGCGGCGTCCTCCTCCGACAGTGTCTCCAGGAACGCGTCGAGCGGCAGGTATTCGAGTGCGGCCTCCTGGCCGAACCAGCCGGCGGCGGTCTCAGCGATCCCGCGCAGGGTCATCGACCGCTCCGACACGACGTGGTAGCTCTTGCCTGCCGCGACATCCGGTCGGGCGACGGCACGCTCGAAGCACTGGGCCACGTCGTCGGCGTGCACGTGGTGCACGGTCTCGAGGCCCAGGTTGGGCACCGTCACCGTCGCGCCTGCAGCGAGCTTCTCCCACACTTCGACGTCGAAGTTGGCAGCGGCGTTGACCATCGGCCAGCCAGGTCCGGTGATGTGCCCGGGGTGCAGCACGGTCGACCGCAGCCCACCCGGACGTGACGACTCCGCCAGCAGGAGCGACTCGATGGCGGCCTTGCCCACGCCGTAGTCACCGAACGGCCGACGCGGATCGGACTCCGTCGTCGGCACCGCGACACCGTGGCCATGCACCCAGATCGTGCCGCAGCTGACCAGGTGATCGACCCGCCCGCGCAAAGCCTCGACCAATTGGCTGGCCGAGTCCTCGGTGAAGCACATCATGTCGATGACGATCTCGGCATCGAGGTCGGCAATCGCGCCGGCGAACGAGCCATCGGCGTCGCCGGCATCTCGGTCGAGCGCGACCCGGGTGACCTGCTTCCAGGCAGCATCATCCCGGTACGGCGACCGGATGCCTCGACTCACCGCGACGACGTCATGGCCGGCCCGGACGAGTCTCGGAACGAGGTACCCCCCGACATGTCCTGTTGCTCCGATGACGACGATGCGCGACATGGGGATCCTCCGATGCGTTGGCTGAGGTAGCGAGCCTACGGCAGCGGTTCGGTGTTGGCGCCCCCTCTTGTAGACGCGAACTCAGGAGTGTAGGCGGCGAGCCTCAGCGCTGGAGCGACTCGTCGTGTTCCCGGTGTGCGCGTTCGACCAGTTCCATCAGCTTCGCTTCGTCGCGGGCCAGCGCACGGTACTTGGGCGGAAGCGCCCGGATCGCGTTTTCCTCGTCGACCAGCCGGTTGAAGACGCGCGCACGTTCGGCGGCATCCGTCGTGTATTCGAGGTCGATGTACTCGGTGGCGTGACGGCGTGCGCCGGAGATCGCGGACTGCGCCTTGCCGCGCGGGCTGACGACGGAGGCGATCACCGTGACGACCAGGACCCCGATGATCACCGTGAGCGAGAGACCGGTGCTGATCTCGATGACCGGAACGGGCTGGCCGTCGTTGATGAACGGCACGTTGTTCTCGTGCAGCGCGTGAAGGATGAGTTTCACGCCGATGAAGCCGAGGATGGCGGCGAGGCCGTATGAGAGGTAGACGAGGCGGTCGAGCAGACCGTCGATAAGGAAGTAGAGCTGGCGCAGTCCGAGAAGGGAGAACGCCGTTGCCGTGAAGACGATGAAAATGTCCTGCGTCAGTCCGAAGATCGCGGGAATCGAGTCGAGGGCGAAGAGGATGTCTGTTCCACCGATCGCCACCATCACGAGCAGCATCGGGGTGAGCACCCGACGGCCATTCTCCATCGTGAAGAGCTTGTCGCCGTCGTAATGCTGTGAGGTGGGCAGGATCTTGCGGGCGATCTTCACCATGATGTTGTCAGCCGAGTGCCCCTCGTCACCCTTGGGTTTGAGCAGGTTTCCCGCGGTGAGCAGCAGGATGAGGCCGAAGAAGTAGAACACCCACGCGAACATGTTGATGAGCGCTGCGCCGAGCAGGATGAAGCCGGTGCGGGCGATGAGCGAGAACACGATGCCGAAGAGGAGCACCTTCTGCTGGTCTTCACGCGGAACCCGGAAGCTCGACATGATGATGAGGAAGACGAACAGGTTGTCGACCGACAGCGCCTTCTCGGTGACGTAACCGGCGAAGTACTCCGATCCGGGGTCGACCCCACCGAAGATGAGGATGCCGAACCCGAAGAGGATCGCGATTCCCACGTAGATCGACGACCAGATCGCCGCTTCCTTCAGCGTGGGGATGTGTGCCTTGCGCACATGGAAGAAGAAGTCGAAGACGAGCAGCGCGACGATGAACGCGATGGTCAGGGTCCAGATCAGCGGGGAGACATCCATCGGTGGTCCATTCACAGGTGGCTGGCCGGCGGGTGCTGGCCAGCGATCGGAAATGCGGCGAATCCAGCGTATCGAAACGGGGCTGCCGATCTGCTGTGAGGATGCAAGCCCTTGTCTGCACTTCTTCGCGCTGCCTACTGTGGGGCGCCGAACAGAGGAGCAACGAATGGCTATGAAGCCCCGAACCAAATCCGGACGCGGAGCGACACTCACGCGAGATGTTGCTCCCGGCATCCATCGACTGGAACACGCCTACGTCAACTGTTACCTGATCGAGGATGCCGGGTCGATCACGATCATCGACGCTGCGTTCCCGTCGACCTGGTCGCACGTTCTCACGGCGCTCGGTGAGATCGGGCGGTCACTCGTCGACGTCAAGGCGCTCGTTCTCACCCACGCACACTTCGACCACGTCGGGTTCGCCGCGAGGGCCGTCGCAGAAACCCACGCACCGGTCTGGGTTCACCCGGAGGACCGTCGACTGGCCGCTCATCCGTATCGATACAGGCGTGAGCGGACGCCCTTCCTCTACCCATTCGCCTACCCGCGGGCCGTGAACGTCCTCGCAGCCATGACTGCTGCGGGAGCCTTGACGGTAAAGGGCGTCAGCGACGTGCGCGAGTTGCCGTCCAGCGGAGTGCTCGACGTGCCGGGGCATCCAACAGTGGTGTACACACCTGGCCACACGAACGGCCACTGCGCGCTGCATTTCGCCGACCGCGACACTCTGATCACCGGCGACGCACTCGTCACCCTCGACCCGTACAAGGGTGCGCGCGGCGCTCAGATCATCGCCGGCGCCGCCACCGCTGATTCCGCGCGAGCCCTCGAGTCTCTGACCGCACTGGCAGAGACCGGAGCGATGATCGTGCTGCCTGGGCACGGTGAACCCTGGCTCGCCGGGATCCGCGCGGCGGTGCAGGCCGCCAAAGCCGTCGGTGCTTCCTGAACCCGCAGCGTCGTCAGATGTGCGGATGACGCACCCATCGACACTCCCCGCGGCCGCTTACTGCCCGGGTGAACCGCCGAGGATCCTCAGAAGACCCGCGAGTTGTGCCTGCTGCTGGGTGGTCAGCAGTTGAAGTTCATCGGCCTCGAGCTGAACGAGGGCAACCATGGCTGCGTCCACCCGCTCCATCCCGGCAGGGGTCAGCCTGGCAAGGTTGCTCCGCCCGTCGCTGGGGTTCGCCTTGCGGGCGAGCAGGCCACGGGCGGCGAGGTTCTCGAGGCGGTTCGACATCGCCGCCGTGCCGATCATCGTGGCCCGCGAAAGTTCCATCGGGCTCATCTCGTGCGGCGGCTCTGCCCGGCGCAGCGCCGCGAGGACGTCGAACTCCCAGCTGCTCAGCTCTGCACTTCGGAAAGCAGCCGCTCGCAGTTCACTGAGTCTGAGGGCGACGCGTCGAAGCCGCGACATGACATCCAGCGGGGTGAAGTCCACACCAGGAATGCGATCGGCCCAGGCATCGACCAGCAGGTCCACCTCGTCGTCATCCCTCACGGTCTCTCCTGCCCCTCACTGACATCCTGCCGCACGATCGGGTGCTCCTCCGCAAAATTCCGGCGGCACGTCGAAATCATCAGCGACCGCTTCTGCTGTGTAGTCTCCCACCGGCCGGGATCACTCGGGCGGCGGTCGCCTGCGCTGACGCTTCGTCTCCGACCGTTGACCCTTTGCGGCGAGCCGTCGACGGTTCGAACCCCGCGTGGCCTTCGTCGGACGACGGCTGACCGGTGCAGGGGCGAGCCCGTTCCGGATGAGATCGGCCAGTTTGAGCAGCGAGGTCTCACGATTGCGGAGCTGGGAGCGCTGCTCCGATGAGGCCACCGTGATCACTCCGGCGACGAGGCGTTGCGCCAGGCGTGCCAGGAGCAACTCCCGCTGAGCGTCGGACAGGGCGGACGACTCGGCCACGCTCCACGACAACTCGACCCGGGTGTCTGACGTGTTCACGTGCTGCCCGCCCGGGCCGGACGATCGCGAAAATCTCCAACGCAGTTCGGACGCAGGGATCGTCAGCGCCGGAGACACGTCGAGATCCATTGTCCAAGCGTCGCACGCCGACATCACCGAGTACACCGGCGACAGCTGTCCTCCAAAGGGTGGACTATCCCGCACCCGCACCCGCAGCTAAGGTCAGACTGCGGGAATCCTCCGAGGGAGTCGGGTTCCGGAATCGCACAATCCCCCAGCTGTGCCCCCAGCTGAAAGACCCCCTCTGAACCGCCATAGGGACGGTTCACAGGGGGTCTTCTTTACACAAACCGGTGCAGATCACACAGGTGCATTCCGCTCCGGCTCCGGCCAATGCCCCTTGGCCAGAGCTTCTGAGCCTAGTTCTGTGATAACTGCCGGAACATGGGTATCTCTCCCCATGTCGAAAGTGGTAAAAGCCTCGATGTGCGCTGATTGTGACGCAGCGATCAGGCTACCGCCGTCCGCGGTTGTGCGCCCTGGTCGATCGTGGCGTACGCCTTTCTCGGTTCCTGGGTAGCGAACTTGCCGCCGCTGACGTCGATGAGGGTTCCGGTGATGTAGGACGCCAGGTCGCTGGCCAGGAAGCACAGCAGGTGAGCGACATCTGCCGCCCGGCCCCATCGACGCAAGGACAGCATGTCGAGGCGCTCCGCCTGCTCGATCTCGTTCATCTCGGCGAAGCCGTTGATGCTGGTCGGGATCATTCCTGGGGCATAGGAATTGGCCGTGATGCCCCACGGGCCCAGCTCTCCGGCCAGGGTGCGCGTGAATTGCACCACCGCCGCCTTGGAAGCCGCGTATGCCGAGGCTCCGACGCTCGGGATGAGGACGGCAAAGGAGGCCGCGTTGAGGATGCGCCCGGCCCCCTGGCGCTTCATGTGCGGAGACACCGCCTTGCAGGTGTTGAACGTGCCACGGGTGTTGACCTCGAAGCAACGATCCCACAGGTCGACATCGAGATCATCGACCAAACCGACGGCATTGATCCCGGCGTTGTTGATCAAGACGTCAATGCGACCGTGCCGCGTCGCCACGTCATCGATGAGCGTCTTCACCACGGCAAAGTCCCGGACGTCGCACACGGACTGCTCGCCTGACCAACCGTTCTCTTCGAACACATCACCCAGCGCATCGAGGTCCGCTTCGGTGATGTCGAGAGCGATGACGGTGGCACCCTCTCGCGCGAAGGTCTCCGTGATCTCGAGCCCGATACCCCGAGCGGCGCCGGTCACCACGACGACTTTTCGTTCCAGATCGATCAGCATGGATTCCACTTCGTCGCATCGGACAGGTCGATAAAACATACTATATAGACCTATAGTACCCATCAGATATTCTTTTATGAATGACGGGATCGCCGTCCTGAGTGGAGACATCATGACGAGAAGCACCGAAGACACATCAGGACCCGTGATGTGGGTGACGGGTGCCGGCAGCGGAATGGGCCGGGCGACCTCGGTCGCCGCCGCACGACTGGGGTACCGGGTGGCGCTCACGGGCCGCCGCGCGGACGCCCTGGATCGAACGGCAGAACTCGTCGCCGAGGCGGGAGGGCGGAGCCTGGTTCAGGCCATGGATGCCACGGACGACGACGACGTTCGCGCCGCGCACGACACAATACTCGGCAGGTGGGGGCCGGTGACTCGGACCGTGCTGTCTGCCGGGCTCAACACTCCCTATCGCTACTGGCGCGACCAGTCCGTCTCGACTTTCGCCGAGATCGTCCAGACGAATCTCATCGCGGCAGCCCGGGTCGTGGATCACGTCCTGCCCGGCATGCGGGATGCCGGCGACGGCGTGGTCGTCTTAATCTCGTCATATTCGGGGTGGCGGTTTTCGCCCGACGCCGGGGTGGCATACAGCGCGAGCAAGACCGCACTCGCCTCGCTGGCGGAGTCGCTCAACGCGCAGGAGAATGCCAACGGCATCCGGGCCTGTCATCTGTGCCCTGGCGACGTCGACACCGAGTTCCTCACCATGCGCCCGACCGTGCCTGGCACATCCGATCGTCGGGAGATGCTCAGCGCTGACGACATCGCGCGGGCGGTCCTGTTCGTGATGGAGAGTCCTTCCCATGTGTGCATCAATGAACTGGTCATCAGCCCGACGAAGAAGAATGGTCCTGCCGGACGCACCTCGACCGGCGGGTTGGGTTGACCTCGGTGAGTCCCGGCGCCGGCAGGGGCGCGCACGCCGGGAGCGCCGCCTCCTCGCGGCCGAGCGCCTTCACCCAGGTCACCGAGCGGATCGGCGGAGCGATCTGCGACGGCACCTACCCGCCCGGAACCGTGCTCACCGTTGAGGAACTCGAGGTCGTGACTGGTGCGTCGCGCAGTGTCGTGCGCGAAGCCGCGCGGGTTCTGGCCTCCAAGGGACTTCTGCGAGCCCGGAAGAGGGTAGGCCTGGAGATTCTCGGCGAAGGCGAGTGGAGCCTTTTCGATGCTCAGGTGATCCGGTGGCGGCTCGATTCTCCTCAACGACAGACGCAGCTCGCGTCGCTTCACCAGTTGCGTATCGCCATCGAGCCGGAGGCCGCCCGACTCGCCGCGGAGAACGGCACCCCGGAACAGGCGGGTGAGATCATCAGCGCGGCGGGTCGGTTGTGGTCAGCGGGGGTCGACGGTGAACACGACCAGTTCCTGCGCGACGACGCGAGCCTCCACCGCCTGATCCTTCGCGCGTCCGGCAATCCGATGTTCGCGCAACTGTCCGACGTCATCCATGAAGCACTCCGCGAGCGCACCCTCCATGAGCTGACGATCCGGCCGATCAGTCTCAGTGACGTGCAGCTGCATGTCGACCTGGCCGGACAGATTCAGCGTCGGCGCGGGAATGAAGCCGGGGCGACCATGCGCGAAATCATTCGCCGGACGCAACCCTCGTAGCTCTGCGGCATTCTGGCAGAGTATGCGCGCTCCGGAGGTTGGGTCGCCGATCGTGGGCAGTTCGGGCCCGGCGTCGCGCGCAGCCCCATACTGAGGTCATGACCGACGCCCTCATTGCTCCATTCCCGCCGCTGACTGTGAAATCCGACCCGGTGGCGATGCGCAAGCTGTTTCAGCCGAATATCGTCCTCTTGACCTCCCTCGCTGTCGGCGCGGCGATCGCTGCGGCGGCAAGCGCGGCACTGATGGCGTCGGTGGCGGGATTCGCGGCCGGGTTCGCGGCTTCTCTTCCGTTCCTCGTGATCGTGGTATTCGCGTCACTCTCGGCAGCGCAGACGGCGAACACCGCCGCCGAGCGGATCACCGCGGGGTCGTTGGTGTCGCTCGATGCGTTCGGGCTGAGCTCCACCCTTGCCCAGGGCACAGTGTCGCTCCCCTGGCACACGATTGAATCCGTGAGCCTGAAGAAGCGCGGCCGTCACCGCGTGCTCACCTACCGGATCGCAGCGGGGGTGAGTCCTGAGACGGCAGGGGTCGAGACGACGCTCGCACCCGGCGGTTTCGCGCTCCTGAATAAGAGAGGTTTCCAGCTCGGCTCCGCCGGCATCGACACGCCGATTCAGACGATCGCCGACGCCACAGCAGCCTTCACTGCGGGTCGCCTGCTCGCTCGGTGAGTTCGGGGAGCCTGGGGAGCCCGGGGAGCCTGGGGAGCCACCGGATTTTGCGGCGGCATCCGTCCGTTGCCCAACAGCTGCGCCCAACGCTCAGAGAGCGCGCTCGCGCAACGGCCGCGGAGTCATCGGTGTCTTGCGGACCGGGACGACGAGCGGATGACCATGGAAGCGGTGAAAACTGTAGACGATCATCCCTAGTGCGATGCCACCGGACGCGATGAGCGTGATGCCAGTTCCCCAGCCGCCGGCCAGCCACCAACTCCCCGCCGCCGGCCACCAGCCCGGTTCCGGGGTGCCCACTCCCCACGCAACGCCGATGGCGACCAGAACGAGTCCGCCCAGGATGCTGGAAGCGACCCGGGGCCACGTCTGCACGCCGTCGGACGCAAGCAGGAATGCCCGAGCTTTCACGGGGAGGAGGAGCCGTTTGGCCCACTCGTACCGCATCGCGAGCAGCGCGAGTCCGGCAGCCAGGCACAGAAGGCCCGGCCCTGGCAGCACCAATGCGGCGACGCCCGTGATCAGCAGCACCCAGCCCGCTATTTCGATGACTCTGCGTTTCAGCCACGGCGGAAGAAATGTGCGCGGTGCTTTGGCCTGGTCACTCATTGTGGTACCCACTCGTTGACCCATTCACCCTCAGTACCGTTCGCTGCTATCGCTAGCCATTCGGACAAGTCGGGCCAGGGGCGATCGGGGCTCGTGGGCCCAGTATGCGCTCTTATCCTGTGAACGGCTGTGTTCGGGTGAATCTCCCGGCGAAATCGCCGGGTGCTGTTGTTCGCGATCGATGACGGACTTCGCCACTGCTCGGTCGCTAAGAAGCCCGTTCGAAGACGGCGGCAAGCGCCTGCCCGCCACCGATGCACATCGTTTCGAGAGCGAGGGTTCCATCGAGGTCCGGCAGCTCGTGGGCGAGCGTCGCCAGCATCCGGATGCCTGTTGCCGCGATCGGATGACCGATCGAGATTCCGCTGCCCCGGGGATTGAGCCGGGGATCCTCAGCGTCGATCCGCCAGTCGGCCAGGCAGGCGAGGACCTGAACGGCGAAGGCCTCGTTGAGTTCGATCACATCGAGATCGTTCAGACCGATGCCCGCCCGCTCCAGAGCGATCCGCGATGCGGGAACCGGGGCAACGCCGAACCGACGGGGGTCGACGCCGGCAACGGCCCACGACCGAAGCGAGAGCATCGGCGTGAGCCCGTACGCTGCCGCGTGCTTGGATGTCGTCACGATGCACGCCGCTGCCGCGTCATTCTGCCCGCTGGAGTTGCCTGCGGTCACCGTCGAGCGGGCATCCTTCCCCAGCAGGATGGGCCTGAGCGCGGCGAGCGCCTCTGGCGTCGAATCAGCACGCGGATGCTCGTCGCGATCGATCACGACCGAGCCACGTCGTGTGGCCACCTCGACGGGCACGATCTCGGCATCGAATGATCCGGAGTCGTGCGCAGTAACCGCTCTCTGGTGTGACCGGAGGGCAAGAGCATCCTGTTCTTCACGGCTGATGCCGTACTCCGCGCGGAGGGTCTCTGCTGTGCCGACGTTTCCGTCGGGCGTCGGGTGATTCCGCCCGCCGACCGTCTCCCGACCGCGCGTGAGGGCGTCGCGGAACAGCATCCCCCCGGTGGGAACCCCCCGCCGGACTTCCTCGGTGTAGAGAGGAGCGTTCGACATGGACTCGACCCCGAGCGCGACGACCACGTCGCTGATCCCGGTCTGGACCTCCATGGCCGCGTTGAGCACAGCTTGCAGTCCGCTTCCGCACCGCCTGTCGAGCTGATATCCGGTTGCGGTGATCGGAAAACCGGCATCGAGCGCGGCGACCCGCCCCAGGGCAGGCGCTTCCATGGTCGGGTAGCCCTGCGCACCGATCACGCCATCGACAACAGCCGGATCGATACCGGTGCGTTCGACGAGAGCACGGAGTACGGTCGTGGCGAGGTCGAGGGCGGAGAGCGGCGCGAGGGAGCCTCCCATCCGACCGACAGGGGTTCGCAGAGGAGAGCAAATGACCACGTCACGAAGATCCGTCATGATCGCTCCCGTAACTGCCCCGCAACCCGGATGCGGTCACAAGCCAGCGTCAGCGCTGTACCTTCGGAGGTCTGTTGCACGTTTCCGACATTACAGCGACCGGCTGCGCGGTCAGTCAACAAACGAAGAAGCCTCGGAGAGACAGCCATAATCTGGCGTCTCTCCGAGGCTATATTCCGTGCGCCCGAAGGGATTCGAACCCCCAACCTTCTGATCCGTAGTCAGATGCTCTATCCGTTGAGCTACGGGCGCATGGGCTTGGCCTGACAGAACAGAACTGCTCGCAGGCCGTAGTAGAGACTACATGACCGCGCGGCGCTGCGCCAATTGACGGCGAGCACTGTGACCAGCCATCGGCGATCACCTAGCCTGTACCTACAGGGCGACCCACCGCCTGCCCCACCCCGAGGAGACTCCCGTGCCCGACGACGTGCGCTTCGACGCATCCGTTCCCGACATCCACGCGCCGTACTGCGCCGCATCCAACCGCTACACCCACCTCGGCTACCGCCGCGTCGGTGACAGCGGGCTGCTGCTCCCCCCGATTTCGCTCGGGCTCTGGTACAACTTCGGCGACAACCGCCCGTTCGACACCCAGCGTGAGATCCTGCGCCACGCCTTCGACAAAGGCATCACGCACTTCGACCTCGCCAACAACTACGGGCCACCCAACGGCAGCGCCGAAGAGAACTTCGGGCGGATGCTGTCTCGCGACTTCCGGCCGTACCGGAGCGAACTCATCGTGTCGACGAAGGCCGGCTGGCCGCACTGGCCGGGCCCGTACGGGCGCCTCGGCTCGCGCAAGTACCTGCTCAACAGCCTCGACGAGTCACTCGAGCGCTTGCGCACCGACTACGTCGACATCTTCTACTCGCACCGCGTCGACGCAGACACCCCGCTCGAGGAGACCATCGGCGCCCTCGATACCGCCGTGCGGCAGGGCAAGGCGCTCTACGCCGGCATCTCGTCGTACTCGCCGGAGCGCACCGCCGCCGCTGTCGAGATCGCCCAGCGTCTCGGCACCCCCCTCGTCATTCACCAGCCGTCGTACTCGCTGGTGAACCGGTGGGTCGAGGACGGGCTGCTCGACACCCTCCGTGAGAACGGAATGGGATCGATCGCGTTCACCCCTCTCGCCCAGGGACTGCTCACCAGCAAGTTCCTTGACGACCCGAACGCCACACACGCAACCGAGCGCGGCTCGTTCAACGACAGCTTCCTGTCTGAAGACAACCTCGCCCGACTGCGCGGACTCAACGACATCGCGGCGTCGCGCGGCCAGACCCTCGCCCAGCTCGCCATCGCCTGGGTGCTCCGCCCGGGTGGAGCGACGAGCGCGCTCATCGGCGTTTCACGGGTCGAGCAGCTCGACGAGAACCTCGCTGCGCTCCAGAACACCTCGTTCACCGACGACGAGCTGGCGCGAATCGACGAGTTCGCCGGCGACGCCGGCGTCAACCTGTGGGCCCAGTCGAGCGAACTGTAACGAGCGGATGCTGAGGGGTCGCCTCGCCGGGCCCCCTCAGCGCCAGCCTCCCCGACGCCTGGCCGTCAGCGCAGGTGCCGCTCGTCGAGCGCGGCCAGTTGCCGCTTGAGTGCGACCTGGCGATACGAGGTGTCGATGAGCTCGGCGACGAACGTCCAGTCGGCATCCGTCGACAGGTCCATCCCGAGCCAGCCCGCCGGGCCGAAGTAGGGCGGTACGAAGAACCGATCGTCGTCCAGCAACGCTGGACGTTCATCGGGGTCGGGCTTGAACACCATCGTGTGCGGCCGGTCCATCGACGAGCCCATCACGACGAAGAGCTTCTTGCCTGCGCGAAAGGTGGGCCGGCCCCACGCCTCTCTCTCGGCGAACTCCGGATAATCGGCACAGATCGCCCGAACCCGGTCCACGACCCGTTCTGAAGGATCGAACAGCTTCGGATGCTCCATGGCCGCGATCATACGCCGAGGTGCCCGCGACGGGGAGATGTCAGCGCCGCTCAGGTGACTCGACGCTCCGCCATCCCTCAACCCAACGGCGACGGACAGTCCAGTTGCGTCTTCACCCCGGTGCGATCCACCGAGTGCAGTGACATGGCCTGGCCACAGAGCGGGCAGGCGGATTCCGAACTGGGCGGAAGAGGCTCCTCGCCATAGGGCCCGAGCGGCGGCGGGCCGATGTACGGTCGCAGCCGGTTGTTCAGCCAGTTGGTGAACCCGCCGGCGTCCGAGATGCTCTCGCGCGGCTTTTTACTTCGTGCCATAATCATTAGTGTAGAGGATAAGGTGATGGGCGCGGCCGGAGGAGCAGAATGACCAGCACGGCAACAGACGGCGACGACCTTCTCGCTCTCGAGAATCAGGTCTGCTTCGCGCTCGCCGTCGCGAGCAGAAGTGTGCTCGCCCTCTACCGCCCGATCCTCGAACCTCTCGGCCTCACCCACCCGCAGTACCTCGTGATGCTTGCGCTCTGGGGCCAGAGTCCACGGTCGGTGAAGGAGCTCGGCGCCGCGCTCCAGCTCGACCCGGCGACGCTTTCCCCACTCCTCAAACGTCTCGAATCCAGCGGCTTTGTCAGCCGCCGGCGCAGCTCCGTCGACGAACGCGTGCTCGACATCACACTGACGGATGCCGGCCGTTCACTGCGCACGCAAGCCGAGGTGATCCCGCCCCGGATCGTGAGCGAACTGGGCATGTCGGTCGACGAACTCGCCCGACTGCGCGAGACCCTCCACGCCGTGATCGACGCCGCGACGGCATCCTGACCCCTCGTCTTCGATGCCGACAGCGGGCTAGCATTCGAGGCATGGACGCGGAAACCCAGAAACGAGTCGACGGCCTGCCAGCCAGCACCGGAAAATCCCTGCCCGAGTGGTTCGTCATTCTTGAGGCAGCCGCCCTCGACAAGCACGGACAGATGATGGCGCTTCTCAAATCGGAGCACGGCGTCTCGCACGGCTTCGCCAATTTCATCGCCCTGATGTACCGAAACCAGGGCGGCGCGGAGGGCGACGATCTGATCGACAAGCAGTACGAGGCGAAGCCGACCCTGCGACCGATCTACGATGCCGTCGCTGCTGCCGCTCTCGGATTCGGCACCGACGTCGAGATCGTGCCGAAGCAGGCATCCGTCTCCCTGCGCCGCTCGAAGCAGTTCGCCCTCATCAGCCCGACGACGAAGACCCGCGTCGACATCGGCATCAATCTGAAGGGTGAGCCTGGCGGCGAGCGCTTGAGGGCGACTGGAGGAATGTGCACGCACAACGTCGGCGTCGCGAGCACAGACGAGGTCGATGACGAACTTCTGGGCTGGCTGCGTGAGGCGTACGACCGCGCCTGAGCGATCCTCGCCAGCCTGCGATAGAATCGTTGACACGAAGGGGAGTAGTTCCCACCGCCGCTTTCACTCCAGAAACGGCGACGCGGTCTGTCGACATACTGGTTGTTTCAACCCGGCAGCCCACCCGCTCCGGCGGGCGAGCGAGACCTTCGGCCAGACGTTCGACGATGGCCGAAGACGATTCTTTCTCCGGCCATTCCGCATCAGGAGAATGCCATGACCGAGTCATCCACCCGCGGGGCACCCGCTCCCGCCGAGATCAAACGGTGGCGCAGGTACCTCGCAGACGAACGCGCCGAGGCATCCGTGTACGGCGAACTCGCCAGCCGGCGCACCGGCGAAGAACGGGCGATCCTGCTCGGGCTCGTTGAAGCCGAGCGTCGCCACGAAGCCCACTGGATCGCGCTCCTGGGGTCGCACGCCGACGGCCCGACCCGCACCGCCCTGCGCACCCGACTGCTCGCCTTCTTCGCCCGCAGATTCGGTTCCGTCTTCGTGCTCGCCCTCATGCAGCGCACCGAATCACGGTCGCCGTATGAAGCGGATGCCGACGCCACCGACGCGATGGCGGCAGACGAACGACTGCACGAAGAGATCGTCCGCGGACTCGCCGCCCGCGGTCGAAACAGCATTTCGGGTACCTTTCGCGCCGCCGTGTTCGGCGCGAACGACGGTCTCGTCTCGAACCTCGCCCTCGTGCTCGGCATGAGCGCGACCGGCGTCGGCAACGGCGTCGTACTCGCCGCAGGTGTCGCCGGGCTCCTCGCCGGCGCGCTGTCGATGGGAGCAGGGGAGTTCGTCTCCGTGCGATCACAACGCGAGTTGCTCGAGTCGACCACCCCTGACCCGAGCGCGCGCCGGGTGCTGCCGCAGCTCGACGTCAACGCCAACGAACTGGAACTCGTCTACCGGGTGCGGGGAATGGCCCCGAAGCAGGCGGCCGAACACGCGAACGAAGTGCTCAACGACCTCGACTGCGTGCACGTCGGCCTTGACACCGGCAGCATCTCGGCGCAGGACGAACACGAGAAGATCGGCTCTGCTCGCGGTGCAGCGGTGTCGAGCTTCCTCTTCTTCTCTTCCGGCGCCATCGTGCCGGTGCTCCCCTACCTGTTCGGCCTCACCGGACTCGCTGCCGTCGCCGTGGCATCCGTTCTGGTCGGGATCGCGCTGCTGCTCACCGGCGCCGTCGTTGGAGTGCTGTCTGGCGCGTCACCGGTCAAGCGGGCACTGCGACAGCTGGCGATCGGGTACGGGGCCGCGGCGATCACCTACCTGCTCGGGCTCCTGTTCGGAACGACGGTGGCGTAGGGTCTCAGCGCCCGCGACCTCGGTTACGGCCCTTGCCGAGCTTCTTCGGGGCACGGCCCTGACGGGGCGTGAACGGCTTGGCCTTTGGCTTCTGCTGCGGCTTGCGCTCCTTGGGAGGAGCCTTCTCGGGCTCTTCCTGCGGCGCGCGGGAACTGCGTGCCGTGCGCCCACGCACAACACCGATGAACTCTTCCACGTCTGCCGTGGTGTTCTCTTCGAGCCAGGCGAGGGCGATCTGCGACTCGGCGGCATCCGCGACCGGGCGGGCGACGACATCCTTGCGACCATAGAGCCGGGCGACCGACTGCGGCCAGATCACGATGCCGACGCCGGCGGCGACGAGCTCGGCAGCGTCATCCCCGGTGCGGATGCTCGGCAACTCTCGTCTGCTCCCGTCACGGATCTCCTCGGCGACGTCGCGCCACTCCGGCACCGAGTCCGGGTCCTGCAGCAGGTGCTCCCCGGCCAGGTCCGCGACGGTGACGGACTCGGCATCGGCGAGCACGTGCTCCTTGGGCAGAACGACGACGGGAATCTCGAGGTACAGCGGGATCACGCTCAGGTCGGTGGAGTCGACCGGCAGCCGGACGAAGCTCACCTCGGCTTCACCGTCATGCAGAACACGGGTCTGGTCGCCCTCGGGCGTCTGCACGAACCCCATCGGCAGGTCGGGGCGCCGCTCCGCCCACACCTTCGACCATTTGGCGAGCGTCACACCGGGCACGAAGGCAACGGTGAAGAGACGGTCGGGCGTCGATTCGGCATCCATGGTGTCCCTTAGCTCCTTCCGCGCTGCGTGAAGGGTCGAGTCACAGGGTATTACGGATGCCGCGGACCGAGGGCATCCGCTGCGGTCGAGGGCATCGGGTCCGCCGGGTGTTTTCGGCGGAACGGATGCCCTCGCGACGGCAGGATGAGGACGGCATCCTCCCGGGTCAGAGCTGAATCAGCCCGAAGACGACGAGCACAACGCCGAGAAGGGCGAACGTCGACCCGGTGATGACAGCGACGTGGAGCAACAGCCACTCCCGCAACCGCACAAGACTCCTTCGCACGGAGGTCGAGCCGGAACCGTATGCGAGAACCGGGGCGAGCATCGTGCTCGATGCGACCGCAGTGAAGATGAGAACCGAAATGATCACCGATGCGGGCTCCGGGTTGCTTCGCCAGATGATGACTCCAGCCGCGGCCGTGAAGATGAGGTTCTTCGGGCGGAAGGCTGCATAGCCGAAGCCGATCGCAGCAGCGCGCAACGGCGGAAGACGGTCGAGTACACCCATCCACCGAGGCAGTGTCGGTGGAGCATCGGCTGCCGGCCTCCCGCGGATCTGGAACACTCCGGCGGTCACGAGCAGGGCTCCGACCCCGAGAGAGCCGACGGCCACCGTCGGCCCGGCGACATCGACGTTCGGCGCAGGAAGCAGTGTCGAGAGAAAAGACAGCCCGGTCGCCGACGCACCGACGCCCGCGCTCCAGCCGACAGCCATTCCGACCGTCGATCGAAAACCATCTGGCGACATCAGTTTGAGCAGCAGGCCAGCGACGGGGATCGGGCTGATTGCGATCGCAAGCCCCAGTGCGACCAGTTCCAGGTAGTCAGCGAACATGACGGCAGCTCACTGCAGAGCCGAGGTCAGCCGGGCGAGGTTATCGCGAATCTTCTGGCCGATCGGCCGCGACACCCAGTCCGCGAGGTCGAGGCTGTCGCTGTTCTCTCGATAACCATCCTGGATGCTGCGCATCCGGTCGACGAAACCGGCGCCGTGCACAAGGAGCGAGACCTCCATGTTGAGGCTGAACGAGCGGTAGTCCATGTTGCTCGACCCGATCACCGCGACGTCGTCGTCGATGGTGAAATGCTTGGAGTGGAGAACGGTCGGAGCCCGGTAGAGGTAGACAGCCACTCCGGCCCTGAGCAGGGCCTCGTAGTAGGAACGCTGCGCGTGATAGACGAGAAACTGATCGCCGATTGCAGACACGAAAAGTTCGACCTCGACGCCGCGGGATGCTGCGGTGAGGATCGCGAGCAACACCGACTCGTCCGGGACGAAGTACGGACTCGTGATACTCACGCGGGAGACGGCGTTGTGGATGAGGAGCGTATACAGCTTGAGGTTGTTGTCGTTCTCAAAGCTCGGCCCGCTGGGCAGCACCTGTGCATCGAGACGGTCGTGGCCGGGGGAAAGAATCACCGGCGAGGTGTCGAGAGGCAGCCGCTCGTCGGTCTCGCTGTACCAGTCGGTCACGAACACTGCGTTGAGTTCACGGACCGCAGGGCCTTCGATGCGCACCATGAGTTCGTGCCAGTGCAATCCGCGGGCGATGTTCTTCGGCTTGAGGTAGCTCGAGTCGATCAGGTTCTGCGACCCGGTGTATCCCACGCTGCCGTCGACGACGAGCAGCTTGCGATGATTGCGCAGGTCGGGCCGCTGCCACTGGCCGGCGAATGGCCGCAGTGGCAGCATCGGCCTCCATTCGGCACCCATCTCCTTCAGGGCTGAAATGGTCTCCCGCCGTCGGGCGTTCATCAGCCCGGAGAGGTGATCGGAGAGCACACGCACCGTGACCCCTCTGGCCGTGGCACGCCGGAGCGCGGCGAAAAATGGCTCGGTGATGTCGTCGAGCACCAGGATGTAGAACTCGACGTGCACGTGGTCGGCCGCATCATCGATGTCGCGCGCCATGGCCAGGATCGAGCCTTCGTAGTCATCGATCAGGTCTGCATGGTTGCCGCCGACCATCGGCAATGCGCCGAGCGAGCGGTTCAGCTCGACAGCAGAGCCCAGCCACGACGGCCACTCGTCACGGTGTGCCACCTGCGCCAGGCCCGGAGTTCGTTCGATCACCAGCGCATTGATCTCGAGTTGTTTCTCGCGTCGCGCCAGCGGTAACCGCCCGATGCCGACGAGAACAAAAGCGAGAGCTCCGAGAAACGGAACGAAGATGATCATCAGCACCCAGGCAATGGCTGCTGATGGACGGCGGTTGGCTGCAATCAGCACGGCTGCGACGAAACCCACGATCACATGAATCGCCAGCAGAAGAGAGGCGACGATCTCGGCATCCTTCATCGCTGAGCCTCAACGCGAGTTCTGGGCCGGAACGACCACTTTCTTGAGGATCAAGAGAACGGATGCCGTCGTCGGGCAGGCGATCAGCGCACCGAGCAGCCCGAGAAGCGTTCCCCCGATGAGGGCACCGATGAGCACCAGTGATCCCGGGATGTTGATCGCCTTGCCCACGATACGTGGGGTGAGCACGTAGGCCTCCACCTGCACATAGACGAGCATGACGAGAAAGACGATCAGAGCGGTCGTCGGTGAGGTGAACAGCGAGACAACGGTGATGATCGCCAGGTTGATGACGCTACCGATCAGGGGGATGAGGGTGATGGGGAACGCCAGGACGGCGAGTACCGGGGCAAACCGAACCCCGCATGCGGTGAGGAGAATGAAGGTGACAAGCGAGTTCATGGCTGCAAGGATGACCATGCCGCCGAGGTACTTGCCGACGGATGCCGTTATGGTCTCGGAAAGGTCGATGAACGACGCCCGCTTCGACGCCGGGACGAGGGCATAGCCTGCCTGTTTGATGCCCTCGAGCCCCGCGACGAAGTACAACGTGAGTACGATCACAAAGATGGTCCCGGCGACCCCGTTGAGGAATCCGGCGCCAACACGCAGCGCCCCGCCCCCGATCACGAGCCAAACATTGGGGTCGGCGACGGTACGTTCGAGCCACTCCACCCCGGGAGTGAGTGCACCACCCAGCGCATCGTCGACCGACTGGAACCAGGTCTGATCGGCAATCTGATCGACACCGGACGGCAGGTACTTCACCAATTCGGATGACTGTGTGACGACGATCGGAATGATCAACCAGCCCAGCAGCGCCACGATGAGCACGAAAGCGGCAAGCACCGCGAGAACGGCTCCGCTGCGTGAGAATCCGCGCGATTCGAGGAGCTGCACGGTGGGGTAGAGCCCCAGGCAGATGAAGAAGGCGACGAAGATCAGGGTCAGCGCCGTGCTCAGCGAGACGATCGCCGCCCCCAGCAGTAGCGCGAGAAGAACGCCGAGGGTGGCGACGAATCCGAACCGGAACGGTCCACCGGAAAACACACTTATCGGACCCGACCGACCGGAGTCCTCCGGCGCGAGTGGGCGGCCCGGCTGCGCTCGTGCTGCCATGGAAAGCGCTCCCGTGATCGACGCTGCGTGTGGTGTCACCATATGACCGGGCCCGTGCTGCAGGCCGGGCGGTGGCGCGTTCTTCCACTCGATCGTGCGCGGAATCCACCAGCTGCGATCTGGCGAACGCGACGGCATCCGGCGGACGACGGGATACTCTGGGATCATGGCTTCCCACAAGACCCCCCAGACGATGAAGCCGGAGACGGCAGCGAAAAAGCTCAACGTCTACCTGCCCGCGACTCCTGACGATTTCAAGAACCAGCCGGTGACCCGAGAGCAGCTCAATGAGCTGCTCTCATCTCCACCCGAATGGCTCGTCGAACTTCGCAAGAACGGGCCGCACCCCCGCAACGAGGTCGCTCGCAAGCTGGGCGTCTCGGTATCAGGACTCGCCCGTGCCGACATGAATGACGCTGCACTCACCACCGCCGAGATAACTGCGCTGCTCGAGGCCCCTCCCGCCTGGCTCGTGACCGAGCGCGCCACCCAGGCCGAGGTGCGTTCCGAGAACACGCGGATCAACGCCCGCGACGCGGAGCGTCGCGAAAGGCTGCAGCCCTAAACTCAGGAAATCTGGGGGAACCCGACCTGGACGACACCAGGGGTGCACCCCAAAAAGAACGGGCCGGAGAGCGTATGCTCTCCGGCCCGTTCTTTTCGTCAGCCTTAGGCGCGGCGGATGCGGCGGGTTGCCATCAGCGCGACACCGGCAGCGACCAGCAGTCCGGCGACCGCGACCAGCCACGAGCTGTCAGCGCCCGTCGACGGAAGCTCGGAGGCCACCGTCTGTGCGGGGGTCGGGCACTCGACCTGGGTAGCGGCCCGATCGGTCGAGGTGACGGTGGTCACGGGTTCAGCCGTCACCCACGTGTTCGAAACCTCATCGAAGACATGACCGGTGGTGACCGTTGTGGTGGTCGTCGTGATCGTGTCTGTCGTGCAGTCCTCAGCCTCGACCGCGTCGGTTGTCACGACGGGTTCAGGCATCGGCGGCACGGTCCCGGGAAGGGTGGCGCAGCCGGCTTCGACCGAGTCGAGCTGACCGTCGAGTCGTCCCGAGAACGTCTCGGTCGTCTCACCCGACGCGAAGAGGTGACCCTCGTCTGCCGTCGCGACGACCGAGTAATCTGCGGGTCCCGTCGTCGCCGTCGGAGTCGACCAGGTGGCATTCACCACGTCGCCGAGGACGAGCCGAGCCGGGATGTCGCAGGTCGGCGGTTCCACGGTCACGGTCGCCGAAGCATCGGCCGGAACTGCAGGAGCGCAGGGCTCCGTGGTGCCGTCGAACGACCGGTCGTAGGTGTCGTCGGCGGCGTCAACCACAACGGCCCATTCGTGGCCGACGGCGACGTCGTCGAAGTCGTAGCTGGCGGCGAACCCGGCGCCGAACGCGGTGTTCTCCTGCTCGACACCGTCGATGGTGACAGTGACGGTGTTCGGCGTCGGAGCTTCCGGGGTGTGACCGTAGTTCTCGAGGGTGAGGGTGACACTCTCACAGGTCGCGTCGACCTCCGGCGTGTGCGCCGAGGCGGGAGCTGCACCGGCAGCAAGCACGAGTGCTGCGCCGAAAAGAATGCTGGCGTTGAATCCGGCCAGCAGTTTGGTACGAGTCTTCACAATGTCCATTTCCAGCGTGTCCGGGGCAAAGACACGCGTCGTTCAGCCCGGCCGGAGAGCGGAACTGGAACACATCGAACAACAGACACGCACAGCGCCCGACCCCCGGGCTGGGCGTGCACCAGTCACGAGGACCGGGCACATGCAGGAGACTTTCTCCCACATGAACACTCTGTCGAGCGAAGATCAGGTTAGCCCCGCGTGTAAGCGCAGGATTTCCGCAGTCTCACGAGCGAGCGTTCGACACCGCCGCCGTCGTGGCATCCGCCGGGTCGGAATCCGTTGTCGGGCTGATGCCTGCTGACACTGTCTTCTGCCCGCGCCGCTTTTTCGGACGACCCGAGCGACCGTAGACGAGGTACATCGTGAGGCCCATGATGATCATCAGCAGCACGGTGTAGACGAACGTGATCGACATCGAGTCGAGGTTGTTCTCACCCTCGGTGCTCTGTTTGATCGCGATGCCGAGCGGTTCGAACAGCGGGTGGTACAGGAAGACCGCGGCGTCGTAGTCGTCGAGGAGGCTGTTGAAGTTCAGTGCCGTGATTGCTGCCGCTGTCGGGATCACCAGGGGAAACAGCACGCGCCGGAACGTGAAGAACGATTTCGCCCCGAGGATGCGGGCGGCATCCTCGAGCGAGTCGGGCACCGAGGCGAAAGCGGCCTTGAGCAGGCGCAGTGTGAACGGCACCTTGACGATCACGTAAGCCACGAGCAGCAGCACCGTGGTTCCGGTCAGCACCTGGCCGCCGATCAGCGGATTGGGCCGGTCGAAGGTCATCACCAGGGCCAGCGCGATGAGGATCGTCGGTAGGATCCACGGGATGTGCAGCAGGTATTCGAGAGTGGATGTCACGGTGTTGCGGTACTTCTGGATCACCCGCGCCACGAAGAGCAGCCCGCCGACGACGATGAGGGCGGCAAGCGCGCTGTAGACGAGGCTCACAATGAACGGCCGCAACGCGTCTGCAGAGCTGAAGACCGTGGCGTAGTTGCCGAGCGTGAAGGCATCCCAGGTGATCGTGCCCGTGAGGATGGCCGTCGAATCGAGGAAGGAGAACAGCACGATGAGAAGCACCGGTGTGACATAGACGAGGAAGAGGGCGTAGGCGACAACGTGCACGATACCGTTCGCGGCCCGGTTCGGAATCCGCTGTTTCTGCAGCGGGGTGGCGACCTTCGCGACCGAGAAGTACACGCCGGATTTCTCGACCCGGTTCATGATGGCGAGCAGGAGGATCGTGGCAAGGCCCAGGATGATTGCGAGCAGCGCCGCGAGGTCGCGTGAGCTTGCGCTCTTCGAGAAGGTGACGATCATCGGCGCGATGGTCTGGAAGTCGGCGCCACCGAGCACGATGGGCGCCGTCAGCGCTCCCAATCCGGTGAGGAAGGTCAGCACGGTGACGGCGAAGATCATCGGCCGCAGGGCCGGGAGCACGATCTTCCACAGGATGCGCCAGGTCGAGGCCCCCATGTTGCGCGCTGCTTCGATGGTCTGGTAGTCGATCTTCGCGAGTGACGACGACAGGAACAGCATGTGGTTGGTCGTTGTGGCGAACGTCATCACCAGCAGCACGGCGAAGAAGCCGGAGAACCAGTTCGGGTCGACCTCAGGCCACACGTTGCGCACCGCGTTCGTGATGAAGCCGTAACGGCCGTAAATGAAGTTGTAGCCTGCGGCGAGGACGATGCCGCCGTAGATCAGGGTCGTCGCGTAGCCGAGAAAGAGCACCCGGGACCCGCGGATCTGGAAGTATTTCGTGACGAGCACGATGAAGATGCCGACGACATTGACCGTCACCGAGAGCGTAATGGCAAGAAGAAAGCTGTGCCACAGGCTCGTCATCGCACGTTCGGAACTGAACAATTTCTCGACAGCGCGCGCGCTGAACTCTCCGCCGGGGAAGAACGTCGAGACGAGCAGGTTGATGTTGGGGAACAGCAGGAAGGTGGCGATGAACCAGAGCAGGATCACCGAGACGACCAGGACCAGCGGCGACCGGAGCATTGCCCGGAGTGACGAACCTCGCATGTCGGCGCCTCAGTACTGCAGGATCGAGGCGGGGTCGATGTACAGATCGGCCGTCGAGCCGGGCGGCAGCACCGCCTCACCGTTCTCGGTGACCATGGCGATGAGCGTCGTCCCTGCGGATTCGACAACATAGGTGCTGTACGCCCCGTGATAGGTGCGGCCGGCGACGATGCCGTCGAGACGGATGCCGGCGGTGCCCGTTCGCGGTGGATGCAACGACACCTTCTCGCGCCGAAGGTACGAGGGTTTCGCCGGGTCGATGCCGGTGGCCCCCGCGTCGACGAGGCGCTGGACGAAGTCCGGCGACAGCGCATTGATTGCACCGACGAAGGTGGAGACGAACTCGGTCGCCGACCGATCGTAGATGTCTTCAGGCGAGCCGACCTGTTCGACGACGCCCTTGTTGAACACGGCGATCCGGTCGCTCATCGTGAGCGCCTCTTCCTGATCGTGCGTGACGTATACCGTCGTGATGCCGAGCTCGCTCTGCAGGTTCTTGAGCTGCTCCCGCAACTGCACGCGCAGCTTCGCGTCGAGGTTGGAGAGCGGTTCGTCGAGCAGAAGGATGCGTGGCTTCAACACGAGCGCCCGAGCGATGGCGACCCGCTGCTGCTGACCACCCGACAGCTCGGAGACGTTCTTGTCGAGTTGGTCACGGGTGAGTTCGACCTGGTCGGCGATCTCGTTGACCAGCCGCTCTGACTCGGCCTTCTTCGTTCTACGCACGTCGAGACCGAAGGCGATATTCGCGCCGACGCTCATGCTCGGAAAGAGCGCATAGTTCTGGAACACCATGCCCACGCGACGTTTCTCGCTCGGCAGCCGGGTGGCATCCTTCCCGTCGATGAGAACCGTGCCACGGCTCGGCTCGATGAAGCCGGCGAGCGTGCGCAGTGCCGTCGTCTTGCCACAGCCCGATGGACCGAGCAGGGTGAAGAACTCGCCCTCATCGACGTGGAGGTTGAGGTCGGGGATGGCGACCTGCTCACCGAATCGGACTTCGACGTTCTCGTAGGTGATCATCTGTGCTCCAACCGGCCCGTTCAGCAGTGAACGACCGGGCAATGTCTGGTGGCGGTCGCGGAACAGGATGCTCCGCGACCGCCTCTCCCCGAGGGGAACTATCGGATCAGGGCAGGTACTCGAGTTCGGTCTTCTCAACCCAGGCGGCGATGTTCTCGCGCACGAAGCCGTAGTCGATGTCCTGCTTCTCGAGGGAGTCGATCAGTTCGATGACCTCAGGCAGCGCCTGCTCACGGGCCTGTTCGTTGACGGGGTATGCGGAGAACTCCTGCGCAAACTCGCCCTGGACCTCTGCGCTGCCGAACCAGTCGATGAACTTTTCTGCCTGGGCCTGCCTGGGCGTGCCGGCGATCACCGAGATCTGCTCGGTGACGTACGGTACTCCGACCTCGGGAGAGATGACACCGGTCACGGTCCCGTACTTAGCGTCGCGAGCGGTGATGCCGCTCGACGGGAGTACGCCGTAGTCGACTTCACCGTTGGTGAGGCGCACGTACAGGTCGGTCCCTTCCGTGGCCGGCGAGCCGTGAGCGAAGTAAGCCTCGACCTCTTCCCAGCCCTCGTCGGAGACACCGAGGTCGCCGTCCTCGTCGAGGTGCTGTGTGAGCAGTCCGGCGAGGACGAGCTGCGTCGTCGCCTGGCCGAGGAGGGTGTTGACCTCGTAACGACCGTCGTACTGGTCGTCGGTCCAGAGGTCGCTCGTGTCGTCAGGAGCATCCGATTCCGAGACGGTATTCGTGTCGTAGACGGTGACGATCGCCTGCTCGACGAGCGGCCAGAAAGCCCCGTCGTCCGGGTCGCCCGACTCCTGGTCGACCTCACCGGCCCACGACGGCTCGTACGCAGTGATGGCCTCTTCGGACTTCAGCGTCTCGAAATACATGTTGTTGAGGCCGAACACCACGTCGCCGACGGGGTTGTTCTTCTCCGCGACGATGCGGTTGGCGAGGTCGGCGCCACCGAGGCCGACGATTTCGATGTCGATGCCCTCGTCAGCGGCCTTTTCGGTGATCCACTCACCACGGCCGTCCGAGTTCGAGTTGGTGTAGACGATGAGGGTGCCGCCCTCGTCGCCTCCGCCGGAGCCGGACCCTGCCGGGTCTGCCGAGCAGCCGGCAAGTCCGACGGTTGAGATCGTGAGAACAGCAAGCGCTGCCCCCCAATGACGCTTGTTCACGTTCAGTCCTTTCGAGCAGCGACAACCCCCTGGTCGCCCCATGCTGAGCATGTGAAATACAGTGCTCCTCAACCTACCCACGAAGTAGGGATCGACCGGTCGATTCCACGTCAATCGACAAACTTCGCCCGTTATTCGCCTGCCAGTTGACAACGTCTGCTAGGGCACGATCTCTCCGCGAGTTGCCGACTTTGACGGGTGTGCGGCGCTCAGGACCCCCTCAAACCCGGCAACTCGCGAGGGGTCAGGCGGCTGACCAGCCGCCGTCGCTGGCGAGGATCACACCGTTGACATTCACTCCGTCGTCGCTGAGCAGGAAGGTGATCGAGGCGGCGAGGGCATCACCCTCCACCGCCTCAGGCATGACCGCCATGCCCGCGCGCACCCGCTCGGCGCCCAGGGCGGAGGCGAATTTCGCTTCGATGTTCGTGATGGTGGGGCCGGGGGCGACAGCATTCACGCGGATGCCGCTCGGCCCGTACATGAACGCGCTCGACTTGGTCAGTCCGGCAACGGCGTGCTTCGATGCCGTGTACGCCGCACCGGCTGCCGACCCGCGAAGCGCTGCTTCGGATGCGACGTTGACGATCGACCCGCTCTCGCGCGCCAGCATCGACGGAACGACCGCGCGTATGAGCTTCATCGTGCCTGTGACGTTGATCGCAAAGACGCGGTTCCAGACGGCGTCTGTCACCTCGTGGACCGGCGTCATGTCGTCCATGATTCCGGCGACGTTCGCGAGGGCGTCGATCCGGTCACCGGCCGCTGCCACGATCGACGCGATCGCCGCGTCGTCGGTGATGTCTCCGGTGACGGCGACGATGTCTGCAGACGCGAACTCGCCGACGAGGTCGTCGAGGCGCTCGCGCGAGATGTCGACGGCGATCACGCGGCCACCCTCACGAGCGACCCGTGACGCGGTGGCGCGGCCGATGCCTGACCCTGCGCCGGTGACAATGACGGTCTTACCGGTGAAGCGGCCGTCGCTGATGCGCTCGACCCACTCGGGGCGCTCGACAGCAGATGCTTCCTGCGTGGCGGGTGCGGCATCCGTCTCGGTGCCTGCGGACGGAGCGTTCGCAGGCACATCGCCCGCGTCGACGCGGCGGACGAGTTCGTCGATGAGCTCAGGCGGGAAGGAGCCTTTGCTGAGCTTGACCAGTCGCTTGATCGCGAGGCGGCGGACGGGCCGAAGCGTGTCTGCGGTCTGCCCGGCCTGGGCGAGCAGGTCACGCAGGATGGGCCCGCCGACGGGGTGATCGAGCCAGGTGCCGACCGAGGAATCGCCGGAGAGGGTGGAGGAGGATGCCATGGAGTGCCTCTTTCTTGTCGGGTACCGGACAACACTGTCCGGTTGTAGGCTACACGGATGCCGTCCCCTGCGAAAGCGAATCGTGGCCCCAGCGCAGGGCCAGAGAATCGCCGTGCGCTCATCGATGCCGCACGCGAGGTCTTCGCGTCGGAGGGGATCTCGGCTCCGCTCAGTTCCGTTGCGCGGAAGGCTGGTGTCGGCCAGGGCAGCCTCTACCGCCACTTCCCCGATCGCATCGCCCTCGCCGCTGCGGTCTTCGAAGAGAACATCGGGGAACTCGAGGTCGCGCTGAACGACCAGGCGCGCACGCTCGACGACCTTCTGGAGCTGGTGGTCGAACAGGCGCTCGTTTCGACTGCGCTCATCGACACGATCACCGCGCACCCACACGACGAGCGGGTGGCCCACCTCGGTGAACGCTTGCGCGCGCTGGTGGAGCGTGTCGTCGAGCGCGAGAAGTCAGCTGGGCGACTCGGCGCGCACGTCGATGTCGACGATGTCGTTCTCGCCATCTCGATGATGGCCGGGGTGCTTGCGCGGAGCGAACCCGGCGACCGAGCCGACGTCGGGCGACGAGCCTGGGCGTTGTTTCACGCTGCATTCAGCGCGGGCTCATAGGCTCCGACGGCTGGTGTCCACTGGCTCGTCATCGAACTCATCCGAGTCGGAGGCGCCATCCGCGGTACTGAGCTCCATGCGCCGGCGAGCCCGGCGACGGAGGACCATCCGCACGACCCACCACACAACGAGCACGGCCACACCGGCGATCACCAGGTATTTGAGGGCGTCCGCGTACTCGAGCACAACGGCCCACTTCTCGCCGAGCAGGAACCCCGCGAGAACGAAGATGCTGTTCCAGATGAGCGACCCGGCCGCGGTGAGCAGACCGAAGGTGACGATGCTCATCTTCTCGATGCCGGCCGGGATGGAGATGAGACTGCGGAAAATGGGCAGCATCCGGCCGAAGAAGACCGCTTTTTTGCCGTGACGGCCGAACCAGGCCACGGTGCGCACGATGTCGTCCGGGTCGACGAACGGGATGCGTGCGGCCAGCCGGACGGTGCGGTCGTGGCCGAGCCAGCGGCCGAGACCGTAGAGCACGAACGCGCCGACGATCGAGCCGATGGTGGTCCAGAAGATGGCCGCGGCGACCGAGAACGACCCCTGGCTGGCGGTGAAGCCGGCGAGCGGAAGGATGATCTCACTCGGGATCGGAGGGAACACGTTCTCGAGAAACACGATGAGGCCGGCCCCGACCGGACCGAGCGCCTCCATGATGTCGATGGCCCACTGGGCGATGCCGTCTGCGACGCCGGCCGAGGTCGAGTCGGACGCGGCGGCGAGTGCTGTGCCTGGTGCCAGATGCATGGGTGTTGTTCTCCACAGTGGATGGGACTGCGGCAACGACAACTCCGACGATGCCTGGGCGGACACGGCCAGCTTCACAGGCGATGCTCTGAAACCCCTGAGCGCGTCGGATGCCGCCGACCCGCCCCAGCGCCCTCATACGACACAAACGGCTGCACCCCGACGCGAACCGCGACCCTTTTTGTCCACGCAACGCCGCGACCAACGCAAAAACCCTCACTGAACAGTGAGGGTTTCAAGCGTTTGTGGCGGAGACGGCGGGATTTGAACTCTATTTCGACCGCCGTAACCATGCGGAAGTTGCCTAACTCCCCTGTCTTTACGCGGCTTTTCGGTCACATTACTCCGGCTTCAATCAGGTGGTTTTGCGGGCGAATGTGGGCAAAATGTGGGCAGAACAATGCCCCTAGCTGGGAGACGACAAAGTCGCATCTCGACTTTGTCGATAGTTAGCGTCAACGCCCGGTCGCTTGCGCTGGGGAAAGAATCCCTTAGTTGAGACCTTGGTCGAATCGGGACGAGGGTCTACGCGGACGATGGTCTCGCCGCGGCGGTAGTCGCCCCGGGCGAATGTAGAAGGGCTGGGGAGCACCGATGTGTTATCAACACATCGGTGAGACTCGCCTTATGACTTCGCGACCACGCAGGTGTAGTGAATCACTACACCTGAGCCGGGACCGTGCAGCGTGACTTCCGTCAGGGGGAGACACCTGTCTCCCCCTGTCCCGCCGATGCGCCGCTCCGAGCGGGCACTTGGTTGAGACCTTGGTCGAATCGGGACCGATCCAGGTCATTGCGAATCGACATCCGGGCCAGAGGAGAGGGCGCTGGGCGTCCCCAGAAAATCACCTCGGGTGCAGAGGTGATTACGAAGCCTTCGCCTTATGACTTCGCGACCAACGCGATGATCGTGTCGGGCGGCGTCAACTTTCCCAGGTGGGAAAGTTGCTCAATGTCGCGCGCCTCGAACTCGGAAATATGAATAGGAGTGTCGCCAATTGGCGACACGGCTTCCTCGATCCGGAGATGACACCCGACTTGATCTTGACCGAGTTGTAGACAGCAACTTGGTCAACGTAAGGGACCTCCTGGAGCCAGATCACGGTCAAACCTTGACCTGGCTCGGGTAACTGATTTCGCAAAGCCTGGAACGCCCGAGCCAGTTCTTCTCCAACCAGCCGGATCCTGAACCGGCCGACTACTGGTCGCCTGACACGTCATTCGTTGGCGCATGGCAATGCCCCTAGCTGGGAATCTAATCTAGGGGCATTGCGTGTGCAGCGCTGGCAGGTCATCGGGCGAAAGGGAGCCCTCGCTAACCATCCATCCCGGTCATCCTACGGCTGTACTCCAATAGGCAGGTGAGGTTCACGCTGGTCTATGCAGCCTTACGCCGGTAGCCGTCGAGGACTACCCGCTCAATGAGGCTGAATCCTTCAAACACGGTCTTACGTGTCTGGAAGTCGTCAATGTTCACCGTGATCGTTCCGTCAGGGTTCTGCGTCAGTCTCGCGGTAGCGGAGATGATGACAGCGCGCACAATGTCGTCAGGCACGTCGGCGGTGAAGCCGTTGCCCCGCGTGTACGCCTTGACCAGTTGCGTTATCAGCGGCAGGTGCACCCCGGCCAGGGTGACGAGTTCGAAGTCGTCACCCCGGTCGAGGTAGTTGGCAACATCGGTTGCGGTAGGTGCAGCCATGGTTACGCGGTGATGCCCTTGAGGATGACGACAGCTTCGGGGTTCAGCGGGGCCGCGTCGTAACGTGCGGTGACGCGGATGGCCTGCTGGTCGTAGTCTCCGAAAGTCTGGTCGAGGATCTTGACGGACGGTGCCTGATCGCGTGCCACGGCGATCTGGCTGAAGTCGGCCAGGACTGCCTGAGTGGTCTTCGTCGTGGTGCCGACAACCGGAATGCGGTTAGTGATGATGACCGGGGCACCGAACAGACGGAACACGCCGTCCTGTGTCGGGTCAGGGGTGAGCTGGTAACGCTCCTGCGTGTCCTTGGCCTTGCGGAGTGCGACGAAGGTTTCGGGGCGCATCATCCACTTGACGGCATCGAGGTTGACGTTTGCGCCCAGTGCGAGTGCCCAGCCATCCAGAAGGGCATCGAAGCTGATAGCGCCAACGGTGGCAACGGACTGAGTACCGGCGTAGTTGAGGATTCCAACGGGGGTAGTGCCAGCGTCGCCGGTTCCGGCAATGAAGGCGGTGTCGAGCTTGTCAGCTACGTCCTTGACGAGTCGATCCTTGATCGCTGCATCGAGGGAGACGACAGACTGACGTGCCAGCTCGTTGCTGAAGCGGGTGAGGGTCTTGACGCTCTTGATGGTGGACGGAAGGAGCGTGATTTCATCGAAGTCCACGTCGCTGTTGGTGATCTGCTCATTCTCGCCGTACCAGGCGGGGCTGGTCGCTCCACCGAGCTTCGGAAGACGGATGGCGTTACCGTCCGTGTCGAAGATCCGGGGGCCGGCGGCAAGGAACTGTGAGACAGCTTCGAGCGGCTTGACGAGGATGGACTGGACCTGCTCGTGAGTCAGTTCCGGGGCGGTGGCGGTTGATACGGCCATGGTTTCTCCAAACGATTGTGTGTGTTCGTTTGGATGCCAGACCCACTAACGCGGAATACCCCCCAGGGGTATCAATTACGATACGCCCCAGGGGGTACGGTGTCAACCTGCGTTGACGTGTTTAGCCTGCGGTCGAGCGGAGTAGCCCGGCCAGGTTGAAGCCGTCGCTGGCTGGTCGCGCACCCTGCCCAATGTCACCGAACGGTTTACGGCTGGCAAGGTGAGGCTTCGCAGTCACAAGAGCATCGACGGCGGCTGTGAGCGTGTCAGGGTCGCTCAGGTGTGCTTCATCAAAGGGAAGGTCGGACGGGTCAGCCAAACGGCCTGTAGCGGCCACCAGAGCGGAGTGCAGCCGTGTTGCCAGCTCGTCGGCCTGTTGTGCACGCTGACGGTACTTCCCGTTCTCTTTGCGGAGGTCTTCGACGTACTCACGTGGGAACGTTTCAGCGTCGCCCTGTGCCGTGTCCACCTGTTCGGGCTGTGCTTCGGGCTGGATCTCGTCTGTCTGGTCTTCGGTGGTTTCCTCGGCGGTAATCTGGTCGGTCATTAGTTTGTCCCTTCGATTTCGAATCGTCGTGCGGTTGCGTAGCTTTGGGCCTGCTGGCCCTTGATGTTGAACTTTTTTCCCACAAGCGCGAGGTCGAGCGGGTTGGTGGTGACGGTCATCACGTCGAGGTTCCGAACATCGGCGGACTGATCGACAGGAAGTGACAGCTCGAGCTGCTGCACGGCGAGGACCATTCCGGGAATTGCGGCATCCTTCACGCCGCCCTTCAGCCGGATCTTGCACTTTCCTTCGTAGACGACAGACACGGCTGGCATATCGATGCCGGTTATCGGGTCGGTGATGACTTCGCCTGTGTCGCGGGTGATCTCGCAGCGGGTGACCATGAGCTTCTCGGCTTCACGTCGCCCGTTCAGGGTGGCCTGTGTTGCGGTCATACTGGTTTCCTCCTACTGGGTTTTTCGTACAGGACGGGGCGCTGCACGCATTCGCAGCCCTTGTGATGCTGAAGCTTGTGACCCTTCGGCCAGACTTGCCCTTCACGCCACCAGTAGCGGCAGAGCTGGCAGGGGTCACCGTCCATCTGCCTCACCCAGCCCTCCACAAGCTGGGACGCGGCCACGCCTTGCCCATACACGTCCACAGCGGCATCCAGGGGCGCGTTCAGGGCGAAACGGGACAGGCGTTCAGTCACGTCTTCTCCGGCCTCTGCTGCGTCCAGGAGCGTCTGCACACCCTTGGCCAGCACAGGCTGGTTGTAGACCTTCGGGAGTGCGCCTGTCGGCAACTGGACGGACCCAGACAGTCTGGTCAGCTCGGTCGAAACGGCCAGGTCTGCCACGGTCGCGGCGCGTCCCTTCGCTTGCAGAATCAGAGCGGACGCGAGCTGCACAAACTGTGGTTTCGAGATCCGGCCCAGACCGTAGGCGTGCCATGCGTTCATCACGTCCGTGCTGGTCGATTCCCTGATTCGGGTGAGGCTGCCCTGGTAACTCATTCGGTCACCAGGAAGGCGGACAGGTCAGTGCCAGCCTGGGAGAGTTGCGCGGCGCGCTGTGCCTGCATCACCTGTTCGATCTGTGACGGGCTGTAACCCATGGGGTCTGCCAGTACTGACGCGAGCGGCACACCGATACCGGCGAGCTTCGCGGCGGCGTCCGCTACCTGTGCCGGGGTGCGGGTGTCAGGTGCAGCCCACAAGGTTTCGTAGTCGCGGGTGTTCTGCCCGTTCGCCACCTTCAGCACCAGGTCGGCAACCTTCGCCCAGGACCGGCCATAGGTGCGCTGCTTGCCAATGACCTTCGCCACAAGGGACGCTTCAGCGGAACGGATCGCGTCAGCGCTCGGCGGCTGGTCACCGTTCAAACCCAGGTAGTGAGGCGGCAGACCCGACACAGCACCGATCTGCTGAGTGAGAACGGCGGACAGGTCACCGTAGCCATTCAGCCCTGAACCGTCGAACTGTCCGAACTTCGTCTCGGGTGACTCCGACTGCCACAACCGGCCCAGCTCGTCACTGAAAGGGTTGACCGGGTTGCCTTCGTCGTCTTCCACAATTTCCAGCCCAGTGACCCAGCGGCGCGGTCGTGCGTAATACTCACTCGACACCATGGCATCCGACATGATCTTCGCCAGTCCGTCTGTCAGGTCGAGAATGTCGGCCATCTCACTGGACCCGTCAAAGTCGAGCAGACGTGCCCGGTTCACGATGGGGACGACAGGCACTTCCAGCAACGGGTTAGGGATAACATCTGTCACCTTCAGCGCGTTTTCCTTCCCGGCATAGCGGGTGATCTGCTCGGCTTCGTACAGGACCGCATAGTGCTGCTTCCCGTCGGTCCATTTCTTCAGTGCAGCCCGGACGACACCAGAAGCCGGGTCGAAGATGGCTGTCATCTGTCGAGCGCTCTCCACAGTCACGCGGGGCATCTCAGGGCCGGACCAAACAGTGACGAAAGATCGCCCGTAGGTGAGGCTGTCAACGTGCGCCAGGTGCGCCTGAGACTCAAGATCGTTGGCCTGCCAGACCTTCCACAGTGTTTCGTCGGCGGCGCTGTCACCGATAGCCCTGAAGCCGGTGACCTGCATCCGTTCAGCCACTGAGTTCACGAGAAGCTTGGGGAAGTTCACCCCCAGCACACGGAGCTTGTTTCCCAGGGCTTCCTGAGACTTAGGCGACAGGAACGCGGCAGGCTGACGGCCCTCGAAGTACTGGTCGAGCTGGGACAGGGGTGCCTGTGACTCGTCGAGCTTCGCGGTGAGGATTTCGAGCGTGTCATTCGTGGTCATTCGGAACTGCTTTCTGTTGAGGGTCTAACGGAAACTGACGACACGACCGGACTTCTTCCGGGTGTGCCAGCTCATGCGGTCGAACGCGACAATGGCCGCTACAGCGCCGTCAATCTTTCGGGGGCTGTTGCGTTTGTCTTTCTGGACGATGGCGCCTATCGCGGTCTGCACAGCGACAGTCTGGGAGACGTGCAAGCTCAGGGTCTTGTCCCCGTCGTGGGTCATCGAGCCGTCGAGCACAGCGGCATAAAGTCGATCCGTCGCCGGTCCCATGCGGTTACGAAAGCCGGTGTTGTACTCGACTACTTTTCGTTCGCCGTGACGTTTGGCCCAGTCTTCGATCTCGGAACGCCAGCCCCAGGGGTCACAGGCCAGCTCCACAACGTCGAACTTGTCGAAAGCGTCATCGACTGCCTTCGTCACTTCCGAACGCGGCACGCGCCATCCTGCATGGTCCGGTTTGTTCCAGATATTGATAGGTGCAATGAAGCCGTCCATCGTGCACGCCACCAGTGCTGTCGAGTCGCCGGATGCTGAACCGTCGAAGCCAAGGACGATACGTTCACCCGGCACCAGTTCACGATCCACGGCCTGTTTATCCCAGACGCCGAACGGCAACCATGAGTCATTCGAGCCGACCCACTGGCCCAGCCTGTAACGCCTGAACGCTGCCTCACGAGTGGTCTTCACCGTCGAACGGAAAGCGTCAACGTGCAGGAAGTCGCCAAGCGCCGGGTTAGCGATATGCCACGCTGCTTCGTCATCGACCGCGCAACCGTCAGGTGCAGCCCATTCGCGGAACACGAAAGACGGATCTTGACCGGTGCGGCCATATTTCACCAGGTCGAACATGACGGACTCTTGCGAATCTGAAGGGGTCGAGATCGCCAGCGTCAGCGATTCCTTGCGCTTGCCAGCGGCAGACGTGACGGCTTCCCAAACCTCGCGGGTGACAACGTGCAATTCGTCCACAATCTGCAACGTCGGGTCGTAACCCTGAAGCGCCGACTCGGTAGCCGGCAGAGCCAGGAACACGCCAGCGTTATGCGGCGTCTCGATCCGGTCCTTGAAGATGTGCGCACGCTCGGCCAACCGTTCATCGAGTTCGATCATCCGTTTAGCGGCGTTGAACACGTGCTTCGCCTGCAACTCGGTAGACGCGACAACGAGGACTTGCGGCGACTCCACTTCGTCAGCGAACAAGCCATAGAGTCCCAGCACAGCGGCCAGACCTGTCTTGCCGTTGCCACGCGGGATGCTCAGAAGTGCCTGCCGTGGTCGTGGTCGGTTTGACGGATACAAGGATTCGACAACCTCGAGTTGCCAGTCACGCAACAGGAAGGGCTGCTTAGCTCCCTCACCCTTCGGCACCTTCAGGAAGTCGCTGCTGAAGTCCCTGACACGCTCCCAGCCACGCGCCGGATACTCGCTCCAATCCAGCTCGTCAGCGGTGATCTGAGCCTTAGGACCGGGCCTAGGCATCATCACCCCGATACAAATGAGAACCGTTCTCGATAAGAGTCGGGATATTTGCCATCACCCGGGGGCCCTTAGAGCGGTCGAGTGCCCCTATCCCCGTGGGTGTCGCTGTGTCGTCGGGTGCGCCCTTCGCGCTGTTGCATGACCTACAGAGCACGTCTACGTCTGCGAGTGACTTAGCTGGCCATCTGAGGTGGTCGCCTGTGAGGTCGTCCTTGGTGCCACAGGCGGAGCACCAGGGCTGGATCTGTCGCGCTCGTCGGCTGAGCCTGAACCATGCGGAGTCGTAGCCGCGTCGTGAGGCTGACGCTTTGGGTTGGGTTGGTGCGGGGTGGTCGCTGCATCTGCTGCCTTCGCTTGGTTCAGCGCAGACGACGCAGAGCTTGAGAGTCATAGGACTGTCGCCCGTCGCTTGAGGACTACGGGGCCTTTGGAGCGGTTGCCTTGTACGCGGAGGATCTTGATATTCATGCTGTTCTGATTCCTTTGTGTCATTAGCTGACCTGTCTTAGTTCGGGGATGAAGCCTGTGTCTGCCCATTCCTGGCCCTTGGGTGAGAGGGCGCTGTAAGCGTCGTCACCGTAGTCAGGGCCTTCGTACTCGTCGTAGCGGGGCATCTGCTTGTGGTAGGCGTCAATGAGGATTGCGGCTTCACCGGTGGACATTCGCTGCCACTGCTTGACGTTGTGTTCGCTGGGGATCTCGCTGCTGAAGTGGATGAAGAGATCATTCAGGTAATCGAGCTGTTGCTGTGTAGCTAATGGCGAATGCACGTCAAAAGAAATTGCACGTTGGGACGAAAGTTCCGACCTGAGATCTTCTTCATTGGTTCTACTTGTAGGTGGTTCTTCTTTGGGTGCCACGCTGCCACCAGGGGGTGGTGGCACGCTGCCAGTAGGTGGTGGCACTGTGCCCGGGGGTATCGGATCTTCCGACGCACTTTCGAAGCGTGGACCCTTCTTACGTCGGGAGTTATCCACAGGCGGCTGACGGCTGAACGTGCCCACTGAGTACAGGTTTCGGTCATTGTTGCCGTTGCCGAGTGGTCGCCGTGTGACCTTGATAATGCCGCGCTGCTCGAGCATCGGCAGGGTCCGGCGAACTGTCCTAGGTGACGTTCGGGATTCTTTTGCGATGGTCGATATCGAGGGATAAGCGGTGCCGGTCGTGTGGTCGCGGTGGTTCAATAACGCGAGGTAGACAAGCAATTCGTTTGCGTCGAAGTCGTAGTCGCGGATTACCCAGTTCGGGATCATCGTGAAACTCTCATTAGCCATTTCGCCTCCTTCCTAACGAAGCGGGGCCGACCCGTAGGCCAGCCCCTTCTCGATCACGGCCATTCGGGAGCGGTATTCGGCTTGTCGATCTGGTGTGCTGTCTCGATCAACTTGACGGCCAACCGGCGCGCCTGGTCGGGGGTGAGGAAGTCAAGAGCCACGTCAGTCTCGTCTTCGTCGTACAGGACAACGTGAGGGAGATCCCCGACTCTGCCTGTTGTAACGCCGGTCATCGGGCCACAGCCGTGACGATGAAGTAATCGGCGCGGTTCAGGCTGCCCCCTACGGCGTGTTGGTCGCCATTTGCGAGAATTTGCATGTCGAGGTCATTGGGGCGGATGGTGCGTCCGAACGGGCTGGTGACGGTGTGCCCGTTCCAGTCAATGTCGCGGGTGGCTGGTACGATTGGTACTGTCTTCATGATCGTTTCTCCTTGGTAGGTGTTTCGGTCGATCCCCTCGGTATGGTTATGCGCTCCAACGCTCACCAGGTCGGGGGATTTTTCTTTGAGCTGGGTCATACGGCCTCCAGCGCGGTTCCGTATCGTGCGCTGTTCTCAATCCAGTCGATGACTTCCGATTCGACGTAGAGAACCGTCTTCGGAGTGGGCTTCCGGTAGCGGGGACCCTTACCGGTGAATCGCAGTTGCGCGAGGTTGGCCTTCGTCATGCCAGGGATGAGCTCCATAACCTGATCAGGGCTCAAGTAGCGTGCCCGCGCTTCCGGCGTCACCTCGGGGTGTTGAACTTTTGTCACGTTTACTCCGTTCAGTTGCGATAATCGGGCGTCTTCTAAGCCGATCCTAGCAGACTTTCGATCACCGGTAGCGTTTTCGCCCTAAAACGGATACTGTCGTCAACATGAGTACGGATGTAATCCCGGATATTGCGACCATCGACGGCATCTTCGGGAAGCGGTTTGCGGAAGCACGTAAAGGCAAGGGCTTGAGCCAGGAAGCCATCGTCACAGCGCTTGCGAAACGTGGCTATCCGCTCCACCTCACTGCGGTTGGAAAGATCGAGCGTGGGGAGCGCCGCGTTACCGTGGGCGAAGCGGCTGCACTGGCGGATGCTCTTGGCTTCACTCTCGATGCGCTGATCGGTGACCAAGGCAATCTCTTGAGTGTGTATGCCGTCCATTCGCGCGAGAGTGAAGCGCTGAGGAGACAGATCGAGGTCTACGCTCGGGCTCTTCTTGATGTCGCGTTGACGGCCGATAGCGCGCGCCTGAGGGATAGTGACCGGGCATGGCTGAGCACGGAGCTGGCGAATCAAACTCCGGCCCAGCTCACGACCGACGCGCTGATGTATGTCGAGGCGGCTATCGCGCGGGAAGGTCTCGCGGCCTCTGGGGAATACACGCGACAACTACTTAGGAACATGCAGGATGATGGCACCTCGCTTCGACTCGGCAAACGTGAATATGCGGCATTGCGGCGCGAGACATTGCAGCGTGCGGAAAAAGAATCTGCCCACGATGGCTAGCGTCACCGCGTATGAGACAGCATCCGGCAAACGGTATAGAGTCCGGTATCGGAAGCCTGACCATGCCCAGACGGATAAGCGCGGGTTCAAAACGAAGCGGGAAGCTGAGCTATTCCTTGCGTCGGTCGAAGTGTCGAAGGCTCGAGGGGAGTTCATCGACGTATCGGCGGCGCGCGCCACGGTTGGCTCTCTGGGGCCGCGCTGGTTGGCCTCCCAAACCCACCTGAAGCCGTCTTCGTTCCAGCCGGTAGCTGACGCTTGGCGGCTGCGGGTACAGCCACGCTGGGGCACACACCAGGTCAGCGCTATCAGGCACACCGAGATCCAGGAATGGGTTTCCGAACTGAGCAATGAACGAAGCGCCACCGTGGTTATCCGTACCTACGGGGTCCTGTCGGCGATCCTCGAATCGGCGGTGAAGGATAGGCGGATTCTGTCTAATCCGGCCAAGGATATCGACCTTCCCAGGAAGCCGAAACGGAAGCACGTTTACCTGAGCCACCAGGAAGTGCACACGCTGGCAGATAACAGTCGGGATCATTCGCTGGTGGTCCTGCTGCTGGCTTATACCGGCCTTCGCTGGGGTGAGCTTGCCGGGTTGACGGTGAGCTCTGTTGACGTGGCCAGGGGTCGGCTGAAGGTGTCTCAGAACGCGGTCGAGGTCGCGGGGGTCATCCACGTTGGCACTCCCAAGAATCACAAGGTCCGGTCGGTGCCGTTCCCCTCCTTCCTGATTCCGCAACTTCTCGAACAGATGGACTGCAAGGCTGGGGACGATCTGTTGCTCCCAGGTCAGGACGGTGAGCATATGAAGCGCACGCGTGTTTCGTCGGGTTCGAAGTCGTGGTTCAAGACGGCGCTGGTCGCCAGCAAGCTCGAGCCGATGACGCTTCACGACCTAAGACACACGGCTGCATCACTCGCTATCAGCTCGGGGGCGAACGTGAAAGCTGTGCAGCGGATGCTTGGCCACGCCTCCGCGACGATGACGCTCGACACTTACGCGGATCTGTTTGACGATGACCTTGACTCTGTTTCGGCACGTCTTGACGAGGTAGTTAGAAATACCATTGTGGGCAAAGTGTGGGCACGCGCTGATTCTTGAGCAAACAGAAACCCCCTGCATCCCAGTGTTTATAAGGGATCAGAGGGTTTTGTCAGTGGCGGAGACGGCGGGATTTGAACCCGCGGTCCCCTTACGAGGACTCCACCTTAGCAGGGTGGTGCACTAGGCCGAACTATGCGACGTCTCCATGCGCGACCGTCTGGCGGACGCACGGGGTTAATCATAACGGGCAAACCGTCGCCCGCCGAATTCGCCGCTGAACGGGCGGCATCCGATCAGTTGTTGGCCACCGAGCAGGTCTGCTGCAGCGCCGTCTGGCCCTGCAGGCCTTCGATCACGTCCGGAGCCGTCGTCGCCGGCGGCGTCGCGCCCGGCGTTGCCGGCGGGGTCGTCGGCACCGGAGCGTTCGGGTCGGCTTCGACACCGGTGCGGTTGGCGTCCGGGTCTGGGGAGAACGGCAGGTCGGCGGCGATCCGTTCGAACAACTCGTCTGCCAGGCTCGACAGCGGCACGACCCTGTTGCGGTCGTTGGGGTCGTCCATCACCGGATACTGGATGAGATTGAGCGCGTCGAGATCGATCGTCTGCAGCGTGCGCGCCATCGCAACCATGCGGGTCAGGTTGGCGAGCGACGTCGACAGGTTCACGTTCTTCGCCGCGACCTGCGCGAGCGAGTAGAGCTTCGTCACATCCGTCAACGTGTCGTTGCTCTTGATCGTACGCACGAGCGACGAGATGTACTGCTGCTGGCTGGCGATTCGCGAGAGGTCGCTGCCGTCGCCGACGCCGTGCCTGGTGCGCAGGAACGCCAACGCCGTCTCACCCGAGATCACGCTGGTGCCTGCAGGAAGGTCGAGGTCGGAGCGCCGGTCCTTGATCGGGGCGGTGAGGCAGACGGGCACGCCGCCGACGGCATCCGTCATCTTCACGACCGACGCAAACGACATCAGCGCCGCGTACTCGATCTCGAGCCCGGTCAGCTCTGAGATCGTGGCAACGACACAGCTGAGGCCGCCTCGCTCGAATGCGGCGTTGAGCGGCTGGGCACGCATGGCGCCGCTGGCCTCGCCGGTCTCGGGGTCGGTGCACTCCGGATGCGGGATGATCAGGTCACGGGGGAAGCTCACGACGACGGCGGTGGAGTGGTCCTCGGAGACGTGCAGCAGCATGTTGACGTCGTTGAGGGTGACGTCACGCCGCCCGAACGCGTTGCCCTGCGCCGGATCGTTGTCCGCGCCGACGACGAGCAGGTTGAAACCACCCTCGAATGCATCGATGTTCGGCACCTCGGGGAGCGGGGTGGTGGTGTCGTTCGGCTGGCTGATGTCGATCGCGTTCGAGCTGACATTGGATGCGAGGTCCCAGACGATCCAGGCGGCGACGGATGCTCCGCTCACGAGCACGACGGTCAGCGCGATCGCGAGGCCACGGAAAAACGTGGCGACAGCACCACGGCGCGGCTGGCGTCCATGTTTGACACCGTTCCGACTGCGACTCGACCTGCTCACAGAGCAACTCTAGGGCGATCGGCGACCGCAGGAATCCCCCGGAAGGCGGGTGGCCTAATCGTTACCCTTCGAGCAGGTGTAGTCGGCGGCGGTCTGCCCCGGCACCGATTCATCGAGCACGACTCCGCTCGGAGGAGTCGGCTCCCCCGTCGACGGGGCCGAGGGATCCGGCGTCGACGGGGTCGGCGCACTCGGATCGACGACCGAGCCCGGGCCGGTCTCGCCGGTGAGGGTCAGCGGCTGATCGGCAGCAAGCGCGTCGAAGAGCTCCGTCGCCGGTCCTTCGAGCGGGAGCACTCCCTCATAACCGTTGATGTCGCCGTACTCGGTGGGGTATTGGGCGAAGACGACCTGGTCGAGCGGGATGTCCTTGAGCGCCATGGCGATCGACACCATCGTGTTGAGGTTCGAGAGACTGGTCGACAATGTCATGTTGCTCGCGGCGGCTTTCGCGATTCCGAAGAGTTTGCTCGGATCGGTCAGCGTCTCGCTGCTCTTCAGGGTGCGCACCAGTGACGACAGGAACACCTGTTGGTTGCTGATCCGGCCGAGGTCGGACCCGTCGCCGACACCGTGGCGGGTGCGGAGGAACTGCAGCGCGGCCATCCCCTGCAGGGTGTGGGTTCCGGCGTCGAGGTAGGTTTCGGTGCGCCAGTCGTCGATCGGCTCGGCGACACAGACGTCGACCCCTCCGACGGCGTTCGAGAGTTCGATCACTCCGCCGAATTCGACCTCGGCAGCGAACGGGATGCTGAGTCCGGTCAGCTTCTCGACGGTGAGTACGGTGCAGGCCAGGCCTCCGTATGAGAGTGTCGTGTTGATCTTCTGGGCAGCCATCTCGTCGTAGGTTCCGCCGCCTTCCTTGGGGCAGGACGGGATCGGAACGAACATGTCGCGCGGGAAACTGACCACGGTCGCCGACGTGTGATCCTCCGAGATGTGCATGAGCATCGTCACATCGTTGAGGGTCGCCGAATCCTTGTCGACGTCGCCGAAGACGGCATCCTGCCCGGTGCGACTGTCGCTCCCGACGAGGAGCAGGTTCACTCCACCTTCGATGGCGTCGATGTTCGGCGCGTCGGCTCCTGGGGTCTCATTCGCGAGGGCGACGGGTGGGGCCACGCTCGATGCGATGTCCCATACCGCGTATGCGGCGATGGCAGAACCGCTGACGAGTACGACGGCGAGTACGGCGGAGACGACCTTCGCAATGGTCTTCGCCGCGGTCGACGTTTTCAGTCGACCGTGTCTGGTCGCCACTGGGGAGCGCCGGGAACGGCGGTCGGGTTCGCTCACGCAACGTTCCTTTCACGACAGGCGGATGCCAGGGGGTGGGAATCGAGCGGTGGCGGAGGGCGTGGGATTCGAACCCACGAGACATTTCTGCCCACCAGTTTTCAAGACTGGCTCCATCGGCCGCTCGGACAGCCCTCCATGCCCGCCGTCCGAGAACAGCGTGCAACGCTCGATTGTAGCCGATGAGGGCTTCTCCAGAGTGACAGGAGCTCCTGACAGGACCCTGAAAGGGCCGGTCAGAGCGACGTGAGTACGGCGACGAGACCGTCGTCGTCGATGCCTCCTGTGACCTCGGTCGCCGCGGCCTTCACCTCGTCTGGGGCCTGGCCCATTGCGACCGCACGCCCAGATCGGCCCGCCCACTGGAACATCTCGATGTCGTTGCGACCGTCTCCGACTGCGACGATCCGTTCTTCCGGCATGTCGAGCCACTGCCGCACCCGCTCGAGTGCGGTCGACTTGTTGACGCCGAGCGGGGCGATGTCGAGCCAGGCGGTCCAGCCGATGGCGTAGGTGACCTGGTGCAGCCCCATCTTCTCGACGACGGAGAGAAAGTCGAGTTCGTCATGCTCCGGTGAGACGACGACGACGCGGGTGACCGGCTCGGACAACAGGTGCTCGAACTCGACCTCTTCGGCGTTTTCGAGGTTCCAGTCGCTCATGCCCTCGGTGTACCGGCGGTATCCGCTCGGGTATTCGACCATGTACCGGCCGTCGTCGAGGTGCGAGCGGATCGTCCGCAACACCTCACTCGGGTCGAAGGTCTCGATGAGATGGCGGTTGTATCCGGTGGGTTCGGTCGGGTCCCTGCGCATCACGAGCGCGCCGTTGGCACAGACCACGTATGCCGGGTCGATGCCCAGCTGGTCGATGATCTGGTGCGTCGTCTCCCAGCTGCGCCCGGTGGCGAGCATGAGGTGATGCCCACGATCGGATGCCGCGCGTGCGGCCTCGACGACGGCATCCGACATCGTTCCATCCTCGTGGAGGATGGTGCCGTCGACGTCGAGCGCGACGAGGAGTCCGGACTCGCTCACAGGGGCAGCGCGACGTCGAGCCCGCCGAGGTACGGCCGCAGCGCTTCGGGAATGACCACGGAACCGTCCGCCTGCTGGTGTGTCTCGAGCAGGGCGACGAGCCAGCGGGTGGTGGCCAGGGTTCCGTTGAGGGTCGCGACCGGCGTGGTCTTGCCGTCTTCGCCAGCACGGTAACGGATGTTGAGACGTCGCGACTGGTAGGTGGTGCAGTTCGAGGTGGAGGTGAGTTCGCGGAACGCGCCCTGGGTCGGCACCCACGCCTCGACGTCGTACTTGCGCGCGGCGCTCGAGCCGAGGTCGCCTGCTGCCGTGTCGATGACGCGGTAACTCAGCCCGAGGGCCTGCAGCATGCCCTCCTGCCAGCCGAGCAGGCGGAGGTGTTCGGCTTCAGCCTCTTCTGGCGTCGTGTAGACGAACATCTCGAGCTTGTTGAACTGGTGCACGCGGATGATCCCGCGGGTATCGCGACCGTACGAGCCGGCTTCGCGGCGGTAACAGGTCGACCAGCCGGCGTACCGGAGCGGCGCCTCAGCGACGTCGATGATTTCGTCTGAGTGGTAACCGGCGAGCGCGACCTCGCTCGTTCCCGTGAGGTACAGGTCGTCTGCGGGCAGGTGATAGACCTCGTCGGCGTGGGCGCCGAGAAAACCGGTTCCCGCCATGATCTCGGGCTTCACGAGGGTCGGCGTGATGAGCGGGATGAATCCCTCGGCGAGTGCACGATCGAGCGCCATGTTCATGATGGCGAGCTCGAGGCGCGCGCCGATGCCGCGGAGGTAGTAGAACCGCGCGCCGGACACTTTGGTGCCGCGCTGCATGTCGATGGCACCGAGCAGTTCGCCGAGCTCGAGGTGGTCCTTGGCCTCGAAGTCGAAGCTCGGTTTCTCTCCCACTTCGCGCAGGGTGACGAAGTCGTCTTCGCCTCCGGCTGGCACGCCGTCGAGGATCGGGTTCTGGATGGCGCCGACGATCTCGGTGAAGCGGGCGTCGGCATCCGTCACGCGCTGCTGGGCGAGCTTGACCTGCTCGGAGAGTCCCTTGACCTCGGCGAGGAGAGCCGGCTTCTCCTCCTTCGTGGCCTTCGCGACGCGCTTGCCGAAGGCGTTCTGCTCGGCCCGGAGTTCGTCGAACGTCGTGATCGCGGTACGACGGTCGCGGTCGGCGTCGAGGGCCTGGTCGACGAGGTCGACGGGCGATCGCCGCGCCTCCTGCGAACGCCTGATGAGGTCTGGGTTTTCGCGGAGGAGCACTGGATCAATCACGGGTGCAAGTCTAACCGGGCGCGGTACGGTTGCAGGTATGAGTGATGCCCGACTCCAGCGCGCGGCAGTCGTCTACAACCCGACAAGGGTCACCGTCGCCGCCCTCCGGGCGCTCATCGAACCCGCTGCGGCTGAGGCCGGCTGGGGCGAGACCCGCTGGTACGAGACAACTCTTGACGACTCGGGCAAGGAGCTCACCCGGGCCGCCGTCGCCGACGGTGCCGCGATGGTGTTTGCTGCCGGGGGCGACGGAACGGTGCGCGCCGTTGCCGAGGGCATCCGCGATTCGGGGGCCGCCCTCGCCCTGCTGCCCTATGGCACCGGCAATCTGCTCGCACGCAACCTGCGCTTGCCGATCACCAACATGGCCGACGCGATCGCCATCGCCTTCACCGGTCGCACCCGCAACATCGACCTCGGCATTGCGACGCTCAGCCGGGTCGACGGGAGCATCGAGGAGCACGGTTTTCTGGTCATGGCCGGCATGGGAATCGACGCAGACATCATGGCGAACACGAACGAGACCCTCAAGAAGACCGTTGGCTGGCTCGCGTACGTCGATGCAGGCATCCGGGTGATTCCGGACGCGCGACCGTTCCGGATCCGTTACCAGCTCGACGACAAGCCGCAGCACAGTGCCCACGTGAGCACCATCCTGTTCGGCAATTGCGGCACGTTGACCGGCGGGCTCGAGATGATGCCGGACGCCATCGTCGACGACGGGCTCCTCGACGTGGCCGTACTGCAGCCGAAGGGCACGCTGGGGTGGTTCGAGTTGTGGCGCAAGCTGCGCTGGGAGAACGGGTTCCTGCGTCGGTCGAGCATCGGGCGCAAGATCATCAAGGCGACCTCGGGCAGTGCATCGACGATCACCTACCTGCGGAGTTCGGGCATCACGGTCTCGCTCGACAAGCCGCGGCACGTGGAGCTCGACGGCGACGAGTTCGGCATCGTGGCAGGGGTGCGCTTCGCGGCCGATGCGGGCGCGCTGGCTGTGCGGGTGCGGTAGCGCGGCGGCATCCGTGTCGGTTCGGGCGTTCCGTTCGGGTGTTCCGATTCGGGTGTTCCGGTTCGGGTGTTCCGGTTCGGGGATACGGCCTGGGACGACAGAAAGCGTCGTATCTCGCGCACAACTGCAGCCAGTTCTGTCGTGTCGCGACGCGCGGCTGCGGCGCACGGCGTCGACGCGCGACGGCTCTCCACAGCGTTGAGGACTTGTGCCGGAGTTTCGTCATTCCCGGGGGAAACGGCGCAGGGGTGCCGAGATGCAGCACCCTCGAGGGGTGGTCTTTCGCAAACCGATCCCGCAGCCGCTGCCGACCGCCTTCTCCGTGGCCGACGCCTACGCGCACGGGTTCAGCCGGGCGCAGCTGCGCAACCGGTCGCTCCTCGTTCCGTTCCATGGAACACGGGCGCTGGCGCTTCCGACATCGGGGGAACCGCAGGCCGAGTTCAAGATGCGATGTCGAGCGCTCGCGACACGGATGCCGTCCGGCGCGGCGTTCAGCCACCGTACCGCCGCGATCCTGCACCAGATGCCGTTGCCCGGCCAGCAGACCAACCAGCATTTCGAGGTAACAGTTCCCGCGCCTGGCCGCGCCATACGTCGACGCGGCGTCGACGGACACTGCAGTTTTCTGGCGCCAGACTGCGTGGGCACGCTCGCGGGGATCCCGGTAACCACAGTCGAACGGACGTGGTGCGATCTGGCGACGATGCTTTCGCTCCCCGACCTGGTCGCTGTCGCCGATTTCCTCCTCTGGCACAGGAACCCGCGGACGACGATCGCTCGGCTGACCACTGCCGTCGGGCGCCACCCCAGCCGCTCGGGCCGCCCCGCACTTCGCTCTGCGCTGACCCTGGCATCGGACCATTCCCAATCGCGTCCAGAGTCGCTCGTGCGCGTCGACCTGGCACTGAGCGACCTTCCAACGCCGGTGGCGAACCTCGAGTTGCACCTGGTGATCACGAGGCGTGTGGTGCATCTGGATCTTGCGTACCCGGAGTACAAACTCGAGCTCGAGTATCACGGCGACCAGCACCGCACCGATGTGCGGCAGTGGCGCAGCGACGTGCGGCGGGCCAACGACATCGGCGACGAGGGGTGGCAGACGCTGCAGTTCACCGGCGACGACCTCGCGGATCTGCCATCGCTGAGGCGTCGGGTCGAGCGACGCCTGCGGTCGCTGGGCTGGGACGGTTAGACGCGCCGGAGCATCCGGACGCGCATCCGCGGGAACGAGCAACGACACAAAAGGCTGCGGAATCACACGACCAGCAACCATTCCTGTGGCCCACGCATCCACGGGAACGAGCAACGACACAAAAGGCTGCGAAATTCTGCGACCAACGACCCTTTGTGTCGTTGCAGCGCGGTGTCGTTGAAGCGCGGTGTCGTTGCAGAACGGTGTCGTTGCAGAGCGGTCTCGTTGCAGAACGGTGTCGTTGCAGCGCGGTGTCGTTGCAGCTCGCCGGCCCGCTAGCGCCCCTAGATAACGCCCTGCGCAAGCATCGCATCCGCGACCTTCACGAAGGCCGCTGTATTGGCGCCCACGACGTAGTCGCCCGGGCGACCGTAGCGGTCGGCCGCCTCGAACGCAGCCGCGTGCACGCCGCGCATGATGTGATGCAGCCGGTCTTCACTGTCGCTGAAGCTCCAGCGCTGGCGCGACGCGTTCTGGCTCATCTCGAGCGCACTTGTCGCGACACCACCGGCGTTAGCAGCCTTTCCCGGCCCGAAAAGAACCCCGGCCTGCTGGAACGCGTGCACGGCATCCGGGTAGCACGGCATGTTGGCACCCTCGCTGACCGCTTCAACGCCGTTCGCGATCAGCGACGCCGCGTCTGCACCGGTGAGTTCGTTCTGGGTGGCGCTCGGCAGGGCGATCTGGCCGGGCACATCCCAGACGCTTCCGCTCGAGACGAAGCGCGCAGAGCGGCGTCGCGCGGCGTACTCCGAGATGCGCAGCCGTTCGACCTCTTTGATCTGCTTGAGTAGGTCGAGGTCGATACCCTTTTCGTCGACGATGTAGCCGGACGAATCGGATGCCGTGATCGCACGACCCCCGAGCTGGTGCACTTTTTCGATGGCATACGTCGCGACGTTGCCCGATCCGGAGACGACCGCCGTCTTGCCGTCGATCGACTCCCCTTTCGTAGCGAGCATCTCCTCGGTGAAGAAGACGGCACCGTATCCGGTGGCTTCGGTGCGCACCTCTGCGCCGCCCCAGCCTGTCCCCTTACCGGTGAACATGCCGGACTCGTGGCGGTTGGTGACCTTGCGGTACTGCCCGAAGAGGTAGCCGATCTCGCGGGCGCCGACCCCGATGTCGCCGGCGGGAACGTCCGTGTGCTCGCCGAGGTGCCTGTAGAGCTCGTTCATGAAGCTCTGGCAGAACCGCATCACCTCTGCATCGCTCTTGCCGTGCGGGTCGAAGTCGCTGCCGCCCTTGGCACCGCCGATGCCCTGCGCGGTCAGGGCGTTCTTGAAGATCTGCTCAAAGCCGAGAAACTTGATGATCGACAGGTTGACCGTGGGGTGGAAGCGCAACCCGCCCTTGTACGGCCCGAGCGCCGAATTGAACTGCACCCGGAAACCGCGGTTGACCTGCACTCGGTTGCGGTCGTCGGTCCACGGCACTCGGAAGATCACCTGGCGTTCCGGCTCCACCAGCCGCTCGAGGATGCCGGCCTCGCCGAACTCCGGATGCTCGGCGAGCGCCGGCTCGATCGACTCGAGCACCTCGTGCAGAGCCTGATGAAACTCGGGCTCTCCCTGGTTGCGGGCGACGGCGGTCGCGTAAACGGCGCGGGTGATCTCGGACGGAGTGGAAGCTGAGGGCACTGAGGGTCTTTCTGAGGGTGGAGATTCGCGAACGACGCTGCGCGCGGGGAAACGCGGCGAACGCCCGATTCGAGGATCTGCCGGGCGCTGCTCGCGAAGAAGGGCCGTTGTGCGGCCCTCGCCAGTCTGTCGTCGGCGGGCAGCATCCGTCAATTCAGACCGACGGATGCGACGCCGGCCGCCACCGCGCGGCCGCCACGAACCCTGAACCGAGCAGCATCCCGAGCCCAGCGACGCTGAGCAGACCGAGCGGCTTGAACTGCCAGCCCCCGATCGACCGCACGACGGGGGTCTCGCTCGGCCCCCACGACACGGAATAGGACTCGTCGACGTTTTCGATGTCGAGCGCGAGATCGAGTACCGGTGTTCCGTGAAGCAGGCTGGAGGTCACCAGCCAGCCCAGCGCCGAGTCCTGGCCGATATCCGGCATTCCCGCCTCGTCGAGCTGCTCGCGTTCCTCGGGAGTGAACGCGATCGAAGCCTTCGCGGCGTCGATCCGCAGCTGAGCATCGACGGCTGCGAACCCGATGCCAGACACCAGAAGCAGCACGCCGGCGAGCGCTGCGCGCAGCATCCACCGTTTCGACCGAACGGATGCCGCGCGCGGGCCAGCGGGAAGCGTCACGACGTCACTCGACCAGTGCGTCGCCGTCGTCGTCGTCGCGCGCACTCCGTGGTGCCCAGTGCAGAGCGACGAAGAAGACCACGCCGAGCAGGGTGAGCACGCCCGCGAGGGCGAGAAGCGGCGACAGCCCCCACACGATCTGCGCGGTCAGATAGGTCTGTTCTGCGTTCTCATCTGGCTCGCTCACGAACCCGAACTGCGCTCCGTACACCTGCTCGACCGACCAGCGAAACGCCCCGATCCCGGCAGCGAGCAGAACGACGCCGATGACCGTGAGGGCGACCAGATAGGGATTGCGCCACGGTGACACCGGCGTCTCGGCCACGGCATCCGTCACGTCGTCATTCCCCGTCGTCGGATAGTCGATATCGAGCTCGCCAAAGAACCCGGCACCCGGCATCGTCGACGCCGCAGGCGCCGGCGCAGGAACAGGAGGAATCGGGGTAGGACGCACCCGACGACGCTCCTCCACGACAGGAATGCGCTCATGGGTGAGCGGGCTCGCGGCGGGACCGTCGTGCACCGCCGGGTCGAATCCGCGCTGGTACTCCGGGCTGTATCGGGGGTCGAATCCTGCGCGATCCATGTCGATGCTCCTTCGCCGACGCCGATATCGGTGTCTGGAGCCTAGCCAACCACTCTCAGCCGGTCGGCGCCATCAGTCCTGCGGTTCCCCCGAGATCAGCCCGCGCAGCCAGTCACGCGCCTCGACGAAGACGTCGTCTGCGTATCGCCCGTCGAACTCGATCGATGCCTGATCTGCACGGGGATATGAGCCGAGGAATCGCACGCTCGGGCTGAACCGCCGCACGCCGAGCAGGGCGTCTGCCACGCGTTCGTCTCGGATATGACCGTCAGCGTCGATGATGAACCGGTACCGGCCGAGCGCGTCGCCGATCGGGCGCGACTCGAGCAGGCTCATGTTCACTCCCCTGGTCGAGAACTGCTCCAGCAGTTCGAGCAAGGCGCCGGCGCGGTCGACGGGGAGCTCGGCGATCAGGCTGGTCTTGTCCGCCCCGGTCGGCTCGGGCAGCACGGTGGTGCGACTGACGAGAAGAAACCGGGTCACGGCATTGGGGTTGTCTCCGATGTTCTCGGCGAGCACCTCGACGTCGTACTGGTCGACGATGCCAGGTGGGGCGATGGCTGCGTCTGCGAGGTCGTTGTCGAGAAGGGCGGATGCCGCCGCCACGTTGCTCGTCGCCGGGATGTGCCCGTGCTCGGGGAGGGCAGCATCCATCCAGAGGTGGCACTGGGCGTAGGCGACGGGATGAGCATTGATGACCCGGACGTCGGCGAGATTTGTGCCGGGCCGGGCGACGAGCACGAAGTTCACCGGAACGAGGTACTCACCGATGATCCGCAGCCCGGGGATGGTGGCGAGGGCGTCCTGTGCCACCGAGACCCCGCCCTCGATCGAATTCTCGATCGCGATCACAGCCGCATCGCTGCGCCCCTCGAGTACGTCATCAAGGGCTTCGCCGACGTTGTTCACCGAGTGCCAGTTCTGGCCGACAGCCTCGGCCACCTGGGCGAGCGCCGCCTCGGTGAATGTCCCTCGCGGCCCGAGGTAGCTGTAGGTCCGGAGTGCTGGGCCGTCTGGGGTGTCTGCCATGGCACCGAGCCTAGTGCGCGTCGCCCGGACCGGAGCGGCAGATCGCCCCGAACTGGGACTCTCCAATCCGGGGTCCTCCCGGTACAGTTGGGGAGTCTGCCCGACTGCGTCTTCGCCGGTGGGAGCGACTTCGTGCGTCGTGGGACAGAGGGTAGGAACGCGTGGGATTCTGGGGGGAAGCACGGGGCTCGATGTCACGTCGTGTCTCTCCTCTTCTGCATGCCTTCGGGGGCGCAGCAACGGCCCTCGCGGTCGGGGCCGCCGCAGTCGGTTTCGTGACCGATGTCGGTCTGCCTGACACCCCGTTCTCCGGCGTCGTCTCGCTCGAGCCTGTTCCGTTGGATGGTCAGGATTTCGCGGCGCAGTTCGCCGATCGCATTCCGACGGCGGCCGACGTTCTGCACACGCTCACTCCGCTGCAGGTGGCGGCCCTGTGGCGCGACCTTCCTGATTCGTTCGTCGACCGTCTCATCGACGAACGACCGGATGCCGTCGGCAACCTCGAAGGGGCCGACTACGCGGACCGCGACCGGGCGAACGTGTACCGGCTGGCCATCGTGCAGGAACAGGCCCAGGATGCCCAGCAGGAGGCACTGTCTCGGTTCCGGTCGGTGGTGTCGCAGGCGGCGGCCGCGATCCAGCTGGCCGAAGCAGAGGCGAGGGTCGCAGCGATCGACACCCTGGTCGACGTTCTCGATGACCGCCACCGGGCTCCCAGCTCGCCCGACCGTTTTCTGATCAGCCTCGACGACTCCGTCGACGGTCCGCCGCTGGCCGCCATCGCCGTCGGCGACCTCGACGTCGCCCTCTACTCGACCTTCTTCGTTCCGGGCATGAACAGCAGCCTGCTCGAAGCGGAGGACTACCTCCGCGGGGTCACCCGCATCCAGCAGGCATCGGAAGACAGCGCTGCAGTGTTGTGGCTCGGCTACGAGAGCCCCGGACCGGTCGAGACGGTGTCGACCCTGCGGGCAGAGGCCGGGGCCGTGCGGCTGGCCGCAGCTCTCGAGGGCTACGACTCCTACCGCGATACCGTCGGGCTGCCATCGGAGCTTTCAGTCCTGGCCCACTCCTACGGTTCGACGACCGCAGCGATCGCCCTGTCGTCAGGGAACTACGGAGTGAGTTCGTTCGTGATGATCGGGTCGGCCGGGGTGCCCGCCGATATCGAACTGGACGACCTGCAGGTGCGCCCCGACCGGGTGTACGCGTCCGAGGCGATGGCCGACGTGATGGCGGGCAAGGGCCAGTTCTGGTCTGGCCGGGTCAATCCGGCATCCGTCGACTGGGGCGCCCAGCTCTTCGGAAGCAACGGAGCGACGCTCGACGACGGCACGGTGCTCGCTGCCGTCACCGCCCACGATGTCGTCGGGCCGGACACGGACGCCGATCACGACAAGTATCTGGGCGATGGAACCGAGAGCCTCTACGACATCCGGATGATCGTCACCGGCCAGCGGCATGAGATCACTCCCGGCGGCAGGACCCCGTCGACGGATGCCCCTATCCTCGCCGACGGTGCGAAGTAAATCCCTGACAGACGACAGTGGCTTGATGCCACAATGGGGGCATGACCGACCGTGCAGGAACCCCAGCAGCTGAGTCCGACCTCGTCGACGTCCAGGCCCTCCTCGAGGCGTACTTCGAACTGAAGCCCGACGTCTCGATCCCAGCGCAACGCGTCGTCTTCGGCACCTCAGGGCACCGTGGATCCTCGCTCAACACCGCGTTCAACGAGCATCACATCGCCGCGACCACGCAGGCGATCGTCGAATACCGCACCGACAAGGGCATCACCGGACCGCTCTTCATCGGGTCGGACTCGCACGCGCTGAGCCACCCGGCGCAGACCACGGCCCTCAAGGTGCTCGTCGGAAACGGCGTGCGCGTGCTTGTCGACGAGTTCGACGACTTCGTGCCGACGCCGGCCCTCAGCCACGCCATCCTGAAGTACAACAATTCGGGCGCAGAGGAACAGGCCGACGGGATCGTCGTGACACCAAGCCACAACCCGCCGTCGGACGGCGGCTTCAAGTACAACCCTCCGCACGGTGGACCTGCAGACAGTGACGCAACGAGCTGGATCGCGAACCGCGCAAACGAGATCATCGAAGCCGGCCTTCTCGACGTCACCATGGCGGAGCCGAGCGCCGTCGAAACATACGACTTCCGCGGCAATTATGTCGACGATCTCGCCAGCATCATCGACATGGACGCCATCAAACGCTCCGGCATCCGGATCGGCGCTGACCCGCTTGGCGGCGCGAGCGTTCACTACTGGCAGGCCATCGCGGACCGTTACGAGCTCGACCTGACCGTTGTGAACCCGCACGTCGACCCGACCTGGCGGTTCATGACGCTCGACTGGGACGGCAAGATCCGTATGGATCCGTCGTCGCCGTCTGCGATGGCATCCGTTCTCGCCCACAAAGACGACTACGACATCCTCACCGGGAACGACGCGGATGCCGACCGTCACGGTATCGTCACGCCGGACGGCGGGCTGATGAACCCGAACCACTTCCTGGCCGTCGCGATCGACTACCTCTATCGCAATCGGTCGGGCTGGGGAGCGGATGCCGCGATCGGCAAGACGCTCGTCTCCAGCTCGATCATCGACAAGGTGGCAGCGTCGCTCGACCGTACCCTGTGGGAAGTCCCCGTGGGCTTCAAGTGGTTCGTGCCCGGCCTCATCGATGGATCCGTCGCGTTCGGCGGCGAGGAGAGCGCCGGCGCCAGCTTCCTGCGCATGGACGGCACCGTCTGGACGACAGACAAAGACGGCATCCTGCTGTGCCTCCTCGCTTCAGAGATCCTCGCGGTCACCGGCAAGACACCCTCTGTTCTCTACCGCGAACTCACGGAGAAATACGGCGACCCGGTTTACGAGCGCGTCGACGCGACGGCCACTCCGGCGCAGAAGGCGGCGCTCGGCAAGCTGGACGGTGCGGCGATCACCGCGACAGAACTGGCGGGCGATCCGATCCTCGCGAAACTCAGTACGGCTCCGGGCAACGGGGCTGCTGTCGGTGGAGTGAAAGTCGTGACCGAGAACGCCTGGTTCGCTGCCCGCCCGAGCGGCACCGAGGACGTCTACAAGATCTACGCCGAGTCGTTCAAGGGCGCCGAGCATCTCAAGCTGGTGCAGGCAGAGGCGAAGCTCATCGTCGACGAGGCGCTCGGGGGCTAGCGCTATAACCCGAGTTTCGTGAGCTCCTCGTCCATGCGTTCCGTCATGGCCGCGTACCCGGCGTCGTTGGGGTGGAGGCCGTCGCCGGCCATCCATTCCGGATGCCCTTCGATCCAGCGGGAGGCGCCGGCGATGTAATCCGCGCCGACTCCACCGGCGGCATCCTTCACCCACGAGATGATCGTGTCGACGGATTCCGGGCGTTCGTCGGTGTACCAGAACGGCTCGACGACGACGAGCCGCGCATCGGGGAGTTCTGCCGCGAGGGTATCGAGGTCGTCTGAGATCGCCGCCTCGATCTCGGCGGCCCGCCCCGGCATCGAGAAGTTGTCGTTGAGGCCCATGGTCACGAACACGATGTCCGGGTCGGTGTCGATGACCCGGCTGATGAGATCGTCGTGGATTCCGGCACGGTTGTTCACGAAGCCGAGACCGTTCACGCTCGGGTTGAACTCGGCCCAGCCGCGGTCGAGACAGATGCGCGTCGACCAGCGCTCGGCCGGGTCGCTCGCCCCGGTTCCGAGCGTGTACGAATCGCCGTAGAAGGCGACGACCGGTTGATCCGATGACGTCGGGTCGACTCCGTCAGGCACCTGCCCGGCCGACGCGCAGCCGGCCAGTGCGGTGACGCCGAGGAGGACCCCGATCGTCGCGAGGAGTCGTGTCGTTGTCGTCGAGGTCACGGGAGTTCTTCGTCGCCCTTCCTCTCGCGGATTGGCGAGAATTATGCGGGAACGCTCCAGAACCACGCTGTGCCACCCGGGTGCTCATCGGTGAGAACCGTGTCGAGGTCCCGGTAGTCGCCATCGAGGTTGTGGCTCGCGAAGGCGATCTCGGTGACACCGTCGACGACCGTCACGCTCGACACGAGCATCACGTGATCGGGCATGTCGTTGAGATTCCAGTCGAACATGCCGATGTCGCCGACCTTGACCTGGTCGCGCTGGTCGAGGCTGAGCCGCGTGACATCGGGGCCGGTGTCGCTGGCGAACCAATTGTTCATCGCCGGAACGTAGCCCCAGGCCGGGCTCCAGTCTGCCGCAGCGTTCTTGTTGAACCAGGTCGCGTTCTGCGACCAGCCCCGCTGGATCAGTGTCTGGCTCACGAAGTTCGCGCAGTCACCTCCGACGGAGTTGAGGTTGCCCCACTCGGCCTCGTTGTAGTTCTCCCAGTGTGCGAGGGCGTACTGCATTTGCGCGTCGACGCCGGACACGACCGCATACGTGTATGTGAGCGGGGCGGCCTGGGACACGTCTTCATCACCGGCCGAAACGACGATGTCGGCGTCCGCGGGCTGGAAGTCGAGCGCGGCAGGAGCGGTCGCGGTCACCGTGCCGTCATCAGTGACGGTGACGTCAGTGGCCGGGGCGTCACCGACGGTGACCTCAGTCACATCCGCCAGTCCGGTTCCCGTGATCGTGAGTACAGTGCCGCCGGTGACCGACCCTGACGCCGGAGAGACCGAGGAAGCGGAACTCACCACCTCGGGCGTGGAGGTCGCTGTCGGTTGCGCGCGGGTCGATGTCGGTTCTGCCGGCACGGCGCACCCGGTCCACAACAGCGCGGAAGCGACGACCACCACTACGGCTGAGAGCCGACGCGTCGCAACGCGCTCGCTGGGGCGCCTGCTTGCGGTGCTCGACATGGTGGCCCTTCGATGTAGCGGGGAATCCTCCATGGTAGATCACAGTGGTGAACAGTTTCTGATGACGCGCTTGACAACATGCCCTTTCACCACGTAGCTTGTCCACTAATTCGTGAGAGCGCTCTCATGCTTCGAAATGAGAGCGCTCTCACGAAGCCACCGCACCGTCCACGCACACACAAAGGAGTGACCGTGAACCTCTCACGCCGCACCAAGCTCGCGACCGGCATCGCCGGCGCTGCAGCTTTTGCCCTCCTCGCCACCGGATGCGCCTCAGAAGGCGCCAGCTCCTCCGGAGACGAGAAGATCGAACTCTCGATCACCACGTTCGGAACCTTCGGCTACGACGACCTCTACAAGGAGTACGAGAAGGCCAACCCGAACATCACGATCAAGGCCGACAACATCGACACGGGTGGAAACGCCCGCACCGATGCCTTCACCAAGATCTCAGCCGGCTCAGGCCTCACCGACGTCGTCGCCATCGAAGAAGGATGGCTCGGACAAATCATGGAGGTCTCCGACCAGTTCGTCGACCTCAACGAGTACGGCGCAGAAGATGTGAAGGACAACTGGGTTCCCTGGAAGTACGAGCAGGGAACAGACGCGGACGGGCGCGTCATCGGATTCGGCACGGACATCGGCCCGCAGGGTCTCTGCTACAACGGCAAGCTCTTCGAAGCAGCCGGCCTGCCGAGCGACCGCGAGTCGGTCGCCGAACTCTTCGGCGGAGACGATGCGAGCTGGGAAACCTACTTCGAGCTCGGCGAGCAGTACAAGGAAGCCACGGGCAAGGCCTGGTACGACCACTCCGGCTTCGTCTGGAACTCCATGGTCAACCAGATGGACGAAGGCTATTACACCAAAGACGGCGAGCTGAACGTCGAGGGCAACACCGAAATGCGTGAGCGCTTCGACCAGCTCGCAGCAGGAACCGCCGCAGGCCTCTCCGCCAACCAGACGGCATGGGACTGGGGCAAGGGCAAGGCCTTTGTCGATGGATCCTTCGCCACCTTCGTCTGCCCGGGCTGGATGCTGGGAACCATCAAGGGATCCCTCGAGTCCGGCGGAGGCGACGCTTCCACCGGCTGGGACTTCGCCGATGTCTTCCCCGGCGGCGCATCCAACTGGGGTGGTGCCTTCCTCTCGGTGCCGACCACGTCGGAGCACCCGGAAGAGGCAGCGGCTCTGGCCAAGTGGCTGACCGACCCCGAGCAGCAGATCAAGCAGTCTGCAGCAGCCGGCAACTTCCCGAGCACGCTCGACGCGCAGAAGAAGCTCGCAGAAGATGCAACACCGAACGAACTGTTCAACAACGCCCCGACCGGAGCGATCCTCGCTTCCCGCGCCGAAGGCGTCGTCGCCCAGTTCAAGGGACCGCACGACTCGCTCATCCAGGAGAACGTCTTCGGCCCCGCGCTGAAGAGCCTCGACACCGGCAAGACGAAGAGCGCTGACAAGGCCTGGGAGCAGGCCATCCAGCTCCTCAACGACCTGGTCGTCAACAACTAGGAAAACCAACCGTGAGGCCCCCGGGCGAGATCCCGGGGGCCTCCACCTGGACGTGAGCACATGACAAGCACACTGAACAGGCCGCCGGTCGAGAGCCCATCTCCCCGCACCCCCCGAACGACAGCCAAGGCTCCGATCCCACTGAAGCATCGCTTGAGTGCATTCGACTACAAGGCCTCGCCCTACTTCTACGTCGCCCCCTTCTTCATCCTTTTCGCCATCGTCGGGCTCTTCCCCCTCGTCTACACCTTTGTCGTCTCCCTCTATGACTGGCACACGCTCAAGGGTCAGGGCGAGTTCGTCGGCCTGGCCAACTTCACGGCAGTCCTTGGCGACCGGTACTTCTGGAACTCGCTGTTCAACACGGTCAGCATCTTCTTCCTCTCGACCATCCCGCAGCTCATCGCCGCTGTCGTCATCGCTGCCGTCCTCGACCAGAACCTGCGAGCTAGGACGTTCTGGCGCATGAGCATCCTTTTGCCATACGTCGTCACGCCCGTCGCGGTCGCCATGATTTTCTCGAACGTGTTCGGGGAGGACTACGGCCTCATCAACAACATCCTCGAGAGCTTCGGCATCGACCCGATCATGTGGCGCAACGAGACGCTGCCGAGCCACATCGCTATCGCGACCATGGTCAACTGGCGCTGGACCGGGTACAACGCCCTCATCCTTCTGGCAGCGATGCAATCGGTGCCCCGCGACATCCACGAATCTGCCGCCCTCGACGGCGCAGGCGCAACTCGCCGGTTCTTCAGCATCACGCTCCCGTCGATCCGCCCGACGATGATTTTCGTCATCATCACGGCAACGATCGGCGGACTGCAGATCTTCACCGAGCCGCGACTGTTCGACCCGGTGACCGCGGGTGGATCGCAGCGCCAGTTCCAGACGACGGTGCTGTACCTGTGGGAGATGGCGTTCTTCCGCCAGAACTTCGGCAAAGCGTCAGCCATCGCCTGGCTGTTGTTCCTTCTCATCGTGGCCTTCGGGCTGATCAACTTCCTGCTCTCCCGGAGCATCGCCACAGCGGAAGGTCGAGGGGCGAAGGCCCGCTCGCAGCGCCGCCTGCTCAGGATGCGGCAGCGCGAAGCGCGGGACGGCCTGCGTGCCGGCACCGCGGCATCCGTTCTCACCGAAACGGTCCCCCTTCCCGGACCGACCGATCCACCAGCGCCGACCGAATCGACAGAAGAAAGGAGCACCCGATGAGCGCGAACACCCTCACCCGTCCGACGGAGACTCCCGAGAGCCTCCCGACTCGGCGCAAGGCGAAGTTCTTCGGTATCGACAAGCGGCCGGGCTGGCTGACCTACTCACTGCTCGGCGTCTTCTTCCTCTGTTCTGCCTACCCGTTGTGGTGGTCCTTCGTCATGGGAACGCGCGACAACGCGGCATTCGGGTCGACCTGGCCGCCGCTTCTTCCAGGAGGCAACTTCTGGAAGAACGTGGGTGAGGTCTTCGATACCGTTCCGTTCTGGCTCGCGCTCGGCAACAGCCTGCTCATCTCGAGCATCATCACCGTCTCGGTCATCACGTTCTCGACCCTGGCCGGCTACGCGTTCGCGAAGCTCCGCTTCAAGGGCCGCGACGGACTGATGATCTTCGTCATCGCCACGATGGCGATCCCCACCCAGCTCGGCATCATCCCGCTCTTTATGGTGATGCGCACTCTTGGCTGGACCGGAGAGATCGGCGCCGTCATCATTCCGACGCTCGTCACCGCATTCGGTGTGTTCTTCATGCGCCAGTACCTCGTCGACGTCATTCCCGACGAACTGATCGAGGCAGCTCGCATGGACGGCGCGAGCATGATCTCGACGTTCTGGCACGTCGCGGTTCCTGCCGCTCGCCCTGCCATGGCGATCCTCGGCCTGTTCACGTTCATGACGGCGTGGACCGACTTCCTCTGGCCCCTGCTGGTGCTCAACGCCGGCAACCCCACGCTGCAGACGGCTCTCAGCCAATTGCAGTCAGCACGGTACGTCGATTACTCGATCGTGCTCGCTGGGGCCATCATGGCAACACTCCCCCTGCTCGTCCTCTTCATCGTGGCAGGCAAACAACTCATCTCAGGCATCATGCAAGGAGCAGTGAAGGGCTAATGACGTTCAACTTTCCCCCCACATTCATCTGGGGGTCGGCTACCGCTGCGGCCCAGGTCGAAGGCGCAGCTCACGAAGACGGTAAGGAAGACTCGATCTGGGATGCTTTCGCTCGCGTTCCCGGTGCGATCGCGAACGGCGAGAACCTCGATGTCGCCGTCGACCACTACCACCGTTACCGCGACGACGTCGCACTGATGAAGAAACTCGGACTCGATTCCTACCGGTTCTCGACGAGCTGGGCGCGCATCGTTCCCGGTGACCGCGAACCCAACGCCGCAGGACTCGACTTCTACTCGCGTCTCGTCGACGAACTCCTCGCCGCAGGCATCCTGCCATGGCTGACCCTGTACCACTGGGACCTGCCGCAGGCGCTCGAGGAGAAGGGCGGCTGGGCCAACCGCGACACCGCGCTCCGCTTCGCCGACTATGCCGAAACCGTCTACGGCACGCTCGGCGACCGGGTGCAGAACTGGACGACGTTCAACGAACCGTTCTGCTCGTCGCTGCTCGGCTACGCTGCAGGCGTCCACGCACCAGGTCGGCAGGATCCCGTTGCGGCCGTCGCGGCCATCCACCACCAGCATCTCGGGCACGGTCTCGCCGTGAACCGGTTGCGTGAGCTCGGTGCAGAACAGATCGGCATCACGCTCAACCTGTCGAACGCGATCCCGCTCGATGAGAACGACCCGGTCGACGTCGAAGCAGCCCGCCGGTTCGACGTGCTGCAGAACCGGGTGTTCCTCGACCCGATCGTCACAGGCGCATACCCAGACGACACCCTGGCCGACCTGGAGCAGTTCGGCCTCCGCGAGGTCATCCAGCCGGGCGACATGGAGATCATCGGCACGCCGATCGACTTCCTCGGTGTCAACCACTACCACGACGACCAGGTCTCCGGACATCCGGACGACAGCGGAACCGACGGTCACTCCGGCGCCACCGAGCGCAAGCTCTCGTCGTGCTGGATCGGCTCGGAGTACATCACCTTCCCGAGCAGGGGCCTGCCCCGCACGGCGATGAACTGGGAGGTCAACCCGTCAGGGCTGCACAAACTCCTCGTCAGGCTGGGGCGCGAATACCCGACCATGCCTCCGCTGTTCGTCACCGAGAACGGTTCGGCGTGGAATGACGTCGTCTCCGACGACGGCCACGTCCATGACGCCGACCGCACCCAGTACGTGGTCAACCACCTGCAGGCGGTGTCGGATGCTCTCGCCGACGGCGCGGACGTCCGCGGCTACTTCGTGTGGTCGCTTCTCGACAACTTCGAATGGTCGTGGGGCTACGACAAGCGGTTCGGCATCGTCCGGGTCGACTACGACACCCAGGAACGGATCCCGAAGGATTCCGCGCTGGCGTACGCGGAAATCATCGCCGACGCCAGGCTCGGGATTCCTGCACATTAGAGTGGTGCCATTGAGGGGAGAGTGGAGACGATGACACCACAGGCCGGGTCTCCGACCCTGGAGATGGTCGCTGCACGTGCCGGCGTTTCACGGGCGACGGTATCGCGCGTCGTCAACGCCTCCCCCAAGGTCACCGCCGAGGTGGTCGCGCTCGTCAACACGGCGATCGCCGAGCTCAACTACGTGCCGAATCGCGCCGCCCGTTCGCTGGCGAGCCGCAAGACGCAGGCAATCGCGCTCGTCGTTCCCGAATCGACGGCCAAGGTCTTCGCCGACCCGTTCTTCGCTTCGGTCGTGCAGGGCGTTGCGATCTATCTCGCAGACACGGATTACACACTCAACCTGCTCATCGCATCCGAAACCAAGTCAGACAAGACAAGGCGATACCTGCTCGGAGGCAACGTCGACGGCGCGCTCGTCGTCTCGCACCACTCCGGCGACCATTCGTACACACACCTGGGCCAGGCGCTGCCGATCGTCTTCGGTGGTCGCCCGATCAGTCCGGATGCGTCAGCCGGACACTACGTCGACGTCGACAACGTGAGCGGGGCACGGCTGGCCACCCAGAGGCTCGTCGACCGCGGCTGCCGTTCGATCGCGACGATCGCCGGGCCGCAGGACATGCCGCCGGGTGTCGACCGACTCGTCGGCTGGCGGGATGCCGTCACGGCGGCCGGTCTGGACGACGGTCTCGTCGAGTATGGCGACTACTCGCCAGACGACGGGGCAGCGGCGATGCGTCGCCTGCTCGCGCGCGGGGTGCCGATCGACGGACTCTTCGCGTTCAGCGATCAGCTCGCCGCCGGTGCATACGCGGTGATCCGCGAAGCCGGTCTCTCGATCCCCGGCGACATCGCCGTTGTGGGGTACGACGACGATGCCTACGCGGCGACGGTCTCGCCGAGCCTGACCACCGTCAATCAGGCACCGGTCGAGATGGGCGCGAAGATGGCCGAGATCGTCGTTCGGCTGATCGACGGGGAGCACGTCGATCAGGCGACGATCATGCCGACGAAGCTCGTGCTGCGGGAGTCGGCCTGACCCTCGCGAGATGCTGGGTTTGCGGTGGTCCTCGCACCACCGAACCACCCCAAAGTCAGCAACTCGCGAGGTTGACGGAGGACAATGGGAGGAATACCCGGCGGCGACCCCTGCTTGAACGAAGGGGACGCTGACGCGCATCGGCCGTCAGACATCGCCGCACATGCCAGATCAGATCGTGAGTTCTCAATGCCCCACCCGAATGCGACCGAACTCGGGACCGCGCTGACCGACGACGAGGTCCTGGTTCTCCGCCGCGACTTCCCCGCACTCCAGCAGCAGGTCAACGGCCGGGATCTCGTGTACCTCGACTCAGGCGCGACCTCGCAGAAGCCTGCGAGCGTGCTCGACGCCGAACGTGCCTTCTACGAGCACGACAACTCCGCTGTGCACCGCGGCGCCCACACCCTCGCGGCGAACGCCACCGAACTGTTCGAGAACGCGAGGGCCACTGTCGCCCGTTTCGTTGGGGTGCGCGAGAACGAGATCGTCTGGACCTCGAACGCCACCGAAGGCATCAACCTTCTCGCCTATGGCATGTCGAATGCCAGCCTCGGTCGAGGCGGGTCGGATGCCGCGCGCTTCGTCCTCCGCGAAGGCGACGAGATCGTCACCACAGAGGGCGAGCACCACGCAAACCTCGTCCCGTGGCAGGAACTCGCTGCGCGCACGGGAGCAACGCTGCGTCACATCCCGGTGAACGACGACGGCACGCTGCGGATGGACGACGCCGAGCGCCTGATCGGGCCACAGACCAAACTCGTGGCGTTCACCCACATCTCCAACGTCACCGGCGTGATCAACCCGGTCGAAGATCTGGTCCGGATGGCGCACGACGTCGGTGCGCTCGTCGTGCTCGACGCGTGCCAGTCCGCACCGCACCGCGTGCTCGACCTCACCACACTCGACGTGGACTTCGCCGTGTTCTCCGGCCACAAGATGCTCGCTCCGACGGGCATCGGTGTGCTCTACGGCCGGGCCGAACTGCTCGACGCACTGCCGCCCTTCCTCACCGGCGGCTCGATGATCACGACAGTGACGCTCGAAGCATCCGGCTATCTGCCCGCCCCCCAGCGGTTCGAAGCGGGCACACAAAAGGTGTCGCAGGCGATCGCTCTCGCCGCAGCCGTCGACTATCTCACCGCGGTCGGGGTCGATCGCATCGAAGCGTGGGAGACCGAGCTCGGCGCCCGCCTGGTCGACGGCTTCAGCGCCATCCCCGGTGTGCGCGTGCTCGGTCCTGCCGCGGGCGAACACCGCGCGGGCCTCGCCAGCGTCGACGTCGACGGGGTCCATGCGCACGACGTCGGCCAGTTCCTCGACGACCGCGGCATCGCCGTGCGCGTCGGACACCACTGCGCGCAACCGCTGCACCGCCGGTTCGGCGTCACCGCCTCGACCCGAGCGAGCGCCTACCTCTACAACACGACGGCAGAGATCGATGCGGTCATCGACGGAATGGGTGCCGTCCGCTCGTTCTTCGGGGTGAAGTAATGGCATCCGGAGATCTCGCGGGGCTGTACCAGCAGGTGATCCTCGATCACTCGCGGGAGAAACACGGCTTCGGGCTCGCGGAGCAGGCCGACGCATCGAGTCACCAGCTGAACCCGACCTGCGGAGACGAGATCACGCTTCAGCTGCACGTGGCAGGCGGCGTCGTGAGCTCGGTGACCTGGGAGGGGGCGGGATGCTCCATCTCGATGGCATCCGCGTCGCTGTTGCACGATCTGGCACCAGGGCTCACCCTGGCTGAGGCGCGGGAACGAATCGCCCTCTTCCGTGAGCTCATGCACTCCCGTGGGGCTGGGATCGACGACGAAGACGAGTTGCTCGGCGACGCCATCGTGCTCGAGGGCGTCTCGAAGTACGTGGCTCGCGTGAAGTGCGCGATGCTCGCGTGGGTTGCCCTCGAGGCCGACCTGGCTCAGGTCGACCCTCGCTGAGGGTACGACGCCCGCCCTGTCGTCACGCTCAACAGGAACGAACGACTCAGAGACACGCTCGACAGGAGAAAACAGCGTTGTTTGAGCGCGACCTCCTGTCGAGCGTGCGCTGTGCGACTAAGCGAAGTGCGGCACGACCTCGGCAGCCAGCAACTCCAGATGCTCGAGGTCGGCGAGGTCCAGGATCTGCAGGTACACCGTCTCGACACCATCGTTCTGCAGTGCTCCGATCCGGTCGACGATCTCAGACGGCGTGCCACCGAGGCCGTTCTGCCTGAGCTCTCCCGGCTCACGACCGATCGCGGCAGCACGACGCACATACTCGTCCTCATCGGCGCCGGCAGCGGCGACGAACGCCGCCGAATACACGAGGTGGTGCGGGTCTCGTCCGATCTCTTCACACGCCGCACGGACGCCGGCGAACTTGCCCGCGACGTCGTCGAACGGCACGAACGGCAGGTTGAATTCCGTGGCGAAACGGGCCGCAAGAGCCGGTGTGCGTTTCGCTCCGCCACCGCCGACGATGATCGGGAGGCGTGACTGCACCGGCTTCGGCAGCGCGGGCGAATCGGTGAGCGAATAGTGTCTCCCCTCGAAGGAGTAGGCGTCGCCGACCGGCGTTTCGAAGAGCCCGGTGACGATCTCGAGCTGCTCCTCGAGCATCCCGAATCGCTTCGGCGGGAACGGTATGCCGTACGCGGCATGCTCCTCTTCGAACCAGCCGGTGCCGAGGCCGAGTTCGACGCGGCCTCCTGACATCTGGTCGACCTGCGCGACCTGGATGGCCAGGATGCCCGGCGGGCGGTAGGTCACGCTCGATACGAGGGTTCCGAGACGGATGCTCGTGGTCTCGCGCGCGAGTCCCGCAAGCGTCGTCCATGCGTCGGTGGGGCCTGGCAGCCCGGAGAAGTGGTCGCCCATGAGCATGTAATGGTCGCTCCGGAAGAAGGCGTCGAAGCCCAGCCGCTCGGCGGTCCGGGCGACAGCGAGCAGGTCGTCGTAGCTCGCGCCCTGCTGGGGCTCGGTGAAGATGCGGAACTTCATGCGGGGGATCCTTTCTCGGCGGGTGGGATCTCTCGCCACTCCACGGGGAGGTCGGCGAATCGCTTCTGCATGACAGCGATCGCTTCGGGGTTCTGGTCGATCAGCACGAATGGGCGGCCGAGCGCGGCGGCCACTGCGCCGGTGGTGCCACTTCCGGCGAAGAAATCCAGCACGCGATCGCCTTCCCGGCTCGACGCCTGGATGATCCGGCGCAGCACCCCGACGGGCTTCTGCGTGGGATAGCCGGTCTTTTCCTTACCGGTGGGAGACACGATGGTGTGCCACCAGACATCCGTCGGAAGCTTGCCGCGCTTCACCTTCTCGGGAGTCACGAGGCCTGGCGCCATGTACGGTTCGCGATCGACGGCATCCGAGTCGAAGTAGTACGTCTTCGGATTCTTGACGTAGACGAGGATGGTGTCGTGTTTGGTGGGCCACTTGCTCTTCGACTTGGCGCCGTAGTCGTAGGCCCAGATCAGTTCGTTGAGGAACGAGTCCCGGCCGAAGATCGCATCGAGCAGCACTTTGGCGTAGTGGGCCTCTCGGTAGTCGAGATGCAGGTAGAGCGTGCCGTCGTCGGCCAGCAGCCGCCAGGCCTCAACGAGTCGCGGTTCGAGAAAGGCCCAGTAGTCGTCGAAGGCATCGTCGTAGCGTTTGAGCGCGCCGCGGATGCGCTCATAACTCTGGCCCTTGAAACCGACCGTGCCGCCGGACCCCGGTTCGCTTCGCACACTGCTCGTCTCGTGCCGTTGCTGCTCCCGACCGGTGTTGAACGGCGGGTCGATGTAGACGAGGGTGAAGGATGCCTCCGGCAACGTCGGCAGGATGTCGAGGTTGTCTCCGGCATAGACGACGCCCGGCATAACAGCGGTTGGCGCGGCGACGGGCACAGGAACGCTGATCGTGACCCGGTCGCCCGCGTCGTCGCTCACGGCACCCGGTTCAGCCACGCGTCCGTCACGAACTTCGACTCGACGAGCGCCTCGGCCGCGGCATATTCCTCCGGCGTGATGGACCCGGTTCGAGCACCTGTGAGGCTCACGAACGTGTCTTTCATCCGCTCGATGATCTCGGCACGGGTCAGGCCGGTCTGGCTGCGGAGGGGGTCGACGCGTTTCGCCGCCGATTTCGTACCCTTGTCGCTGAGCTTTTCGCGGCCGATGCGCAGCACCCGGGCCATGAGCTCGCCGTCCATGTCATAACTCATCGTCACGTGGTGCAGGACGGCGCCGTTTCCGAGACGTTTCTGGGCGGCACCACCGATCTTGCCGCTCGGGCTGGTGATGTCGTTGAGAGGCTGGTAGGTCGCATCGATGCCGAGCGACTGCAGTGCGGTGAGCACCCAGTCGTCGAGGTAGGCGTAGCTGTCTGCGAAGGTCATCCCCTGCACGAGCTCGGCGGGCACATAGAGCGAATAGGTGATCACCTGCCCTTTTTTCATGAGCATCGCGCCGCCGCCTGACACCCGGCGAACGACCTCGAAGCCGTTCTCTGCCGCCTGCTCGAGATCGACTTCGTTCTTCACCGACTGGAAGCTGCCGAGCACGACGGCCGATTCATCCCATTCCCAGATCCGCAACGTCGGACCACGTCGCCCGGCGCCGACCTCGGCAGTCAACACCTCGTCGAGCGCCAGATGCATACGGGGTGATACCGAACCGGTGTGGATGAGCTCCCAGTCGAAGTCCTTCCAATCGGCGGCGCCAGCCAGGGACCGGCGGATCGCGGTGCCGACCGCTTCAGGGCTGAAGCCGAGCAGGGTCGCGCCATCGGGCAGACCCCGGCGGATCGCGGATGCCAGTGAGGCGGCATCCGTTTCGACAGGGAGCCCGTCGACCGAGCGGTTGATGTCGTCGAGGGCTGAGTCCGGCTCGAGAAAGAAGTCCCCGGCGAGACGGAAGTTCGCGATCGATCCGTCGACGACGTCGAGGTCGACGACGACGAGTTTTCCGCCAGGGACCTTGTACTCACCATGCATGCGTTCAGCCTAGTCTCGGGCGGGAGAGCGGGGTCCGCCTCGACCGCAGCCGGCCGCGAGGGCGAGGTCCGTCCCCGACGGGAGCAGAATGGGAGCATGACGACACTCTTCCTGGCACGGCACGGCGAGACCGTGTGGCACGCAGAACACCGATACGCGGGGATCGCCGATGTCGAACTCAACGAGAACGGGTTGCGTCAAGCCGAGGGGCTCGCTCTCTGGGCGGCAGACGCGCAGCTCGACGCCATCTACTCGTCGACGCTGAGCCGCTCGATCCTGACGGCCGAACCCAGCGCCCGGGCGACCGGAGAGATCGTCGAGACCGACCCGGACCTCTGTGAGGTGGCGTTCGGTGTCGGCGAAGGACGCACGCTCGATGAGCTGCGACCCGACTACGCGGATGCCGTCGACGCGTTCGAGGCGCGTCCGGCGGAGGCGATCCTCCCGGGAGGCGAGGCCGGCGTCGATGGGATCACGCGATACCTGCGGGCTTTCGACCGCATCCACTCCGCGTTCCCCGACGGCCGCGTACTCATCGTCTGCCACGGAACAGCGCTGCGACTGGTGCTGTGCGAACTCCTCGGCATCGACCCCAACCGCTACCGCGATCTCATGCCCGCCGTGCAGAACTGCGCGGTCACGACGCTTGAGTATGCTGACCGTCACGCGCGGATGTACGCGTTCAACGTTCCGGCAGACGTCGCAGCACACCGGTACTGAGCCGCCTACAGGTGCAGTCCGACGTCGTCCCAGACCGGCAGTCGACCCGCAGCCGGATGCCGCTGGTCGACCGTGCGGGTGGCAAACACCCGCGTCGTGCGGTCGGCGTCGTAGCGACCCCACCCGGGATCGCCCGAGCGGATGAACGAGATCCAGTGCGCCTGCATCGACTGCGACAGGGTGCGCGCCGCCCGGCGCCCGCCGAGCAGCAGCACGAGCTTGCCGATCGGTCCGCCCAGGTTGCCGAACACGTACGGAATCTCGGTGCCGTGCGTTGCACCGAGCCCGGCTGCCCTGGTGGCCGGCGTGGCGTGGTCGAAGCGGTACATGAAGGTGGGGGCGACAGCGGCGTGCCCGTCTGCCACCCGCAGGCTCGGGATGGTGAAGCTCCAGTCGCCGGACAACCCGAGCCGATCACCGCGACTCCTCAGGCGACCGTATGCCTCGACGATCGACGGTGCGGACTCTGGCACGAACATCCGCAGCATGTCACGCAGCGCCGTCTCCTTCACCGGGAGGATGGGCGGATCCGATCGGATGAACAGGTTCGCCTCGTCACGGTTCGTGCCGATCAGCAGAGGGACCGGCGTCGCGCGACCCTCGGCGAACACATCGATCGGATGCTCCGGCAGGTACGTCCCGTCGACGACCGGACCGAACGCGAGTGTTCCGGGTCGCTCCCGGGCGTTGCGCCCGGCGAGTCGAGTGCCGGCAGCGACGAGGGCGTCCGTCGGCACGTGGCGAAGTCGCTTCACGTCTCCGGTCTCGAGACCGAGCAGCTCGAGCAGTTCCACTGCCCGCTCGGCATGGCCCTCGCGCCCGTATACCGCGGTTGGTGCTGGACTCTGGGCGATTGCACCGCGGAACAGTCCGGCAGCCGCCGGGAGTGCCAGAAGCGTCGTGATGGCCGTTCCCCCGGCCGATTCACCCATGATCGTCACGCGGTTGGCGTCACCGCCGAATGAGGCGATGTGATCGCGCACCCACTCGAGCGCGGCGACCTGGTCGCGCAGACCGAGGTTGCTGTCGAAGCCGGCGCGGCGTCCGAGTGAGCTGAGATCCAGCTGACCGAGCGCCGCCAGGCGGTAGTTCACCGTGACGACGACGAGATCGCCGGCAAGGGCCAGTGCCCGGCCCGAGTAGTCGGCCATCGACCCGGCGCCCTGCATCTGGGCGCCACCGTGGAACCAGACGACGACGGGGCACAAGCCGAGGCCGGACAGCTGTGAGGGAGCGCCCGGCGACCAGATGTTCAGTGTGAGGCAGTCCTCGTCACGCCGCACGGACGCCGGCACGCCACCCGCGTTTCGTGCGCTCGGCTGCGGCGCGACTGCCCCGAACCGCGTGACGTCTCGCACGCCTGCCCATGGCACGACGGGCTGGGGCGCCTTCCAGCGCAACGGACCGACCGGTGGCGCGGCGAACGGGATTCCGCGCCAGACGGATGCCCCGGCATCCGACTCGCCGAGCAGCGTTCCCGATCGGGTTTCGACCCGAAAGCTCACGCCGAGGCCGCCGTGTGCCGATCGAGCCACGCGACGAGATCGGCGATGATCTCGTCACGGTTGGTCTCGTTGTAGATCTCGTGGCGAGCGCCCGGGTAGATCATGAGCGTGACGTCGCTGAGCTTCGCCCGCTTCACGTACGCGTTCCGAAGCAGCGTCAGACCGCGGGTGCCGCCGAGCGGATCGTCCGACCCACCCTGGATGAGCATCGGGATGTCACGCGGCATCTTTCGCGGTGGGCGCCCGAGATACCTCAACGCCTGCACCGTCGTCCACGCCGGGGTCACCGCAACATCGAAGTTGTACGTGTCCGCAGTGAACGCCGCCCAGACAGCTTCGTCACGGCTGAGCCACTCGAGCCCGGTGGCCGTCGGCGACGTCCATTTCTTGTTGTAGTTGCCGCTGCTGACGACCCCAAGAACGGAGAGCGATGAGCCACTGAGCACAACGGCGTCGTAGATGCTCGTACGGTTGATGACCTTCTGCGCCATAAACGAACCCCAGCTGTGGGCGAGCAGCACGAGTGGAAGGTCGCGGTAGTCCTCGCGCAGATGTTCGCCGACGAGCTGCACCGACGCGACCGCCGTCTTCGTGGGCTTCTCGCCGAGCTTGCCGACACCGAGGTGGTTAATCCCCGTCTGCCCGTGACCGCGGTGGTCGTCGGCGACGACCGTGTATCCCGCTGCGTTGAGATCTGCGGCGAGCGCCGCGTACCGCCTGGCGTGCTCCCCGACGCCGTGACTGATGTGCACAACGGCTTTCGGGGCGGTCACCGCCCAGACGTAGTAGTAGATGGTGACGCCATGAGCGTCGGGAAGTGTTCGTGTCTCGGGCGCCGCGGCATCCGCACCGGTTCGATCATCGGCCATCGGCCCAGCGTAGCTGTCGACGACCCGGAATCCCCGCGCGGCACCGTTAATTAGCCTTGCTAACCAGACCTTTACCTTTGCTAACTAATTTGATAGACTCGTTCTTCGTGGCAAAGACAATCGCGGAGCAGGCATCCGACCTGCGCATGAGCACTTTCAAACTCGCACGACGCCTGCGCAACGAGCGGGCGACCGATGAGCTCAGCGATGGCCAGTTCTCCGTTCTCGGCGGGCTGTACACCCACGGCTCGCACACCCTGAGCGGGCTGGCCGAACGCGACCACGTGTCAGCCCCATCGATGAACCGCACGGTGAACTGCCTGGAGGAATCCGGCTACCTCACCAGGATCTCCGATGCCGCAGACAAGCGCCGCGTGACGATCGAACTGACGGATGCCGGAACGGCGATCGTCAAGGAGACGGTGAAGAAGCGCGACGCGTGGCTCCACCACCAGCTGCGTGCTCTAGACCCGACCGACAGAGAAACCCTGGCGAAAGCCGCAGACCTGATGAGGAGACTCGCCACCCAGTGAGTGCAATGTTCCGTTCGCTTTCGAGCTACAACTACCGCCTGTGGTTCATCGGCGCCCTCGTGTCGAACATCGGCGCGTGGATGCAGTCGACCACCCAGAGCTGGGTGGTGCTCACCGTTCTGACCGACAACGACGCCGTTGCCGTCGGGATCACGATGGCCCTGCAGTTCGGACCCCAGCTCCTCCTCGTGCCGATCACCGGCCTCATCGCCGACCGCTTCGACCGGCGCAAGATCCTCATGATCACGCAGACGGCGCTCATGCTGCTCGGTGTCGGGCTCGGGTTGCTCCTCATCCTCGGGCACGCGGAACTCTGGCACCTCTACGCCTTCGCCCTCCTCCTCGGCATCGTGAACGCCGTCGACGGTCCTGCCAGGCAGACCTTCGTCTCGGACCTCGTCGACGAGCACAACATGTCGAACGCCGTCGCCCTCAACTCGGCATCCTTCAACGCCGCCCGCATGATCGGTCCTGCACTCGCCGGCCTGCTCATCGTCGTCATCGGATCCGGCTGGGTGTTCATGGTCAACGCTGCGACGTTCCTCGCGGTGCTGTTCGCGCTCTACAAGCTGCGGGCATCCCAGTTGCGGGCACGGCCGCGTGCGCCGCGCCAGCGCGGTCAGCTCGTGCAGGGATTCCGTTACGTGATGTCGCGCCCCGACCTCGGCGTGATCTTCGTGATCGTGTTCATCATGGGGGCGTTCGGCATGAACTTCCCCATCTTCGCCTCGACCATGGCTGTCGAGCTCGGCGGCGGCGCAGGAGACTACGGCCTGCTCTCGTCGATCCTCGCGATCGGGTCGCTCACAGGGGCTCTGCTCGCCGCCCGCAGGGACCGCGCGCGGATGCGTGTCATCATCGCGGCCGTCGGCCTGTTCTCGATCGCCGCGTTCACGGCATCCGTCATGCCGACGTTCTGGACCTTCGCCTTCGCCTTGATCTTCATCGGGTTCGCCACCGTGACGATGCTCACAACGGCCAACGCCTTCGTGCAGACGACGACGGATGCCGCGGTGCGCGGCCGGGTGATGGCGCTCTACATGGCGGTGCTGATGGGTGGCACGCCGATCGGTGCGCCGATCGTCGGTGGGATCGCGAACGCGTGGGGCCCACGCTGGGCACTCGCTGCGGCCGGGGTCGCCGCGCTGCTCGCGTGCACCTTCGCGCTGACCTGGGCCGTGATGGCGCGAAGCCTGCGGGTGCAGCTGCACCCCGACCACCGCTGGCGCCCTGTGGTGACCCACGCCGGAAGGCCGCTTCCGGTCTCGTCGATCGTGCCTGAGGACTTCTCCGAGGAGGTCGCGCTCACGTCGCCGATCTCACTGCCGGCCCTCGCGGGGCAGAAGCGGCGCCCGCGTGCGGATGCTGGTGTGCCAGGTGACCGCGTGCTGGCCGAAGCAGGCGACCGCACGCTTGCCGAAGCAGGAACCCCCACCCGCCAGGACTGAGCAGCCCGCCTTCCGCATAGTCAGGAACCCCCTCCAAATTCAGGAGAAACCCTGCGACACGCCGTGTGGGAGCGCTCTCCAGTCGGCGTGTCGGGAGAATCTCCTGAATTTGCAGCAGTCTCCTGAATTTGCAGCACTCTCCTGAATTTGCAGCACTCTCCTGAATTTGCAGCACTCTCCTGAATTTGTGGTCGAGCAGACCGTGGCCGACGAGCAGAAGTGAGGCGGATGCCGCCGGCTACGACTCGCGCGTGATCTCCACCTTCACGAAGAGTCGCGAACTGAACGGGCCGGCGTAGACGCCCCGGAGCGGCGCCACATCCGAGTAGTCGCGGCCGCGGCCGACGAGCACATGCCGGTCGCCGATCTCGATGAGGTTCGTGGGGTCGTATCCGCGCCACGATCCGCAGTTCCACTCCACCCAGGCGTGTGATTCGCCTGTGATCGTCTCGCCGATCTCGGCATTGGGCTTCGGCAGCAGGTATCCCGAGACATACCGGGCGGGGATGCCGACCGACCGCAGAGCCCCGATGGCGATGTGCGTGATGTCCTGGCAGACGCCCTGCTTGCGCGCCCAGGCATCCGCCGCCGTGGTCTGCACGCCGGTGACCCCTTGCATGTAGGTCACCTGCCTGCCGATCGTTTCGACGATCTCGAGTGCTGCATCACATGGGCTGTCGTGAGCGTCGGCGATCTCACGGGCGAGCTCAGCGAGGTCCTCAGGCGGGTCCGACCGCCCGGTCTGCGCGAGCTGCTCGACCGTCTCGATGCTCCGCGAGGTCTGCTGCTGCAACTGCTCCCACGACATCGGATGCTCGGAGTGCTGCCTCGGGCGCACCTCGACGAGGCTCGTCGCCGTCAGTGACAGCTCCGAGTGCGGGGTGAGCACCTCGAACGTGGTGACGCGGGTGCCGAAATAGTCGACGTAACTGTGCTGAGACGCCGGCGGGTGAATGTCGATCTGCGACGACAACACGAACTGGCCATCGGTCGTCGACGGCAGCATCCGCGCTTCGTTGTATGACGCGTTGACCTGTCCCTCATAACTGAAGCCGGTGCGATGACGAATGCGCAGTCGTTTCACGAGTGTTCTCCGATCCAGCTCGGTTCGGCATGCGTCGGGAAGAACCGCTGCCGGATCGCCTCCGAGGTGTCGAGGGTCACCTGTTGCACGGCATCCATGTGCTTCGGCAGATCGTTGAGCACCTCACCGATCGGGGTGTATTCGAGTTCGCTGCGTGCCTGCCCGAGCAGCCGCTGCGCCTGGCCGCCGACACCCACGCGGTTGGTTCGCGGCTCCAGTTCGCGCACGCAGTCCTCGGCCTGATTCAGTGCGAAGAGGATGGAGCGGGGAAACAGGCGGTCGAGGATGAGAAACTCCGCAGCGTTCTTGGAACTGGGCACGCCCCGGTAGGTCCGAAGGTAGGCCTCGTATGCGCCGCAGGACCTCAGGATGGTCGTCCAGCTCGGGCCGGATGCCTCGGTGAGCGACCGCGTCGCGAGAAGTCGCGCGGTCATGTCTGCGCGTTCGATGCTGCGGCCGAGCGTGAAGAATTGCCAGGCCTCGTCGCGGCTCGTCGCGGAGTCGATGATCCCGACGGCGAGCGCAGCGCGTTCGCGGACCCAGCCGAAGAACTCGTGCACCTTCTCGGTTTGCAGTCGGCGCGGCATCCTGGCGCTCGTCGTGTTGAGGCACTCCCACAGTTCCGTCGAGACGATCTCGCGCGCCCGGCGCGCGTTCTCCCGAGCAGCCGTGATGGAGTAGGCGATGGATGCCGGCTCCGACCGGTCGATGGCGAGGTGCTGCAGCACGTCGTGACGGGCAAGTGCGGTATCGGCGGGCGCTGTGCTGCCCATGACGCTGAGCAGCGATCGGCAGGCTGAGTCCTCGTCGATCCACGGGTCCTCGAGCAGCAGTTGCAGGTGCACGTCGAGAATGCGGGCTGTGCCGTCGCTCCGTTCGATATACCGGCCGATCCAGAACAGGCTCTCGGCGATCCGGCTCAGCATGTCTCGTCTCCCGCCTGCTGTTGTTGCTGTTCGTGCTGGTCCCGGCGCCCGCGTGGTTCGTCCTGCGGCGAATGCTCGGGCTCGTGCTGCTCGGCGTAGATGATCGGGAGCGCCTGGGTGACGGTGGCCTGGTCGGCCACCAGCCCCTGGATGTCGTGCGGACCGACCGTCGATCCGCGCCGGCCGACGACCCAGGTGTCCTTCGAGCCGCCACCCTGGCTCGAGTTGACGACGAGCTGGCCTTCGGGGAGGGCGACGCGGGTCAGGCCGCCGGGGAGAACCCAGATGTCTTCACCGTCGTTCACGGCGAACGGGCGCAGGTCCGCGTGCCGCGGGCGCATTCCGTCTTCGACCAGTGTCGGGATCGTTGAGAGCATGACGACGGGCTGGGCGATCCAGCCGCGCGGATCCTTGCGGAGTCGCGCGGTGAGTTCCGCTAGTTCCTTCTTCGAGGCATCCGGGCCGATCACGAGACCCTTACCCCCTGAACCGTCGACGGGCTTCACGACGAGTTCGTCGAGGCGGTCGAGCACCTCTTCGAGTGCGACGGGATCCTCGAGGCGCCAGGTGTCGACGTTCGGCAGGATCGGTTCTTCGCTGAGGTAGTAGCGGATGAGATCAGGCACGTAGGTGTAGACGAGCTTGTCGTCTGCGACGCCGTTGCCCACCGCATTGGCGATCGTGACATTGCCGAGACGCGCTGCGAGCATGAGACCGGGAGAGCCGAGCATCGAGTCGGCGCGGAAGGTCAGCGGGTCGAGGAACTCGTCGTCGACCCGTCGATAGATCACGTCGACACGCTGTGGTCCTGACGTCGTGCGCATGAAGACCTTGCCGCCCGAACAGAACAGGTCACGGCCCTCGACCAGTTCCACGCCCATGAGCCGGGCGAGCAGGGTGTGCTCGTAGTATGCGGAGTTGTAGACGCCGGGGGTGAGCACGACGACATTCGGTTCGTCGATGCCATTCGGTGCGCTCGCCCTGAGCGCCTGCAGGAGCTTGTTGGGGTAGTCGCCGACCGGGCGCACGCGCATCGACACGAAGAGCTCGGGCAGCGTCTGCGCCATCACCCGGCGGTTGGAGATGACATAGCTGACGCCGCTGGGCACGCGCACATTGTCTTCGAGCACGCGCATCTTGCCTGCCCCGTCGCGAATGAGGTCGATGCCTGAGACCTGGATGCGCACATTGTTGGCACTCACGATGCCCGCGGCCTGGCGGTGGAAGTGGCTCGACGAACTGATCAGCCCGGCGGGGATGACCCCGTCTCGCACGGCGTTCTGCCGGCCATACACGTCAGAGAGGAACGCCTCGAGCGCCCGCACGCGCTGCTTGATGCCGCCCTCGACCTCGGTCCACTCGTCCTGTTCGATCACCCGAGGAACCGCGTCGAGCGGGAACGGTCGTTCCTCACCCGCGAAGTCGAAGGTCACCCCCTGGGCCAGGTACGAGCTGGCGAGCGCCTCGGTCCGACCGCGAAGGTCGTCCTGACTCATCTGGGCGAGGCCGGCGTAGATCTCGCGGTACGCGTCTCGGGCTTCTGCGGGATGCCCGACAGCGGGCGGATCCTGGAACATCTCGTCCCACGGTGTCTCGCCTGTGGCGCTGACGCGTGGTGCCAGGGTGCCGCCGTAGCCATCGAAGAGGTCCGCCATGCTGCGAGCCTAACCCGGGTCATGTTGCCGGGGTGTTTCGCCTCAGGGGCGGCGAGCCGTCGACGCCCGAACGACGAGCTCCGGTTGGAAGACCACGTGCTCGTGCACGAATCCGTCCGGTGACGCCGCTTCGCGCACGAGCAGGTCGACGGCGGTGTGGCCGATCAGCGCGCTCGGCTGGCGGATCGACGAGAGCGGCACGATAGCCGCAGAGGCGAAGTCGATGTCGTCATAGCCGATGAGGGCGATCTCCTCGGGCACATGCACGGCTCCGAGCATGCTCAGCGCCTGCAGGACCCCCATCGCAAGGAGATCGTTCGCGGCGAAGACGGCATCCGGTCGGTCGGAAGGTTCGAGATCGCGGATCCGCTCCCCGGCCATCCGGCCCTGCAGAACGGTGAGTGCGTCGGTCTCGATCACGTCGAGTGTGGCGTCGGATGTCTCGCCGACGGCGGTGCGGGCACCGGCCAGCCGGTCGGTCACCTGCGCGAGACTCTCCGGCCCGCCGACGAAGACGATCCGGCGACGCCCGGTGTCGAGCAGGTGGCGGACGGCCAGATATCCGCCGGCGACGTCGTCGACAGCGACAGAGGAGAAGCGGTCGTCGTCGGTCTGGCGGTCGACGAGAACGGTCGGGATGCCGCGGCGCAGCAGGCGTTCGAGGCGCACGGTTTCGTCGCCGACCGGCGAGATCAGCACCCCGTGGACACGCTGCTCCTCGAAGAGGTCGAGGTAGGCGTTCTCCCTGTCGGCGTTCTCGTCACTGTTACCGAGCAGCACGGTGAGGTGCTCATCGGCGGCGCGATCCTCTGCGCCGCGCGCGACGTCGGTGAAGAACGGGTTCGAGACGTCGAGAACCACCATGCCGATGCTGTGGCTTCGACCCGCCCGCAACTGGCGGGCGGCGTCATTGCGCACGAAGCCCAGGGCCTCGATGGCGGCATGGACGCGCTCGATGGTCGAGGGCGACACCTTGCCGGGGCGGTTGAGCACGTTGGAGACGGTTCCGACAGAGACGCCCGCCCGCAGCGCGACATCCCGCACACTCGTCGACGCCATCGGTCACCCTTCCGCTCTCTCGAGCAAGCCTAGGTGTCGACCGCGCTGAAACGTCTCACGTCGTTGCCGACCATCCGTCTCGTTGACGTGGCTACGGGCTGCCCGTATATTCGTCACATGGCTTTGAAACGATTCAGTGTCGCGGGGATGCCGCGCTGGCTGTTGTTGCGCGGCCCTGATGCGATGGAGTACTGAGATGGAGCGGGTCGGTTTCCAGCTCCGGGTGAAACCCGACCGGGTTCCGGAGTACACCGAACGCCACCGGGCGATCTGGCCGGAGATGGCACGGGCTCTCGCGAACACCGGGTGGAACAACTACTCGCTGTTCCTCCGGCCGGACGGACTGCTCATCGGCTATTTCGAAACCGACTCGCTCGACGCTGCGAGGGCAGGGATGGCTGCGACCGAGGTCAACGCGCGGTGGCAAAGTGAAATGGCCGGTTTCTTCGAGGATCTCACTGGAACGCCTGACGAAGACTTCACCCGCATTCCCGAGATCTTTCATCTCGAAGATCAGCTCCGCGACCCCGCCTCCTGACACCGTTTCGACAACATTTCCAGACAGCCCACACCACAGAGAAGTGACATCATGACGACATTTGATTCCATCGCCGACCAGCTCGCCGAGCAGGCCATCGAGCTCCCCTCCTGGGCGTTCGGCAATTCGGGAACCCGATTCAAGGTGTTCGGTACCCCCGGCACTCCCCGCACCATCCAGGAGAAGCTGTCGGACGCGGCGCAGGTCAACGCGCTGACCGGGCTCTCACCGAAGGTCGCGCTGCACATCCCGTGGGACAAGGTCGACGACTACGCCGCTCTGCGAACTTTCGCCGGGGACCTCGGCGTCGAACTCGGCACCGTCAACTCGAACACATTCCAGGACGACGAGTACAAGTTCGGCAGCCTCACGCACACCGACGCTGCCGTTCGCCGCAAGGCGATCGACCACCACTTCGAGTGCATCGACGTCATGCACGCCACCGGCTCGAACGATCTCAAGATCTGGCTCGCCGACGGCACCAACTACCCGGGTCAGGGCGACATCCGCGGTCGGCAGGAGCGGCTCGCCGACTCACTGCAGCAGATCTACGCGCGGCTCGGTGACGACCAGCGCCTCGTGCTCGAGTACAAGTTCTTCGAGCCGGCGTTCTATCACACGGATGTTCCCGACTGGGGAACCTCGTACGCCCACGTGACGGCGCTCGGTGACAAGGCGATGGTCTGCCTGGACACCGGCCACCACGCACCAGGCACGAACATCGAGTTCATCGTCGCGCAGCTCCTCCGCCTCGGCAAGCTCGGCTCGTTCGACTTCAACTCGCGGTTCTACGCCGACGACGACCTCATCGTCGGTGCCGCTGATCCGTTCCAGCTGTTCCGCATCCTCTTCGAGGTCGTGCGCGGCGGCGGGTATGGGCCCGACAGCCCCGTGGCCTTCATGCTCGACCAGTGCCACAACGTCGAGGACAAGATCCCGGGCCAGATCCGCAGCGTACTCAACGTGCAGGAAATGACCGCGCGAGCGCTCCTCGTCGACCGCCTCGCACTGACGGCAGCGCAGGATGCCGGGGACGTGCTTGGCGCGAACGCCATACTCATGGACGCCTTCTACACGGATGTTCGATCCGACCTGGCCGCCTGGCGTGAGTCGCGAGGTCTTCCGGCAGACCCGATGGCCGCCTATGCGGCATCCGGCTACCAGCAGAGGATCGCCGCCGAACGCGTCGGCGGACAGCAGGCCGGCTGGGGAGCATAGGCAGCCGTCAGCGGCTCGTCCCGGACCCGGCGCGAGGTTCACTCGGCGGCGGGACAGTGTCAGTGGTCGGTGATGGAATAGAAGCATGAACGAACCGCGCACCACCTGTATTCGCCGGCCTCCAGCGCCGCGGCGTTCAGGTCAGCCGAGGCGTGGTGCCGTTCGAATCGCCGGTGGTGACCTGGCACCATGACTCCCCCGGTCAGCGCCCTCGCCCCGGCACCCGATGTGCCGGCAGAGGAGGTTGCGCTCGACCAACTGCGGTCGCACCTGGCCGAGGTGATCGGCACTCTTGACCTCGATCACCTCGACCGGCTCGACGGTGACCGTATGCTCACTGTGTTGTCGACGACCGCGGCGTTGGGTCGCGGGATCGAGGCGATCCTTGCCGCAGCGGCGAACGACGTCGCGGTGCGGTCGGATCCAGTCCGTGGCAGTGCCGGGCTGGCGGCCCGGTTGAACTTCGCCCGGCCGTCGCACCTCGTCGAGATGGTCGCCGGGGTGTCTGCAGCGACGGCACTGAGATTGATCCGCGTCGGATCGCGCACGTCCCCGCGGGCAACGGATGCCGGACTGCCCCTGCCACCGCTGTTCCCCGTCGTCGGCGAGGCGCTCCGGGCCGGACTGATCGGCGCCGAGACCGCCGATGTGATCAGCAAAGAACTCACGACTGCTGCGGCGCGAGCCGATGTGGATGGCCTGACAGCCGCCGAAGCCACGCTGGTCGGACAGGCCACCGGCAGCGGAACAGACCTGGGCATGCCCCTGCCGCCCGACCTCATCGCTGTTCAGGCACGGCAGTGGCGCGACCGACTCGACCAGGACGGCGTCGAACCGCGCGCAGAGCAGGCGTTTCAGAACCGGGAGTTCTGGGTCTCGGACACCACGACGAACGGGTTGTTCCGGTTCGGCGGGCAGGTCACCGTCGACGTCGGAGCTAAACTCCGTTCTCTGTTCTCCGCCGTGCTGAGCCCCCGAACGGCATCCCGCTACCTTCCGGGCGATCCCACCGACGCCGAATCGAACGCCACGGGCACCCCGGCGCCCGACATCGACCGGGGTACCGGGAACGACGCGAGCACTCCACGAGAGACCCGCACTCCCGGCCAGATTCGTGCCGATGTCTTCGCCGCGATGATCGACTCGCTCGCGCGCTCCGCCGACGTTCCTACTGTCACCGGTGCGTCGCCCACCGTCGTCGTCACCGTCACCGCAGAAGTGCTGAAGAATGACAAGGGAACCGGGGAGATCGTCGGAGAGCCAGAACCGGTCCCCTTCTCCACCATCAGACAGATCCTGTGTGACAGCAGCGTCCTCCCCGCGATCATCGACACCGACGGTGCGCTCGTCGCACTCGGTACCGAGAAACGACTATTCTCGCGCGACCAACGACTGGGAATGATCGCCAGAGATGGACCCACCTGCGGAATCAGTGGGTGCACCATTCCTGCCTCGGCCTGCGAAGCCCACCACATCGTCGAACATTCCGAGGGCGGGCCGACTCACACCGACAACGGTGCTCTGTTCTGCTGGTTCCACCACCGGATGATCGACACCGGGGTCTTCTCCGTCGAGATGGTCGACGGCAGACCGGTCGTCTCGATCCCCAACTGGCTGCAACGCAAACCTTACTTCCACTGAGACGGAGGGAAGGTCAGCCCACCCGGGAAAGGAACGTCAGCACCCGCTCGGTGAGCAACGCAGTCGCCCGCTCGTCGAACGACGACAGGCTGCTGTCGGCGAAGAGGTGCTGGTCGCCGGGGTACAGGAACAGTTCACCGTCGGCGGCCTGCGCGACCAGGGCACGGGCCTCGTCGATGTCCCCCGACTCGATGAATTCCGGGTCGGCATCCTTGCTGTGGATCTGCACCGGCACGCTGGCCGGCCACATCTCGGTGAACTCAGACACCGGCACCGTGCCGGAGAAGAGCAGAGCACCCGTCGCGCCGGGACGCGTCTGGGCCAGAAGCTGCGCCGGCATCGCGCCGAGCGAGAAGCCGGCATAGACCAGGGCATTCGGCAGCCCGTCCGCAGCCGCCCGACCCCGCTCGAGCACGGTGTCGAACCCCATCGACCGTACGTAAGCCATTCCATCGTCCAGCTCGTCGAACGTGTGGCCGTCATAGAGGTCGGGAAGATGCACGACGTGCCCTGCTTCGGTGAGGGCCTCGGCGAATGCCTGCACGCCCCCGGTCAGGCCCTGCGCGTGGTGGAACACCAGAATCTCAGCCACAATCACTCTCTCCTTCGGGCCCGGCCGGGCCGTCCCCACCGATTATGGTCGGGTTCGGTCCCAGTTGGTAGAAAAATCTCGAACTCAGATCCCTCCGTACTTTCGTTTCGTGAGCCCGTTGAGCAACGAGGCGAAGACGAGCGCAAGCAGCTGCACCTGCACCCCGTCGTTGCCCGGGAAGGCGAGCAAGATCCCGGCGTTGAGCCAGACGATGAGCACGGTGGCGAGCACGACACCAGCGACCCGGCCGATGCCACCGGTGATGGCAACGCCACCGAGCACGGCGATGGTGATCGCCGGGAGCGCCATCCCGTTTCCGCTCGTCCCGGCATCCGGTCTCGCCGACGCGAACTGCGCCACGGTCACGATCCCCACCAGCCCGGAGATCACACCGGACAGGATGTAGACCGCGAGCCGGTTCGGCCGCACGTTGACGCCGGCCCACGCTGCTGCCGTGTCGTTGGTGCCCGCCGCGTACACCCGCCGCCCGAAGGTCGTCTTGTTGAGCAGCACCCAGACGACGATGATCACCGGGATCAGGAAGGTGAAGATTCCGAGCGGGATGAGAGGAAGTGAGCCGCCGATGAGCGGCAACTCGATCGCCTTGGCGGCCGAGTAGAACGCCTGGATCTCTGCCGAGTTGACCGGTTTCTGGTCGCTCCAGACCAGCGCGATCGACCGGTACGCGTAAAACGTCGCTGCGTCACCGGCGAGCGCCTTCGCAATCGAGACCTGCTGTTGCTGCGCGAGCGACAGTTGCATTCGACTTGCGCTGGGCAGCCCTGGCGGGTGCCGACGAATCCGGCGCGTTGTAGCATTTCAGGCGAAGCGAGGAGCAGGCAATGGCAACGACGTCGACGGTGAACGCCGAGTCACGACGGGAGCGACTGCTCGCGATCCTCGAGGCCGACGGCATCATCCGGCTCGAAGAGGCCGCAGAAGGCCTCGGCGTCTCGGCGATGACCGTCCGCCGCGATCTCGCCGATCTCGAATCAGACGGGCAGCTTCGTCGGGTGCGCGGCGGCGCCGTACCGTCGCTGCGCCCCCGCTCCTTTCTCGAACGGATGTCGACGGGAGCGGCGGCGAAGCTGGTCATCGCCGAGAAGGCGCTCGCCCTGGTGCCCGAGGTGGGTGCGGCCGCATTCGATGCGTCGTCTACCGTCGGGACGCTCCTGTCTCGGCTCGACGGAGCATCCGATCTCACGCTTGCGACGAATTCGTGGGAGAACTTCCAGGTCGCGCGACACCAGCCGGGGATCTCTGCGTTGCTCGTCGGCGGCGAAGCCGAGGAGCGCACTGACAGCTTCGTCGGCCTCCTCGCGTGCCAGGCTGCATCGTCCCTGCACTACGCGAAGTTCTTCACCTCGTCGGCAGCGGCCGACAGCGCACGCGGAACGAGCGAGGTCACCCTGGCCGAAACCCAGGTCAAACTGGCCTTCGCCGAGGCGTCAGACGAGACGGTGCTCCTCCTCGACTCGAGCAAACTCGGACAGCGTGCTCTCGCCAGGTCTCTCGACTGGGATCGGATCGATGCGCTGGTCACCGAGCTCGATCCGGGCGACGAGCGCCTCGACCCCTACCGGGATCTCACCGACGTGATCTGAGCCCGCAGGCTTGACGCTCCGATCCGTGCCTGTTACTTTCCGTAAGAGTTAACAAAATCAAACAACGGGAGACGGGCGATGACGAACGACACCGCGGCGGACCTGATCGCGCGCAGTAACCGGCTCGGCGCCGATCCCAGGAACACCAACTATGCCGGAGGCAACACGTCCGCCAAAGGCACAGCTCTCGACCCGGCCACGGGCGAGACCGTCGAGCTTCTGTGGGTCAAAGGCTCGGGCGGAGACCTCGGCACGCTCACCGAGCAGGGTCTCGCCGTTCTGCGGCTCGACCGCATGCGTGCGCTCACGAATGTCTACCCCGGTGTCGAGCGTGAAGACGAGATGGTCGCCGCGTTCGACTACACGCTGCACGGCAGGCCGGGCGCAGCGCCGTCGATCGACACCGCCATGCACGGCCTTGTCGACGCGGCGCACGTGGATCACCTTCACCCGGACTCCGGCATCGCCATCGCGACCGCCGCCGACGGCGAGGAGCTCACGCGCACCATCTTCGGCGACACGGTCGTCTGGGTGCCGTGGCGTCGCCCCGGCTTTCAGCTCGGACTCGACATCGCGGCCATCAGGAACGAGAACCCGGATGCCATCGGCTGCATCCTCGGCGGACACGGCATCACCGCGTGGGGCGAGACCAGCGACGAGTCCGAGAGGAACTCGCTGTGGATCATCGACACCGCCGCCGCGTACATCGCCGAGAACTCACGACAGGAACCGTTCGGCCCTGAGCTCGACGGCTTCGAGGCCCTCCCACTGGCCGAGCGCCGCGCGAAGGCTGCCGCCATCGCCCCGGCGCTCCGAGGGCTCGCTTCCACGGACAAGCCGCAGGTCGGCCACTTCACCGACCACGCCGTCGTCCTCGATTTCCTCGCCAGCGCCGAGCACCCGCGGCTGGCCGCTCTCGGCACCAGCTGCCCTGACCACTTTCTCCGCACCAAGGTGAAGCCGCTGCTCGTCGACCTGCCGGCATCCGCTTCTGTGGAAGAGACGATCGAGCGCCTGCACACGCTGCACGCGGAGTACCGCGCCGACTACCAGGCCTACTACGACCGCAACGCGTCGTCGGACTCACCCGCCATCCGGGGTGCAGATCCTCTCATCGTCCTCGTGCCGGGGGTGGGCATGTTCAGCTACGGCGCAACCAAGCAGACCGCCCGCGTCGCAAGCGAGTTCTACCTCAACGCGATCAATGTCATGCGCGGCGCAGAGGGGCTCTCGACGTACGCGCCGATCGACGAAACCGAGAAGTTCCGCATCGAGTACTGGGCTCTCGAAGAGGCCAAGCTGCAGCGCCTGCCGAAGCCCAAGCCGCTCGCCGCCCGGGTCGCCCTCGTCACCGGAGCGGCATCCGGAATCGGCAAGGCCATCGCTACCCGCCTCGCCGCCGAGGGCGCCTGCGTCGTGATCGCCGACCTCTCGCTCGAGAAGGCACAGGCCGCAGCCGCTGAGATCGGAAACCCGGATGTCGCCATCGGCATTGCCGCTGATGTCTCCAACGAGCAGGCGGTTCAGGGTGCCATCGACGCCGCCGTCCTCGCCTTCGGGGGACTCGACCTCGTCGTGAACAACGCGGGCCTGTCGCTGTCGAAGTCGTTGCTCGAGACGACGGAGGCGGACTGGGACCTCCAGCACAACGTGATGGCCAAGGGCTCGTTCCTCGTGTCGAAGGCCGCTGCCCGTGTGCTCATCGACCAGAAGCTCGGCGGAGACATCATCTATATCTCGTCGAAGAATTCGGTGTTCGCCGGACCGAATAACATCGCGTACTCGGCGACCAAGGCCGATCAGGCCCACCAGGTGCGCTTGCTCGCCGCCGAGTTGGGCGAGTACGGCATCAAAGTGAACGGCATCAACCCCGACGGTGTGGTGCGTGGCTCGGGCATCTTCGCCTCCGGCTGGGGTGCGAACCGGGCCAAGACCTACGGCATCGACGAAGAGGACCTCGGCACGTTCTACGCCCAGCGCACCATCCTCAAGCGTGAGGTGGTGCCCGAGAACGTCGCCAACGCCGTATTCGTGCTCTGCACGAGCGACCTGTCGCACACCACCGGCCTGCACATCCCGGTCGACGCCGGTGTCGCTGCCGCGTTCCTGCGATGAGCGGCGCCGTCGCTGCCGTCGACCTCGGGGCGACGAGCGGCCGGGTCATGCTCGGCCGGGTGGGACCGAACACCCTGCGGCTCGAACCCGTGCACCGCTTCGCCAACGGACCGGCACGGACTGCAGACGGCCTCCATTGGGACGCAAGCGGGCTCCTGCATTCCATCCTCACCGGACTTGCCGAAGCCGCACGCCGCGAACCGGCGATCCAGAGCATCGGAATCGACTCCTGGGCGGTGGACTACGCGTTGCTCGCTGACGGACGGATGCTCTCAGAGCCGTTCCACTACCGCGACGATCGCACCGCCGCAGGGGTGGCCACCGTGCACACCCTGGTGCCGTTCGCCGAGCTGTACGCCCAGAACGGGCTCCAGTTCCTCCCCTTCAACACGCTCTACCAGCTCGCCGCAGACGGACGCCGGCTTGACGACGCCGACACTCTGTTGCTCATCCCCGACCTCATCGCCCACTGGCTGACCGGTTCGCGGACCGCCGAGATCACCAACGCGTCGACCACCGGCCTGCTGTCGATCGACGGCCGCTGGAACGACGACCTTATCGCCCGACTCGAGCTTCCCCCCACCCTCTTCCCCCCGATCGTCGCACCGGGCACTCTGCTCGGTTCGCTGCTCCCAGCCATCGCCGCAGAGACCGGGTTGTCTGCACAGACGCCGGTCACCGCTGTCGGCTCGCACGACACGGCATCCGCTGTCGTCGCCATCCCACTGACCTCCGGCGACGCCGCGTGGATCTCGTGCGGCACCTGGGGACTCGTGGGACTCGAGCTCGAGCATCCGGTGCTGACGGCGGCCAGCCGCGAGGCGAACTTCACGAACGAGGGCGGCGTCGACGGCCGGGTGCGGTTCCTCCACAACGTGATGGGGCTCTGGCTGCTCAGCGAATCGGTGCGCACCTGGGAACGCGAGACGGGCTCGGTGATCGACCTGCCTGCCCTCCTGGTACAGGCCGCAGCTGTCAGCTCGCCGATGCCGGTGTTCGACGTCGACGACCCTCGGTTCCTGCAGCCTGGCGATATGCCAGCACGCATCGCCGAAGCGCTCACCGAACAGGGGCTGCCTGTTCCGCGATCCACCGCCGAGTTCGTGCGCACCATTCTCGAGAGTCTGGCGGATGCCTTCGCTCGCGCCGTCCACGCGGCATCCGCTCTTGCGAACACCCCTGTCAACGTGATCCACATCGTCGGGGGCGGTTCACTCAACACCCTGCTCTGCCAGCTCACGGCCGACCGGTCAGGGATGCCGGTGCTGGCCGGGCCGGTCGAGGCGACGGCGCTCGGCAACGTCCTCGTCCAGGCCAGGGCCGTCGGGCTGCTCTCGGGAGACCTCGAGTCCATGCGGGCACTGGTCGCCCGCTCGTTTGCGCCTGTTCGCTTCGAGCCGCGGGAACGCTGAGCCTCGGTTCGCAACGGCCCGAGCGGAGCCGTCAGACCGTCAGACCGTCAGACCGTCAGGCCTTCAGAAGAACGATCGCGGCGATCGCACTCGCCAGCGCCAGGAGGAGCGCGATCGAGACGAGCACGATGTGAACCATGAGGAATCGGGTCGCCGTGCCGGAGGCATCCCGTGCTCGCGGGTCACGGAGAACACGCCGAAGGAACGTCGGCCAGGCCAGAACGTTGAACGCGGCGTTGGCCAGGAGAAGGGCGGCGGCGAGCGGAGAATCCATCTCTCGAACCTAACAGGGCGAGAGATTCACAGAAGCGCTGGATAGGCTCGGACCATGACCGAATCGATCCTCGTCAGTGTCCCAGGCAACGCGCTTCGCGAGGAGGTCGGCGAGCTCGACGGCGTCGAATTCCTCGAGTGGGATATGTCGGGGCCACCACCGGTCGACACGATCGACATCGTCATCCAGCCGTACATGGACGGGACTGCTCGCCTCGCGAACCTCACCGGCGTCACCACCCGGCTCGTACAGAGCCAGTCCATCGGCTACGACGGCGTCGGGGATGTCCTGCCAGCAGGTCACCTCTTCGCGAATGCTTCGACCGTGCACGAGACGTCGACTGCCGAGTTGACCCTCGCCCTCATCCTGGCGTCGCAGCGCGGCATCCCGCAGTTCGTCCGTGCAGCGGACGAGGGCCGCTGGGCCCCAGCGAGGCTCGAGAGCCTCGCTGACAGAACGGTGCTCCTGCTCGGCTACGGCGGCGTCGGCAAGGCGATCGAGGACCGTCTGCTCCCGTTCGAGACGAAAGTGGTCCGTGTGGCCAGTCGCGCCCGCAGCGACGAGCGCGGTCCGATCCACGACCTCGACGACCTGCCTGAGCTGCTGCCGGAAGCCGACATCGTCGTGGTGGGCGTTCCGCTCACCGAAGCGACGACGAAGCTCGTCGATGAGCACTTCCTCGCCGTGATGCGCGACGGTTCGCTGCTGGTCAACATCGCACGCGGGCAGGTTGCCGACACGGATGCCATCCTGCGGCATGCCGAGTCCGGTCGCCTGCGCTTCGCGCTCGACGTGACCGACCCTGAGCCGCTGCCCGACGGGCATCCGCTGTTCTCGTTCCCGAATGTGCTGATCAGCCCGCACGTCGGTGGGGCGTCGACTGCCATGCTGCCGCGGATGGCACGCCTCGTGCGCGACCAGGTCGAGCGGATGCGACGCGGCGACGAGCCCGCGAACATCGTGCTGCGCAGCTAGCCGGCCGCACCAGCTGCTCAGTTCCCGCTGCCGCTGCGCTCGATCGGCAAGAGTTCCCGTTGTGGTCGAGGGCATCCGGCGTATCGGGGGCTGTCCACCGCCTCGGATGCCTCCGGCGCGGACGGTCTCCTCGGTGACCGTCCGCGCTCAGGCCGTGTAAGCTGTGTGGTCAGACCACAAGAGTCTGACAATACAGCCAACGGAGGCCGGGCGTGACAGACGAACGACGCGCGTGGCAGGTGGTGCTCGAGTCGATCGAGCGCGACCTGCTCGATGGTCGGCTGCGCCCCGGCGATCACCTGCCCGGGGAACGCGCCCTCTCGGCCGACCTCGGCGTCGGCCGGTCCAGTGTGCGTGAGGCGATCCGCGTGCTCGAGGTGCTCGGCCTCGTCCGCACTGCGACAGGTTCCGGCCCGACGTCCGGAGCGATCATCGTCGCGCTGCCCGGTGGAGGGATGTCTGCCCTCATGCGACTGCAGGTCGCCGCCACCGGGTTCGCCGTCGCCGACATCGTGCAGACCAGGCTCGTACTCGAAACCGCGGTCGCCGCCGACCTTGCCGGATCGCGGCCCGACCTGACAGCATCCGCCTCTCTTCTCGACGTGATGGAGTCGCGCGACCTGCCGCCTGGCGACTTTCTCGCGCTCGACGCCCAGTTTCATCTCTCGCTCGCCGAGGCATCCGGCAATCAGGTCATCGCTGCGACGATGGCCGGCCTGCGGAGTTCGATCGAAAACTACGCCATCGCCGGCGCATCCACCCTGCCGTCGTGGTCCGGGACATCGGCCCGGTTGATGAGGGAGCATCGCGCGATCCTCACGGCAATCGAGTCCGGCGATCCGGCGAGCGCCCGCGGCGCCGTTCACGACCACATCGCGGGCTATTACGCCGAAACCAACCTCCCCTCCCGCCGACCCGACGAGACACCAAGACTGGTGGCGGATGCCGCCCCGTCCGGCGCGTAGACGACGCTTCCTGGCATTTCACCTCGTACACCGACAGAAAAGAGACATCCATGGTTGAGAGACGAATCCCGAAGGTGCGTGACCTCGCACCCCTGATGCAGTTCAAGAAACCCGAGTTCAACGCTCGAACACGCCGCCTGGCCTCAGCGACGAGCATCGCCGACCTGCGGACGATCGCCAAACGCGTCACCCCGAAGGCTCCGTTCGACTACACCGACGGCGCCGCCGAAGGAGAAATCTCGCTCGCCCGGGCGCGCCAGGCGTTCCAGGACATCGAGTTCCACCCCTCCGTCCTGCGCGACGTGTCGAAAGTCGACACGAGCCGTGAGGTTCTCGGTAGGACGAGCGCCCTGCCGTTCGGCATCGCGCCGACCGGCTTCACCCGGATGATGCAAACCGAGGGTGAACGCGCCGGAGCGACCGCCGCCGAGGCTGCAGGCATCCCGTTCACACTGTCGACCATGGGAACGACGAGCATCGAGGATGTCGCCGCAGCGGCTCCCGGTGGACGCAACTGGTTCCAGCTCTACATGTGGACCGACCGTGACCGGTCGCTGGCGCTCGTCGATCGGGCCCAGGCCGCCGGCTACGACACCCTCATGGTCACCGTCGACACCCCGGTCGGAGGCGCCCGCCTGCGCGACGTGAAGAACGGTTTCTCGATCCCGCCGGCGCTCACACCGAAGACCGTGCTCAACGCGTTGCCACGGCCCGCCTGGTGGATCAACTTCCTCACCACAGAACCGCTGGCCTTTGCGAGCCTCGACCGCTGGTCAGGAACCGTCGCCGCTCTCATCGACACGATGTTCGACCCGACGGTCGGGCCGGACGAAGTCCGGTTCATCCGCGAACAGTGGAAGGGCAAGCTCGTCGTCAAGGGCATCCAGTCGGTCGCAGATGCGCGGCTCGCCGTCGAACTCGGTGCAGACGCGATCATCCTGTCGAACCACGGTGGACGCCAGCTCGACCGTGCCCCGATCCCGTTCCACCTGCTGCCGGCCGTCGTCCGCGAGGTCGGCAACGAGGTCGAGGTGCACCTCGACACCGGCATCATGAACGGCGCAGACATCGTGGCATCCGTTGCTCTGGGCGCCCGCTTCACACTCATCGGGCGTGCGTACCTCTACGGGCTCATGGCTGGTGGACGCGAGGGCGTCGACCGCACGATCTCGATCCTGTCCGAAGAAATCCGCCGCACCATGAAGCTGCTCGGCGTCGCAAGCCTTGACGAGCTCGAACCGCGCCACGTCACTCAGCTCGCCCGCCTCGTTCCATACGCACAGCCGGCGGCGGACGCCGTCTCACGGCGGTAGGAGCTGTTCAGCCGCGGCGGAGCTTGCGCCGCACCCGCCCGGGCAGCGCACCAATGCCCCAGAGGGTGACCCGCAGCATCGCCTCGGCGACGATCCCGCCGGTCATCTTCGACGTGCCGAGCTCGCGTTCGATGAAGGTGATCGGAACCTCGACGATGCGAAGCCCGGCCCGGTGGGCGTGGAAGAGCAGGTCGACCTGAAAGCCGTAGCCCTGGCTGTGCACGTCATCGAGACGGATGCTCTCGAGTGCGTGCGCGGTCAGGACCCGGTAGCCGCCGGTCACGTCACGCTGGGGCAGACCGAGCGCCAACCGGGAGTACGCGCTGCCGCCGCGCGACAGCAGCTTGCGATAGGTCGGCCAGTTCTCGACGGAGCCGCCGTGGACCCAGCGGGAACCGAGCACGACGTCAGCGCCCGAGTCCGCTGCGGCGAGGAGCGAAGGCAGCTGCTCGGGCTGGTGCGATCCGTCGGCATCCATCTCGACGAGGCGCGTGTACCCGCGATCGAGCCCCCACCGGAACGCGGCATTGTATGCGCTGCCGAGCCCGGCCTTGCCGGTGCGGTGCAGAACATGGAGAGCGGGATCGGATGCCGCGAGCGCGTCGGCGATCGCACCGGTGCCGTCGGGCGAGTTGTCGTCGACGATCAGAATGTCGACGTCGGGCGCCGCGCTGCGCACCCGGGAGACGACGGCCGTGACGCTCTCGCGCTCGTTGAACGTCGGAATGACGACAAGCGTCGGTGCAGCCACGAGCGTCCTTCCGATGCGGCGGGCGCCGCGCGACTCCCCAGCCTAACCGAGACCGGCGATGCAGAACCTGATGGTCAGCGCACGCCGCTCATGAGTCGAAGCACCGGGCGGGCGATGAGCGCAAGCACGATTCCGATCGCGATCGCGATGCCGCCGAGCACACCGAAATAGAGCGACTCGTCGACGGCGAGGTACCACTCGGCGAGGAGCCCGGAGACGGCCGAGCCGAGTGCGACCGAGAGGAAGAACAGCGCAACCATCTGCGTCCTGAACGCCTCGGGGGCGAGCTTTGTCGCCGCAGACAGCCCCACGGGCGAGAGCAGCAGCTCGGCGATCGTGAAGACGAGCAGGATGCCGATCATCGCGAGGAGCGGCGTGGAGTTCGCCGGCCCGCCCGCGAATGGGAGGAAGAGAAGGAACGCCACACCCATGATGGCCGTGCCGGCCGCGAACTTCAGCGCCGTGCTCGGCTGCTTCGTACCCCACGTCGTCCAGATCGCCGCGAAGACGCCGGACAGGATGATGATGAAGATTGGATTGATCGACTGCACCCACGACACCGGCATCTCCCAGCCGAAGAGACTGCGGTCGAGCCGTTCGTCGGAGTAGATCGTGACGACGGTGAACTGCTGCTGGTAGAGCGACCAGAATGCCGCACTCGCGATGAACAGCGGAATGAACGCGTACACCCGCTTGCGCTCGATCGGCGTCACCTGCTTGCTCGTGAGAATGACGATGAAGTACAGAATCGCGGATGCCACAGTGAGACCGATCACGATGGTGACGAGGTTGTCTGCGGTGATGACACCGACGACCACGAGAACGATAACGAGTACGAGCGCCGCTGCGGCGATCAGACCGTAGAGCAGCCACCGCGACCGGGGCAACGGGTCGGGCACTGTGCTGGCGATTGCGGGGAGCCGCTTGCGCCCGAAGGAGTACTGGATCAGGCCGGCCGCCATACCGACAGCGGCCAGGCCGAAGCCGAAGTGAAAACCGAGGCTGCTCTGCAGCAAGCCGGTGAGGATCGGGCCGAAGAACGCCCCGAGGTTGATGCCGAGGTAGAAGAGCGAGAACCCGGCATCCCTGCGGGGATCCTCCGCGGAGTACAGCGTGCCGACGACGCTTGTTGCATTGGCTTTCAACCCACCCGAACCGATGGCGACGAGGATCAGACCGAGCGCGACGCCCGGAATGCCTGGCACGAGCGCGAGCGCGATGTGGCCGGCCATGATGACGATGGCGCTGAAGAACAGAACGCGTTCACTGCCGAGCAGGCGGTCGGCGACCCAGGCTCCGAGGATGGTCGAGAGATAGACCCCTCCGCCATACGCACCGACGATTCCTGCCGCTGTCGCTTGCGGGATCCCGAGACCGCCCTCTGCCGCCGAGTAGTACAGGTAGATGAGGAGGATGCCCTGCATCCCATAGAAGGAGAAGCGCTCCCACATCTCGACGCCGAAAAGGTTGGCGAGCGAGCGCGGCTGCCCGAAAAAGCTGTGGTCTTCGCGTGCGGAGGCCGGAGTTGTGACCTGGCTCATGACTTCGACGGTACTCCCCGACCCCGGGGTTCGCGAAAAATGTGCCGGGGACGAACGGAAGGAGGGGCGAGACCTGGCTGTGGCCTACGAGACCATCCGGTCGGCGACAGCATCTGGCTGATCGATCTCGGCCCACACAGCGTCGAGGGAGAGACCGAGCGCTCCGGCTACAGCGGCGATTGTCGAGAAAGCCGGGGTGGCGACGCGGCCGGACTCGATCTTGCGGAGAGTCTCGGGGGAGACTCCGGCGTCGAGTGCAGTGTCGAGGATCGAGCGCTGTCCGCGTGCACGACGCAGCAGAGCACCGAGGCGCTGTCCGCGCTCGACTTCTGCGGGAGTGAGAGGCAACCTGACCATGGCTCCGATCCTAGCGGGATAATATGGCCGGTATAGTTATTGGCCGGTCGGTTCGCGACCGGCGACGAAGGGGCAGCACATGATCGAGATCCTGAACCCGGCCGAGGTGGCACGAGCTCGCGTGACAGGCCGACTCGTAGCCGACATCCTGAACACGTTGAAGAGCCGCGCCACCGTCGGCACGAATCTTCTCGACATCGACCGGTGGGCGAAGGCGTTGATTCTCGAGGCCGGTGCGCAGTCCTGCTATGTGGACTACGCGCCGTCATTCGGGCGCGGACCGTTCGGGCACTACATCTGCACGGCTGTCAACGACGCCGTGCTCCACGGGTTGCCGCACGACTACCTGCTCGCGGACGGTGACCTTCTGACACTCGACCTCGCCGTGCTCAAAGATGGGATCGCAGCAGACTCGGCGATCAGTTTTATCGTCGGCAGGACCCGACCGACCGAGAGCGCTGCGTTGATCGACGCAACCGAACGGGCGCTGGCCGCTGGGATCGCCGCCGCGCGACCCGGCGCCCGCATCGGCGACATCTCGCACGCCATCGGCACCGTGCTCACCGAGGCCGGCTACCCGATCAACGGGGAGTTCGGCGGCCACGGCATCGGGTCGACGATGCATCAGGATCCGCACATTTCGAACGACGGGCGGCCCGGCCGCGGGTACAGGCTCCGCGAGGGGCTGCTACTCGCCCTGGAGCCGTGGGTGATGGCCGACACCGATGAACTCGTCACCGATGCCGACGGCTGGACGCTCCGCAGCGCGACAGGCAGCCGCACCGCTCACAGCGAGCACACGATCGCCATCACCGCGGACGGCGCGGAAATCCTCACTCTGCCGGGCCGCGCCCGCCGGTGATCAGCGGGAACTACCCTGCGCGCAGCTCCTCGAGCACGGCTGCGAGCTGATCGACCATCCAGTCGAGGTCGCTCTCCTCGATCACGATCGGCGGAGCGAACCGGATGGTCGACCCGTGGGTGTCTTTGACGAGGACGCCGCGCGCCATCAGGAGTTCGCAGACCTCGCGCCCGGTGGCGAGCGACGGGTCGATGTCGACGCCGGCCCAGAGCCCGGCACCGTGGACGTCGAGAACACCCGAACCGACCAGGTCGCCGAGCCGGCGGTGCAGCCGTGCCCCCAACACCCGCGCACGCTTCTGGTATTCGCCGCTCGCGAGCATCCGCACGACCGCGTGGCCGACTGCGGATGCCAGCGGGTTGCCCCCGAAGGTGGAGCCGTGCTGCCCAGGACGCAGAACACCGAGGATGTCCGAGTTGCCGACGACGGCGGAAACGGGAACGATCCCGCCACCGAGCGCCTTGCCGAGCAGGTACAGGTCAGGGACAACACCGACGAGGTCACAGGCGAATGTCGCGCCGGTCCGGCCGAGGCCCGATTGGATCTCGTCGGCGATGAAGAGCACGTTCCGCGCGGTGCAGATCTCGCGGACAGCGGGGAGATAGGCGGCCGGAGGCACGACGACGCCTGATTCGCCCTGGATCGGCTCCACCAGAACGGCGACGGTGTCGTCGTCGATGGCCGCGGCCAGGGCGTCGGCGTCTCCATACGGAACCGTACGGAAGCCCGGGGTGAACGGGCCGAAGTCGGCACGTGCGTCGTCGTCATCCGAGAAGCTGATGATCGTCGTTGTACGGCCGTGGAAGTTGCCGGCCATCACGATGATGTTCGCCCGGTCCCGGGCGACACCCTTCACGCGGTAACCCCAGGCGCGAGCGATCTTGATCCCGGATTCGACGGCTTCAGCCCCGGTGTTCATCGGAAGAACGGTGTCTTTTCCGCAGAGGTCGGCGAGCGCCTGCGCGAACGGGCCGAGCTGGTCGTTGTGGAACGCACGACTCGTGAGGGTGACCCGGTCGAGTTGCTCACGGGCCGCGGCGAGCAGGATCGGGTTCGAGTGCCCGAAGTTCACCGCTGAATACGCGGCGAGGCAGTCGAGGTACCGTTTGCCGGTGACGTCGGTGACCCAGGCGCCGTCAGCGGATGCCACGACGACGGCGAGCGGGTGGTAGTTGTGTGCGACGACAGCTTCTTCGGCGTGGATTGCCTCGGCCACCACGTCGCTCGGTGTCGTCGTCGCTGCGGTAGTCATCGACGGAGCTCCAACGTGCAGCATTTCACTCCTCCTCCGCCGAGCAACAGCTCCGACAGGTCGACACCGATGGGGTTGTAGCCGCGCTCACGCAGCTGGCGCTCGAAGCCGGTTGCCCTCGACGCGATCACGACGTTGTAGCCGTCAGAGATGGAGTTCAGGCCGAGGATCGACGCGTCTTGCTCACCGACGATGATCGCGTCAGGGTAACGATCGCGAAGAATCGCGAGCGACTTCGCATCGAAGGCGGACGGCAGGTAGGCGATGTTTGCGGTGTCGTCGCCGGTGAGAGGGTCGAGCACGGCGATGGCGGTGTCGAGGTGGTAGAAATTCGGGTTGGTCAGAGTCAGGGTGACGACGTCGCGGCCGAACAGCGCGGCGACCTCTGAATGGCTGCGTGACTCGCTGCGGAATCCGGTGCCGGCGAGGATGGTGTCTCCGACGAGGAGGAAGTCACCCTCGCCCTCGTTGACGTTTTCGGGAACCCGCACATCGAATCCGTGCGCACCGAACCAGTCCATGTATGCCGGGCCCTCCGCCTGTCGCTCCGGGAAGGTGAAGCTGGCGCCGTATGCGATGTTGTCGATGACGAAGCCGCCGTTCGCCGAGTAGACCATGTCTGGGAGTCCGGCGACCGGGTCGACGAGTTCGACGGTGTGGCCGAGCCCGATGTAGGTGTCGTAGAGGGTCTGCCACTGTGCGAGGGCACGAGCCGTGTTCGTGGGCTTGGTCGGCTCCATCCACGGGTTGATCTTGTAGGACACTGTGAAGTGCTCCGGGCGGCACATGAGGTAGGTGCGAGGGCTGGGGGTCCGCGTGGCCGGAGCCATCTGCGCCGCCGTTTCGGTGTTTGTCATGCTTGTCTCCATCACGAAGGTAAGCGGCGGACGCAGTCCTCGAGTCCCTCGGTCGGTCTCGACCAGGGCACGCCGTTCTCCCAGTGTGACACGCACCGATGCGAAGTTGTTCGCTGTAGGGCGCAGGAATCGTGCGTCAGCGGCACGCTGGACGCAATGATCTCCCGTAGACTGTGCGCATGGACAACCTCGATCGCGGCATCATCGACCTTCTCCGCCAGAACGCCCGAGCCGGCTATGGCGACATCGGTCAGGAGGTGGGCCTGTCGGCATCCGCCATCAAACGCCGCGTCGACCGGCTCGTCGCCGATGGAGTCATTCGCGGATTCACGATCCAGGTCGACCCCGCGGTCGACGGGCTCCACACCGAAGCATACGTCGAGCTCTTCTGCCGCGGAACGGTGGCCCCGGACGAGCTGCTGCGGATCCTCTCCGCCGTGCCCGAGGTCGTCGACGCCGGAACGGTGACCGGCGGGGCCGACGCAATCGTGCACATGCGGTCACGAGACATTCCCAGCCTCGAAGCAGCGCTCGAACGAGTGAGGAACGCGCCGAACGTGGACCACACCCGCAGCGCCATCGTGTTGTCGCGCCTGATCCACCGCTCCGCGGACTGACGGCGGCTCCGGCTGCGCCAAAAAGCCACGCCCCTTCACCGGAGTGAAGAGGCGTGGCCTGGTTTTCAGCTGTGTGCCTGGCGGTTTTCCCCCGCCCGCCAGGCGCTCCGGCATCCCCCCGGAGCGTGAACCGCTAGAGGCTCTTGCGACCGGTTACTGCGCGGAGCAGCCACGCGATGATGGCGAGGACCAGAAGGACGACGCCCACCCACAGCAGGAAGTTCAGGGACTGCACGAAACCACCGGTGACCAGGAGGACGACGGCGATAACTGCGATGACGATGAGAAGAATGTTCATGACTAGGACGCTATCAGCGGGAGACTGGCGGGGCTTTCAAAGCGGGGGGCCTTGACGGTCCAGCGGCTCCGCTGCTATGTAAACCGCGACGAACGGATGCCGTGACCCGCGATTTCTCGCGGGTCACGGCATCAGTGGTATTCGGGGCTACACGGTCGGGCGACTATTCGCCGCGGCGAGCAGGAGCGGGCGGCGACGGAGCAGGCCGGCTCCGGCGAGCGTCAGAAGGATGCCGAGCACGGCAAGCAGTCCGACGTTCGCTCCCGTCGCAGCGAGGTCGTCTGCGGGAGAGCCCGCGGGCGAACCAGGGGCGGCGAGAACCGTCACAGCCGTCGTGATCGGTTCGAGTCCCACCGACGACACGGCGAGCGTGTGCACACCCACGTCGAAGTCAGCAGGCACCTCGACGGTGAACCTCACCGTGCCCGATGCGTCTGCGGCGGGGATGCCAGCGACCACGATCGGCTCCGAGAACAACGTGGCGTCGATCTGCTGCCCGTCCTCGAGCCCGGTCACGGTCACGTTGACAGACCCGCCCTGTTCGACGGATGCCGAGTCGAGCGTCACGGTCGCCCAGTCGGTACCGGCGACGACGGCTCGTCCGAGCGGAGCCGGGTCGACGAGGTCGTGCGCCTCGAAGTAGGAGACGGTCGCTGCGAGATCGGCCTGGCCGGTGTCGGTCGCGTTGGCGCCGTCAGCGAAGGTCGTGAAGTTGTCGCCGCCGGAGACCAGGAACGAGTTCGTGGCGACTCGGTAGACGTCGTCTGCGGCGATCGTCTTCCCTTTATAGGTCATCGAGAGGATGTGACTGCCGCGGGCAGCGTCCGGGTCGTAGGTGTAGCTGAAGCCCTCCGACGTTCCGAGGTGCAGCTTGGGCCGGGACGATCCGTCCGGCTGCCACTGTTCCTCGAGGACGTCTGCGAGCTGGGCTCCGGTGAGCTCCACCGTCCAGAGCGTGTTCGCGAACGGCTGCACGGCCGCGGCCTCTTTGTAGGTCACCACCCCGTCTGTGCCGTAGAGCAGGTCATCGCGCAGTCCGCCCGGATTCATCAGGGCGATCTGTGCGGGTTCGCCGCCGAAGCCGTCGTGTGACGTTGCCCAGAGCTGGATGTCAGCGATGAGGTTGCCGAGTGAGGATTCGACTCCCCGGTCGGAGCCGGCCGTTCCACCGCGGAGAATGTCTGCGCTGATCGCGCCGACGGGAGTTGCACCGACGACCTCGGCTTCTGCTGTTGCCTCTGCCACGATGGCCGCGACCGTCGGGTCTGCAGCGTATGCGGCCGACCCATCGATGACGAGGGGCAGCAGGTCGGCGGAGAGCGACACCACCGTGTGATCCGCCGGGTCGACCTCGATCGTGAGCCGGTCGAGGTTGGTGCCGTACTGGCCGGCCTGGACCACCGGGCGTTCGATCCCGTCAGCCCAGCCGTCGACCGGGTATGAGCAGGCGTACTCCTGGTGCGTATGGCCGGACAGGATGGCGTCGATGTTGCCTGACGCTCCCCGGACGAGTTGTGCATAGTCGCTCGTGCCCGTTGCGATGGTGTCGCAGTCCGCGACATCCGCTCCGTCGTGGGTGAGCAGCACGAGCACGTCTGCCTCGCCGTTGGTCTCGTCGCCGTCCTGCAGCTGGCCGGCGACGCGGTTCGCCGCCTCGAGCTGGTCACCGAATTCGATGTCGGCGATGCCGGCCGGGGAGACCATCGACGCCGTCTGTTCGGTGACGGTTCCGATGAACCCGATAGTGACGCCGTCGACGGTCTTGAGGGCGAACTCGTCGAGCGCCGGGGTCGTCGTGCCTGTCAGGTACACGTTGGCACCGAGTGCGAACTCGGACCCGCCGTACGCGGGAATGACCCGATCGGTCAGGTCGGCGAAGCCGCCGTCGAACTCGTGGTTGCCGACAGCGGAAACCGAGAGACCGCTGGCGACGAGTGCCTCGATGGTCGGGGCATCCTGCTGCGAGAACGACGTGAACGTCGACGCGCCGATGTTGTCGCCCGCTGAAACGAACACGGTGTTCGGGTTCTCGGCGGTGAGGGCGTCGACCGCTCCGGCCAGCACCGCTGCTCCCGCTTCACCGTTGCCGAGGTTCTGCTCGATCCGGCCGTGGAAGTCGTTGATGCCGAGGACCTGGAGAGTGGTGGTGTCCCCGCCGAGTACGTCGATGGAGAACAGGGTCGTCGTGCCAGACACCTCGTTGCCGACGGCGAGCATCGGCGTGCCGGTCGGTGAGGTCGTTGCCGGGATGAAGGCGAGCCCCTCAGGCCCGAGATCGCCGGCGGATGCCAGGTCGCCACCGTCTTCGACGGACTCGGCGAAGTTGCGGTTGTTGAGGTACGTGACGAAGGTCGGTGCAGCCGGGTCGGTGATGTCGTAAACGGCAACACCGCCGACGCGCTCCAGTCCGATGAAGGCGTATGTACGTCCATCGACCGTGCCGATGGTGAGGTTCTCCGGCTCGGGTCCCTTGTCGTCGCTGCGACCCTCTGCGTTGGATTCGGAATGGTTCGAGTTGAAGAAGGCGGGGTTCGCCGCCGCGGTGATCTGCTCGAGGCTGTCACCGGAGTCGTAGACGAGGTCGCCGTCCGTCGTCCAGACCGAGAAGGAGCGGCCACCGAAGGCGTACAGCTCGTCGTAGCAATCGCCTGACTCGCTCAACCCGAGGTCCGTGATGATGGTGAGCCGCCCGAGGTCGGCGTCACCGGTGAGACCGGCAAGCGAACTGGTGTCACAGACCGGCGGGAGGTCGTCGCCGAGGTCCTTCACCCGTGCCGCGTCGATGAAGTCGCCCCATTCGCGCGAGTCGCCCTCGTTGGCTGTGACGAGGTACGTGGTGCCGTTCGACCGGTACGTGCTGATGCTGTCTGGCATGTACACGCCGTGGAGGCCCGGGTAGGTCTCGATGTTGATGGTCGGAGCGTCGCGCGGATCGCGATCGGATGCATCGAGACCGTTACCGGTCGTTCCGCGGTCCGTGAAGCCGAGCGGCACGATGTCCGTCACCGTCGCGGTGGCGAGGTCGATTTCTGCGACCGCGTTTGCTTCCTGGAGCGCCGCATATGCGGTGCCACCGTCGATGGCCACGTACTCGGGTTCAAGGTTGCGCGACACCGGGTTTCCGGCTTCCGGCGTCGGACCGAACACGCGGACGCCGGGGTCGAGAGTGAGCGAGCCACCCGCTTCGAACTCATGGAAGTCGGCGATCGCAACGGCATCCTGTGTCGGTGCGGAGAGTGCGGTGGGCAGCGATACGACGCCGACCGAACCCTCGGGGTCGACCGTGAAGTCATCGCTGGGCTCGCCCTCGTTGGCGACGACAGCGAATCGGCCGTCTGCCGAGATGGTGACCATGTCAGGAAGTGCGCCGACCGTGACCTCGCCGAGAACGGCATCCGCTGTCGCGCTGTTCGCGTCGAAGAAGACCAGCGATCCTGCGTCGGTCTTCGGCGCGGATTCGAGGGCGATGACGCCGAGACCGTCTGCGCGGATGGCGATGGAGTTTGCGATGCCGTCACCGGTGATCGAGTAGAGCTTCTCCGGTGCCGTCGGGTCGCTGACGTCGAGAACATCCACCGCGCCGGCCTGGGCGTTGACGGTGAAGACACGGTCGTCGTAGTAGGCGACGATCTCGGCGGCGGACTGGTCGAAGATTCCTGTCTCATAACTACCCAGAACCGAGAGACCGAGCGCAGCATCCTGGGCCGAGTAGCTGATCGGCTCGGTGACGACCGCTGCGGTGGCCGGCGGAGCGAGCAGAAGTGAGCAGCCGACGGCGACGACGCCCGCCGCTGCGATGGCTGACACGGGTGAGCGGCGCCGGGAACGGCGTGATGCAGGCATGGGGGCTCCAGGGTGGGTGGAAGACGGGTGCCTGTCTTGTCTAATGAACCCGGGTTACTCCACAGTGAACGGCGGGTGTCCGGGCGGAGGACGCTTGAACGCCGAGGCAAGCACGTGAACAATGGCGGGAGTCGCATCGAACGGAGCCGCGAAATGGTCACAGTCGTCAAAGCAGCAGATCTCATCGTCGGCTCAGGTCGCACGTCTCGCTTCGAAGGCGAGGCCCACGGGTCAGGGGTTTCGTTTTTTCTGGTCGACAACGAACCGGGTCAGGGGCCCGGTCTTCATCGTCATCCGTACACCGAGACCTGGGTGGTACGTGCCGGCTCCGCGACGATCATCGCCGATGGTGAGAGCATCAGGGCCGAGGCCGGGGACATCGTGACCGTGCCGGCTGGAACCGCCCATGCCTTCACCAATACCGGCACCGACCGGCTCGAGCTCGTGTGCATTCACGCCTCACCCCGGATGATCCAGGAAGATCTCGACTAGGTCAGGACGCACGGATGCCACCGGTCGCGGATGCGAGCGGCGGCATCCGCCTCAGGGTCTCCTACTTCTTGACGAAGGCGAGCAGCGCCTCATTGACCTCGTCGGCGTGGGTCCAGAGCAGACCGTGCGGCGCTCCCTCGATCTCGACGTAGTCGGCATCCGGGAGGAGCTGCGAGAACGGGCGAGCCGTCGAGTCGATCGGGAGGATCTGATCTGCGGTTCCGTGCAGGATCAGGGTCGGCACATCGATCTTCGGGATGTCTCCGCGGAAGTCGGTCAGCCAGCTCGGAACGACAGCAGATGCCGCGAACCACGACGCCGAGACCGCGACGTTCCAGCTGCCGCGGACGGCCGCCTCACTGATACGCGACCCGAGCGTGTCATCGAGGTTGTAGAAGTTCGTGTAGAAGTCGTCGAACCAGGCGAAGCGATCGGCCGTCGCGGCGGACTCGATCCCGTCGAAGACCTCCTGCGGCACTCCGGTCGGGTTGTCGTCCGTCTGCAGAAGGAAGGGCTCGAGTGATGCAAGGAACGCGGCCTTGGCCACGCGGTCCGACCCGTAGGTACCGAGGTAGCGTCCCACCTCGCCTGTTCCCATCGAGAATCCGACGAGAATCGCGTCGCGCAGGTCGAGGGTCTCGAGGACGGTATTGAGATCGGCGGCGAACGTGTCGAAGTCGTACCCGACGGTGGGCTGGCTCGACTGACCGAACCCGCGTCGATCGTAGGTGATGACCCGGTAGCCGGCGCCGAGGAGGGCCGCAGACTGTTTCTCCCACGAGTGGCCGTCGAGCGGGTAGCCATGGATGAGCACGACGGCCTGCCCGGAGCCGTGGTCTTCGTAGTAGAGGTCGATGTTGGTCGAGTTTTCCTGACCGACAGTGATGTAGCTCATTCGAATGTCCTCATCTTCTCACCGCATTGCGGCGTTTGAGTGGTTGTGAAGTCATGTAACCACGGCAGCTCCGATCTGGCGAGGAGTTCTCACGGCCGACAGCCAGCGCCATGCTGGCAGACTGGTGGCGGCGGTTCTCCCCCGCCACGGGAGGAACCGAGCCACATGTCCGATGTCCATCGAGACCTGAGCGACCTTCGAGCGCTCACCGATGAGTTCACTCGCTTCATGCTGTCGTACAAATTCGGCATCGACGAGGTGATGACGAAGATCAACATCCTCAAGGAAGAGTTCTCCCACCGTCACGATTACAGCCCGATCGAGCACGTGAGTTCCCGGCTGAAATCGCCGGAGAGCATCCTCACGAAAGCGAATCGCACGGGCTGCGAGCTCACCCTCGACGGCATCCGGTCCGGGCTGCACGATATCGCCGGCATCCGCGTCACCTGCAGCTTCATCTCGGACACCTACAAGATCTTCGACATGATCGCCGCCCAGCAGGATGTGACAGTCCTGCAGGTTCGCGACTACATCGCCGAGCCCAAGGAGAACGGGTACAAGAGCCTGCACATGATCATCGAAGTGCCGGTCTTCATGTCCGACCATGTCGAGCAGGTGAAGGTCGAGGTGCAGATCCGCACCATCGCGATGGATTTCTGGGCCAGCCTCGAACACAAGATCTATTACAAGTACAACCGCGACGTGCCCGAGCGTCTGCTCACCGAACTGCGCGACGCCGCGTCGGCGGCAAACCGCCTCGACCTGAAAATGGAGCGGCTGCACGACGAGGTCACCGCGCTCAGCGGGGTATCCGGCGCCGACGACGGGGTGATCGACTCGCAGGACATCGGTCGGATGGAACTGCCGGACGCGTTGATCAGGATGCTCGGAGCGGCCCGGTCACCGCAGCAGTCGTTGCCGTACGCGAAGGAGTGACCATGGGATCCCGGTTCGTCATCGACTCCACCTCATCGACGCCTCCGTTCGAACAACTGCGGATGCAGGTGATCGAAGGGGCACGGTCAGGCGCACTTGTTCCTGGCGACAAACTGCCGACAGTACGCAGGCTGGCAGAGGAACTCGGCCTGGCGGCCACCACCGTCGCGCGGGCCTACCGCGAACTCGAGCAGGACGAGGTGATCGAAACCCGTGGCAGGAACGGATCGTTCATTGCGGCGTCAGGAGACGCCGGTCGTCAGCAGGCGCAACTCGCCGCCGTCGCATACGCCGACCGCGTGAAATCCCTGGGGCTCGCCCCCGATGAGGCGCTCACCATCGTGACCGCTGCACTCGGCATCCGTCGCTGACGGTCACCCGCTGACGTCAGCTTGCGGTAGCAGGTTCGGTGACCGGTGCCGGATTGCGGATGCCGATGAACGAGACGATTCCCCCGAGAAACAGCATCACTGCGGTCGCAACCAGCGCGCGGTGCAGGCCGGGGAGGTCGAGGACCGTTCCGAGAATGAGCCCGGCGCACGCGACGGCGACGAGACCGGCCACACGGGCGACCGCATTGTTGACCGCTGATCCGATCCCGGCCTGTGCCGGATCGATGGCTCCGAGGATTGCACTCGTCAGCGGTGCGACGGTGATCGCCAGGCCGATGCCGAAGAGCACGAGACCGGGCAGCAGCTGCAACCAGTAGTTGATCTCGGGGGCGACGGTGAGCATGAACAGAAAGCCGACGCCGGCGACGAGAGGTCCGATCGTCATGAACAGCCGGGGTCCGAGCCGACCGGCGAGTGATCCGATCCGGCTCGAGAGAACGAGCATCACGAGCGTCGGAGGCAGGGTGGCCAGTCCGGCGAGGGTGGCCGACCAGCCGGCGACCTGCTGCAGGTAGATGGCGATCACGAAAAAGCCGAAGCCGAGCGCGCCGTAGACGAAGACCGTGGCGATGTTGCCCGCTGAGAAATTGCGAGACGCGAACAGGCTCAGCGGCATCATCGGGTCACGGGTGCGGCCTTCCCACCAGAGGAACAGAGCGAATGCGATCACGCCGACGACGAGAGGAACCCAGACGATCGGACTGGTCCAGCCGTACCTGCCCTGCTCAATCAGGGCGAAAACCGGGCCGCCGAGTCCGATCGCGCCGAGCGTCGCTCCGACGACGTCGACGCGAGGCCGTGCAATGAGCGCGGGCTGCTTCTCCATCTTCAGCAGCAGCCAGAGAGTCACGGCGATCGGCAGCACGTTGATCCCGAAGACCAGTCGCCACGAGACGGTGTCGACGAGCAAGCCGCCGAGCAGCGGACCGATGATCATGGCAGTGCCTGTCCAGGCCGTCCAGGTGCCGATCGCCTTCGCCTGGGCCTGACCCGAGAATGTCGAGATGATGATCGCGAGCGAACTCGGAACGAGCAGGGCTGCCGTCGCCCCCTGGAGAGCGCGGACGACGATGAGGAACTCGGCGCTCGGGGCGACGGCACAGAGCAGGGAAGTGACACCGAAGCCGACGAGGCCGATCGCGAGGATGCGGACCCGGCCGAAGGCATCCGACAGCGAACCGGCGAGCAGGATGAACGCGCCGAGCGTCAGGAGGTAGGAGTCCACCACCCACTGCTGCACCGGCAGCCCACCACCGAACTCTCGAGTGATCGACGGGAGGGCGACGTTGATGATGGTTCCGTCGAGAAAGGCGACGAATGACGCAAGGATCGCGACGAGGAGTACGACGCGCTGGGTGCCGGAATCTGTCCGGGGAGCGGATGCCATGGCACCAGTATGCTCCGACCGCCAGCCGCACGGAGGTGGGTGTGCAGAAATTCAGCGTCTCGGGCCGCGCGGCGCGGCGCCGGTGTCCCCCGTTCTGACACCATTGGATGAATGTTTGCCAACAGGCCCGAGTCGGGCACCTCGAAGCCGCCGATCGTCGTCCGGGCGAAGACCGCCCTGGGTTTCGACGATCCGCGGCTCGCCGGCCTGCTCGCCCTGCTGTGGCTGACGACCGGATGCTATCTCGTGCTGCACTTCACTCACCGGTTCATCGGTGTGCCGTGGAGCCCGCTGTTCGACCTCGGCAGCGAACGGGGCTACGGCGAGGTGTTCTTCCAGATGCTGACGGGCTGGTCGATCCTGCTCCTTCTGGCCGCCAGCGTTCGCCTCCGTGCCGGCATCGTCGCGGTCTTCGCCGCCGCGACCACCTACCTGCTGATCGACGACTACTTCATGATCCACGAGGCCTTCGGCACCTGGTTCGCGACGAGCGTGATGTACGTCGGCTCGATTTCGAGCCACATCGGCGAGGCGGTCTGGCTTGCTCTCGTCGGGGTGATCCTGCTCGTCTCGCTCGCGGTCGCCTACCGTCGCTCTCGCCGCGAGATCCGTCGGATCTCCCTGGTCCTCGCCGGAATCTTCGCCGCCCTGGTCTTCTTCGGCATCGCCGTCGATGTGCTGCACAGCCCGTTCATCGACATGCCCGTCGTCGACCCGCTCTTCATCGCACTCGAGGACGGCGGCGAGATCGCCGTGATGAGTGTGCTCGCCGTGTATCTGCTGTCGCTGGCGTTCCCGGCCGGCACGGCGACCACAGCCGTTCCAGGCCGCGCTGACCGCTCGGCCTGACGCCCGCGTCAGAGAACCTGCTCACTCCACGGGTCGAGGTTGCCGAAGCGGTGCGCGGTGATCGAGATCGCCTGCTCGTGCAGGAACGGCAGAAGTTCGATGCGCCCGGACTGCGTCACGGCTCCCGCATAGATCGCCAGGTCCGGGTTTCCGTCTGCCGCCTCGGCGAGTGCGCCGTGCAGGGCTGCCCGCGCGGCATCCGATCCGACCAGGCGCACCCGGGGCACATCACTCGGTGCGGTGCGGTCGACCCATTCGCCGTCGGTCTCCACGATGACCGGGATGCCGAGGTCACCGAGAACGCCGCGGACGGCGGTCGGCAGGGCGGATGCCACGCTCAACGTGAACGTGGACCGCGAACGGACGGCGGAGAGAGCGACTCGAAGCACATCACCCAGTGCGGCATCCGCTGTCGCCCGGACGGAGACCGGGACCGGGCGGTACCGGAAAAGGTTGCGCTCCACGGCGATCCCGGACGCATCCTTCGTTTCGCCGTACTCGTTGCCCCACGCGATCGCATCGGACAGCGCTGACCGTCGGAGCAGGTCGAACTCCTCGTAACCGAGCGACGGCTGTGCCGACTCGATCAGTCGCGTCACCCGGGCGTCGAGACCCCGCAGGTGCAGCGTCTTGCTGCTCGACCCGGAATCGGGGAGCCAGGAGCCCAGCGTGAGCAGGTAGTTGGGCCCACCGGCCTTGGCACCCGCCCCGACGGCCGAGCGTTTCCAGCCGCCGAACGGCTGACGCTGCACGATGGCCCCGGTGATGCCGCGGTTGACATAGAGGTTGCCGGCCTCGACGGAGTCGAGCCACTCAGCGAGGTCGTCCGGGTCCTGCGTGTGCAGACCGGAGGTGAGTCCGTAGTCGATGGCGTTGGTGAGCCGGATCGCCTCGGACAGGGTTGCGGCGTGCATGACCCCGAGAACCGGGCCGAAGAACTCGGTGAGGTGGAAATAGGAGCCGGGGGCGACATCCGCACGGATCCCCGGGGACCACAGCCGTCCGGTGTCGTCGAGCCGCTTCGGCTCGACGAGCCACTTCTCACCGACACCGAGCTCGGTGAGCGCGTGCAGCAGCTTGCCTGAGGCGGGCTCGATGATCGGACCCATCTGGCTCGTGGCTTCGTCGGGGTAGCCCACCCGGAGTGACCTGGCTGCGTCGACGAGCTGGCGCAGGAACCGCTCGCTCTTCGCGACCGAACCGACGAGGATGACGAGGCTCGCGGCCGAGCATTTCTGACCGGCATGACCGAACGCGCTCTTCACGACGTCGGCAGCGGCCAGGTCGAGATCGGCGCTCGGGGTGACGATGATGGCGTTCTTACCGCTCGTTTCGGCGAGCAACGGAAGGTCGGGTCGCCATGAGCGGAACAGTTTCGCCGTCTCCCAGGCGCCGGTGAGGATGACCCGGTCCACAGCAGGGTGTGAGACGAGCTGCTTGCCAAGCTCTCGCTCGTCGAGCGAGACGAGGGTGAGGAGTTCCTGCGGGATGCCGGCCTCCCACAGCGCCTCGACGAGAACGGCTGCCGAACGGCGTGCCTGGTGTGCCGGCTTGAGAATGACACCGGACCCGGCGGCGAGCGCGGCGAGCACGCCGCCGGCGGGGATGGCGACGGGGAAGTTCCACGGCGGAGTGACGACGGTGAGCTGGGAGGGCACGAAGCGGGCGCCGCGGATCGCGTCGAGCTCGCGCGCCTTGGCCGCGTAGTAGTGGGCGAAGTCGATGGCTTCGCTCACCTCGGGGTCTGCTTCTGCGAGAGTCTTACCGGTTTCGGATGCCATCACCTCGAGCAGGCGGTCACGGTTGGCGGCGAGCGCGAGTCCGGCGCGGTCGAGCACGGCGGCCCTGTCGGCGGCGGGCAGTGCACCCCAGGCGGCACCGCGGGACCGAACGCCCTCCACGATGAACTCGAGTGTCGCAGCATCCTCGACGGTGCACTCGGCGATCGTCCGGTTGCCGAGTTCGCTGCCTGGCACCCGGGCGAGGATGCGCCCGGCCCAGGCGCGGTTCGCCGGCAGGGCAGGGTCGGTGTCTCGCGTGTTGACGAATCCGGGGGCGCCCAGGTCGGTCGCAGGAATCGTGTTGAGCGTCGTCGTGTCGAACACGCGCACGGTGTCGAAAGGAGACTCCGTCTTCGACCCTCGTGAGAGGCCGAGGACCTGCTGCGTCATGCCGACCTCATCGTCGTCCGGGCGAGTGAAAGCATCCGTCTGTCTCGGGGCGACGAGCTCATCTGCCGTCGCCAGGGTCCATTCGGTCTCACGGTTCTGGGTGCGACGAGGGGAGGGGATCTCGTGCGGGGTCGCTTCGAGCTGGGCAGCTGAGGCAAGGAAGCGCTGCCGCTCGCGCTCGAACAGCGCCGTGTTCTCCTGCAGCTCGAAGACCGCTGACATGAAGTTCTCCTGCGACGCGTTCTCCTCGAGCCGGCGAATCAGGTACGAGATCGCGACGTCGAACTCGCGCGGGCTCACCACCGGTGTGTAGAGCAGGAGGTTGCCGACGTCGCGCTTCACCGCGTCGGCCTGCCCGGTCGCCATGCCGAGCAGCATTTCGAACTCGACGGCGTCAGTCACACCGCGCGCCTGCGCGAGCAGCCAGGCGAACGCGAGGTCGAAGAGGTTGTGGCCGGCGACCCCGATCCGCACGTTCTTCGCACGTTCAGGGGTGAGCGCCCACATCATCACTCGCTTGTAGTTGGCGTCGGTGTCCTGCTTCGAGTCGTACGGCGCCGTTGCCCAGTCGTGGATGGCCGCATCGACTCCCTCCATGGCCAGGTTCGCGCCCTTCACGAGCCGAACCTTGATCGGAGCGCCACCGGAAGCCACCCGCGCTGCAGCCCAATCCTGCAGAATCTGCATCGCCGCGAGGGCGTCGGGCAGGTAGGCCTGCAACACGATCCCGGCTTCGAGGTCCTTCAACTGCGGCTGGTCGAGAATGCGCGTGAATACGGAAATCGTGAGGTCGAGGTCGCGGTACTCCTCCATGTCGAGGTTGATGAACTTCTCGGAGCCGGAATTCGCGGCGAGCTCGTAGAGCGGAGTGAGACGTTCGACGACCCGCTCGACGGCGTCGTCGAACGACCACATCGACAGCTGCGACGCGATCGCCGAGACCTTGATCGACACGTAGTCGACGTCACCGCGGGCGAGGAGGGCGTGCGTTCCCGCGAGGCGTTTGGCGGCTTCGCCCTCGCCGAGCACCGCTTCGCCCAGCAGGTTGAGATTGAGCCTCGAGCCCTCCTCCTTGAGCGCAGCGATCGCCGGACCGAGCCGGGCCGGAGTGGCATCGACGACGAGGTGCCCGACCATCGAACGCAACACGCGGCGCGCGACCGGGATGACGACCCAGGGGATCACCGGGCCGAGGATGCCTCCGGCCCGGATGGCGGCACGCAGGTACCAGGGCAGGAACGCGGGGGTCAGCTTCGCGACGCGCTGGAGGTTGTAGCCGGCGACGAAGAGGTCTTCGGGGCGCATGACACCGTCGACGAATCCGACGGTGAAGTCGAGGCCGTTCGGGTCCTTCAGAACCTCGGCGAGGCGCTGGGCGGCGGGGTCGACCGGTGCGCCTGCGCTCTCGTCGACCCACTTGCGGGCGAGAGTGACGGCATCCGTCGCGAGCTGAGTGGCGCTCAAATCGGCGCCGGCCGAGGTGTGAGGCATGATCACGAGACTATTCCCTCTGAAGGTCGATGACGGGGAGCTGCGCGGTCGTGTGCTGCAACTCTCAGACTCAGTGTGCGCGCCACCGTCGATTCAGAAAAGCGAATGTTTCTGACGGATATTCATCGGGATTTCTGACGAGTAGGCTGCTGTCATGCTCGACATGCGCCGCCTCCGACTGCTTCGCGAGGTGCAGTTGCGCGGAACACTTGCCGACGTCGCCTCGGCCCTGGCTTTCAGCCCGTCGTCGGTGTCGCAGCAACTCGCTCAACTCGAGCGCGAGGCCGGCGTGAAACTGCTGCAGAAGAGCGGCCGCCGGGTGCAGCTGACACCGCAGGGCGAGCTGCTCGCCACGCGTGCAGCCGAACTGCTCGACAGCATGGAACGGGCAGAGGCCGAGCTCGCCACATCGCTCGACGCCGTCGTCGGTACCGTGCGGCTCGCCGTCTTCCAGTCGGCTGCGCACGCCGTCATCCCCGCCGCACTGTCGATCCTGCGGATGGAGCATCCGCAGTTGCGCGTCGAGATTGTCGAACGCGAGCCCGAAGCCGGCCTCTTCGACCTGGCCGCGCGCGACTTCGACCTCGTGCTCGCCGAGCAGTACCCGGGCCACACCCGACCACACCTGCCCGACCTCGACCGCGAGTTCCTCGCGACGGATGCCCTCAGACTCGCCGTGCCGACGGCATCCGACGCGACGTCCCTCGCCGATGTCGCTGGGCTCCCGTTCGTGATGGAACCGGCGGGGACCGTCGCCCGACTCTGGGCGACGCAACTCTGCCGCGCGGAGGGTTTCGAGCCCGACGTTCGTTTCGAGACCGCGGATCTCATCGCACACATCCGTCTGATCGAATCGGGCAACGCGGTCGGCATGCTGCCGGACCTGGTCTGGGCCGGGCGCGAACCGGGACTGCGGCTGCTCGACCTGCCCGGGATCCCGTCGCGGACGGTGTTCACCTCGGCGCGACGGGTGAGTGCGGCGCGGCCTGCGGTGACCGCTGTGCGCGGTGCGCTGGCCCGGGCGATCTGACCCCCCTCGCGAGTTGCTGGGTTTACAGGGGTCACCCTGCACCCGCACCCCTCAAACCCAGCAACTCGCGGTCAGAGTCGGGCGCCGTGCAAGAATCGCAGCATGACGACAGCGCAGACGTACGACGCCATCATCGTCGGTGGAGGCCATAACGGCCTCGTCGCCGCCGCGTATCTCGGCAAGGCCGGAAAGCGGGTGCTGCTCCTCGAACGACTGGATGCCGTCGGCGGCGCAGCGGTCTCTGCCCAGGCTTTCGACGGGGTCGAGGCCTGGCTCTCGCGGTACTCGTACCTCGTCAGCCTGCTCCCCGCGCGGATCATCGACGACCTCGGGCTCGACATCACGCTGGTCCGCCGCCGCTACTCGTCGTACACGCCCGACCCGGCCGACCCGAGCCGTGGCCTGCTCGTCGACAACGATGACCCGGTCGCCACCGCGGCGTCCTTCACCCGGATCGGCGCGCCCGACGACGAGCATGACCTCTTCGAGCAGTTCTACGAGCACTGCCGTGTACTCACCCAGGCACTCTGGCCGACGATGACCGGCCCACTGCTGACCCGGTCGGAGGCGAAACGACTCGTGACGGACGCCGGCGGCTCCAGCGTGTGGGACGCCATGATCGAGCATCCAATCGGAGAGATCATCTCCCGGCACCTGCACAACGACCTGGTCAGAGGCGTCGTGCTCACCGACGCCCTCATCGGCACCTTTGCGCGTGCCGATGATGCTGACCTGCAGCAGAACATCTGCTTCCTCTATCACCTCATCGGTGGAGGCACCGGGAACTGGGATGTTCCCGTCGGCGGCATGGGCGCAGTGTCAGCCGAACTCGCCCGCGCGGCACGGAACGCAGGAGCGACCCTCGTCACCGGAGCACAGGTGGCCGCCGTGCACCCGTCCGGTTCGGTGCGTTACGTCGTCGACGGCGCCGAGCTGGAGGCATCGGCCGAGTGGGTCCTGGCCAACGTCGCTCCCGCCACCCTCGACCGCCTTCTCATCGCCGGAACCGAAGTGTCGTACGGGCGGGACCAGCTCGCGGCCGGCGAACCGTCCGTCGGCGTCTTCGAGGCGCGTCCGTTCGGTATCGGAACGGACGACATCCCCAACCACTCCCGCGAGGGCGCGCAGGTCAAGGTCAACCTGCTGCTCACCCGCCTGCCGCGCCTGCGTGACGAGACGATCAGCCCTGAAGCCGCGTTCGGCGGCACCTTCCACATCAACGAGTCGTGGACGCAACTCGACGAGGCGTACCTGACGGCCGCTTCCGGCGGCATCCCGAACCCGTTGCCGTGCGAGATCTACTGCCATTCGCTCGCCGACCCGACCATCCTGTCGCCCGAGCTGCGCGAGGCGGGTGCCCAGACGCTCACCGTGTTCGGACTGCACGTGCCGTCGCGACTGATCACCCCCGAGAACAATGCCGAGCGTCGGGATGAGTTGCAGGCCGCGGTGCTCGCATCGCTCAACTCGGTGCTTGCCGAGCCGATCGAGGGTGTCCTGAGCATGGATGCCGCCGGTCGCCCCTGCATCGAAACCAAGACCACACTCGACATCGAACAGTCGGTCGGCATGCCGAAGGGCAATATCTTCCACGGCGGGCTGGACTGGCCGTTCCTCGAGGATGACGCCCCCGCGACCACCCCGGCCGAACGCTGGGGTGTTGCGACGGCGCATCCGAGAATCGTGCTCTGTGGCTCGGGTGCGCGGCGCGGCGGAGCGGTGTCCGGCCTCGGCGGCCACAATGCGGCGATGGCGGTGCTGGAGAGCGAATAGCTCACACGACGTGCGCCCGTACGGGACTCAGTGCCCGCGGTGATCCTGAATGGTGATCTTCGGGCCACGCCGCGGCTTGGAAATCCCGCTGGCCAGGATCAGCCGCAGTACGCGCTGCCGCTGCCCGGCCCACGGGGACAGCAGCTCGAGCATGCCGTCGTCGTCGACCGGCGAGCCGGTGAGCGCCATCCCGACGGTGGACGCGAGATGGTAGTCCCCGACGCTGACGGCATCCGGGTCGCCGTGTGACCTCGATGTCACTTCGGCGGCCGTCCAGATCCCGATACCCGGCAGGCTGCGCAGACGAACGGATGCCTCGGCCGACTCGGCGGCGACATCGCCCGCGCCGGTGACGGTGCGCTCCAGGGCGGCGGAGACCCGGCTCGCGCGCACCGCCGTCTCTGAGCGCTGCGGTCCGACGCCCGCCGTATGCCACTCCCAGCTCGGAATCATCCTCCAGCCGTCTGCCGTCGGCGCGACCACCATGCCGTCGGGTGCCGGGCCGGGAGCGACCTCGCCGTGTCGTCGAACGAGCATCCGCCAGGCCCGCCAGGCCTCGACCGCGGTGACCTTCTGTTCGAGGATCGACGGCACGAGCATCTCGAGCACCAGCCGGTTGCGGCTGAGTCGCAGGCCTGGATTACGGCGACGTACCTCGGTCAGGAGAGGGCTCGGAGACAGGTCGATGTCGTCCCAGTCATCGCGTGCGCCCAGCAGTTCAGGGACGCCGTCGAGCGCCCACTCGGCACCGGCACCCCATGCGGTCGATCGGATGCCGTCGGCATCCTGCTCGAGACGCAGCGTGGCAGGGCCGAGCGGCGTGCGCATCGTGATCCACGCACCGGTGCTGGTGCGGCGGAAGCACGGACCGTCGCCGCCTCGGGCGAGCGGAGCGATCGTCCGGGAAAGCTGCAGCGGATGTTGCGGGGCATACCGCGAGTGCCTGGCGGGCGCGTCGGTGGCCGATCCAGACGCGGCGTCTGGGGCGGTGCGGGGTTCGGCGAGCGCGTCCATCCCGTTCACCCTATGTCAGCGCCACCGACATCCGCAGAGTTGAGGCATCCTCAGATAGCACTGGTGTTCCCGGCCGCCGCGTGCGTAAAGTGTGCGCCATGACACTTACCGACACCGATGTCGCCGAGCTGAGAGCGGCTCTCAACGGCGACGTCCTCGAACCTGACGATCCGCACTTCGCGGCCGAAGTAGCCGCCCAGAACACTCTCATCGTTCACACACCGCACCTCGCCGTCATCCCCCATTCCGACGCGGATGTGCGCGCCGCGGTGCGCTTCGCCGCCGGTCACGGACTCGCCGTGCGGGTTCAGGCCACCGGGCACGGAGCCGAAGCACCGATCATCGACGGACTGCTACTGCTCACCAAACGGATGCTCGACCTGTCGGTCGATCCGGAATCCCGCGTCGCGACAATCGCTGCCGGCGTGCGCTGGGAGGCGGTGATCCGAGCGGCGGCTGAGCACGGTCTCGCCCCGATCACCGGGTCGTCGACCCACGTCGGTGCGATCGGCTACACCCTCGGCGGCGGCCTCGGACCGCTCGCCCGCAGCCACGGATTCACCTCGGACTGGGTGCGAGGATTCCGCGTTGTGCTTGCAGACGGCAGCCTCGTCACCGCAGACGCCGACGAGAATCCCGACCTGTTCTGGGCACTGCGCGGCGGAAAAGGCGGTCTCGGTGTCGTCACCGAGATGCGGGTCGAGCTCGTGCCGATCCGCACCCTCTATGCCGGGAGCCTCTTCTTCGACGGCCCGAACGTCGAGGCAGCCCTGCGCGCGTGGACCGACTGGTTGCCGACGGCGCCTGCGGCCGCAACCACATCGGTCGCTCTGATGAACATGCCGCCGATCGAGGAGATCCCCGAACCGTTCCGCGGACGATTCCTGCTGAGCCTGCGCTTCGCCTGGGTGGGGAATTCCACGGAGGGCGAGCGGATCCTCGCCCCTCTCCGGGCTGCCGCACCTGTGTACATCGACGGCGTCGCCGAGATTCCCGCCACCGAGGTCGGGGGCATCCACGGGGACCCGTCCGAGCCAGGACCGGTGTGGACGCGCGGATTTCTGCTCACACCCATCGATCAGGAATTCGTCGATGAACTCCTCGCCCATTTCGGCCGGGAAGCAGGCGCACCGTTCGTCGGGGTGGAGGTGCGCCACCTGGGTGGCGCGACCGCGACGGATGTGGCCGGCGGGTCGGCAGCTGGCGGACGGAAGAGCGCACACACCCTGACGTTGATCGGGGTCGCTCCGCCGTTGTTCGAACGGATGCCGGCGGCGGCGGACGCGTTCCTCGCCGCGGCGTCACGGTGGGTCTCCCCCGAGACGAACATCAACTTCGCGGGAAACGTCACCGACTCGGAGCGGTTCGCGAGCGCCTGGCCCGGGGATACGTTCGAGCGGCTGTCGAAGACACGCGCGCAGTACGACCCCGACCGCGTTTTCGCCTACGGCCCCGCAGTGGTGTGAGAGCGCGTTTGCGTTCAATGGACACAAACGGTCGCTGCGACGCGCGCAACACCACCGTTTCCGTCGTCTGAAGCGACGAACGGATGCCGACGGATGCGTCGCTTCAGCCCCGCGGGTCGAGCACCGCGCCCGGCCACTCGCTCGGCGCGGCGGCCGAGGTCGACGGGAGCGCGACATCCGCACCCCAGCGCACCTGCCACTCGGGCAGGCGCAGGTCGGGAGGAACAGTGCCGATCGCATCGATGAGTTCGGCGACCGAGACCGTTCCACCCGTCTTCTTGAGGAAGCGCGCCCGGACGACCGCCTGGGCGTAGATCTCACCACCGACGACGATGCGCTGGTCGACGAAGACCGCCTTCTCGTCGTAGCCGGACACCCGCGTCTCGATCACGAACTTCTGCCAGAGCGTCAGCGACTTGCGGAACGTGATCGACTCGGACACGACCACCGGGTACCAGCCCCGCCCGCGCAGGATGTCCCAGATCCCGTTGCGAATGAGCAGGTCGAACCGGCCCAGATCGAGAACCGACAGGTAGACGCCGTTGTTCATGTGCCGGTTGAGGTCGAGATCCGTCGGCAGCGTCCGCATCGACAGTCGACCGACGTCGTAGTGGCCGAGAGGCGTGCCGCGCCTGCCCGCACGGGGAGCACGCCAGAACAACAGGAGGGTGCGGAAGATCATGTGCATTCGACGGATGCTACGCGGTCGCCGCCGACGAGGCATCCGCGCTGTAGAAGACGGACAACCCACCGCAACCGTGCCGGTGCGTGCTCTGCACCGAGCCCACAATCACCGAGCCGACGACACCGAGCCTTCGACCGGGCTCAGCATCTGAGTCAGCCGGCCAGGTGCCGTTCGTCCGGACCGTTGTACTCGGACAGCGGGCGGATGAGTGCGTTGGACGCCGCCTGCTCCATGATGTGGGCCGTCCAGCCGACGACCCGCGCCGCCACGAACAACGGAGTGAAAGTCAGCGTGTCGAAACCCATCAGGTTGTATGCGGGGCCGGACGGGTAGTCGAGGTTCGGCTTGATGTCCTTGCGCGACACCATCGCCTCTTCGAGTGTGTTGTACAACTCGAGTGTCTCCGGACGGTCGTAGTGCTCGACGAGGGTCTCGAGAGCGGCCTTCATCGTCGGCACCCGCGAGTCGCCGTTCTTGTAGACCCGGTGCCCGAAGCCCATGATCTTGCGCTTGGTTGCGAGGGCATCCTCGAGCCAGGCCTCCGCCTTGTCTGCCGTGCCGATCTCGTCGAAGGTGTGCATGACGGCCTCGTTCGCCCCACCGTGCAGCGCGCCCTTGAGCGCACCGATGCCGCCGACGACAGCGGAGTACAGGTCGCTGAGCGTCGACGTGATGACCCGGGCAGTGAAGGTGGACGCGTTGAAGGAGTGCTCGGCGTAGAGGATCATCGAGACGTTGAAGGCGTCGACGACGACCGGGGCCGGGACCTCACCGAACGTCATCCAGAGGAAGTTCTCGGAGTAGCCGAGGTCGTCCCTCGGCGGCACGAGGTCGTTCCCGTGACGCCGACGCTGGTCGTACGCGACGATCGCCGGAAGCTGAGCGTAGAGCCTGGCCGCCTTGTTGAGACTCGATTCCTCTGTGGCGAGTTCTGCATCGGGGTCGGACGCCCCGATCGCACTGACCGCTGTGCGGAGCACGTCCATCGGATGCGCCGTCGTCGGAATGAGGTCGATGACCGCCTTGACGTTGTCGCCGAGGGCGCGCTGGCCGCGTTCGACGTCCACGAATGCCCTCAATTCGGCATCCGTCGGCAACTCCCCGTGCCAGAGCAGATACGCGACCTGCTCGAAACTGCAGTTGGCCGCGAGCTCATGGACGGGGTATCCGCGGTAGAGCAGGGAGTTGGTCTCCGGGTTCACCTTGGAGACGGCGGTGTAGTCGACGACGACCCCCGCAAGGCCCTTCTTGATCTCGGAATCGGTCATGCGATGCTCCTTTGCTCGGTCGCCGGCGTCTGCTGCCAGTCCACCCTAGTGACTAGGCAGGTGATCGGGCTGGTCACCTGGTCACCGTGAAGTTGAACACTGAGGTGTCGAAGTGGTTGTAGCCCTCGTAGTCGATCAGGTCGTACAGGTCCGCCCTGTGCTGCATCTCACCGAGCGCAGACGTGAGGGAGCCTTCGTCGTTCAGCGTGTCGAGCGCACGACCGGCTGCTCCCATCGCGATGCGGAGCAGGGACACCGGCCAGATCACGAGGTTGATGCCGACGTCGGCGAGCTGGGCACTGGTGAACAACTCACTCTTGCCGAACTCGGTCATGTTGGCGAGGATCGGCACGTCGACCGCTGCACGAACGGCCTCGAACTCGCTGAGGTCGCGCATCGCCTCGGGGAAGATCGCGTCCGCTCCGGCATCCACGAGCTTTTTTGCCCGGTCGATCGCCGCGTCGAGACCGTCGACCGCACGGATGTCCGTGCGCGCCATGATCAGGAAGTTGTCGTCACGACGTGCGTCGGCCGCCGATCGGATCCGCTTGAGCGCAGTCGATTCGTCGACGACCTGCTTGCCGTCGAGGTGACCGCAGCGTTTCGGGTTGACCTGATCCTCGATGTGCATGCCGGCGAGACCGGCATCCTCGAGTTCCTGAATCGTGCGGGCCACGTTCATCGGCTCACCGAATCCGGTGTCGGCATCGACGAGGGCGGGCAGCTCCGTCATGCGGGCGATCTGCTTCGCCCGGCCGGCCACCTCGGTGAGGGTGGTCAGGCCGATGTCGGGCAGGCCCAGGTCTGCGCTGAGCACCGCGCCCGAGATGTAGACGCCGTCGAAGCCCTTCTGCTCGATGAGTCGTGCCGAGAGCGGGTTGAATGCACCGGGAAAACGGAGCAGTTCACCACTCGACAGTCGCTCACGGAAGAAGCGTCGCTTGTCGGCGGGTGTGGTGGTGGAGTACAGCATCAGAACAGTCCTTTCGGCGACTCGACCGAGGAAAGGACCCCGGCTGCCGCGCGGATGGTGAGTCCGCCGAGCTCGTCTGCGGTGAGGTCGGGGAGGCGCTGGGCCAGACCGAGGAAGCGCTCGATCTCCTCCGGCTCGAGCACGTCGGCAGCGAGAGTGCGGAACTTCGCAACGTAGTCCTCGCGGGCGAACGGGCGGGCACCGAGCGGGTGGGCGTCGGCGACGGCGATCTCGTCCGTGATCGTCGAGCCGTCGGTGAGAGTGATCTCGACCCGCCCGCCGAATGCCTTCTCCGCCGGGTCGAGCGAGTGGTACCGGCGGGTCCATTCGGCGTCTTCTTCGGTGCTCACGCGGTTCCACAGGTCCACGGTATCTTCACGCCCGGCGCGGGCGGGCGCGTATGAGTCGACGTGGTGCCAGAGACCGTCCTGGAGCGCCACAGTGAAAATGTACGGAATCGAGTGATCGAGCGTCTCGCGGGAGACAAGCGGGTCATACTTCTGCGGGTCGTTGGCACCCGAGCCGATGACGTAGTGCGTGTGGTGCGAGGTGTGCAGCACCACACGGTCGATGGTGCCGGGCGCGAGCAGCTCCGGGTGTTCGGCGTGGAGCTTGCGTGCAAGGTCGATCCAGGCCTGCGCCTGGTACTCGGCCGAGTGCTCCTTCGTGTAGCTGTCGAGGATGGCGAGTTTCGGCTCGCCCTGTTCGGGCAGCGGAACCTCGTACGACGAGTCGGGTCCATCGAGCAGCCAGGCGAGAACACCGTCTTCGCCCTCGTAGATCGGCTCGGGCGAGGTCTGCCCGCGCATCGCACGGTCGACCGCTTCGACGGCCATCTTGCCGGCGAAAGCGGGGGCGTGGGCCTTCCAGGTGGAGATCTGGCCCTTGCGCGACTGCCGGGTGGCCGTCGTGGTGTGCAGCGCCTGGCCGACGGCCTGGAAGATCGTCTCGACGTCGAGACCGAGAAGGGTGCCGATCCCGGCGGCCGCAGAGGGGCCGAGGTGCGCCACGTGGTCGATCTTGTGCTTGTGCAGGCTGATCGCCTTCACCAGGTCGATCTGGATCTCGTAGCCGGTGGCGATGCCACGCACGAGGTCGGCACCGGATGCTCCGACATGCTGGGCGACGGCGACGATCGGGGGAATGTTGTCGCCCGGGTGCGAGTAGTCAGCCGCGAGGAAGGTGTCGTGGTAGTCGAGTTCACGCACGGCGACGCCGTTGGCCCAGGCGGCCCACTCGGGGCTGACCCGGCGGGCGGCATCCGCTCCGAGGACCGTCGCACCGTCTCCGCCGGTCGTGCACGGGTGAGCGAGGGCTTGCGAGCGAGCGGCGACGACCGGCGCGCGGGTGAGGGATGCCGCGGCGACGGCGGCGTTGTCGATCACCCGGTTGATGATCATGTCGGTGACCTCGGGGGTCACGTCGACCCGGTCGGCGGCGACCTCGGCGATCGCCCAGGCCAGCTGGCCGGTGCGGTCGAGGTTCTCTTCGCTCGTGTGTACGCGCAGGTGATGGGTCTTCATGGTGTTCCCTTCGTCGAAGACAAGTCGGATGCGCCGGGTGAGCCGGCGGTGTCGAGAAGATTGGCGAGGCTCCTGCGCAGGTGCACGGCCGTGGCCTGTGCGGCGAGCATCTCGTCGCGGTCGAGGATGGCCTGCACGATGAGCAGGTGCTCGGCTACGGACTCGGCCAGCCGGGCCGGGTTGTCCTGGGCGAGGCGTCTGGCCCGCGCGAGGTGGCTGCGCAGGCCGGTGAGCGAGGCGAGGAGGAACCGGTTGGCCATCGCAGCGTCGACGGCGGCATCGAGACGCCCGACAAGGTCGTAATAGCCGGCGGTGTCGCGGTCGAGCCCGGCGGGGGCAGCGAGGAAGTCGTCGCGCAGAGCGAGGAAGACTTCGGCCTTCCGTCGCCGGGCCGCGAGCCGGGCGGCCTGGGTTTCGAGCGCTTCGCGGAGTTCGAACAGCTCGGTGAGGTTCGCCGGTGAGACATCGGTGACGACGCCCGCTCGCCCGCGCTGGGTGTCGACGAGTCCCTCGGCGGCGAGCCGCGTGATCGCCTCGCGGAGCGGCGTGCGCGAGATGCCGAGACGCTCGGACTGCTCGGTCTCACCGAGCACCGTCCCGGGTGCGAGCCGCCACTGAAGGATGTCGTCCTTGAGGACGTCGTAGGCCCTATCGCTTGCACGCACGGCATCATTCTAGCCGCCCGAGGCGCCTGGGTATACAGAGCAAGCTATTCCCTGGCTGTTTCCGCGACATCCGCCGCCTCTGGTATACCGGGTCAGTGTCGAGGGGGCCGGTGATTCAGCGCCGCATCGACGACGCCGGGGGGCACCGCGGCCAGGGTCGATGGAGCCCAACGCGGATTGCGGTCTTTGTCGATGACCTGCGCGCGGATGCCTTCGGCCAGATCCGGTTGTTCGGCGAGCCAGGACGACACGCGGTACTCCTGGTCGAGCACCTCTCGCAGCGATCCCAGGGTGCGCGCCGCGCGGACGGATGCCAGTGCGACCGTGAGAGCCAGAGGCGACAGCCGCGTGAGTTCATCTGCGGCGTGCGCTGCATCGCGATTCGATTCGGCGCCGAGCCGCTCGAGGATTCCGCTGACGGTGCCAGCGGAATAGCAGCGGTCGATCCAGTCCCTCCGTGCTTCGAGGGCGGACGGAGGCGGGGTCTCATCGAACAGCAGCACCACCTCGGCCGGCGAGCCGGGGTCTGCGCGTTCGCCCAGGGCCTGGTAGAGGTGCGGGAGTCGCTCGGACGGAACGTAGTAGTCCGCGAACCCGCAGGCGACGGCATCCGCCCCGGTCATCGTCGCCGCGTTGAGGGCGAGGTAACTGCCGAGCTCTCCCGGCGCGCCGGCGAGGAGGGACGTGCCGCCGACATCCGGGCTGAAGCCGATGCGGGTCTCGGGCATGGCCACGCGGCTGCGTTCGGTGACGATGCGGATGCCGGCGTGCCCTGACACCCCGACACCTCCGCCCATGGTGATGCCGTCCATGATCGAGACGAATGGTTTCGGGTACTCGGCGATCGTGGCGCAGAGCTCGTACTCGTCGTGCCAGAAGTGTCGCGAGAGGTCGTTACGACCGGTGATGGCGTTGTTGTGCAGTGCCCGGATGTCGCCTCCCGCGCTGAGCCCGCGGTCGCCGGCACCGTCGAGGAGAACGAGCGATACCTCGGAGTCGGTACGCCAGGCTGCGAGCGTGTCTCGGATGCCGCGGATCATGTCGTGGGTGATCGCGTTGAGCGCGTCGGGACGGTTCAGCGTGATGCGGCCGACGCTGTCGGACACGCGTGTCAGCAGCTCGTCCACACCTGCTCCCCTCACGTCTGTTGCGAGCCTATCGCCCGGCGCCGTCACCTGTTCCTGACGCGCTCACCTGGTGCGCGAGGTGTGTGCGACCGGAGCGCGTGAGTGCTCGTCCGGAGTGGGTGATCTCGACCGGAGGCTGACGGGATCAGTCCCCGCCGCCGCCGCCCCCGCCGTCGCCACCGCCGTCACCGCCCCCGTATCCACCGTCGCCGCCGCTGTCGTTGCCGCTGCCGTCGTTGCCGCTGCTGTCGTCGTCCCGGTCGCGTGTACTGCCGCCGCCGGCATCCGACGCGACAGCGCCATCGCCCCCTCGCCGCGAGCCGACCGGCGCCGGGCGACTGGCCGGCTTGCGCGACGGTCGAAGCCCCGACCCGAGGATGCCCCAGCCTGCGCTCGCCAGGAGAATGCCGATCACGCCGGTCACGCACATCGCCGTCAGCTGGCTGGCGAGCGTGCTACCGACGCGTTCGGAGAGATCGAGCCCCCCGAAGAGGATCATGCCGACCATGGTGAGTACGACGACCGCGCCGGCCACCAGCATCGTGACCCCGAGAATCACGAGGAGCATCCGGACGATAAGTGGTCTGGTCTCGGGAATCGGATCTGCCACGCGTCTGCCCATGGCCCGAAGCGTATCGGGTATGGACGTCTCATCAGGACATCTGTTCATCCGTTGACGAAACGGCGCGGATACCTCGCTACAGGAAGATGTCGGGGAACAGGTCCTTCTCGTCGACCCCGGGCGAGTACTGCGCGAAGTCGGTCACCCCGGCGGCGATCAGCACGTCTTCGACGATGAGGGACTGGCCGGTGTACGCACGTGCAGGCCTCGTCAGAACCTCGTAGGCGGCGTCCGCATAGATCTCGGGGGTGCGACTTTTTGCGAGCAGCGCCTCGCCGCCGAGGATGTTGCCGACCGCAGCGGTCTTGATCGTCGTGCGTGGCCAGAGCGTGTTCGCGGCGATCCCGTCGCGGGCGAACTCGGCGGCCATACCGAGGGTCGCCATCGACATGCCGTACTTGGCGAGCGTGTATCCGGTGTGCGCGCCGAGCCACTTCGGGTCGAGGTTGATCGGAGGGCTCAGTGAAAGGATGTGCGCGTTGTCCGCCTCCTTGAGGTGTGGGATGGCTGCGCGCGAGAGCATGAAGGTGCCACGCATGTTGACGTCCTGCATGAGGTCGAAGCGCTTCGGCTCGAGCTCGAGGGTGCGGGCCAGGCTGATCACGCTCGCGTTGTTGACGACGATGTCGATGCCACCGAAGGTGGCGACCGTCTGCGCGACGGCATCCGCGATGGAAGTGTCGTCGCGCACGTCGCCGACGACGGCGAGCGCCTGCCCGCCCGCCCGACGGATGGCATCCGCTGCCGTGTGAATCGTGCCATCGAGCCGCGGGTCAGGCGTGTCGGTCTTGGCGAGCATCGCGATGTTGGCGCCGTCGCGCGCCGCGCGCAGGGCGATGGCGAGGCCGATGCCGCGGCTTCCGCCCGACATCAGGAGTGTCTTTCCGGCGAGGGTCATGGGGTCACTTTCGGTCGAGGTTGATGGTGCTGTTGCCGAGGGCATCCGATGTGGTCGATGGCATCGGGTGTGCCGGGTGCTTTCGTCCGAAACGGAGGCCCTCGCGCGAGTCGCGGGTCGGGCAGGGGGCGGTGGGGACGCGGATGCTACCTGCGGGCGGAGCGGGCGAGGAATGCGCCGATCCGCGCCTGGGCGTCCGGCGTCTCGAAGGCCGCGCCGATCGTGCGGGCCTCGTCGTCGAGAGCCGTACCGTAGTCGCGACCGACGCCGGCACGGAGGAGCCGTTTCGCCTGGCCGAAGGCGGCGGTCGCGCCCGACAGCCAGCCGGCAGCGATCGCGCGAGCGCGGGCATCCGTCCCGCCGTCGGCGACGACCTCGGTGACGAGGCCCCAGTCGAGTGCCTCTGCGGCGGTCAGCGAGGTACTGGTCAGGGTGAGCTGCAGCGCCCGGCGCATGCCGATCGCCTCGGGCAACAGAGTGGAGACGCCGCAGTCCGGGGTGAGCCCGATGTCGGCGTACTTGGAGACGAATCTCGCCGACTCAGCGGCGACGATGTAGTCGGCGACGAGCATGAAGCCGAGGCCGCCGCCGGCGACGGCACCGTTCACCGCGGCGACGATCGGCTTCGGCATGGCCCCAAGCGTCTGATGGCCCTCGTGGATGATGTCGGCGAAACCGCTGATCGACCCCTCCCCTCCATCCATCGACGACATCTCGGCGACGTCACCCCCGGCGCAGAAGGCGGGTCCCTCGGCGTCGAAGAGCACAGCCCCGACGTCGTCGCGACCGGCGACTTCGGCGGCGATGTCGCGCCAGGCCCTGGCGGCATCCGCGTTGATCGCGTTGAGCCTGTGCGGCCGGTTGAGGGTGATGCGGGCGAGTCCGTCATCGACGGTGAGAAGGATGCTGTCGCTCATACGCGGCCTTTCGGTTCGGGTGTTGTCTGCGCTGCTGTCACTTCGGTGCCATCCGGATGGCACCGTCGAGCCGGATCGTCTCGCCGTTGAGGTAGCTGTTCTCGGCGATGTGCTGCACGAGCGCCGCGTACTCGTCGGGACGACCAAGGCGCGAGGGATACGGCACCTGCTCGCCGAGCGAGTCCTGCGCCGCCTGGGGCAGGCCCTTCAGCATCGGGGTCTCCATGATGCCGGGGGCGATCGTGGTGACCCGGATGCCGTAGCGCGCGAATTCGCGGGCCAGCGGCAGGGTCATGGCGTGGACCCCGCCCTTCGACGCCGCATACGCCGGCTGCCCGATCTGCCCGTCGAACGCGGCGACGGACGCGGTGTTCACGATGACCCCGCGCTCTCCCTCGGGATCAGGTTCGGATGCCGCCATGGCTGCGGCGGCGAGCCGCACGACGTTGAAGGTGCCGATCAGGTTGACCTGGATCACCCGGGTGAAGTCGGCGAGCGCCAGGGTTCCCTCGCGACCGAGGACCTTGCCTGGGGTGGCGACGCCGGCGCAGTTCACAACGATCCGGAGCGGGCCGAGCGCGACCGCCGCGTCGACGGCCGCCTGGACCTCGCCGTCGTTCGACACGTCTGCGGCTACGAAGCGGGCGTTCGCGCCCAGCCGGGTCGCGGCATCCGCGCCGGCCGAGGACGGAAGGTCGACGATCACCACCGAGACGCCTGCTGCGGCCAGGCGGGTGGCTGTGGCATTGCCGAGCCCTGAGGCGCCCCCGGTGATGAGGGCGGATGCTCCGTCAAGCTTCATTGCTGGATCCTCTCGGTGCAGAGCGGGTGTGGTGTGAGCCTAGGGGGCTGCCGGTGAGCGCTCCACCCCGGTTGTCGGCGGCGGCGATCGCGACGCGGCGTCCCTGCGACACCCTTGTGTCGTGTCTACAACTCGAGCGTCGGCTCAGATCCGTTCGATGAGGGTCGCGTTGGCCATACCGCCGCCCTCACACATCGTCTGCAGCCCGTAGCGTCCTCCGCCGGTCTGCAGAGAATTCACGAGGGTGGCGAGAATCCGGGTCCCGGATGCGCCGAGCGGATGACCGAGGGCGATCGCGCCGCCCCAGGGGTTCAGTCGGGCCTCGTCGACGTCGAACTCACGCTGCCAGGCCAGGGGCACAGAGGCGAATGCCTCGTTGACCTCGAAGACATCGATGTCATCGATATCGACACCCGTTCGTTCGAGCAGCCTCCTGGTTGCCGGGATCACCCCGGTGAGCATCTCGATCGGGTCGCTGCCCACCTGCGCGAAACCGACGAAGCGCGCCAGCGGGATGAGACCGAGCTCGGCGGCTTTCCCCTCACTCATGATCAGGGCAGCGGAGGCACCGTCGGTGAGTGGAGACGAGTTCCCAGCGGTGATGTTCCAGCCGATCTCGGGAAAACGCTCCGCATACTCGTCGGTACGGAATGCCGCTGGCAGCGCCGCGAGCGCATCAGCAGTGGTGCCCCGCCTCACCGTCTCGTCGACGCCGAAAAGCGAGACGTGCCCGTCGGCATCAGTTCCGGTGACCGCGACGACCTCGGGCACGAACAGTCCGCGGTCGAGAGCGGAGACCGCCCGCGCGTGGGACCGGGCAGCGAAGGCGTCGAGTTCGGCGCGGTCGATGTTCCAGCGGGCGGCGATGAGCTCAGCGGAGATGCCCTGGTGAACGAGTCCGTCCGGGTACCTGTGGCGCAGGAGAGGGCCGGATGCATCCTCACCGAGCCTGGCGTAGCCGATGGGTTGGCGACTCATCTGCTCGACGCCGCAGGCGATGACGATGTCACTCGTTCCGGCGAGGATGGACTGCGCGGCGAATTGCGCGGCCTGCTGGCTCGACCCGCACTGCCGGTCGACGGTGGTGCCAGGCACGCTCTCGGGGAATCCGGCGGCGAGCACGGCGTTACGGGCGATGTTCGACGACTGCCGACCAGCCTGGGTCACGCAGCCAGCGATGACGTCGTCGATCAGCGCGGGGTCGATCCCGGCGCGGGCGACGAGGTGCTGCAGCGTCTGCGCAAGCAGGTCGACGGGGTGGATGCTGCTCAACCCGCCGCCCGGCTTGCCCTTTCCGGACGGTGTACGGACGGCATCGACGATGACGGCTGACATGGTGCTCCGATCGGTCGGTTGCTGTCGAGCGTACGACGGATGCCGGGTGGGCGGCCAGCGCCGACCGCAGGCTCGACAGGTGCGGCACCGCCGAGGGGGTCGTTTGCGCCTGTCGAGTGTGACCGCGCGCCCAATCCGCCTGTCGAACGTGCGGGGCCGGCTCGCAGCGAACCCGGGTAAAATCGCCGGGTGGCCATTTCGAAGATCCTCCTCTATTACGTCTTCACGCCACTCGCCGACCCGGATGCTGTGAGGCTCTGGCAGCGTGACCTCGCCGAGTCGCTCAACCTGCGCGGTCGCATCCTGATCTCGAAGGACGGGATCAACGGAACGGTCGGCGGTGAACTGAACGCCGTGAAGAAGTACCTGCGCAAGACGCGGGAGTATCCGGCGTTCAAGAACCTCGACGTCAAATGGTCAGAGGGCACAGGCGTCGACGAGAACGGGGCGAGCCTCGACTTTCCCCGGCTCGTCGTCAAGGTACGCGATGAGATCGTCTCGTTCGGCGCACCGGGCGAGCTCGTGGTCGACGCGAACGGCGTCGTCGGTGGCGGCGACAAGCTGCAGCCGGCCGAACTCCACGACCTCGTCGCCGAGCGGGGTGACGACGTCGTCTTCTTCGACGGACGCAACGCGTTCGAGGCCGAGATCGGCCGCTTCAAAAATGCCGTTGTTCCTGAGGTGTCGAACACGCGCGAGTTCGTCGCCGAGCTCGAGAGCGGAAAGTACGATCATCTCAAGGACAAGCCGGTGGTCACGTACTGCACCGGAGGCATCCGCTGTGAGGTGCTCTCCGGGCTCATGAAAAGCCGCGGATTCGGCGAGGTCTACCAGCTCGACGGCGGGGTCGTTCGCTACGGCGAAACCTTCGGCGACGACGGGCTGTGGGAGGGCTCGCTCTACGTCTTCGACAATCGCATGTCGATGGAATTCTCCGACCACGCCGCGGTCATCGGCAGCTGCGCGATCTGCGGCACACCGTCGAAACTCATGCAGAACTGCGCGAATTCCTCCTGCCGCACCCAGCTGGTCCTCTGCGACGCGCATGCGACCGCGGCGCCCCTCTGCAAGACGCACGCGGCCATCACGGGCTGATCAGCCGTCGGTGCGACCGTCGATCTGGTCGTTGACGATCTGGTCTGCGGCGTCGGGATCGGCGTCGTCTGCGTTGTAGTGCTCCTTGAGCAGCGGATCGTCTCCGCCGTACTCCTGGCCGCGCATCTCGGGCGAGGAGACGATGTCTTCGCTGTACCCCTGCTCGACGAACTGGGCGTCGACGACCTCGGGGGTCGCGGCGAGGCCGTCGGGGAGGGCGTTCTTGGGCGAGCCGTTCTCGATGTCACTCATCTGGTGTTCTCCTTTGTTGCGGGTTCTTCGACGCTAGGCGTGTCGGCTCGTCGGCGGCAAGGGCCTTGCGCTGCAGGCGACCTCGGTATGCCTCAGCGCGATCGTGTCGAGCTACGCGGGGAACGCCGTCAGCCGCGCGATCGTTTCGGGGTCGTCGGCCGGCTCGGCGATGCCGTCGAAGGCGGCATCCGCCGGGTAGACCAGCAACGGAACACCCGCGACGAACTGGGCGGTGACCTCGACGAGGGTCGAGGGGTCGGTGGTGTAGCACCGCATCGGAAAGAACTGCCCCTGCGGCTGTCCGGTCTCGACCAGGTGGTTCACATGGGCGACGAGGGCCTCGGCGTAGGCGTCCGAGACGGTGAAGGAACGGCCGTAATAGTCGATGCGTTTCATGCAGCCCACCCTATCCACGGCGGGCGGCGACCTCGGCGCCTGCCTGCACCGGCATCCGAGCCGCCTCGACCGCCGGGAACAGCAGCAGCACAGCGACCACGGCGAACGCCCACCGATAACCGAGTTCCGGCTGCGCCGGATCGACCGCCGTTGCCGCGAGGGTCGTCGCGCGCACGATGAGCGCTGCGGCGGCGATGCCCAGGCCGACCGCAACCTGCTGCAGCGTCGAGGCCAGGGTGTTGGCACGCGAGGTGAGCTCCGGGGGCACGTCGGCGAACTGCACCGAGTTGTAGCCGCTGAAACCGATCGAGCGGAATACACCGCTGGCGAAAAGCAGAAGGGCAGTGACGATGATCGGCGTCTCCGGGGTGAGGAACACGCACCCGGCGAAGACGAGAGCACCGCAGAGGTTGCTCCAGAGAATCACCCGCCGAAAGCCGAAGTGACGGATGAGCGGGCTCGTCGCCGGTTTGATGAGAATGTTGCCGAGAAAAACGGCCATGACGACGATGCCGGCCTGCGACGCGCTCCAACCGAAACCCGACTGGAACAGCAGCACGAACAGAAACGGTGCAGCGCCGATCAGCAGCCGATAGACGCCCCCGCCCACGTTTCCGACGCGGAAGGTGAGCAATCGCAGCGCAGACAGGTCGAGAAGCGGATGCCGCGTGCGCAGCATCCGCCGGACCGCCAGCACGCCGACCCCGATGGCGGCGACCAGGAGGAGGGTGACGAGCAGCCAGTCGGTCGGGCCGGCTCCGACGAACTCCATGCCGAGCACCAGCGCGGCGAGGGCGACGCCGACGAGAATGAAGCCCCACCAGTCGAGGCGTTCTGTGCTCCGCTCGTCGATGGCCGGGATGTGCTTCAGCGCCGCGAGGAACGCGACAACGCCGAGCGGGATATTGATCAGGAAGATCCACTGCCAGCCGACCGTGTCGGCAAGCACTCCTCCGATCACCGGAGCGAGCACGGGGGCGAGCAGCGCCGGCCAGGTGAGGTACGCCATAGCGTCCAACAGGTCGCGTTTCTCGATCGACCGCAACACGGCGAGCCGCCCGACCGGGACCATCATCGCGCCCCCGATCCCCTGCAGCACACGCATGATGTACAACATCGGCAGGGTGGTACTGATCGCGCACAACGCAGACGCGATCGTGAAGATGGCGATCGCGATACAGAAGATCCGCTTCGTCCCGAAGCGGTCGGCCAGCCAGCCGCTCACCGGAACACCGATGGCGAGGGTCAGCAGGTAAGCGGTCATCGCCACGTTGATGTCGACCGCCCGCACACCGAAATCGGCGGCCATCGCCGGTGCCGCGGTCTGGATGATCGTTCCGTCGAGCGTCTCCATGAAAAAGGTGCCGGCGACGAGCAGCGCCAGCGGCCGGTTGAGGGACGCGGACCGTGGCATCCCCCCATTCTCCCTCGACCGTCGGCCTAGGCTGGTCGTATGACGACGACGTTCGCGGCCTGGTGGGTCGACAAGCAGACGGATGCCACAGGCACGACCACGCAGACAGCCAGCCTGCGCGACCTCACCGACGACGACCTCATGCCCGGAGACACCGTCATCTCGGTGGAGTACTCGAGCATCAACTACAAGGACGGCCTCGCCCTCCTCGGCCGGCCAGGAGTCGTCCGCACCTGGCCCCTGATTCCCGGGATCGACCTCGTCGGCACCGTGGAGTCGTCCAGCTCGAGCCGGTGGTCGCCCGGAGACCGCGTCGTGCTCAACGGGGCAGGCCTCGGCGAGACCAGGCACGGTGGACTGGCGCAACGCGCCCGCGTCGACGGGTCGTCTCTCGTGCGCGTTCCTCCATCGATCGATGTGTCACGCGCCGCCGCCATCGGAACAGCCGGGTTCACCGCGATGCTCTCGGTGCTCGCCGTCGAGCGCCACGGCGTCGCCCCGGCAGACGGGTTGGTTCTCGTCACCGGCGCAGCAGGCGGCGTCGGATCCGTCGCCGTCGCCCTCCTCTCCCACCTCGGCTTCGAGGTCGTGGCATCGACGGGACGGGCAGACAGTCAGGGTTCTTATTTGCGCACCCTCGGCGCCGCCGAAGTGATTGACCGCCTCGGCCTCTCCGAACCCGGCAAGCCGATGCAGTCCCAGCGCTACGCTGCCGTGGTCGACGCTGTGGGAAGCACCACTCTCGTGAACGCCATCGCCCAACTCGCCGATGGCGGCATCGCCACGGCGTGCGGCCTCGCCCAGGGTCCGGATTTCGACGGGACCGTGCTTCCGTTCATCCTCCGCGGCGTCAGCCTCGCCGGCATCAACTCGGTGACGGCCCCTCGCGAACGTCGGGAGGAGGCCTGGCAGCGCCTCGCCAGCGACCTCGACCCCTCACTCCTCGACGGCATGAGCGAGACCATCCCGCTCGAGGGGGCGCTGGATCGCGCCACGAGCATCCTGGCCGGGAACGTGCGCGGCCGGACGGTCGTCGACGTCCACGCCTGATCGGCGGCACCGTGGTCGCGTGTCGCGTCAGATCTGGTCGGGAGACTCGTTCGCGGGTTTGGTCGCAAGCCCGCTCGACGGATCGCCCGGAAGGACCGTCGTGGCTTGAGACGGGCTCGTCGGGGCGTGGGCTGACTTGGGTGACTTCGGCGCCTTGGCTGCGGCAGGTCGTTTCGGCGCACGCGCCTTCGCCGCTGCAGCGGCCGTGGCCGGCGCGATCACGGCGGCGCCGTCGGTGAGTGGCGCAGCATCCGTCTGCGACTCGTCTGGTGCCGTCTTCGGCTTGGCTGCCCGCTTCGGTTTGGGAGTCACCTGCGGGCTCGTCTTGCGCGTCCGCGGTGACTTCGTCACCGGCTTGATGTCGAGTTGCAGCTTCGAGACGAGTTCCATCCCGTGCTTCGTCGTGATGATGACGCGCGAATATTCCTCATCGGCGATATCGATCACAACCGACGGGCGCGTGCCCTTGAGCACGAGGAAGTCCTTGCCTCCGTGGAACTTCCACTGGCCAACAGCGAGCGTCAGCGGAACCGCTGTGCCCGGTGCGCGGATGCCCCGCACCCAGATCCACGGATCGTCAGTGAGCGTCGCGGACCGGATCGAGGATCGCGGGATGCTGATGTTCTCCCGACGCAGCGCCAGGGTCTTCTCCGCGGTCGACAGAATCACTTCGAGACGGTCGGAATGCAGGAGAAGTCGAGCCATCTCTCTAGTCTGCCGGTGACCGGGTCGAATACCCGTGGCGAAACCTCACAAAGAGGTAACACCCAGCTTGTGCGATGCCACTGGGTCCCGCTCAACCTGGTTTCACCGCGGATGCCGCGGCCTGCGCCGCAGCGGGGAGCACGTCGATGATGCGCCGCAGTACATCGTCGTCGTGGGCGGCCGACACGAACCACGCCTCGAACACACTCGGGGGCAGCGAGACCCCGCCGTCGAGCATCGCGTGGAAGAACGGGGCGTACCTCCAGCTCTCCTGGGCCTGGACATCGGCGTAATTCCGGGGGTGCCTGGCGGCGAAGACAAAGCTGAACAGGTTGCCGGCACGCTGCACGACGTGGGCGACCCCCTCGCGCTCGAGCGCATCGGAGACCGCCGATGACAGCGTCGCTGCGGCCTCATCGAGGCGAGCGTAGACAGCTGGTGTGGCTCGCTCGAGTGTGGCGATCCCGGCAGCGACAGCCACCGGGTTCCCCGAGAGCGTTCCGGCCTGGTAGACCGGCCCGCTCGGGGCGAGATAGTCCATGACTTCCGCACGACCACCCAATGCAGCCAACGGCATACCTCCGCCGATGACTTTGCCGAACGTGAACAGGTCGGGCCGGTAGACGGGTCCGTCGGCGAGCGACAGGCCCCAGTAGCCCGATGCACTGACCCGGAAGCCGGTGAGGACCTCGTCCAGAATGACGAGGGCACCGTTCTCGTGAGCGAGTTCGACCAGCGCGGCGTTGAACCCGGGGTCTGGAGGGAGCACACCCATGTTGGCTGCGGCCGCCTCGGTGATCACTGCGGCGATCTGGTCGCCGCGTTCGGCGAAAACCGTGCGGAGAGCATCGAGATCGTTGTACGGAAGAACGAGGGTCTGGCCGGCTGTGGCCGCCGTGACTCCGGCCGAGCCGGGCATGGCGAGCGTCGCGAGCCCTGAGCCGGCCTCAGCCAGGAGTCCGTCTGAGTGTCCGTGGTAATGCCCGGCGAACTTCACGAGCAGATCCCGGCCGGTGAACCCGCGCGCGAGCCGGATGGCCGTCATCGTGGCCTCCGTGCCCGTCGAAACCAGGCGGATCTTCTCGATCGGCGAGACTCCGACCGCGGAGACCCGCTCCTTGACGAGTTCCGCAAGCTCCGTCTCTGCCGGGGTCGACGCTCCGAATGACAGGCCTCGCGATGCGGCCTCCTGCACGGCCCGGACCACGTCCGGGTGGGCGTGGCCGAGGATTGCCGGCCCCCAGGAACCGACGAGGTCGAGGTAGTCCCGACCGTCGGCATCCGTCACTGTGGCGCCGGACGCCCGCGCGAGGAACCGGGGCGTGCCGCCGACCGACCCGAACGCCCGCACCGGAGAGTTGACCCCTCCGGGGATGGAGAGTTTGGCGCGGTCGAAGAGGTCGTCGTTTCTCATCGGAGCCACCCTGCAAGTTCGGTCGCCCAGTACGTCAGGACGGCGTCCGCACCGGCACGACGGATGCCGACGACCGACTCCTCGATGGCGCGGCGGCGGTCGATCCAGCCGTTCGCTGCGGCGGCCTCGATCATCGCGTACTCACCGGAGACCTGGTATGCCCACACCGGAATGTCACTCATGGCGGCAACGTCAGCGAGCACGTCGAGATAGCTGCCAGCTGGCTTGACCATAACGATGTCAGCACCCTCCGACATATCGAGCGTCGCTTCGCGCATTCCCTCGCGCCGGTTGCCTGGATCGAGCTGGTACGTCCGTCTGTCGCCGGAGAGCTGCGAGTCGACGGCCTCACGGAACGGGCCGTAGAAGGCCGAGGCGTATTTGGCCGAGTAGGCGAGGATCGCGGTGTCGATGTGACCGGCCTCGTCGAGCGCCGTCCGAACGGCGTCGACCTGCCCGTCCATCATTCCGCTCAGGCCCAATATGCTCGATCCGGCATCGGCCTGGACGAGTGCCATGTCGACGTAACGCTCGATGGTGGCGTCGTTGTCGACCCGGCCGACCTCGTCGAGGACGCCACAGTGGCCGTGGTCGGTGAATTCGTCGAGGCAGAGGTCCGTCTGAACGACGAGTGCGTCGCCGACCTCGGCAACGAGGGCCGCCGTCGCCCGATTGAGGATGCCATCGGGGTCGGTGGCCTGCGTTCCGGTCGCATCACGGATGCTCGGCACTCCGAACAGCATGACGCCACCGACACCTGCTTCTGCTGCATCCGTCGCTGCCCGCTTCAGCGAATCGATGGAGTGCTGGTCGACACCGGGCATCGACGAGATCGGTACCGGCTGGGTCACACCTTCGCGAACGAAGAGGGGGAGGATGAGTTCGGACGGATGCACCCGGGTTTCGGAAACGAGGCGGCGCATTGCGGGAGTCTGGCGGAGTCTGCGGGGACGGATCACAGGTACATTCACCTGTTCAGCCTACGCGCACTGAAACGCAGCCGAGTGGCCGGGCGTGGTCAGTGCTGGGCGGCTTCTGCCGCGCGCGGTGCTTCGCCGGCCTCGACGAGTGCGACCATCGAGTCGAGCAGAGCCGCGACGGTCTGGTGCCGCGAGACGACGTGGACGCTGAGCCCGTACTTCGCCGCGTCCTTTGCCGTTCGGGGTCCGATTGCGGCCACGAGCGTGGAGTTCGGAAGCTCGCCGAACTGGTCGACGACCTGCTGGGCGACGCTGCCGCTGGTGACGAGGATGCCGTTGATGCGGCCTGACCGCACGTCGGCGATGACTTTGTCGGACACCGGCTCGCCGATGGTCCGGTAGGCGACGACGGATTCCACGTCGTGGCCCGCGGCGATGAGACCCTCGGTGAGGAGCGGTTTGGCGATCTCCGAGCGAAGGGTGAGGAAGCGCTTCGGGGTCGGTTCCAGAGTGGTGAGCTCGGTGAGCATCCCCCTCGCAGAGTTGTCCTTCACCGGAACGAGGTCGACCCGGTAGCCGACCGCCTGCAGAGCAGCCGCCGTCGTCTCGCCGACGGCCGCCACGCGCGTGCGCTCCGGAATCCTGACACCCTGCGAATACATCACGTCGACCGTGGTGGCACTCGTCACCGTGAGCCAGTCGAACGCGCCGTCGGCGAGCGCGACGAGCGCCGATGTGAGCCGCTCAGGGTCTTCCGTCGGCGCGAAGTTGATCATCGGTGCCACGACGGGTGTCGCCCCCCGCGCGCGCAGATCGGCGGCGACGCTGTCGCCCCACGGACCGCCGCGGGGCACAAGAATGCGCCAGCCTTTCAGCGGTTTGGGGGACGCGGGTATGGACATCATTGTTTGCCTTCAGCTCTGCCGGAGCGGCGCGAGCGTTGCCGCGCCCTGGGCCAGGAGGTCGTCGGCCAGGGCACTGCCGACGTTCTCTGCCGTCCCTATGATCTCGTGTCCGGCTGAGGTCGCGAAATCGGCCTCTCGGGTGAGAGCCAGCGTACCGGAACCGTCTGGTGCATACACAGCGGCGGTGAGGCGGATTCCGCCTGCTGTCGTCTCTGCGTGCGCGCCGATCGGGGCGGCGCATCCGGCCTCGAGGCGATTGAGGACGGCACGTTCGGCCGTGGCCGTCGCCCGCGTGGCCGGATGCTCGAGCGCGTCGAGAGCAGCGAACAGCACAGCGTGTCCGTCGCGGTCGTCGAAGATGGCGGTGCGTACCTCGATGGCGAGCGCCCCCTGAGCGGGAGCGGTCGGCCAGGACTCGAGGTCGAAGAACTCGGTGACCGCGTCGAGCCGCCCGAGGCGGGACAGGCCGGCAGCAGCGAGAACGACGGCGTCGAGTTCGCCAGACGCCACGAAACCGAGCCGCGTCTCGACGTTGCCGCGGATGTCCATGACCTGCAGGTCGGGACGGCGCGAAGCGAGTTGGGCTGCCCGTCGCGGGGAGCCGGTTCCGACGCGTGCCCCATCGGGGAGGTCGGCGAGGGCCAGCGAATCCCGGGCGCAGAGCACGTCCCTGGCATCGGCACGCTCGGGTACCGCTCCGATTCGGAGGCCGGCATACGCGACGGTCGGGAGGTCCTTCATCGAGTGCACGACGAGGTCACACTCCGCGCGCAGGAGGAACTCGCGCAGGGCTGAGGCGAACACGCCGGTCCCGCCCAGGCTCGACAGCGACTCGCGTGACACATCTCCGTGGGTGGTGACCGGGATGAGTTCGGTGGGCTCGCCCGTCGCTTCCGTGATCGCACGCGCGACGTCACCCGACTGGGCCATCGCGAGTGCGCTGCCCCGGGTTCCGACGCGGAGTGTCATGGCTGGAGTCCGGAGAGGGCCGGCTTGAAACCGAGACGGACGTTCTCACAGCATCCGGGTCGACAGACGTCGTACCAGGGTCCGAGATCGGTCATGGCGGGTCTCTCCTCGACCGGGGTGCCGTCGCGGCGTTCCAACACGAGATCGATGAGTCCGGAGACATAGGCCGTGTGCGTCCCAGGCGTCGGAACCCGCACCGAGTACACCTTGTTCTCCTCGGCCGACTCGGTGGCCTCGTTGTCGAGGTCCCAGAGCACTTCCATGTGGTCGCTGACGAATCCGAGCGGAACGATGACGACGGCGCGGATGCCACGTGCCGGCTGCCCGGCGATCACGTCGTTGATGTCGGGCTCGAGCCAGGGCATGCTCGGCGGGCCCGACCTGGACTGGTAGACGAGCTGCCAGGCGAGTTCACCCTCGAGCGCGAGCTCACGCGTGACGGATTCGACGACGACCTCGGCGACGGCGTTGTGCTGGGCAGCGTACGCGCCACCCTCACCGAAGCCGCGTTCCGCCGGACCGGACTTCGCGGCATCCGTCGATGGGATCGAGTGCGTCGAGAACAGGATCTCGACCTCGGAGAAGAGGTCGATGCCCGGGTTGTCACGCTGCACCTTCTCGAGGCCGTCGCGCACGCCGTCGATGAACGGGGTGACGAACCCGGGGTGATCGAAGAACTGGCGGACCTTGTCGATCGAGATGTGCCCGAACAGGCTCGTCTCGTCGAGAGCGATCGCGAAGTCCTCGCGGTACTGGCGGCAGCTGGAGTATGACGAATACGCGCTCGTGGCGATGGCGATGAGTTTGGTGAAGCCGCGCTCATTGGCCTCGACCAGCGCGTCGCGCAGGTACGGATCCCAGTTGCGGTTGCCCCACAACACGGGAAGGTCGATGCCGCGTGAGGCGAGTTCGGCTTCGAGAGCGGCCTTGAGCTGGCGGTTCTGGTCGTTGATCGGGCTCACGCCGCCGAAGTGGCGGTAGTGGTGCGCGACCTCTTCGAGGCGCTCCTCGGGGATGCCGCGGCCTCGGGTGACGTTGCGAAGGAACGGGATGACGTCGTCCTGGCCCTCAGGCCCGCCGAAACCGGCGAGGAGGATGGCGTCGTATGCGACCGGTTCGGTGATATGCGGTTCGCCGGATGCCGCGGCATCCGATGCGCCGAGGACGAGTTCACTCACTGCAGGACCTCCGGGATCTCGGTCGTCGCGATGCGTCGGCCGGTGTAGAACGGGACTTCTTCGCGCACGTGCATGCGGGCATCCGTCGCGCGGAGGTCACGCATGAGGTCGACCAGTTCGAGAAGGTCGTCAGACTCGATCGGGAGGATCCATTCGTAGTCGCCGAGGGCGAACGCCGAGACGGTGTTCGCGATGGCACCACGGAAGGCTGCACCCTTGCGGCCGTGGTCGGCGAGCATCGTGCTGCGTTCCGCGTCTGGCAACAGGTACCACTCGTAGCTGCGCACGAAGGGGTAGACCGTGAGCCAGCCCTTCGGGTCGATACCCCGGAGAAAACCGGGGACGTGACGCTTGTTGAACTCGGCCTCGCGGTGGACGCCCATCGCGTTCCAGGTCGGAAGCAGCGAACGCAGGATGCTCGTGCGGCGCAGTACGCGCAGGGCACGCTGCAGGCCTTCCGCGGTCTCACCGTGCAGCCAGACCATGAGGTCGGCATCCGCTCGGAGTCCCGACACGTCGTAGAAGCCGCGCACAGTGACGCCGTCGGCCTGGATGCGGGCAACGGCGCCGTCGAGTTCGAAGACGGCGTGGTCGCTCAGTGGCGCCCGATGTTCGGGGTCCCGGCGCAGAACGGCCCAGAGTGCGAAGCCGATCGGGTTCTCTTCAGGTTCGGGTGTGGAAGGGGAGGGTGCCTCGGCAGAGGCCGGGTGTGTCATACCTAACATCATCACTCTTTCTCCTGAACTACCCAAATTGCTGTGCCGAGGACACGGAGCATTCGCAGCGAAGCAGGTCGATCGACGCGGCACGCTTGCCGCGTTGTGTCGAAACCCGGTGGAAAGCAGACCACGGGCGCTGGCTTCAATCCCTCCAAATTCAGGAGATTCTGGCGACACGCCGTGGTGGGAGCGCTCTCGTACGGCGGGTCGGAACAGAACTCCTGAATGTAGAGTTCGTTCCTGAATTTAGAGCCATCCGAGTAGCGACCGGACCGGCGGATGCCTTCCCGCACGCACAATCAGGAGATCGCACGAGTGTCAGGACACAGATGCCGAGAGCATCCTGACAACTGCGCGATCTCCTGCCAGACGTGCGGGAACCGGACCTAGCGCCGGACGAGAGCCCGGGTGATCGCCCACGCGGCTGCGCCGGCTGTGACAGCTACCGCTGCGATGCCTGCGGCCAGAGCAGCGGGGTTGTCGCGCTGCAGCCTGGCAACGGTGACCTTGCCGCGCGCGATCGCACGGTTCACCTTGCGGGGAACGTTGAGCTTGTCTTCGATCGCGTTGAGCGTGGATGCGAGTTCGGCTCGTGCCTGCTCGGTCGAGCTAGTAACGCTCATACTCGCCCACCCCCTTCACGGCTCGGAGATCCTTCTTGACGCTCTCGACCGGACCTGCATCGTCACTCATCTTCTTGAAGAAGCTGAGTCCGATGAGTGCGAGCACGACCGCGATGAGCAGGAACGCTACGAACACGATCAGTGCCGCCAGCCAGGCAGGAAGCACGAGTGCGAGAGCCAGGATGCCGACGGCGACGAGCGTGCCGATGGCGAAGAACAGGAAGATCAGGGCGATGACCATGAAGATCGCGCCCTTGCCCGCATAACTGCCGAGGTGCTTCGCCTTGGTTTTGAGCTGCTCGATCTCGGCCTGGATCAGGTTGGTCACCAGACCGGGAAGGTTCCCGATCAGGGTGACGAGCGATTCACGGCTCTTGTCGTTCACGGTGGGGTCCGTCATGACAGAACTCCTGACATCTATTTGGTGGTGCTTGTGGTGGACGAGTTCTTCGAACCGGAACCGTTCGATTTCGTCGTCGAGCTCTCCGGCTTGACCTTCTCGACCACGTCGTCGACGGCATCCTTCGTCTTGGCGATGGTTGCGTCGAGTTTCTGGCCGGGAGTTCCGTCTCCACCAATAGCGGTGGACACCTTCTTCACTCCGGCGAACAATGCTCCAGGGATCTCGCTCGCGCGAGCCTTGGCGAAACCTTCGACGATCTCGACCTTGTCCTGCACAACGTCTGTGTTCCAGACCTTGAGCCAATTCTTCTTGATCTGTTCGTAGCGTGCACGTCCCGCACGGGATCCGAGCACGTATCCGGTGGCCAGACCGGCCACAAAAATCAGCTTGCCCCTCATGTTCACTCCGTTTCGTCGCGCTGCCAGCGTGTCAAGCGTAGACCCTACTCGGGGGTTTCGTCCGGGCTGGCTTTGTCCATGCCTGTTCTGGTATGCCCGTCGCTCAGCTCGCCTGATTCGAGGTACGACGCGGCAATGACGTGCCGAATCCGGCCGGATGACGCGAGGGCGTCCGGCACGACGGAGGCCAGGCCGGTGCCGGAGAGCCACGCCCCGGTGATGTCGATGTCTCCGATCTCGAGAACCGCGTTCCGCAGCGACTCCGCGCGCTCGCGCTGGCCCATCGCCGCTCCCGGCAGGGTGCCCCTCCAGACCGTGCGCGTGAAACCGACGACGGCGGACTCGTCGAGCGGCACTCCGAGGATCTCGGCGGCGTCCTGCAGCGCGAGAGGCACGACCTCGTCGTCAGGGCGACCAAGGATCGGATTCTCGGCGCCCTGCCGACCGTACGACAGGCGGATCACGTGACGATGCGGATGCTCCGCCGTCGCGGCGTCGTGCAGCCACTGCCATTTTGCTGTGGAGTGCGTGAGCGCCTTGGCGACGACCGACGACCGGTCCGAGTCGGCGATGAGCACTCCGGTGCCACGCGGTGCCGCGTCGAGCGCGGGAGCGTCGAGAACAAGGGTGACCAGCTCGACCGTCGGGGTGGCGACGGGTTCCTCGGCGGAGATCGCTGCCGAGAAAGGTGCAAGCAGGCTCAGCGATTCCGCTTCGGGGGTGGCGAGAACGACGGCGTCCGCGTCGAGAACACGTTCGTCGTCGAGGGTGACCTGCCAGCGGGAAAGAGCCTCTGCTGGCGTCCCGATCCGCGCGAGACCGGTCACTCCGACGCCGAGGATCACCTCGCCTTCGCGACGCTTCACTTCGGCGACGAGTGCGTCGACGAGGGTCGACATCCCACCGCGCAGGCCCTCGACCGCCGAACCGGCCGGCGCATCCGCCCGCAGCATCGCGACAGCACCAGACAGCGAGCCTGCCACGGTGAGTGCACGGTTCAGCCCGGGCGCCGCACGGGTGACATCGAGGTCGGCTGGATCGGCCGAGTACACGCCGCGGGTGACCGGGGCGACGAGAGAGTCGAGCACGGCGCGACCCATCCGGCGTTCGACCAGATCGCCGAGGTTGTGCTCGCGGCCGATCGTCAGGACCGGGCGGATGCGGTCGAGGTATGCGCGGAGCGCACCGCGCCAGCCGATCACGCGACGCACATCGTCGGCGAGCGGGTTCGAGGGGATGCCGAGCAGACCGGCTTTCGGGAGGGGCACGGTGCGACCGCTCTCCAGTCGCACCCACGCACCGGCGGCAGCGGGGGTGACAACGGAGTCCGCGAGCCCGAGGGTGTCGACGAACGACCGCACGGTGCCGCCGCGCGTGGCATAACTCTCGGCGCCGGTGTCGACGCGGATTCCGGCGACCGTTTCGGTGGCGACAGCCCCGCCCGGCCGTCCCGCCTTCTCGATGAGGGTGACGCGGATGCCGACCCTCGCGCAATCGAGAGCGACGACGAGGCCGGCGATCCCGCCGCCGACCACCACGAGGTGCCGGGGTTCGATCATCGTGAGTGCACGAATTCGACGAGCCGGGTGAGCACGGTCGGGTCGGTCTCCGGCGGCACGCCGTGGCCGAGGTTGAGCACGTGCGACGGGGCGCTCGCGCCACGGTCGAGCACATCGCGGACGTGGGCCTCGAGCACCGGCCACGGAGCGGCGAGGAGCGCAGGGTCGACGTTGCCCTGGAGCGGCACAACACCGCCGAGCCTGCGTGAGGCTTCATCGAGCGGCACCCGGTAGTCGACACCGACGACGTCTGCACCGATGTCATGCATGGCCTTGAGCAGCTCGCCGGTTCCGACGCCGAAGTGCACGATCGGCACGTTGTGCGTCCCGGAACTCGCCGCGTCAGCGGATGACGTCGTGTAGCTGAGGTCGCGCACGTGTTCGAGGGCGCGGGTCGACGCCGGGGCGACGTGACGGACGTAGTCGTCGAGCGACAGTGCTCCTGCCCAGGAGTCGAACAGCTGGGCGGCAGATGCTCCGGCGAGCACCTGCGCGCGCAGGAACCGGCCGGTGACCTCTGCGACCCATTCCATCAGCCGCGACCAGGCATCCGGATCGGAGTGCATGAGGGTGCGTGCGTGGATGTGATCCTTCGACGGCCCTCCCTCGACGAGGTAGGCGGCGAGGGTGAACGGGGCACCGGCGAAACCGATCAGCGGGGTCGAACCCAGCTCTGCGATGGTCAGTCGGACGGCTTCGATCACCGGCACCAGGGTCTCGTCGAGCACGGAGGGGTCGAGGGCGACGAGCCGGTCGACATCGGCGGCCGTTCGCACGGCGGAGCCGAGGACTGGCCCCTTGCCAGGCACGATCTCGACGTCGACGCCGACCTGTTTGAGCGGAACGACGATGTCACTGAAAAAGATGCCGGCGTCGACGCCGTGCCTGCGGACGGGCTGCAGCGTGATCTCGCTGGCAAGCTCCGGGGTCAGGCAGGCATCGAGCATGGCTGTGCCGACGCGCAGGTCGCGGTACTCAGGCAGCGACCGGCCGGCCTGGCGCATGAACCACACCGGGGTGACGTCCGGACGGCCGCCACGGTAGGCGGTGATCAGCCGGGAGTCTGAGGTGAGTCCTGCTTCGAGCGGGTGGTTCTGAGAAAGCTGCACGCTCTCATTCTGTCAAATCCCTCCTGTGTCCCCGCCCTCCCATGGTGTTCCGGTTCCGAGGGCGTATGGTCTGCCCATGAGCGCGCAACGGATTTTGGTCACCGGATCGACCGGGTACGTGGGCGGCAGGCTCGTCCCACGACTCCTCGACGCTGGACACCAGGTCAGGGTCGTCGTCCGCTCGCCGCAGAAGCTGCGCGACGTGCCATGGGCAGGGCAGGTCGAGATCGTCGAAGGTTCCCTGCAGGACACGGATGCCATGGCGGCCGCGTGCGCAGACATCGACGTGCTCTACTACCTCGTCCACTCGATGACCGGCCGGGGTGACTTCGAATCGGAAGAACGCGCAGCGGCCGAGAGCGTGGCATCCGCCGCGAAGAATGCGGGTGTCTCGCGGATCGTCTACCTCGGTGGACTGCACCCGGATGTTCCTGACCTCTCTCGGCACCTGCGCTCGCGGGCGCTCGTCGGCACGACGCTCCTCGCATCGGGTGTACCGACCGTGGCGTTCCAGGCCGGGGTGGTGATCGGGTCAGGGTCGACCTCGTTCGAGATGATCCGCCACCTCACCGAGGTGCTGCCGTACATGCCTGCACCGAAATGGGTGCGCAACCGGATCCAGCCGATCGCCATCCGTGACGTGCTGCACTACCTCATTGCAGCCATCGACCTGCCGTCGGATGTGAACCGCACCTTCGACATCGGCGGACCTGACATCCTCCGGTACGGGCAGATGATGAACGGCTATGCCGTCGAAGCCGGCCTCCCCCAGCGCGCGATCGCGGCGCTCCCGGTTCTCACCCCGTGGCTCGCCTCACAGTGGGTGAACCTCGTCACCCCGATCCCGCGCCGGATCGCCGTGCCGATCATCGAGTCGCTGCAGCACGACTGCGTGATGAACGAACATGACATCGATGCGGTGATCGCCCCGCCGGATGGCGGGCTCACCGGGTACCGCCGTGCCGTGCGCCTCGCCCTCGCCAAGATCAACGACGGTGACGTCGAGACGAGCTGGCAGAACGCATCGGTCGACGGAGCCCCGAGCGACCCGCTGCCGAGCGACCCGGACTGGGCGGGTCACACCGTCTTCATCGACCTCAAGGTCCGTGAGACGGATGCCTCGCCCGCGCAACTCTGGACGGTCATCGAGGGGATCGGCGGCGACAACGGCTGGTACTCGTTCCCCCTCGCCTGGGCGCTGCGCGGCTGGCTCGACAAACTCGTCGGAGGAGTCGGCCTGCGCCGCGGCCGGCGCCACGCCCAGGAACTCCAGACCGGTGACGCGCTCGACTTCTGGCGCGTCGAATCGATCGAGCACGAGAAGCACCTCCGGCTCCGTGCCGAGATGCTGGTGCCGGGGAAAGCCTGGCTGGAGATGCAGATCGAACCGGGCGAAAACGGTCGATCTCGCTACCGCCAGCGCGCCGTCTTCTTCCCCAGTGGTCTGTCGGGGCGACTGTACTGGCTCGCCATCCTGCCGTTCCACGGCATCATCTTCAACGGCATGGCGAACCGCATCACCCTCGAAGCGGAGCAGCGGCCGGCCTGACGCTCACGGGCAGGCGCTCCACAGGCCGCGCCCGGCGGCCTGCGACTCCGCGGCGACGGCGTCGAAGCCGGCCTTGCGGGAGTGAGCGTCGCGATACGGTTCCGCGTAGCCACCGGCGAGCAGCAGCGCCTCGACCGACACCCAGCTGCCGGTCTCGTCTGCGACCCACACGTACCGGAGCAGTCGGCCGTAACGGTCGGCATCCGCCTGGCTCGGATCAGCATCGAGACGTACAGAGGCGCCCGTGAGCATCCCGGTCAGGTAGGCGGATGCCTCGGGGCCGAAACACTCGACGGGGCTGTTCGGCGCGACGGTCTCGGGAGTGTCGACTCCCACCAGCCGAACCCGCTCGTCGCCGTTGCCGCGGTCGATCACCAGGGTGTCTCCGTCGACGACGCGCACGACCGTCGCCGACTCGGCGGCTGACCCTGGAGCGGTGGGCAGGTCGTGGTCGTTCGAGCTCGGCGGGGCGGGAGGGGCCGTTGCCGTTGTACCCGGTCCGGGGATCGGCAGATCGAACCCGGAAGAGTACGCGAGAAGAGCGCCGATGGCGAGTACGCCGGCGATCACCAGGACCATCAGTCTGCGGAGCAACGAATCCTCCTTCGACTGCTGCCAGCAGAGCCTATCGGTCGGGGAGCTCACTGAGGTCGGTGAGAAAGCGCACGACGACGTCCCTCTCGGCAGGGCTGAGCTTCGCGGCCGCTTCGAATCGGCGCGCGTGGCTGCGTCCCACGCTCTCCCGCGCGTCGGTGCGCGTGGCATCCGTCACGGTGATCATCAGGGCGCGGCGGTCAGTGGGGTGTGGCGAGCGTTGGATGTGGCCGGCGTTTTCGAGCCGATCGAGGAGCTTCGTCGTCGACGCCGAGGAGATCTGCAGGGTCTCGGCAAGCATCCCGGGTGTCACGACAGCGTCGACGTTGCGCGACGCCATAAGGAAACGGAGTGCTTTCATGTCTGTCGCGTTGAGTTTCATGTGTTTCTGCGACGCGCGGCTCATTTTCTGCTCAGCGTCTGACCAGGCCCGGAGGGCAGCAAGCACGCGCACGACGGAGTCGACCTCGGCGTCGTCCATCGTCGAGCGATTCACCAGCTCCTGCGACGGGTCGATCACCCGAGGGTCGAGCATCCACGCCTGAGGGGCTGGTGTGCGATCAGTACCCATCCCGCAATCATACGGAAAGTGCCATGCTAATCTAGCAATTCACTTGGCTAGCAAAGCGGGAAGGCGATGATGCACCTCCAGGAGACCGTCGAGAGGGTCGTTCTGCTCGACGCTGCCGGTGCCGCCATCGGCACCGATCTCAAGGCCAGGGTCCACACGATGGACACCCCGCTTCACCTGGCGTTCTCCTGCCACGTGTTCGATGCTGACGGAAACGTTCTCGTCACCCGACGGGCGCTCGGCAAGTCGACCTGGCCAGGCGTCTGGACGAATTCGTTCTGCGGTCACCCCGGCCCGGACGAACAGTCGATCGCCTCCGTGCACCGTCGTGCCGAGTACGAACTCGGAATCGATCTCGTCGACATTCAGCTGGAGTTGCCCGACTTCCGGTACCGCGCCGTCGACGCCTCAGGCATCGTCGAGAACGAGGTCTGCCCTGTTTACGTCGCGGTGACCCACCGTGACGCCGCACCGAACCCGCTCGAGGTGATGGACACCAGGTGGGTGCACCCGACCCTGCTGGCAGAGTCGATCGCTGCGACGCCCTGGGCGTTCAGTCCGTGGCTCGTGCTCCAGGCCGCGCAACTCGAGTTCCTCGGCGGCACCCGGCCGGTGCGCCAATGACCTCCGTGCTCACCGATTTCGCCGGCACCGACGTGCACGACGCCGTGCAGAACCGGCTCGACGACTTCTTCGACGAACGAATCAGTCTCGCCTCCGCCTACGGCGACAACTATCGCCTGCTCTGGGAAGCCGCCCGAGAGGCGAGTACCGGCGGCAAGCGGTTCCGCCCCGCACTCGTTGTCGGCGTGTATCGCGATCTCGGCGGGATCGACATCGACTCGGCGCTCCGGGTCGCTACGGCGTTCGAGCTGCTGCACACCGCCTTCCTTCTCCACGACGACGTCATCGACCAGGATCTCGTGCGTCGTGGCGTGCCCAACCTCGTCGGCTCGTTCGCAGCGGATGCCACCGAGCTCGGCGCCACACCCGCGGCAGCCAGGACCTGGGGGGAAGCCTCCGCAATCCTCGCCGGCGATCTCCTGATCCAGGCCGCACAGGGGTTCATCGCCCGCCTCACCGTGCGCGATGACATCCGGTCCCGTCTTCTCGACCTCTTCGACCGGAGCGTATTCGTGACGGCGGCCGGGGAACTCGCCGACGTCGCATTCAGCGCCCGCGTCCGGGTGCCGTCGCTCGCCGATGTGATGGCGATGACGGAGCAGAAGACCGCGAGCTACTCCTTCGAAGCTCCCCTCAAGGCCGGAGCGATCCTGGCCGGAGCCGGGACCGACACCCTGGAGGTGCTCGGAGAGTTCGGTCGGCTCGCCGGCATCGCATTCCAGCTCCGCGACGATCAGCTCGGTGTGTTCGGTGACGCGGCCGTCACCGGCAAGAGCGTGATCAACGACCTCCGCAACGGCAAAGAGACCCCGCTGATCGCCCACGCCAGATCCACAGCAGAATGGCCGAGGATCGCCGAAGCCCTGGGCGACCCCGACCTGTCAGACGAGGTCGGGTTGCTCGTGCGCGCCACCCTCGAGGAATGCGGCGCCCGCACCTTCGTCGACACGCTCATCGACGACCACGTCTCACGAGCCGTCGACCACGTCGACGGCTCGTCCCTGCCCGAGACCCTCACTGCGCACCTTCGCGAGGTCGCCAGGCATGCCGTGGTGCGGGCGGCATGACGGTCACAAAGCGGGCAGACGACCTCGCGCTGTACTCGCGGGTCGCCCACCGCAGCTCCTCACGGATCATCCGCGACTACTCGACGTCCTTCGGGATGGCATCCCGGCTGCTCTCCGGTGACGTCCGGGACCGCGTCGAAGACATCTACGCACTGGTCCGGGTCGCAGACGAGGTCGTCGACGGGGCAGCCGAGCAGGCCGGCCTCGACCTCGACAGGCAGCGCGCCCTGCTCGACGCACTCGAGGCGGAGACGGTGGCCGCCATGCTCGACGGCTACAGCACCAACCTCGTCGTGCACGCCTTCGCGATCACCGCGCGGGAGTGCGGAATCGGAACAGACCTCACTGCGCCGTTCTTCGCATCCATGCGCCGCGACCTCACCCCGGTGAACTTCACCCAGGAGGAACTGAGCGAGTACATCTACGGCTCAGCCGAGGTCGTCGGCCTGATGTGCCTGCGGGTGTTCCTCTCCACGCACAACGTGAGCGCTTCGGAGCGGCTGCGGCTCGAGGAGGGCGCCAGGCGCCTCGGATCCGCGTTCCAGAAGATCAACTTTTTGCGCGACCTGGCCGTCGACTGGGCGGTGCTCGGTCGCAGCTACTTCCCCGGCATCGATCCGGGCACACTCACCGAGACCCAGAAGGACGCTCTTGTCGCCGACATCCAGGACGACCTCGACGCTGCAGGCGCGACCATCCCCGACCTCCCCGCCAACTGCCGCAGGGCAGTCGCCGCAGCCCATGGTCTCTTCAGCGTGCTGACCGAGAAGGTCAGCGCCACCCCGGCCGCGCTTCTGCTGACCACCCGCGTGCGGGTCTCGACGCGGACCAAACTGGCCGTCCTCGCGCGCTCGGCGACCCCGGGAAGGTTCCGATGAACGCCGCACCCACCGGACGCACCGCTGTCGTCATCGGAGGAGGAATCGCCGGGCTCGCGACGGCAGGGCTCCTCGCCGCCGACGGCTTCTCGGTCACCGTGCTCGAATCGCGGAGCGCTGTCGGAGGCCGCGCAGGAAGCTGGGAGAAAGACGGCTTCCGGTTCGACACCGGCCCGTCGTGGTACCTCATGCCCGAGGTCTTCGACCACTGGTTCAGGCTCATGGGCAGCTCGGCAGACGCCGAACTCGCCCTCGAGAAGCTTGACCCCGGCTATCGCGTTTTCTTCGAGAAGCACGACGAGCCCATCGACATCGCCGCAGACCGTGAGACCAATCTCGACACCTTCGAACGGGTCGAACCTGGCGCACGCATCGCGCTCACCCGCTATCTGGCATCCGCCCGCGACACCTACCAGATCGCGGTGAAACGGTTCCTCTACAGCACCTTCCAGTCGTATCGCACAGCGATCACGCGCGATGTGCTCGGCCGCACCGGTCGGCTGGCCAGACTGCTCCTGCAGCCGCTCGACACCCTCATCTCGCGGTCGTTCAGCGACCCGCGACTGCGCCAGATCCTCGGCTACCCCGCGGTATTCCTCGGCTCGTCGCCGTTCATCGCCCCCAGCCTGTATCACCTGATGAGCCACCTCGACCTCGAGGACGGTGTCTACTACCCTCGAGGCGGCTTCACCGAGGTGATCTCGCGGATCGAAGCGCTCGCCGTCGGCGCCGGGGTCACTGTGACGACGGATGCCACGGTTACCGCGATAACGACGGGCGGCGGCACGCGCGCCCAGGTCACCGGTGTCCGGTACACCGACGGCTCGGGTGCCGGGCACCGCCTCACCGCAGACGTCGTCGTCTCAGCAGCGGACCTCCACCACACCGAGACCGAACTGCTCCCTCCCGCACTTCAGAGCTACCCCGAGAGCTGGTGGGAAGACCGCGTCCCCGGGCCTGGCGCCGTGCTCCTTCTGCTCGGCGTCGAGGGCGCACTCCCGCAGCTCGCCCACCACAGCCTCTTCTTCACTGAGGACTGGCACGACAACTTCGACCGGATCTTCGGTGACAAAACGTCGATTCCGCACCCGGCATCCATCTATGTCTGTCGCCCGAGCGCCACGGATGGCGGCGCAGCGCCGGACGGAAACGAGAACCTCTTCGTGCTCGTTCCCGTTCCCGCCGATCCGTCGATCGGTTCGGGCGGCGACGATGGCGACGGCTCCCCCCTCGTCGAGCATCTCGCCGATGAGGTCATCGCCCAGATCTCGACCTGGGCCGGCGTGCCGGACCTCGCCGAGCGCATCGTCGTGCGTCGCACCGTCGGCCCGCGGGATTTCGCCGAGGACTTCAACTCGTGGAGGGGCACATCGCTCGGCCCGGCGCACACGCTCAGGCAGAGCGCCTTCCTCCGCGGCAAGAACGTCTCGTCGAAGGTCGACGGCCTCTACTATGCCGGGGCCACGACCGTGCCGGGCATCGGGCTGCCGATGTGCCTGATCAGCGCCGAACTCGTGATCAAGCGGATCCGCGGCGACCTCAGCACCGGACCGCTTCCCGAGCCGCTATGAGCGTCATCTACCTGCTGACCCTGCTGGCGTCACTCGGTTGCATGGTGCTCCTCGACCGGCGATTCTCACTCTTCTTCTGGCGCGATGCCCGTCGCGCCACGATCGTCACCCTCATCGGGGTCGCCTTCTTCGTGCTCTGGGACCTGTTCGGCATCGGGCTCGGCATCTTCTACCGCGGGGAGACCGAGTTCATGACCGGCCTCGTGGTCGCGCCTGAACTGCCGATCGAAGAACTCTTCTTCCTCACCTTCCTCTGCTACCTCACGATGATCCTCGTCACAGGCACCGACCGGCTGATCCGCGCACGCACGGAGGTTCGACAGTGACCTACCTCACACTGAGCATCGCTTTCCTCGCCGTCGCCGCCGTCGTTCTGGCACTGGCGCTGGCCACCCGCGACGACCGGAGTGACCTTGTCGCCCGCTGGCGGCTTCCCGTTCTCGCCGCCGGCGTCGCACTGATGGTCCTCACCGCCCTCTTCGACAACGTGATGATCGCCACCGGCCTCATGGTCTACGAACCCGGGCACCTGGCCGGCATCCTGATCGGATCCGCCCCTCTCGAGGACTTCGCGTATCCCCTCGCCGGGCTGCTCCTGCTTCCCGCTCTCTGGTCGTTGCTCGGACGGCGCTCCCGCGCATCCCTCCGGAGTGACGAATGACCGTGAACAGCCCGAGTCGCGTCGCCGGGCAGCTGCTGCTCTCCTCACGGCCACTGAGCTGGATCAACACCGCATTCCCGTTCGCTGCCGCATACCTCCTCACCACCGGGTCGATCGACCTCACGCTCGTCGTCGGAACGCTGTTCTTCCTCGTTCCGTACAACCTCGCCATGTACGGCATCAACGACGTCTTCGACTACGAATCCGACCTCGCCAACCCACGCAAGGGCGGAGTCGAAGGCGCACTGCTCGACCGGAGTCTGCACCGGTGGACGCTCCTCGCTTCCGCTGTGACGTGCCTGCCGTTCATCGTCGTGCTCGTTGTGCTGGGCTCGCCGGCATCCTGGCTCGTCCTCGCTGTCAGCCTCTTCGCCGTCGTCGCGTACTCGGCCCCTGGCCTGCGGTTCAAGGAGCGACCCTTCCTCGACTCGATCACGTCGAGCACCCACTTCGTGAGCCCGGCGGTCTACGCCCTGGTGCTCGCGGGGGCGACATTCACCCCGCAGTTGTTCGCCGTCCTCGGCGCGTTCTTCCTCTGGGGAATGGCGAGCCACGCCTTCGGCGCCGTGCAGGATGTGCTCCCGGACCGAGCGGGCGGGGTCGCGTCGATCGCCACCGTGCTCGGCGCGCGAACAACCGTGCGCCTCGCTCTCGGCGCGTGGACGTTCGCGGGGCTCCTCATGCTGTTCACGGACTGGCCGGGCCCTCTCGCGACCCTTCTGGCCGTACCGTACCTCCTCGCCGTTCTGCCGTACCGGTCGATCAATGATGACGTCTCCGAGCGGGCGAACCGCGGGTGGAGGCACTTTCTCTGGCTCAACTTCCTCGTCGGTTTTCTCGTGACCATGCTGATGATCGGCTGGGAGTTCATCCGCTCCTGACGGCGCCGCGTGACTCCGAACCCTTCCCCGACCGGAGCACCCGATCGGAGAAGGTATCCTTGATCCGTGCTCATGTGTCTGACGGCGAGTCACAAAAACGCCTCTTTCGACCTGCTCGAGCGACTCTCCGGGGGCGCCGAGTCGGTTGCGCGACTCATCACGGGGCACTCCGAATGCGTCGCGGGCGCCGTCGTCATCTCGACCTGCAACCGGTTCGAGGCCTACATCGATCTCGATGAGCCGGTCACCGCTGGCCAGCAGGTCGGTGTCGAAGCCGCGACCGCCGCCGTCAGCGCCGCCTCAGGCATCCCGGCAGACGAACTGCACGCCACCTGGAGCGTCCACACCGATGAAGAAGCCGCTCGGCATCTCTTCGCGGTCTCAGCCGGACTCGAGTCGGTGATCGTCGGCGAGGGTGAGATCGCCGGTCAGGTGCGACGATCGCTCGAAAGTGCACGCGAATCGGGCACGACGACGAGCGACCTCGAGCGGCTGTTCCAGCGGGCATCACAAACGTCACGCGGAGTGAAGAACAACACCCCGCTCGGACGCGCGGGCCGCTCCATCGTGCGCCTCGCGCTCGACCTCGCCGAGAGCCGTATCGTCGACTGGTCCACCGTTCGCGTGCTGCTCATCGGGACCGGGGCGTATGCCGGTGCCAGCCTCGCCGCCCTCCGCGACCGCGGTGTCACCGACGTCGGCGTCTATTCTCCATCCGGGCGCGCGGCACGGTTCGCCGCCAGCCACGGGATTCACGCCGTCGAAGCGGATGCCTTCCCCAGCGCAGCCGCAGACGCGACCATCATCGTCACCTGCACGACGGCATCCGGTTTCGTCCTGGATGCTGCGAGCCTCACGGCCGGGCGGATCGCGCTCAGCGAGTCGCTCCCTGCATTCGAGCGCGACGAGACGCCGGGCTGCCCGGTCGATCACCGTGCCGGCCAGCTCGTCATCGACCTCGGACTCCCGCGCAACGTCGACCCCGATGTTGCCGGAGTGAACGGCGTCGACCTGCTCGACCTCGAGACGATCCGCATCCACGCTCCCCTCGAGGAACTGCAGGCAACGGACCACGCCCACCAGATCGTCAATCGCGCCGCCCGCAAGTTCGCGTCCGTCACCGACGAGCAGAGCCTCGACCCGGCTGTCGTCGCTCTGCGTCGGCGTGCCCACGATCTCCTCGACGCCGAGATCGCCCGCGTCGCACCCCGCGATCCTGACGGTGTGGCCGAGCAGGCACTCAGGCACATGATGGGCCGCCTGTTGCACGCGCCGACCGTCCGCGCTCGCGAGCTGGCGCGTTCGGGTGAGGCGCAGAGGTACCTCGACGCCCTCGACGCGCTGCTCGGGCTGACTGTGGAGGTCGAGCCGGTCGCGACGATCCTCGCCGAAGACGAAGCGGCATCCTGATCGGCAGCCGTCGTGTGACGCTCGACAGGTACCGCCGCTCGGAAGCGTGCATCCGCACCTGTTGAGCGCGACAACCGTGCGATGATGCCTGTTCTCCGTCGCAGCACAACACAAAAAACGCCCCGCCACGAGATCGTGGCGGGGCGTTTCTGTGCGCTCTAGTACGTTTCGTACGTCGAGACACCAGCGCTGAGTGCCGCGAAGAACGCGATCACGGCGATGATGATGATGATGAGCGACAGGATGCCGAGGACGATCGCGATGATCGCGAGCACCTTGCCCTGCTCGCCGGTCTTCTTGATCTGGTTGAGCGCGATGAATCCGAGGATGGCCGCGATGATGTTGAAGCCGAGGACGGCGCCAGCGATCGAGACGATCGAGAGGACGTTCCACTTCGGGTTGGTCTGGCCGGACTGGCCGTAAGCCGGTGCGCCATAGCCCGGAGCCTGCTGCTGCGGCGCGTTGTACTGGGGCGCGCCGTACTGGGGCGCGTTCTGTCCGGAGGGGTTCGAGCCGGCGGGGGGTACTGGCGGGGTGTTGTCAGTCATTGTCTGCTCCTTCGTAAGCCGGGTTCCATGCTGTCAGCAGGGCTCAGCAGTGTCAACGACCGTGACGGTGTGTGGCATGGGGACTTCTCCCCTGTCCTGGGCCGGTGCCGGTGTCCATCCGGCTGAGGACGATCGTGAGGCTATGCGCCCTTGAGCCGCTCAGCGAGGTACAGATAGAGCGTGTCGATCGGCACGCGCTCTTGCTCCATGGTGTCGCGATCGCGCACGGTGACGGCGTGATCGTCGAGCGAATCGAAATCCACGGTGATGCAGTACGGAGTACCGATTTCGTCCTGCCGACGGTACCGACGGCCGATGGCGCCAGCGTCGTCGAAGTCGATGTTCCAGGTCTCGCGCAGCTCGGCTGCGATCTTCCTGGCAACAGGCGACAGGGCCTCGTTGCGGCTGAGCGGGAGGACGGCAGCCTTCACAGGAGCGAGGCGCGGGTCGAGCTTGAGCACGGTGCGCTTGTCTGTGCCGCCCTTTGCGTTCGGCACCTCCTCTTCGGAGTACGCGTCGACGAGGAAGGCCATGAGCGAGCGGGTGAGTCCGGCCGCCGGCTCGATGACATACGGAACCCAGCGCTCATTCTTGCCCTGGTCGAAGAAGGAGAGGTCCTTGCCGGAGTGCTCGGCGTGCGTGGTGAGGTCGAAGTCGGTGCGGTTGGCGACTCCCTCGAGCTCGCCCCACTCCCCTCCGACGAAACCGAACTTGTACTCGATGTCGACGGTGCGCTTCGAGTAGTGCGACAGCTTCTCCTGCGGGTGCTCGAACAGGCGCAGGTTCTCGGGGTCGATGCCGAGGTCGGTGTACCAGGAGAAGCGGTAGTCGATCCAGTACTGGTGCCACTTCTCGTCTGTGCCCGGCTCGACGAAGAACTCGAGTTCCATCTGCTCGAACTCGCGGGTACGGAAGATGAAGTTTCCTGGCGTGATCTCGTTCCGGAAGCTCTTGCCGATCTGGCCGACGCCGAACGGCGGCTTGATGCGCGACGCCTGCAGCACGTTGGCGAAGTTCACGAAGATGCCCTGAGCGGTCTCCGGGCGCAGGTAGTTCATGCCGGACTCGTCTTCGACCGGGCCAAGGTAGGTCTTGAGCATCATGTTGAAGTCGCGGGGTGGCGTCCACTCGCCGCGAGTGCCACAGTTCGGGCACGCGATCTCGAGCATCCCGGTCTCGGGCGCTCGCCCCTTCTTCTCCTCGAATGCCTCGAGGAGATGGTCTTCACGGAAGCGCTTGTGGCAGTGCAGGCACTCGACCAGCGGGTCGGTGAAGACACCGACGTGACCGGATGCCTCCCAGACCTTCTTCGGCAGGATGACGCTGGAGTCGAGACCGACGACGTCGTCGCGGCGGGTGACCATGTACTTCCACCACTGCCGCTTGATGTTCTCTTTGAGCTCGACGCCGAGCGGCCCGTAGTCCCAGGCGGATCGCGACCCTCCGTAGATCTCACCGGCCTGGAACACGAATCCGCGGTGGCGGGCGAGGGCGATGACTGAGTCGAGACGGCTGGATGCGGCCACTGTGGCTCCTGATGCGAACGGGGGCCCGTGCCGGCTGCACGGACGCCCTCCAAGCTTAGCCGCGCGACTTCGCCCCGGTCGCCGCCCATCGTGCGTCCGTAGACTGGCGCAATGTCTGCCCCTTCCGTCTCCGAGTTTCGCTCGCGGGAGCGCGTGACGATCGTGGCGGAGAGCGGCGTGCGCACCGGTCCGAGCTTCATTCTGCTGCACGGAATCGGCATGGGCAGGCGCTATTGGGGGACGCTGACCGACACGCTCGGACGCACCGGTCGCGTCTACGCACTCGACCTGCCCGGCTTCGGAGATGCCCCCGAACCCGAGACACCGCTCGACATGGTGCAGTCAGGGGACCTCATCGCCGAACTCGTCGAGCGCCTGCGGATCGAGCGACCGGTCCTGGTCGGGCACTCCATGGGATCGCAGATCGCGGTCGAGGCCGCCGCACGGCATCCTGAGCTCTTCGACTGCGTCGTGCTCATCAGCCCGACCGTGAACCCTGATGAACGGGGCAGACGGATCCAGGCCCTCAGACTCGCCCAGGACCTCTGGGGTGCGCAACTGAGTGTGCTCCGGTCCGGCCTGCGTTACTACCTGCAGGCAGGGCCGCGCTGGTACGTCAAGAAGCTGCGGATGATGATCGACCACGAGGTCGAGAAGACGATGCCGCACGTCCGGGCCAGCACGCTGATCATCCGCGGGAGTGATGACAGACTCTGTCCGAAGAGCTGGGTGGACAGGATCCTCGCTGCGGTCCCTGACTCGCGGTACATGGAGGTGCCAGGGACCGGGCACGAAGTGATGATGACGAACGGCAAGGCGGTAGCGTCGCTGGTCGCCCGCCACGCGGAAGGACGACGATGATGACCGCACTGTTCCACAAGCTCAGGGTCTGGGCTGTCGACTATGTGCACGCGGGAGCCATGCACGCGCGTGCGCTGCTCACCTGGGGAGTCCCGGTCTCGTTCGCCACCGGGGACCCCGGAAAGCCGACCATCGTTCTTCTCCCCGGCGTCTACGAACGGTGGAGCTTTCTCCGGCCGATCGCAGAACGGCTCAACGCCGACGGCTATCCGATCAGCGTCGTGCACGGCCTCGGCTACAACCGTCGCCCGATCGTCGACACATCTGAGCGCCTCGCCCGTGCGCTCTCCCGTGTGAGAGCGAACCCGGCTGGGCGCCTTGTCGTCGCGCATAGCAAGGGCGGGCTCGTCGGCAAGCACCTGCTGCTCACCGGCGACGATCTGCACCTGCGTGGACTCGTCGCCGTCTGCACACCCTTCGGTGGTTCCCGCTACGCCCGGTTCGTGCTCGGCAGCACTCTGCGTGCGTTCATGCCCACGGACGAGACGATCGTGAGCCTCGGCAACAGCTCGGGGGTGAACGGGGCGATCGTCTCGGTCTTCGGTGGGTTCGACCCCCACGTTCCCGACGGCAGCGTCCTCACCGGCGCGACCAACGTACTGCTCCCCGTCGACGGACATTTCCGCATCCTCAGTCGCACCGAAACGATCGATGCGGTCAGCGAGGGCGTTCAGCTTCTCGTCGAGACCACGGAGCATCCGATGCGGGACCATGCGGGGGCAGGTACCGTCTCCGGAGACGACCGATGACCTCTCTCGCCGAACTGCAGGTCGCCGCCGTCGTGCTGCTCAGCGGCCGCAGGATGCTCATGGTCACCGCGCGCGGTCGCGACGTGCTCTACCTCCCCGGCGGCAAGATCGACCCGGGTGAACTCCCGGCGGATGCCGCTGCGCGCGAGGCCCGCGAAGAAGTCGCGGTCGGGCTCGTCCCCGGCTCTGTACGCGAACTCTTCACCGTGGTGACCCAGGCGCACGGTGAGCCGGACGGCCGCCTGGTGCGAATGGTCGTCTTCACCGCCGACGCCGATGCCGAGCCCAGGCCGAGCGCGGAAGTGAGCGCGCTGCACTGGGTGACGACGGCCGACCTGCACCGCTGCCCGCCGGCCGGCGCCGAGGTGCTGCGTCGTCTGGCCGAGATGGACCTGATCGACTGACCGGTCAGTGGGACTCGTCGAGCTCCTGGAACACCGTGATCTGCAGGTCGGGGGCCTCGAGCCGCGCATTCAGTGACCGCCACGGCGTTTCGGTCGGCGCGGCGACGAGGGTCGCACCCGCCTCGGTGAGCGTCTCGGTGGCGCTGGAGGCATCCGCGACTTCGAAGGCCAGCCGGAACTTCGGGGCGACGGGGCGCCCCACCTCGACGTCGTCGATCATGCGCTTCTGCGCCGGGTTGATGATCTCGAGTGTCGCCCGACCGGCGTCGAGGATCATCACGCGGGCGTCGTCGTCGCCCTCGAACGCCGCTTCCTCGTCGAGCCCGAGCGCGTCGCGGTAGAACGCAACAGCCGCGTCGTAGTCGTCGGCCTCGACGACGAGTCTCATCTGCAGAACGTTGTCCACGGGGTGTCCTTCCGGTTGTCGTGAGGAGTGCAACCATGGAGGCGACCGCACCCTTCCCTCGACCGAAACATAGCGAGAACTCCCGTTGAGGTCGAAGGCATCCGGCGTGCGGGGTGTCTTCGACCGGAACGGATGCCTTCGGCGCGGCAGAGAGGTTGTCTCCGGTCGCGAGCGGGAGTACCGTGCCGAGAAACGGCGCCGATGGCGTCAGCCGCTCGCCGGTTCGCGATCCGCTGCACCCGACGCAAACCCAGTCAGGGGAGGCGGACATGAAACGACCACTGCGATGCCGAATCGGCATCCACAAATACGTCATCACACAGGATTCACCAGAAGGGGGCCGCTATTACCGGTGCGCCCGCTGTGGTCGCACGTCAAACATCGACGGCACGCCGATCGCATTCCCGCCCGAATGATCACAAGTGCTCGTTGTGCGGTCGACAGCGTCGCGCGGTCCAGAAGCCCTCATCCGGGCCGTCGTGTATCGATGCTGCAGTTTCGTGTCGATGCTGCACCTTCGTGAGTGCCCGCCGCGTCCATGCTGCACTTTCTTGCCGATGCTGCTGTTGCAACAGCAGCATCGACGTAAAGGTGCAGCATAGTTCACCCACACGGCAGCGCCACGGGCGAACGGACGCCCTCGGCGCGCCGGCGCGCGCTAGTGGATGTACTCCACGAGGTCGAGGCCCACTGTGTGCATCGCGTCGTAGACGGCGAGGCGGGTCGAAAGGTCGGTGTCGGCGAACGACACGGCGACCGCGTACGACACCCCGGCCCGCGGACCGCGAACGACACCGACGTCGGCGCGCACCCCGGTGTCTACGCCTGTTTTGTTGAACATCTGGATGCCGTGATCTCCGCTCCGGTGCGACAACGGGTCCATGCCGAACGCTGAGGCCACCATCGAGAGGTCGGCATTGAGCGACAGCCAGCCCGCCACCCGCTGGCTCGTCGATGCGTCGACGATCTCACCGCGGGCGATCGCAGAGAAGAGCCAGGCCAGCTCCTTCATCGATCCGACCGAGAGATGGGGCGCATCGTCAGGGCCGCGGTGGTCGCGCACCCGGTCGAGAAGAGCCGTGCGCTTCAGGCCGATCGCCTCGGCGCGATTGCGGACCGAGTCCAGGCCGATCAGCCGCAACAGCACGTTGGTGGCGAGGTTGTCGCTCGTCGCCCCGATGAGCGAGGCCAGATCCGCGACCGGGAGCGACGGCACCTGGAGGTGCTGCCAGAGGCCCGAGTCCCCGACCGAGTCATTCGATTCGCGGTCGAGGATCGTGAGAGCCGCGAACTCGGTGTCGTCGAGGCGCGCGGCCACATCGACGAGCAGCAGGACCTTGCCGATCGACGCTGTCGGCATCACCACATAGTCATCGACACTCAGCAACTCGCTGCCGGTGGCCAGGTCGGTGACCCGAGCAGAGACCTGCACACCGTTGCGGGCCAGGTAGCCCAGCGCTTTGAGGCTGTGGCTGAACGTCTCAGCGGGCTCCGCGGACCTGTGCCGGGCTCGCCGACGCTCGCGCTGCCGCGTTCGACCGCGGGACTGCGGTGCTGGGTGTTGCGTCGGCGGTGCCACTGGCATGTATCTCCGTGAAGTGCCCGACGCGTCCCCACTGCCGCTTTCGCGGTCGCACCGGATCGGTTTGCTCTGCGTTCGGCCACGGATGCCGTCCGAAGGTGCAGGATGCATCGACCAGCCGTCTCTGTCAGTATCGCAGATCCGATGTGAGACACGCCCGGTCGGAGCGAGCGACAGCGAGCTACCAGATGGTGACCCGCTGCGACGGCTCCAGCCAGAGCGCGTCGGATGCCCCGACGCCGAACGTCTCGTAGAACTCGTCGATGTTGCGCACGATCTGGTTGCAGCGGAATTCGTTCGGCGAGTGCGGGTCGATCGCGAGCAGGCGGATCACCTCAGCGTCCCTGCCCTTCTGCTGCCAGGCCTGCGCCCAGGAGAGGAAGAAACGCTCAGCACCGGAGAGGCCGTCGACGACCGGAGGCGTCTCCCCGTTGAGGGAGAGCAGGTAGGCCTTCCACGCAATCGACAGGCCACCGAGGTCGCCGATGTTCTCGCCGATGGTGAGTGCGCCGTTGACGTGGTGGTCTGGGACCTGCGCGGGCGCGAGCGCGTTGTACTGCTCGATCAGCGACGCTGTGCGCTTCTCGAACGCCTTGCGGTCCTTCGCGGTCCACCAGTCGGTGAGTTTGCCGTCTCCGTCGTACTTCGAACCCTGGTCGTCGAAGCCGTGCCCGATCTCGTGGCCGATCACTGCACCGATCGCACCGTAATTCGCGGCGGCATCCCGCCCTTCGTCGAAGAACGGGAACTGGAGGATGGCGGCAGGAAAGACGATCTCGTTGAAACCGGGGTTGTAGTAGGCGTTGATGGTCTGCGGGGTCATGAACCACTCGTCGCGATCGAGCGGTTTGCCGATCTTGCCGAGCTCGCGGTTGAACTCGAACAGGCTCGCCCTGCGCACGTTGCCGATGAGGTCTGTGCGCTGAACGTCGAGGGTCGAGTAGTCGCGCCACGTCGTGGGGAACCCGATCTTGGGCGTGAACTTCTCGAGCTTCTCGAGGGCGCGCCTGCGGGTGTCGTTGCCCATCCACTCGAGCGTCGAGATCGACTGCCGGTAGGCCTCGACGAGGTTCTCGACCAGCACGTCCATCGACTCCTTGGCCTGCGGCGGAAAGTGACGCTCCACGTAGATCTTGCCGACGGCCTCGCCGAGCACGCCCTCGACGAGCGAGACGCCGCGCTTCCAGCGGTCGCGGATCTCAGGGGTGCCAGAGAGGGTGCGACCGTAGAAAGCGAAGTTCGATGCCACGAATTCGTTCGAAAGGTAGGGGGCTGCTCCGTGGATCACCTTCCACGCCAGCCAGTCCTTCCAGGCCTCGAGCTTCGACGGCACGAGCAGAGGCGCAAGGCCGGCGAAAAAGCTCGGCTGCCGGACGACGAGTTCGTCGAAGGCTCCCTCCGGCGCGCCGAGTGCCTCACGCCAGGCGCTGAGGAGAGCGGATGCTCCTCCTTCGCCCCCGAACAGTGCTGCGGCTTCGGCCCACGTGTGCAGGTTGTAGGTCGCCTCACTGTCCCGTGAACGAACGTTGTCCCAGTGCACGGCGGCGATCTCGGTCTCGAGGTCGAACACGTGCTGCGCGCGGGCAGCGGCGTTCCTGAACTGCGCTCCACCCGGAATTCCGTCAGCGACGAGTTCGAACAGTTGCTGCACGTGCGAAACGTAGGCGGACCGGATCGAGGCGAACTTGTCGTCTCGGTAGTAACTCTCGTCCGGCAGCGAGATGCCGCCCTGCTCGACGAGAACGAGGTAGCGCTCCGGGTTGCCCGGGTCGTTGTCGACGTAGAGCTGGAAGAAGCCGCTCACCCCTGCGCGGTCGAACTGCGCCGTGGTGCGCACGAGCTGCTCGATCGAGCCGATGTTCTCGATGGCGGCGAGCTGACCGGCGATCGGAGTCGCGCCGAGCGCCTCGATGAGATCGTCATCCATGAAGCTCGCGTAGAGGTCACCGACCTTGCGCTGTTCGCCGTCGGCCTCCACGCTGTCGCCGGCATCCTGCGCTTCGAGGATGATCGTCTGCACGGCTTTCTCGGCCTCTTCGGCGAGCATGTGGAACGACCCCCAGCGCGCCTTGTCCGCCGGGATCTCGGTGCGATCGAGCCACTGACCGTTGACGTGCCGGTAGAGGTCGTCCTGCGGCCGCACCGCCCGATCGAGTTCGTCGAGAAGAATGCCGGAGGGAAGATCTGCGTCAGTCATGCCTCCACCCTAGGAGAACGGGGAGGATCGCGGGCTGCGAATTCGCACCAGACGGATGCGGCTCGGTCGTCGCGCTCAGCGGTCCTCGGTCGACCCCCACCTGAACCTGACGCCCGGCGCTGTCACCGGCGTCATCCGCCCGCGATATCCCGCCGGCGAAAGAAGACGGATGCCGCGACCCCGGCCGCGAGAGCGATTCCGGCCATGACGATTCCCCCGGTCCAGTCCGTGTCTGCCCCTGCTGGCTGCGGGCTGTGGGTGAACGGCGACAGGTCGGCCGTCCAGTCCGGCAGTCCGATGAGCTGCCCGAAGATTCCGAGGAAGACGGCGAGGATGAGAGCTCCCCAGCCGAGTCCTGCCGTGAGGTGAGGAAGCAGGGCCCAGACGGTGGCCACCGCGCCGAGAAAGAGGAGTGCGGCAGGAACCTGGGCCACAGCTGCCAGGACCGCATCGTCTGCGAGCTCAGGCGCTCCGACCGCGGCTGAGGAGACGACCGCCGCAGCGGCGCCGGACGCGAGGACGAGCACGACGGCCATCACTCCGACGGCCAGATAGCTGACCAGCCAGCCGAGTCTCGAGAGCGGAGTGGCCAGGAGAAGGTGCCCTGTTCCCAACGCCTCCTCCTGCCGCAATCGCACGACGGACTGGATGGCGCTGCCCGCCGCAATCACGCCGACGATGGTGAAGACCACGGAGACGAATGCCTCGGTCAGGGAGCCGGTACCCCCGGTGAGTCCACTGAGCTCGTCGGCGATCGGCCCGTTTCCGAGATCCGATGAGCCGATGGCGGTTCCGAGCGAACCGCCGAAGACTCCGAACAACGCGCCGCCGAGAGACCAGGCCAGGATCGACGGCCATTGCAGCCGCCACGCCAGGCCGAATGCCCCCGAGAGGCGAGGGTCGGCGGCCTCCCGGCCCGCGCCGCTCGCGAGCACACTCGCCCCTGAGTCGCGCCGCACCAGCACGAGGCCGGCTACCCCCATCAGCGCCGCGGCAACGATAACGGACAGGATGAGTGGCGCGAGGGTGTTCTCAGTGAACGGATGGGTCTGCTGGGCCCAGCCGATCGGTGACAGCCACGACGGCCAGGCGCTCTCGGCGCTGAGGCCGTCGGCAGACACCGTACCGAACGCGTCACCGAGGCCGCGCAGCAGATAGGCGAGCAGCACCGCTCCGACACCGACGCCGTTCGCTGCACGGGAACTGGCCATGAGCTCGGATGCCACTGCACCCACACCGAGGAAGACGATGCCGACCGCGCCGAGAGCGAGTCCAGCGACGATCGAGCCGGAGAGGTCCTGGCCCGCGGCGAGAAAGCACCCAGCGACCGCGAGAGCGAGCACCACGTCCACGCCGAAGCCGTAGACGAGCGTCGACAGCGGAGGGAACACCCGGGCGGCGGGTGTCGCTGAGATGAGCGATGCCCGTCCGCTCTCCTCCTCTGCCCGCAGGTGGCGCACAGCCAGAAAGGTGTTCATCAGCCCGGCGAGAACGCCGAGAAAACCGAAGACCGTGAAGATCAGCAGGGCATCGAGATCGGTGCCCTGCGGTGGACCACGCAGCAGCATGATCGCGGGGTTGGCCGTCGCCAGCCGAACGAGCACCGTCCGCTCCGCGAGCGAACCGAAGGTGTTCTGCAGACCGACGGCGGCAAGAAAGACGAACCCGGCGATCGACAGGATCCAGATCGGGATCTGCAGACGGTCCCGCCGCAACCGGTGGAGGACGAGACGCAGGAGGGTGTCCATCATTTCGCCCTGTGGACGCGAGCCTGGCGCCTCGTTCGAGGCGCGGCCTCTGTTTCTTCGCCGCCATAGTGGCTGAGAAACAGTTCCTCGAGCGATGGCGGCGTGATCGTGAGCCCGCGCACCCTCAGGGCAGCGAGAGCCGGCAGAACGTCGACGAGTTCGTCGCTGTCTGCGGTGAAGTGGGCACGGGTCCCGTCGAAGACGAGATCGGGGCTGCCGGGGATGGCGCGCAGGTCGTCGTCACTGAGTCCCTCACGCGCGAAGGCGACGTCGGTACGGGTGAGGTGACGCAGATCGGCGAGGGTCCCGGTCTCGACGATTTTTCCGGCCCGGATGATGCTGACTCTGTCGCACAAGGCTTCGACCTCGCTGAGGATGTGACTCGACAGAACGACGGTGCTGCCGTCGGCGACAGCCGCCGAGATCTCGCGGCGGAAGACGGCCTCCATCACCGGGTCGAGACCGGAGGTCGGCTCGTCGAGCAGGTACAGTCCGGCAGGCACGGCGAGCGCCGCGATGAGGGCGACCTTCTGCCTGTTGCCGGTGGAGTAGGTGTGTCCCTTGCGGCTCGGATCGAACTGGAACGCCTCGATGAGATGCGCGCGCCGCGCCACATAGGCCGCCGGGTCCTGGATGCCTCGCAGCCGGCAGAGCAGGTCGATCGCCTCACCCCCGGTGAGTGTGGGCCAGAGCGGGACACCCCCCGGCACGTAGGCCATCCGGCTGTGGAGCGGAACGGCATCGGTCCACGGGTCCCTGCCGTAGACCGACACGCTGCCGGATGTGGCTCTCGCCAGTCCGAGCAGGATGCGGATCGTCGTCGACTTTCCGGCACCGTTCGGGCCGAGAAATCCGTGGATGTCTCCCGCCGCGACCTCGAGGTCGAGGCCGTCGAGTGCATGGACGCGCCCGTAGTACTTTCGCAGGTCGCGCGCTGAAATGACCGTGCTCATGCTGCGGACACTACGCCTCAGCGGGCGTGTTCGTAAGGGGCATCCAGCCGCAGGTACGACCGGCGGTGTGAGTCAGAAGACGAGACAGAACGGGTGGCCGGCTGGATCGAGATAGACGCGGAAATCGTCTTCGCGGTAGCCGGCGTCTGTTGCACCGAGGGCGAGAACGGCGCGCTCGGCCTCGGCGATGTCTGTGACCTCGACGTCGAGGTGTGCCTGCTGGGGCACGAGCTGGCCTGGCCACTGCGGCGGGACGTAGCCTTCGACCTGCTGGAAGGCCAGCCGGGGACCGCCATCGGATTTTTTGAGGGCGACCCAGTCATCGTTGTCGATGATGCGGTCCATCCCGAGCACCTCTTCGTAGAACGAAGCGAGGTTGCGGGGGTTCGGGCAGTCGAAGACGAAGCTGCGGAGTTCACCGATCATGGTTTCTGAGGCTAGCGGCGGACCACCCGCTCGGCAACCGTGCCACGGGCCTCGGCCCGTCAGAGGACGAGGCAGAACGGATGCCCGGCCGGGTCGAGGTAGACCCGGAAGTCGTCTTCGCGGTATGCGGCGTCGGTCGCGCCCAGGGCGATGACGTTCTTTTCACCCTCGTCGAGGTCGGGGACCCGCACGTCGACGTGCATCTGTTGTGGCACCAGCTGGCCCGGCCACTGAGGCGGCGTGTATGGGTCCACGAGTTGGAATGCGACCCTGGACCGATCGGGCGAGTCGCCGATCATGATCCAGTCGTCATCGGTCGAGACGCGGACCATTCCCAACAGTTCCTGGTAGAAGGTGGCGAGTTCCTCGATGTCCGGGCAGTCGATCACGACGGCGTGCAGTTCTCCGATCATGATCGCGACATTACCGGCGGAAAGCGGCATAGCGGAAGAAGGGGCACCCGCCCGGTTGCCTGCCGGCAGTAGGCTCGAGCGGGTGAGAACCGTTGACCGCGACATCCTTCGCCTCGCGGTCCCCGCACTCGGCGCCCTGCTCGCGGAGCCCCTGTTCCTCCTCGCCGACTCGGCCATGATCGGCCACATCGGCCTGACCCAGCTGGCCGGCCTCGGCCTCGCCGGCGCCGTTCTGCAGACGATCATCGGGCTGATGGTCTTTCTCGCATACGCCACGACCCCGGCCGTCGCCCGTCGACTCGGCGCCGGGGACGAACGCGGCGCCGTCTCGGTCGGCATCGACGGGCTCTGGCTTGCCCTCGGACTCGGCATCGCCCTCGCCGCCATCGGGGCGCTGGCGACACCGGTCCTTCTCGCACCGTTCGGAGCGCCTGCGGATGTGACGGAGCAGGCATCCGTCTACCTCTCGATCTCGATGGCGGGGCTTCCGGCGATGCTGCTCGCGTTCGCGGCGACCGGCCTGCTCCGCGGCCTGCAGGACACCCGGACGCCGCTGCTCGTCGCCGTCGCAGGGTTCACCGCGAACGTCGCGCTCAACGCCGTGCTCATCTACCTGCTCGGCTTCGGGATCGCCGGCTCGGCGATCGGCACCGTGATCGCCCAGTGGGGCATGGCCGCTGTGTATTTCGCCGTCGTGCTCGCCCACGCCAGGCGGACGGGGGCAGGCATTCGGCCGCACCGCGCCGGGATCTCGGGATCGGCGCTCTCAGGCGGCTGGCTGTTCGTGCGCACGGTGAGCCTCAGGGCCGCGATCCTGCTGGCCGTCTTCGTTGCGACCGGGCTCGGCACGAGCGAGCTCGCCGGCTTTCAGGTGGTGATGACGATCTTCACCCTCACCGCGTTCGCCCTCGATGCCCTCGCGATCGCGGCGCAGGCGCTCATCGGCAAAGGACTCGGCGCCGCAGACACCGAGGGCGTGCTGGCGGTGCTTCTGCGCTGCCTGCAGTGGGGAGTCGGCTCTGGCGTGGTGCTCGGACTCGTCGTCGCCGGAACCTCGGGGGTGACCGGGCTGCTGTTCACCGGCGACCCGGCTCTTGCCGCGCTGCTGATGCCGAGCCTTCTCGTGCTCGGGCTCAGCACCCCGCTTGCCGGCTTCGTCTTCGTGCTCGACGGCGTGTTGATCGGTGCAGGTGACGCCCGCTATCTCGCGCTCACCGGCATCCTCAACGTCGTCGTTTTCGTGCCGCTCGCGCTGTGGGTCCTGTTCTCAGCGCCAACGGATGCCGCGGGGCTCGCTCTGCTCACCGCCGCATTCGCGCTCGGTTACGTCGCGGCCCGCGCTGTGACCCTGGGTCTGCGTGCCCGAACGACGGCCTGGATGCGCACGGGCGCCTGAACAGCTGGCACACTCGACGACATGGGCAAACGCATCGTCGTCGCACACGGGTACCTCGCGTCTCCCGACAAACACTGGTTCCCCTGGCTCGTCGAACAGTACGGGGCCGATGTGGTGCACGTACCGGCGCTGCCCGACCCGACCGAGCCGCAACCGGCCGCCTGGCTCGAGACCCTCGCCGCGGCGATCGGCGAGGTCGACGACGACACCGTGCTCGTGGGGCACAGCCTGGGGACGATCACCACGCTGCGGGTGCTGGCCGCGCTTCCCCGGCCATGGACGCTCGGCGGACTCGTGATCGTCGCCGGTTTCGCCGAACCCCTGCCGAACCTGCCGAAGCTCGACCCGTTCACGGTGCCGTCACTCGACCTGGAGCCGATTCGGGCCAACATCAGGCACCGTCACGTGTTCGGGTCAGACAACGACACGACGGTGGCCCCGCCGATCACCGCGGCGCTCGCCAGGAGCCTCGACGCACCGCTCACGATCATTCCCGGCGGAGGTCATTTCGTCGAGCGCCAGGGCTGTCGAGCCATAGCTGAACTCCTCCCCGTAATCAACCTCATGCTCGCAATGCGCAACCCCTGACAGCATCGGGAGTGACCGAGTTCAGTCGAATCGGAAACGCGTCCAGATCACAGGAGGACCAGCTCATGGCTGCCGACCAGTACACATTCGAAGACCCGACCAAGAAGTACGCCGACATCGACACGACCGCCCAGTACCAGGAGGGCAGCGGGCTCGATTCCCAGCTCGAGGAGACCGCTGACCGCGGCGAGAAGTCCTACCGGGGCACGGGCCGCCTCCAGGGGCGCAAGGCCCTGATCACCGGAGCCGACTCGGGGATCGGCGCTGCCGTCGCCATCGCATACGCCCGGGAGGGCGCGGACGTCGCTCTCTCGTACCTTCCCGAAGAAGAAGAAGACGCCAAGGCTGTCGTCGCGCTCATCGAGGAGGCCGGCCAGAAGGCCCTCGCCCTCCCCGGCGACCTGACGGACTCCGCATACGCGAAGGGCATCGTCGAGAAGACGGTTTCGGCGTTCGGCGGACTCGACATCCTCGTCAACAACGCCGGCAAGCAGCAGCACGTCGAAGACCTCGCCGAGCTGACCGACGAACAGTTCGACGAGACGTTCAAGACGAACGTCTACGCCATGTTCTGGACCACGAAAGCGGCGTTGCCTCACCTCGCTCCTGGTTCGACCATCATCAACACGTCGTCCATCCAGGCATACTCCCCGTCGGAGAACCTCGTCGACTACGCAACGACCAAGGCGTCGATCAACGCCTTCTCGAAGGCGCTCGCGCAGCAACTCGCTCCGAAGGGCATCCGCGTCAACGTGGTGGCTCCCGGCCCGATCTGGACCCCGTTGCAGACCGCGGGCGGCCAGCCGACGGATGTGCTGCCCGAGTTCGGTGAGCAGACGCCGCTCGGCCGCGCCGGCCAGCCGGCCGAGCTCGCCCCCGCCTATGTGTTCCTGGCATCGGGTGAGTCGAGCTATGTCTCGGGTGAGACGCTCAACGTCAACGGCGGCATGCCGACCCCGTAACGATCGGGTTCGCCGCCCAACCGGGCGGTGAAACCGTCGTTCGCGCACGCTGGGCGACGGGTCGCCGATGAACCACGAGAGGTGACCGCTTGCCCAGTTCGCCATCACACCGGCTGCGCACGGCCGACCGCGGCGGCGCGCTTGAACGCGATAACGGCTACGCCGACCTCCGCGGATACGCGGGAATCGGCGACGGTCGTACCGTCGCGCTGATCGCCCTGGACGGCAGCGTCGACTGGTTCCCGATTCCTGCCCTGGACTCGGCGCCCGTCTTCGCTGCCCTCCTCGACACCGACCACGGCGGACGGATCACCCTCGCGCCGACCGACCCGTTCACGGTGACCAGACGGTACGTGTCTGGAACGAATGTGCTGCAGACGACGTTCACGACGGCATCCGGGGTCGTACGGGTCACCGATGCCCTCGTCACCGGAGTAGCCGGTCGCCTGCCCTGGACGGAACTGGCCCGTCGCGTCGACGGGATCTCCGGCTCGGTGCGGATGGCGTGGAGCGTCGAACCCGGCCGCGCGTTGCGAACCGCGATGCCCTGGGTGCACGAAACGGTGCATGGCCCGGTGCTGCGGGTCGACGGCGTCACCCTCACCGTGACGGGTTTCGGGCACGGTCCGAACGAACCGGGTGCCCAACGGCTCGACGGCGCATTCGCGACCGAGCCGGCGTCGCGCTCGCTGATTACGGTTTCCGGTACGCATCGCGAACCGATTCACCCGCCGAACCCGCAGAACGTCGACAGGGGAATCGACCGCACGGTGGCGAACTGGCGCGCGTGGTCGACCGAGTTCTCCTACGACGGGCCGTGGGCGGATGCCGTCCGGCGCAGTGCGCTCGCCCTCAAGCTCCTCATCCACAGCCCGACGGGCGCGATCGCCGCTGCTGCGACCACGTCGCTCCCCGAAACCGTCACCGGCGGCAAGAACTGGGACTACCGGTTTGCCTGGGTCCGCGACGTCGCGTACACGCTGCAGGCGCTCATCCGCTTCGGCCTGCGCGAAGAGAGCCAGGCAGCCGTCTCGTGGCTCCTCACGACGATCCGCAGACACGGCCCTGAGCTCGAGATTTTTTACACCCTCGACGGTGAGATCCCCGACGCGATCAGGCACACCGACGCCCCGGGCTGGCGCAACCTTCCGCCCGTCGTCAGTGGCAACGACGCCAGGCACCAGCTTCAGCTTGCCCCGTACGGCGACCTGTTCGATGTCATGCGCGCCTACGTCGACGCCGGAAACATTCTCGACCCCGAAACCGGCGCACTGCTGGCGTCGGTCGCTGACCGTGCGTGTGACGACTGGCACAGACCGGATGCCGGCATCTGGGAACTCGAGGAGAACCGCCACTACACGACGTCCGCCCTGGGCTGCTGGCAGGCGCTCAACAGCGCGGTGCACCTCGCAGAGCTCGGGCAGATCCACGGCAACTCCGACCGCTGGATCGCCGAACGCGACCGCATCGGCTCGTGGGTTCACGCGAACTGCTGGTCAGAGGCGAAACAGTCGTTCACGATGTATCCGGGGTCTGACGAACTGGATGCCTCGATCCTGCTCCATGCCCCCAGCGGGTTCGACCGGGGCGAACGGATGTCGACAACGATCGACGCCATCAGGGCAGAGCTCGGCGACGGCCCGCTCCTCTATCGCTACACGGGAATGAGGGAGGAGGAGTCGACCTTTGTCGCGTGTGCGTTCTGGCTGGCCGGCGCAATGGCCTGCGTCGGCCGGGTCGACGAGGCTCGGGAACTCATGGACGACCTCGTCGCCCTTTCGAACGACGTCGGCCTCTACGCCGAGATGATCGAAGCCGGTTCGCTCGACTTCACCGGAAACCTGCCACAGGGCCTCAGCCACCTGTCGCTCATTTACACCGCCATCCTCATCGACGAACTCGGCGACTGACGCATCGGCGCTGCCTCCGCTGACGACGATGAAAGCAGCGCGGCATCCACCGATCGGTTGACCCCGGAATCAGCCGGACCACCGCTGTTGCGGTGCGCGCCGGAAGAGCATGCTGGTGCCATGACCATCCCAGAACCCGGACACCACGAGTCGACCGATGCCGTGGTCAGCGTCCGCAATCTCGCCAAGCGCTACGGCGCCCTGACCGCCGTCGACGGCGTCAGTTTCGACATCTACCGAGGCGAGACCTTCGCGCTGCTCGGACCCAACGGGGCGGGCAAGTCGACCACCATCGAAATCCTCGAGGGCTTCCGCGACCGCTCGAGCGGCGACGTGAGCGTGCTCGGCCGCGACCCGCAGAAGGCCGATCTCGCCTGGAAGGCCCAGCTCGGCATCGTGCTCCAATCGAGCGCAGAAGCGGCGCACGTCTCGGTCCGTGAACAGGTCGAGCAGTTCGCCGCCTACTACGAGAATCCCCGTGACGTCGATGAGGTCCTCGACGCGGTCGGCCTCGCCGAGAAGGCGAAGACCCGCATCGGCAAGCTCTCCGGTGGCCAGCGCCGACGCGTCGATGTCGCGCTGGGCGTCATCGGGCGTCCCCAGCTGCTGTTCCTCGACGAACCGACGACGGGGTTCGACCCCGAAGCCCGTCGCCACTTCTGGGAGCTCATCCGCTCGCTCAAGGCCGATGGCACCACGATCCTCCTCACGACTCACTACCTCGACGAGGCCGCGCAACTCGCCGACCGGGTGGCGGTCATCGCCAACGGCCGCCTCGTCGAGATCGGCCCTGTCGACACCATCGGCGGGGCGGATGCCCGTGTGCCCGTCGTCCGCTGGCGCGACGCAGGCGGCCTCCACGAGGAACGCACCCACACCCCTGCGGCCGTCGTATCGCGGTTGTTCGCAGCTGGGGCCGGCGAACCACGCGATCTCGAAGTGATCCGCCCCACCCTCGAAGACGTCTACCTCGACCTCGTCGGCACACAAGTGACGGATGCCGCGACGACGACCGAATCGACAGGAGCAGCACATGTCTGAACAGACGCTCACCCGACCGGCTGGCCCGGTACCCGCGCTGCCGCGCGGACGTGGCATCCGTCTCGGCCTCGCCCGAATCGCCTACGAGACCCGGGTGTACTTCCGGGTCGGAGACCAGGTGTTCTTCACGTTCCTGTTCCCTGTGGTGATGCTCTCGATCTTCGCCACCGCGTTCAGCACGGCGGGCAACGTCGGCACCGACCCCGACGGTAGCGGAGGAATCAGCCAGGGCGCCTACTTCCTCCCCGGCATGGTCGCAGCCGGCATCCTGCTCTCCGGTGTGCAGAATCTCGCCACGGACATCGCCACCGAGAAAAGCGACGGCACCCTCAAACGGCTCGGCGGATCGCCCCTACCGGTGATCAGCTACTTCATCGGCAAGATGGGGCAGGTCTTCGTCACCTCCGTCGCGCAGGTCGCGCTGCTGCTCGTCGTCGCCCGCGTCGCATTCTCGATCGAACTGCCGACCGAGCCCGAGAAGTGGCTCACCTTCGGCTGGCTCTACCTGCTCGGCATCGTCACCTCTGCCGTACTCGGCATCGCCCTCTCGGCCCTGCCGCGGTCGGGCAAGAGCGCGACAGCGGTCGTCATCCCGATCGTGCTCGTGCTGCAGTTCATCTCAGGCGTCTACCTGACCTTCACGATGCTCCCCGACTGGTTGCAGAACATCGCCAGCCTCTTCCCGCTCAAATGGCTCGCCCAGGGCATGCGGTCGGTGTTCCTGCCCGAATCCTTCGCCGCAGTGGAGCAGAACGGCGCGTGGGAGCTCGGCCTCGTCGGCATCAACCTGCTCATCTGGTGCATCGTCGGGCTTGTGCTCTGCAGACTCACCTTCCGCTGGATCCGCAAAGACAGCTGACGGCGCTGCGGCATCCGTTCCGACGGGGAGAGACCCGAAGTACGAGAGAGTAGGACCGTGAACAATCCGAGGTGGTGGGACGTCGCGGTGGCCGCCACGGTCATCGTGGTCGGGGTCACGGTCACCGTAGCGGCGGATGGCCTCGACCGCTGGGCCGCCTGGATCGCCCTCGGCCTGCTCTCTGCGGTCTACTACGGCTTCGGCCGCCGGATCGTCGGCGCAGTCGACCGGATTCCGGCGCCCACCTCGCTGGCGCCGAGCATCACGTTGCAGGCGCTCCTCGGGCTCATCGTCGGCACCGGCGCCGCGTTCGAACCGAACATCCTCACCGCACAGTTCGTCGTCTACCCGCTCATCTGGGTGGTGTCGCTCAGCACCAGGCAGGCGGTTCTCGCGAACTGCGCCACGGCGCTCATCATCACCATCGGCTTCTTCATCGGCCTCGGCGAAGGCATCGGTGGCACCGTCCAGGCGCTCCTCGTCGGCGGGCTCTCGCTCGGCTTCAGCCTGGCCCTCGGACTCTGGATCACGCGCATCGCTGAGTACGGCGACGAACGCCAGAGGCTCCTCGACGACCTCAGGTCTGCCCAGGGCGAGCTGGAACTGCTGAGTCGGGATGCCGGCGCGACCGCCGAGCGCGAACGCATCGCCCGCGAGATCCACGACACGATCGCGCAAAGCCTGACGAGCGTCGTGATGCTGGCGCAGCGGGCCAGGCTCGAGCAGCCCACAGCAGATTCCACCCTCGAGCTCATCGAATCGACAGCCAGGGACGCGCTCAGTGAAGCCCGAGCCCTGGTGACGGCGAATGCCGGGCTGCCGTCGAGCGATGCCTCGCTCACCGACACCCTTGCCCGCCTCGGCGAGCGCTTCTCCCGCGAGACGGGAGTCACCGTGACGACGCACACCGACCTGGCCGGGCTCCCCAGGGACATCGAGGTGGTGCTGCTCCGCTGCGCACAGGAAGGACTCGCGAACGTGAGGAAGCACGCGGACGCGCGTGCGGCATCCGTTCTCGTCATCCAGACCGCGTTCACGGTCAGCCTGCGCGTCACCGACGACGGGCGCGGGCTGCGCGGCTATCAGCCGAACGACGAGAGCGGGTCAGAACGCGGATTCGGCCTGAGCGGCATGCGCGACCGGGTCGGACTGGTCGGTGGCGCCCTCACCGTTGCGGATGCCGCCACCACGTCGGGCACCGAACTCACCGTCGAGATCCCCCTCACGCGAGAGGTGCAGGCATGACCGATCAGCCGATCAGGGTACTGGTGGCCGACGACCATCCGATCGTGCGCTCCGGCATCGCTGCGCTACTCTCGCTCGCCGACGGCATCGAGGTCGTCGGGGAGGCCGCGAACGGCGCCGAAGCGATCGCCCTCGCCGGAGAACACCGACCCGACCTCGTGCTGATGGACCTGCGGATGCCGAATCCGGGCGGCGACGAGATCGACGGTGCCGCGGCAACCGCGCAGATCATCGCCGCGCTGCCGGGCACCCGGGTGTTGATCCTCACCACGTACGAGACAGACGACCACATCCTCGGGGCGATCGAGGCCGGCGCGAGCGGCTACCTGCTGAAGGCGGCACCGCAGGACGAGATCGTCGCCGGAGTGCGATCGGTGGTCGGCGGCCAGACGGTGCTCGCCCCGGCCATCGCGGCGAAACTCGTCGACCGGATGCGACAGGGGGCTGCGCCGATTCCGCCCAGACTCAGCGCTCGCGAACTCGACGTGTTGCGGCTTGTCGCTGCAGGCAACAGCAACCCAGCCATCGCCGCCCGGCTGTTCATCAGCGAGGCGACCGTGAAGACCCACCTGTTGCACGCGTTCGAGAAACTCGGGGTGAAAGACCGCACGCGGGCCGTCACCCTCGCGCTCGAACTCGGACTGCTCTGAGCGGGACGTGACCCGCGTCGAGATTGCAGTTGAGCACTCATGATCGCGAGAAATCCCGTTCTTGAGTGCGCAAGTGCGCTCTCGCTGCTCGGACCGCAGTCGCTAGCATGAGGCATGCACGCGTTCGAGTTCACCGAGCCCCTTGAGACCGAGCGGCTTCTCCTGCGTCGAGAGACGGATGCCGACGTCGACGCCATCCACTCGTGGCAGTCGCGTGAGGACGTCTGCCGCTACCTCCTCTACGAACCGCGGGATCGCGCAACGGTTGCCGTCAAGGTGGCGGAGGATGCCGCCAGGACGCGACTCGAGAAGAACGGCGACTACCTGCAACTGGCCGTCGAACGGCGGGGTGACAACCAGGTGATCGGCCAGATGTTTCTCACCGTGGACAACGCCGAGTACTCGACGCTCGAAGTCGGCTGGGTCTTCCACCCCGACGTCTCCGGGCGCGGGTACGCAAGTGAGTCCGCCCTGGCGGTTCTGTCCCTGGGCTTCGAGACCATGGGGGTGCACCGGATCATCGCGTCGCTCACCCCGGAGAACACGGCGTCCGTTCAACTCTGCCTCCGGCTGGGAATGCGCGAGGAAGCCCACTTCGTCGAGGACATGTTCATCAAGGGCCGGTGGGAAGACACCGGTGTCTACGCGATACTCGACCGGGAGTGGTCGGCGCGCAACGACTGAGGCGGGACTTCCGTGCCGAAAGCGCAAGGGGGGCTCCAGTAATCGATGTTCCGCGCATCCATTTGTGATGATGATCAGATGCGCATCCTCTCCACTGAACGCCCCGTGGCGTCGCGCCTGAAGTCGTGGCTCGTTCACCCGCGGCTCCTCCTGGCCGTCAAAACGGGCGTCGCCGTCGGGATCGCCTGGCTTATCGCACCGCTCATGCCCGGGGTGGCAGACGATTACCCCTACTACGCGCCGCTCGGCGCACTGATCAGCATGTCGCCGACCCTGATGAGTTCGGTGAAGCACGGCGTTCAGACGCTTGCGGCGCTGGCGATCGGCATCCTCCTGGCTGGAATCGTGATCTTCCTCGCCGAGCCGAACGTGATCACCATCTCACTCGTCATCGGTGTGGGCGTGCTGATCGCCGGGAGCCGCTGGCTGACGACGGGCGGCGACTATGTCGCGGTCGCTGCGCTGTTCGTGCTGATCGTCGGAGGCCAGAACGCCGACGCGTACTCGATCGGCTATCTCGTACAGATGAGTGTCGGGATCACGGTCGGGCTCGCTGTCAACATGATCGTGCTCCCACCCCTCAACTTCAGTGCTGCCGTGCTGCAGCTCGCCTCGTTCCGCACACAGTTGTCAACGCACATGCGCGAGATCGCCGCCGCCCTCGTCGAAACCTGGCCTCCGGAGCACGAGCAGTGGGCGGGACGCAGCGGCGCTCTCGCCGAGACGGCAGACGAGGTGCGCGCCGCCGTCAGGCACGCAGACGAGAGCAGGCGGCTCAACCCGCGGGCGAGACTGCACCAGCGCGACCTCAACCGGGACTACGAAGACCTCACGGCGCTCGAGACGATGACATTCCACGTTCGCGACCTCACCGGTGTGCTGTCTGCCTCGATCTGGGAGGGGCCGTTTCCCGCCGAACTCCCCGAGGGACTCCGTGAACCGCTCAGCACCACCCTGTGTGCCGTCGCCGATGTGCTGATCGCCCGCAATGACGGCAAAGACCTCACGCCGAGCGTGACCGCGGCGGACGACGCCCTCGTTACGCTGCTCGCCCGGCTCGACGACCAGAGCGACCTCTCGCCGTCGTCGCTCAGTCCAGCGGCATCCGTTGCGATGGACCTGCGTCGCATTCTCGCCATCATGCGCCAGGCCGACGCTCAAAGCAGCGAGCAGAGCTGACGGTTCAGGCGGGCGGAGGCCCTGTGGTGTCTCCGGGCTGGAAGGTCACGTCGAAGGCGACGGCGACCGGCGTCCGGCCCGCGAGCATCTCGACGACGGCCCGACCCGCTGCCGTGCCTTTCTCCTGCGACGGCTGCCTGATCGTGGTCAGCGATCGTTCAAGACCATCCACGCGGATGCCGTCGAAACCGACGACGCTGAGATCCTCTGGCACGCGCAGACCCCGTTCCTCCGCTGCGGCGATCACCCCGGCAGCCAGCAGGTCGCTCTGGGCCAGGATCGCCGTCGGGCGCTCGTTGGGCGGAACGTCGAGCAGCGTGAGCGCCGCCGCGCGCCCGGCGTCGCTGCGGCTGCTGCCGGCGATCCAGCCGCCGATGTGCGGGTAGACGTCGCGAGCCCCGGCGAGCCGCTCGACCGTGGTCGTCACTGTGGCTGCGGACTCCCGCTCGGCCGTCAGCGGGCCGACGGTACGGCCTCGGTCGAGCCCCAGGGCGACGATCGCCACCCGCTCGTGGCCGAGATCCTTGAGGTGCTGGGCGAGCAGGCGGCTGCCCCCACGATTGTCGACGCTGATCGTGACCACTCCCGCGCTGTCGTCACCCTCGATCTGCACCATCGGAATGTTTCGCCTGCGCAGCACCTCGAGTGTTCCCAGGGCGTCAGCGTTGCAGCCTACGAGCACCACGGCATCCACGGGGGCGCTCGTCACACTGACCTCGCCGTCGCCGAGGTCGGGCATGAGCAGAAGCCCGGCACCGATCGCGCTGATCTCCTCGGCGAGTCCGTCGAGGGTCTGGATGAGAACAGGGTCGCGGAACGACACCCCGATTCGGGCCGGGATCAGGGCGCCGATGATGCCGCTGCGCCCCCGCCGAAGCGACTGCGCCAACGGGTCCGGGCCGCCGTAATCCAGCTCGCGGGCCGCCGCGAGGACCTTTGCCTTCGTGTCGTCTGACACCGGACCGTGTCCGCTGAAGGCAAGGGAGGCGGTCGAGGGCGAGACGCCCGCACGCGCGGCGACAGTGGCGAGGGTCGGACGGCCATCTGGCCGTGCGGCGTCGACGCCGGCATCACCGCGCCCGGTCGCGCCGGATGCCTCAGGCTGACGGGTCATGACTCCTCGATCGCTCGTACTCGAACGGCTCGGGCCGGAGTGCGGCTTGACCGTTACAGTCGTCTCGGGCTAGCTTAGGCGACACCGGCTCGAATCGATTCGACCTCCATTTTTTCTCCGCTACGACCCCTCGAATTGATATGTCCTCTCCTCCCACGCCCTCTGTTCCTGTTCTTCGGCCTCGCCGTGAGCTCGTCGCCTGGCGCAACGCGATCTTCGTGATCTTCACGCTCTCCGGCCTGAGCATCGCCACCTGGGCTGCTCGGCTACCCGCGATCAAGGACAACCTCGACGTCACCACCGGATCGATCGGCGTGCTCATCCTGGGAATGAGCGTCGGGTCGATTCTCGGGCTGATGGCATCCGCCTGGCTTCTCGTGCGTCTCGGCGCCCGAACCGGCATGGTGCTGGCACTGAGCCTCGTCTCTGTCGGCCTTGTGCTCATCGGCATCGGGGCCGGGCTGACCTTCTCCCCCGTTCTCGTCTTCATCGGCCTCGCGCTGTTCGGGTTCGGAAACGGATGCGTCGACGTCATGATGAACGTCGAGGGCGCTGCAGCAGAGACCGAGCTCGGCAAGACCGTCCTTCCGCTGATGCACGCCTGCTTCAGTCTCGGAACCGTGATCGGCGCCGGGATCGGCGCCGCGGCATCGGCACTGTCGATCGGGGTCGAATGGCACGCCATCGCCATGGCCGTGGTCATCGCGATCGCTGCGGTCATTGCCGTGCGTTTCGTTCCGGTACGAGAGGAGCTCGGCGACGACACCCCGACCCATTCGCACAAGCTCGACTGGAGGGCCAGGCTGCGCGCGAACCTGTCGGTCTGGGCCGACGTGCGGCTGATCCTCATCGGCGTGATCATGCTCGGAATGGCCTTCGCTGAGGGGAGTGCGAACGACTGGCTCGCCCTCGCCAGCGTCGAGGGCCACGGCCTCTCTGAGCCGACGGGCGCGATCGTCTTCGGTGTCTTCGTCTCGGCCATGACCGTCGGGCGTGTTGCCGGCGGGCCGCTCATCGACCGGTTCGGGCGTGTGCTCGTGCTGCAGGTGTCCGCGGTCTCCGCGATCGTCGGCCTGCTGGTGTTCATCCTCGCGCCGAACCTTCCGATCGTGCTGATCGGTGCGGTGCTCTGGGGCCTCGGGAGTGCCCTCGGCTTCCCGCTCGGCATGTCTGCGGCTGCCGAGGGGAAAAATGCCGCAGCGCGGGTGAGTGCCGTCGCGATGATCGGATACCTCGCGTTCCTCGTCGGGCCGCCGCTCATCGGCATCCTCGGCGACCACGTCGGACTGCTCAACGCGCTCTACGTGGTGCTCGTGCTTGTTGTGCTGTCCGGGCTGGCATCCCCGGCCGCGCGAGGCCGCGCCACGGCGACAGTCGGCGCTCGCCGGGAGTGAGCGACTCATCCGCCGCAGGCGGTCGCTGACCCGCCCGCATAACCACTGTTTGCGTCCCAGGAACGGCCACGACGCATCCTTTGGCGCCCACCCGTCGCTCTTGCCGACTTTCGCCTCGCAAAACGGACACACGCGGCGGATGAATCGACCGGCTCGACATCAGCCCCTCTCCGTCCGTCGCTGATGCCGACTTCTGCCCCGGCATAACACCACGTGCGACGGATGAATCGCCTCGTCGCATCCGCCACCCCGCTCATCCGTCGCGAACCGTGGCTGATCGCCCGCGTAACCACCGTTCATGACCAACGACCCAGCCAGCTAAACTCGTCGAGTGCGTTTGGTGATTGCGAAGTGTTCGGTGGACTACGCCGGTCGACTCTCGGCGCACCTCCCGCTGGCGACACGTCTGCTCATGCTCAAGAGCGACGGCAGCCTGCTCGTGCACTCCGACGGCGGCAGCTACAAGCCGCTCAACTGGATGAGCCCTCCGTGCACGCTGAGCGTCTCGGAGCCGGACGCGATCCAGACGGATGCCGGCATCAGCGAACTCTGGACGGTCACCCACGCGAAGACAGGCGACCAGCTCGTCGTGTCGATCTACGAGGTCCACTCCGATTCCGCATTCGAGTTCGGCGTCGACCCCGGACTGCAGAAAGACGGAGTCGAGGCGCACCTGCAGAAGTTGCTCGCCGAACAGATCGGCCTTCTCGGCGACGGCCACACCCTCGTGCGCCGCGAGTACATGACGGCGATCGGTCCTGTTGACATCCTCGCTCGCGACGAGACGGGCGCATCGATCGCCGTCGAACTCAAGCGCCGTGGAGACATCGATGGCGTCGAGCAGCTCACCCGGTACCTCGAACTGATGAATCGGGACCCGCACCTCGCCCCCGTTCGCGGCGTGTTCGCGGCCCAGGAGATCAAGCCTCAGGCACGTACGCTGGCCGAGGATCGCGGCATCCGCTGTCTCGTCCTCGACTACGACGCGATGCGTGGACTCGACAACGCCGACGGACGCCTCTTCTAGTTCCGTCAGCTCCGGGCCCGGAGCTGACGCACGCATCACACGCAATTGTCGAATGGGCAGCGAAACTGCCTACTATGGAGCCCTTATGTCTATCTCTTCTCCCGAACGAACGAGCACCGGCTCGATCATCGTCAACCGCACCTGGTCGTGCATCCTCTTCGATCTCGACGGAACGATCACGGATTCCGCGCCCGGCATCGTCGCGCGGCTCGCCAAGATGTTCGCTGCACTCGATCTCCCCGTCCCGTCCGAGGAAGAGCTGCTCCACTGGGTCGGCCCGCCGATGCTCGAGTCCCTCGAGCTGCGCGCCGGCATGACGCCAGCAGAAGCGTTCGGTGCCCTCACCGTATACCGCGGAATTTCGGATGCCGACGGGCCGTGGACCGGATCCGCCGTCTACCCGGGGATCGCCGGTCTCATCAAGAAGATCGCCGCGAGCGGCATCCCGCTGGCCATCACGAGCAGCAAGCCGGAATCGCAGATCCATGCCGTGCTCGACCACTTCGGGCTGACCGAATTCTTCACGGTCATCTGCGGCGCGTCCGAAGATGAGACGCGAAGCGCCAAGGCCGATGTGGTGGCCGAGGCCATCGTGCGCCTCACGGAGAAGGGCATCGACCTGACCCACACCGTGCTCGTCGGCGACCGCCACCACGACGTCGAGGGTGCTGCCGTTCACGGCATCCCCACCATCATGGTCGAGTGGGGCTACGGCTCACCGGCTGAAGCGACGCACGCGATGGCGGTCGTCCACTCGACGGACCAGCTCTCGAAGCTCCTGCTCGGCTGACCTCGAGAGCCGGCGTTCTCGGCGTCCTCCCACCGCAGCCCCCTAGGCTCGGAGCATGACTGACGGACTCTGGTGGCTCCCGTCCCTCATCGTCTTCGGCTCGGTCGGCGTCGGCATCGTCGTGATTGCCCGGGTCGCGGCCGGTAGACGGCGACGACTCGGATCCGGGGTGACGAACGACCTCGCCGCGCTCGAGCAGGAGGCCGGGGTCGCACTCGTGCGCGCAGACGACCTGGTACACGCGGCTGAAGACGAAGTGGACTTCGCTCGAGCAGAGTTCGGGGATGCCGCAGCGCGAGAGTTCTCCGCCGCGATGGCGACCGCCCGTGACCAGCTGCGCGAAGCTTTTCAGCTGCATCAGCAGCTCGCAGACGCGATCCCGGACAGCGACTCCCAGCGACGTCGCTGGGCCAGGCGCATCGCAGAGCTCTGCGGCTCGGTCACCTCGACGGTGCTGGAGCAGACCGGCCGGTTCGACGACCGCCGTGCCGTCGAGCGAAACGCCCCCGACCGCCTGAGCGAGCTCAGGCAGGGTATCGCCGCCTCCGAGGACCGGCTGACCGAGGCGGAAGCCACCATCGACCGCCTGACCGGGCAGGTCGCCCTCTCCGCGGTCGCGCCGGTGACGGATGCCCCCTCACGGGCCCGCGCCGCCCTCTCACGGGCGCACACCGCCCTTCAGCAGGCCGAGACCAGGGTTTCGGCACGCGAGGTTGCCGCAGACGTTCTCGACGACGCAGCCCAGAGCCTGCTCGCCGCGCGCCACGCGCTCGACGACGTCACCCGAACCGCGACAGCGCTCGACGCTGCCAGCAGGGAGCTCGACGCAGCCATCCAGCGGGGTCGCGCCGCCCTCGACGAAGCGCGCAGGCGGCGCGATACGGCCGAGCTCCCCGAGGCGGCCGCAGACATCTCGGCCGGGATCGACATTCTTACCGACGCGCTCGCCCGAGGCTCTGATCGCAACGAATTGCCTGATCCCCTCGCCCGCCTCGACATCGTCCGCGACGCGGAGACCAGGCTGGACGCTGCGCTCTCCAGCGCCAGAACCCGACAGCAGCGGATCGACTCAGCCAGGGAAGCCCTTCGTGGTGCGCTCTTCTCCGCACGCAGCCACCTCGAGGTCGCCTCGACATTCATCGCGGGCAACCGCGGGCGAGTCGGACCAGACGCACGCACCCGGCTCGCGGAGGCGGAGCGCCAGCTCGCCCTGGCCGAAGCGGCTGACGACCCGGTCGACGCCCTCGACACCGCCCGGCGGGTCTCCCGGCTGGCCCAGGATGCCGAAGCGCTCGCGCGCTACGACGTGGGTCCGACCACCGCTCCCTACCGAAGCTGACGCAGCTCCCCGGGACGACGTGGACCCGCTCAGTCGGCTGGCGTGAACGACTCGAAGACGCCGTACGCGATGACCCGCTCGGCCGTCGAGCCCATCGGGCTGCACGCCACGAAGGTGATGATCCGGTCGAGTGAGGTCGACACCGACTCGTGCGGCACCGGATAGGTGACCTCGATCGCCGACGGGTCGACGTATTCGAGCGATCGGAAGCGGTAGAGGTACCGCCCTTCGGCGGTGTCGACGTAGATCGGGTCGCCGATGATGAGCGTGTGGATGTTGTAGAGCGGCGCGGTGTAGGTGACGCGGTGACCTGCCAGCGCGAAGTTGCCGAGCCCCCCGGGGGCCGCAGTGCCGGGGAAATGCCCGACCATGTGGTTGAGCACCGCGCTCTCACCGATGCCCTCGCCGATCTGCTCGGCGTACTCACCGCCGAAGCGCGGGATACGGAGCGTTCCGATGATGGTCGGGTTCGCGGTCGTGACCACGGCATCCGTCGTCGAGGGCAGCGGGCCGAGTTGCACGGATGCGGCAGCAAGGGGGGCGGTGAGAGCGAGCGTCGCCGCAAGCACGAGGGCGGATGCCGCTCGCATCAGGATCCGCCTCATCTGCCCGCCTCCGTCTGGATGCGCCGAACTGCGGCGCAGGTTCTACGCTAGGCGACCGGCACCCCGACCGCCAGCATCCGACCCACGACCTGCATAACGCCGCAGGGCCCCGACACGAATGCCGGGGCCCTGCGTTGGTGACATCGGCCGGGGCCGCGTCGGGTGTTAGCCCTTGTACTTCCAGATCTTGACGTAGTCGACCTGGTAGTCCAGCGGCTGCGTCCAGCTCTTGTTCTTCGGGTCAGGGAGACCCCAGTACTGAGCCGACGGGCCGACGTGCAGGTTGAGGCGCACGTGGAGCGGCGAGTTGAAGCTCTTCTTGTCCCACAGCATGGGGTGAGTCTTCGGCGTCGCCGTTGCGATCTTCACGTCATCGACGTAAAGCGATGCGTAGGTCGGGGTCAGCTCGAAGGCGTAGGTGTGGAATCCGTCCCACGGCTTTGAGGTGGCACCCTCCTGGGAGTGGGTCCAGAAGAACTTGGATCCGCCGCCCATGGTGTCGCTGTGCACCGTTGTGGTCGCGGTGTCGATCTTCTGTCCGCCAGGTGCAGCCTTTTCGTTGTAGCCCCAGGCCTCCATGATGTCGATCTCACCGGAGTTGGAGTTGCGCAGCCAGAACGCGGCCAGGGCGCCGTAGGTCTTCGGACCGGTGGGCGTCTTGGCGCGGATCTCCCAGCGACCGTACTGCTGGGCGTACGACATGTCGCCGCTCTTCAGCACTCGCTGGTCCATGTAGCCGGTCTCGTGGGTGAGCACAGGCGCGCCGCCACCGGAGGTGCGCTTGATCGGAGTGGCGAGCCAGTCCGCCTTGAGGTGGGCGATGCCGTTGTTGTCGACGGTCACCTGCTTCTCGGAAGGCACGGCGACATCGGCGAGAAGGCCGAGGTCGCTGCGGTCACGCACGTTCCACTTAGCGGGATCGACGGCCGGCTGGCCGGCAGCATCCTTGTAGGTGAAGTTATCTTCCCAGGCAGGAGTGCCCCAGGCAGCGCCTGCGCCGGTGGGCGCTGTCGGCTGCTCAGGAGTGGCGGGGGTTGTCGGCGTCGTCGGCTTGGCCGGCGTCGTCGGTGCCGTGGTCGGGGGAGCGACCGTTGCGGCCTTCGTCATCGTGACCTGAGCGTCGAAGCTGATGTTGTGGGTGTTGCGCCAGTTGGACTGGACCTGAGCGGAGAGGAGGTTCTTTCCGGTCTTGAGAGCGGATGCCGGTACGGTCACGGTGACCTTGCTGGCCTTCGCCTTCGTGGTCTGCGGAGCAGCCGTTGCGTAGCTGTTGTCCTTGACTTCGCCGGCCTTGAGGTTCTTGCGAACCGCTTCCTTGCCGTTGACGTAGACGATGACGGCGTCATCGGCCCACGTGGTCAGGGTGACGCCACTGGCCGGAACGGAGTCCAGCGAAAACGACTTCTGGAAGTACGACGCCAGCGGCTTCTTGGTGAAGCTGTTCGGAAGCTTCGTGCCGAGGGTTCCGGTGTTCAGGCCGAAGCCGAACGGGGCAGTGCCGGTCGCCCAGGAGGCGGCTGCCGTCTTCCAGGTCGAGGCCGGAGCGGCGGTTCCGCGGTAGTAGTTCCAACCGGTGCTGCTGAAGGGGACGACCGTCTCGGTCGAAGCGGGAGCAGCTGCCACCGGGGCAGCTGTCGCCGTGGAGGGGATGAGGAAGCCTGCGGTCAATGCCGCGGCCATCAGGGTCGATGTGAGTATCTTATTTCGCACGAGTTATGTATGCCTATTCGTCGGGATGAGCCGATGGGCCCTGGGGGTTTACCCCCCAAAGAGGGGGGGCAAGACCGAGCTAACGTAACGGGGATTAGCTGGCAATTACCTGTGTGAATCGGTCATTTATAACGTTTTGATACCGGGGTATGGGAGTGATTTACCCGGCTAGAGCGCAATTTAATGAGGGACCGTCATTCTTTTGCATTCTTTCGACACGCCGAAGGTGACATTCAGCTAGAACCTGAGCCATTCGGGGGGGACCAGTTCGCTCGCGTCGCTGTGCGCGTCGGCAAACCAGGTGGCCGGTGCGATGACCGGATGCTGTGACGTCGCCGGCTTTCCGAGCCAACCGGCCCACCAGCTGAAGGTGCTGTTTGCAATCACCTTCGAGGAGCACGCGGACATCAAAGCGATCTCTCCGCCGTCCTGAGTCGTGGCATCCGCCGGGCAGACCCGGTCACCCTCCCGGACCAGGTTCGCGGTCATCCAGTCAGGATCGTCCCCGAACCAGACGCGGTTGCGGTGTCCGAGAACGTCGAGGTGGGCCAGTGCACGGTCGTAGTAGTCCTGGCCGAGTACCCCGTGACGGGCGGTGTTGTCTGCGACGGCAAGGTAGTCGCCACGGCGGACGTGGACAGCGACAGTGTGGGGGTCGGCCGCCAGCTCCTCGGCGAGGGCTCTCCCGGACGGGGTCAGCATCGAGTCGAGCAGGCCGGTGATCGATGCTCGCACACTGTCTGCGGATGCCGTGAAGTAGTGCGGCGACTGAAAGTAGCCCATGAGGTACGAACGCCCGGTGAGGCGCTCACGGACGGTGACGTCATGACCCGACTTCTTCTGCTTGACCAGGCGGAGAGCCGAGGAGTCGCTGATGCGGCCGCGCCTCTGCGCGACCGCGAGCAGCAGCCCGGAGAGTTGCGAGAATCGCTGCTCTGAGGTGAGTAGCGGCTCGATGACGAGCGGGCGGTCACCTCGGCAGCGGACCCGGTCGATCAGCACCCGTCGACCGGAGCGTTCGAGGTCGTGGGCAAAGGCCCACTCGAAAAGCTGGTTGCCCAGCCCGCCCTGCAGCGTCAGCAGGATCTCGTCGTCTTTCACACGCCAGCGCACTGGTCACCATTCCTGTGGCACAGCCACGTCACAGGTGCACAACCATAGGGTGAGAAACCCTCACAGGCACAGTCCCCCGAACGTGTGACGGGTCGGACAGGAGCGTTAGAGGCCGACGCCCTTGCCGGACATGAAGGGTACCGGGTTGGTGAAGTCGCCGCCGATGCGGATCTTGAGGTCGAGGTGGCAGCCGCTCACGACTCCGGTGGCACCGATACCGGCGACAACCGTTCCGGCTTCGATCAGTTGACCGACGGAGACCCTGAACGAACCGGTCTGCACGTGGCCGTAGATCGACTCGACTCCGCCGCCGTGGTCGACGATGACGCGCTGTCCGTATGCACCGGCTGAGCCAGTGAACGTGACCCGGCCGGCAGAGACAGCCTTGATCGGCGTACCACAGCTCGCGCCGAAGTCGACGCCGTCGTGGAAGGAGTTGGAGCATCCGGCCGCGTTGCAGACCAGGCCGCGAGGGCCATACGGCGATGAGATACCGGCGGCGACCGGACGGATCCAGGTGCCGCTGCGCCCAACGAGGAACGCCGCCAGGTCGGGGTCATTCGCGTTGTAGACGTAGCTTCCCGATGATGATCCGGACTGGGCAGAGCGGCTGGCCGCGAGCTTGGCTGCTTCGGCAGCGGCCTTCGCTGCGGCAACTGCTGCGAGTTCTTCCTCAGACGTCGCCGAATAGCTATCGCGGGCGAGGGCGGGTCGCGTCCAGTCGGGGACGGTGAGCGACTGAGCACCGGTCGCGTGCACCCGTGCTGCGACAGTCGTCTCTTCAGACGTGAAGGCGTAGGCCGGGAGGGCGACCGTTCCGAAGATGCCGGGCACAGCGACCGCCATGATGAGCATCGACCGGATGGACTTCCAGCGCGACTGCTTCGGGGCGGACCTCACCGCACTCGTGGTGGAACGTGACGCTGACGGGCCGGTCGTCGAATGACCTGACTTCCGCCGTGCGCCGGCGGAGCGCGGTGCGCGCGCGGCGCCGACAACCGATCTGGTGCTCGGTTCGAGAATCGGAGGCACGGCCGAGGAAGAGATCGGTGTTGATGACAGGGGGATCGCGAGGGCTGCCGGCGAGTCAGGAACCGAAGGCAGCGATGTCGAAGACTCAGTCACCGACGGCTCCGGGGCCGACAGCCCCGAGCCTGCTGCCGCTGCCGCTGCCTCGCGAAGGCTCCTCCGTGTCGGGAGCGGCGTGGGGTCGATGGACGAGTCGCTGGCGCCCGCTTCGGGCTCTCGGCGGTTGTCGTCGGTCATCACAAAAATTCTCCGCGCGCCAATTCTTACGAGTTCGCGGCGTTTTCACGAGATTCCGCGCGCTCGTACTGGCGCTGATGTTCAGTGGCGGGCGGAGCCGAAACAGCATCCACCCAAATTCGGGTTAGCCATGAGGATAGCCGAATCGGCCTGTGAACACACTCCCAATTCGGGTGGCCGTGCCCTGCAGTGCAGAGTACGGTCATCGATCATGGCCGTTATTCTGCGCACTCCGAGGATCGAGGACGCCGCCGAACTCGGCCGCGTGCACCAACAATGCTGGGTCGAAACCTATGCGGATTTCGTCACTCCCGAGTTCTGGGAGCACTCGACCGAAGCACGCCGGATCGGCATGTGGGAGCGGATGCTGCGACGCAGCGAACCCTCCAGGCGACTCATGATCGCCGAGGTCGACGGCGATGTCGTTGGCTTCGCGCAGGCCGGCCCCGCGAACGTGCGCGAGCATCCCGGATTCGATCCCGTACACGACCTCGAGGTACGGATGCTCTATCTCGTCCGATCGGCACACGGCAGTGGAATCGGTCAGAAATTGCTCGACGCGGTGCTGGGCGCCGATGATCCCGCCCAGCTCTGGGTGGCCGAGCAAAATGCTCGGGCGCGAGCGTTCTATCGACGAAACGGGTTCGAAGCCGACGGCGTGCATGACCTCCGTGCGCATCGCGGGAGTAAGATCACAGCCATTCGAATGGTCCGCCCGAGGCCACGACATCGCGAGGACCGACTGCATACCACCGATTGACCGATCCGGCGAGGCGGCTGCCGTCGTCGCCCGGGTGCGGGACGATGTGTACGTACGTGGAATAGTCGGCAGCCTGCCGGCCGTCACTGAGGGTGTGGATCATGCGCAGGAAAAACAAGAACATCACGGCCGAGGTCGACCAGGCGGACCTGAAGCCGGACTTCGCGCTGCAGAAGGGAGCAGGCGCCGCTGGCTTCAGCATCGCCTCCTTCCGGATCGGCCTCGTCGGCGGGCTCGGTGTTCTCACTGCGCTCCTGATCGGAAATGTGCTCGGCCAGCTCGGTACCGTGCTGATCTACATCGGTCTTGCCCTTTTCCTCGCCCTCGGACTCGACCCCCTGGTCACCTGGCTCGAGAAGCGCATCCACAGGGGCGTGGCTATTCTCCTCGTCGTCCTCGCTGTCCTCGGGGTCTTCGCCGCCCTGCTCTTCGCCGTCATTCCCGTGCTCATCGAACAGGCGTCGAATCTCGTCGAGGACTTCCCACGTGTGCAGGACGAGGTCGAGTCAAGCGACTTCATCAAAGGGCTCGAAGCAACCTTCGGTGGGTCGTTGAGCATCGGGGACGCCATCTCGAGCTCAATCGAGTTCATCAGCAACCCCGAGAATCTCGTCGCGATCGGCGGCGGTCTCGCTGCGGTCGGTGCAGGGATCGCCAGTGGCGTGACCGGCGCGACCATCGTGCTCATCCTCACCCTCTTCTTCTTGGCCTCGCTGCGGTCGATGAAGGGTGTCGCGTACCGCTTCGTTCCTGCCTACCGTCGCGTCGGCTTCGCGAAGATCACCGAGGAGATCACGAGCGCCGTCGGCCGCTACGTGGTCGGCCAACTCAGCCTGGCGCTGTGCAACGGCATCCTGAGCCTCATCGCGCTGTCGATCATCGGAGCGCCGCTGCCGTTCCTGCTGGCGATGATCGCGTTCCTCGGTTCGCTCGTTCCGCTGGTCGGCACGCTCACGGCGTCGATCATCAACACCCTGATCTGCCTGTTCGTCTCCCCCACCACCGCGCTCTTCGCCGGCATCTACTACCTCATCTACATGCAGATCGAGGCATACGTGCTGAGCCCGCGCATCATGAGCCGCGCCGTCGCCGTTCCAGGCGCGATCGTCGTCATCGCTGCGGTCGCGGGTGGAGCGATCGGCGGAGTCCTCGGTGCACTCGTTGCCATCCCGGTCGCGGCATCCGCCATCATCATCATCCAGAAAGTGGTCTTCCCGCTGCAGGACGCGAAGCACTCGCCGACCGGGGCCTAGAACTCAGTCGTCGTCCCACCGTGACGGGCCCCAGGAGGACTGCTCGCGGGCGGCTTCCTCACGGCGCTTCTCCCGGCGAGTCCTCGGCGTCTCGTGGTCGATCTCTGCCGCCAGCGCCCGGGATCCGGTGGGATCGGCCGTGACGTCGGTGTCGTCGGCAACGGATGCCGTCGCTGTCGTTCCTGAGCCCACCGCTTTCACCACGAGAACCGCGATGAGCGTCGTCACCGGGATGGCGAGTACGAGGCCGATCGACCCGACGAGAGTGCGCACGATCTCTTCGGCGAGTTCGCCGCTGGTGATGGTCTCGACGATCGGGCGCTCCTGCAGCGTCAGCAGGATGAGCAGGGGAAGGGCGGCGCCCGCGTAGGCGAAGACGATCGTGTAGACCGTGGAAGCGATGTGGTCGCGCCCGACGCGCATGGCGCCGGCGAACAGCCGCCTCCAGCTCGAATCCGGCGCGAGTTCGTGCATCTCCCACACTGCGGAGGACTGGGTGATGGTGACGTCGTTGAGCACACCGAGCCCCGAGATGATGAGCCCGCAGAGCAGAATTGCGGAGAGCGAGATCGACCCGGAGGCATAGGAGAGGGTGTAGTCGGCGTCGTCGTTCAGCCCGGTGAGATGCAGGGTGCCGGTCGCCCACGCAGCGATGAGCGACGTCGTCACCAGTCCGAAGATCGTGCCGAGGAGCGCCGTCGACGTCCTCGCTGAGAATCCGTGGGCGAAGTACAACACCCCGATCATGATCACACTCGATCCGACCAGGCCGAGCAGCAGGGCAGGTTTGCCCTCGATGAGCCCGGGCAGGATGAACTGCGCAACGACGAGATAGGCGCCTGCGAGGCCGAGGAGGGCACGGAACCCGCGCCAGCGGGCGACGAGGACCACCACGGCCGCATAGATGCCAGCGAGCAGGGCCATCGGCACCGTACGCACGAAGTCGATGAACGAGTACTGCGACAGCGCGGCCTCGCCTGATGTGCCCAGATCGAGAAAACGGATGCGATCGCCGACCTTCACGTCGACCTCGCGGATGACCTCGGGCGGGATCTCGACATCAGCGATCGCGCCGCCGCGATCGGGAGCGATGTGCGCCACGAGACACTGCTGATCGGCTGTCGCCTCGCTCGACGGGTAGAGGCAGGTGGCGATGCTCGTTCGCTCGACCGTTCCGATCTGGAAGCTCACCCCCTCGGCGGTGGAGTACGGGTTGCCCACCTCGACGTCGTCGGCTGCGCCGCTCGGCCAGAGCAGGAACATGCCGACGATTGCTGCAAGCGTCATCGGGATGAGGATGGCGGCGAGCAGTCTGTTGGCCCGGCGTCGCGTCGCGGCGGCCTGCGCCGACGGTTCCGCGTCGTTGTGCACGTGGCTGTGACCCATGGAGTCCCTTTCGGTGTCAGTGCGTGAAGCGTCGGGCGCGGGCGGAACGCATGGCATCCGTCACCAGCATGAGAGCGAGGGCGACCGCGACGAACAGGATCTGCGCCGGCGGAAGCGATGGTAGACCGTTGCGATCGAGAAGGAGGCCGCCGAGCAGGGCGCCGCCACCGATCCCGACGTTGAACGCGGTGGTCTGCAGCGCAGCAGCAAGGTCGCGGGTTCTGAACGACGCTGTGTGCAGCATCCTGGTCTGGAGCATCGCCGGAACGCCGCCGAAGGCGACGCCCCAGACCACGATGGCGATGACGACCACGATGGAGTTGGCGGACCCGACGGCGAGGACGCCGACCGCAACGATCACGGACACGATCGCGAGAGCGAACCCGCGCTTCGGGAACCGGTCGGAGGCGTAGCCCGCGAGCACGAGGCCCACGACCCCGGCCCCGCCGAAGAGGAAGAGCAGGAAGGCCACCGACGTGTCCGGGAACCCGGCGACCTCGACCAGCCAGGGCGCGATGTAGGTGTAGAACGTGTTCTGGCCGGTGATGAGGATGATGATGACGACGCAGAGCAGCACGACACCCGTGATGCTGCGGTCCTTGTAGAGCGGGATGGCGATCTCGCCGGTCTTGAGCGTGACGTGATGGTTCACCGCAGGCAGGTACTTGACCACCAGGAGGGCAAGGATCACGACAATCACGGCAATGATCAGGAAGGCCGTGCGCCAGCCGAGGGCGTGGCCGAGTGCCGTGCCGACCGGCACGCCGAGCACGAACGCCGCTGATCCGCCACCGGCCGTGATGGCGACGGCCTTACCGAGCTGGTGCCGCGGCACGAGGTGCGCGGAGTATGCGGCGACGACGGCCCAGAACAGCCCGTGGGCGAGTCCACCGAGGACGCGGGCGCCGACCAGGATCTCATAGGTGGGGGCGATCGCTGCCAGCACGTTGGCGAGGGCGATGACGCCGAGCACGACGACGACGAGTCCCTTGCGCGAGTATTTGCGGGTCAGCGCGGCGAGGGGGGTCGTGGCGACGACGACCGTGCCGGCGAAGACGGTGACGAGCAGGCCGGCCGTCGACAGGCTCACGTCGAGTTCTTTCGCCATGTCGGGCAGGAGCCCGGTCGGGAGGAATTCACTCGTGACAGAGACGAAGATCGCGCCGGCCAGTGTGAGCAGGCCGATCCAGGGAAACGGCCGGGTGTCGGTCGTTTCGGTCGTGGAAGAAGACACAGGGATGCCGATCAGGTCAGGGGGCAGGTGCGGCCGACGTCGGCGTGCGGCGCGCTGTCGGTCAAGCCTATTCGACGTGCCCGCTCGCGGCGGGTCCGTCGGTGCGGATGACGGGCTGCGCCTCGGGGAGAAGTGCGTCGAGCAGGTGAGCGAGCGGTCGGGGTGCGGGATCGCCGCCGAGCTCCTCGACGAGGACGCTCGCCCACCGGATGTCAGTCGGCTAGCACTGCGGCCCGACAGAAGGAGATCGGCACCAGAGAAGGACCAACCCGGCACAACCATCCTTTTCTCGCGACGTTCTCCTTCTCCCAAGCCGATGGCGAACCGCCGACAGCACCCTGTTATGCATGCGAGCTCCTGATATGCGTGCGACCCACGGTGCGAGCAGCACCCGTCACGCCCCGGCGGGCGGCTCGGCCAGCAGCTCGACCCGGTCGGTGAGGTACGAAGCGAAGTCGACGGGTTCCGCCGTCGGGTTCCACCGCACCCGAGCCTGGTCTCCGTCGACGAACAACCGCCCGCCCGCCATACGGATGGAGTCGAGCTCCACGCGGACGGCATCGAAGTTGACCGTCTCTCCGTGAGGGAAACGCCCCCGGGTCGCTGCCGCCCGATACGCACGACGCTGTTCGGCCGACGCCGACTGGTAGGCGGGACGGCCGGCCTCGAGGGCGCGCGTGGTCAGTCCGGTCTCGTACAACGTGCCATCGGCACCGAGCAGAAAGACCCCGAGCCGCCACACCCGCCCGAGCGGTCGGAGCACGGGCTTCCGTGGCACACCGAACACCCGGCGCTCCGGCACGTACTCGGCGAGCGCCTCGTCGCGCGCGCCCGCTGCGCTCAAACTCGCGACGGCACCGTCGAGAACCCGCCGGATGCCTGAGATCATCTGTTCGTCGTCAGGGAACGTCATCGTCCTGATGTGAGCGGCTTCACAACGCGCTCCGGATCATCGACCAGTGATCGGGATGCCGGGTCCCTCACCAGCCGGACGAGCAGAGCGGATGCCGCCAACTCGGCATGATGACCGCAGGCGTCGCCGAGAACAAGGGATCCGGCCCGGGCTTCGAGGGGTCCGAATCGACTCATGCCGTCAGCCTAGCGGGACCCGCGTCGGCGGGCGGGCGCGGCCGCGCGAGCAACGTTTGCTCAGCATCGTCGGCTCGGCGATCGTCGTTATGTTGGGCGTCGCTGCCCTTGGCCGTCGCTGTCATTCACCGGGCCGGGAGGATGAGGGTCACACCTTCGACAACGCGTCGCCCTTGTGCATCGCCACCGCATCGGTCTTGTCGCTCTGCACCTCGTACTGCGGATCATCCGGGCTGCATCGTCGCGTGCGACCCATGAACTCCACATCCTTCGTGTGAACCTTCGTGATCTTTCCGCGCACGTGACCGACGTCGGAATTCCAGCGCACGTGGTCCCCCACCGAGAACGTCGTCATCATCCACTCCTCTCGTCAGGCCACCATTGTGCCCAGTGTCTGGGCGTTCCGCACGGCATTGCCTCCACCGTCGTTATTGAAGTAGACGTAGACATCCGTCCCGCCATCGCGCCACTCGCGGATGCGATCCGCCCACCACCGCAGATCGTTCTCGGAATACGACCCTCCATAGAGATGCTCGGTGTCCGGACCGTGCATCCGCACATACGCGAAGGGCGCCGTCACCCGGAGAATGCAGGGCAGGTGGGCACCGCTCATCACGCAATAGGCGGCGCCGTGGGCTTCGAGCAGCCGGAACACGTCATCGCAGTGCCAGCTCTCATGACGGAACTCGACGGCGACGGGGATCCAGTCCGGGAGCCGCCCGAGAAAGTAGTCGAGCCGGGCGTCGTCGCGCGTCATGGCCGGCGGCAGCTGAACCAGGAGCACCGCACGCTTGTCGCCCAGCTCATGCCAGCCGGCCGCGATGCGGTCGATCCACGCCTCGGGTCCGTAGAGCTTCTTGCCATGGGTGAGTCCGCGCGGTGCTTTGACGGTGAGCCGGAACCCCGGCGGCAGTCGCTTGCGCCAGCTGGCGAACGACGTCGTCTTCGGCCAGCGATAGAAGCTCGCGTTGAGTTCTACGGTGCTGAAACGGGCAACGTAGTACGCCAGTCGGTGCCACCGCTGCAGCCCCTCCGGATACAACACGTGCTCCCAGTGGTCGTAGCTCCAGCCGGATGTCCCAATCCAGATGCTGCCCATCCGCCTACCGTATAAGCGGAGGGCGGTTGGCGCCACAACCCCCTTGGCGAATCTTGTCGGTGGCGGGACGCTAAGGCGTCCGGTACAAACGAGGGAGGCCCACATGAGGGCGATGGTGTACCGCGGGCCGTACAAGGTCCGCGTCGAAGAGAAGGACATCCCGCCGATCGAGCATCCGAACGATGCAATCATCCGGGTCACGCTCGCGGCGATCTGTGGCTCGGACCTGCACCTGTATCACGGCATGATGCCCGACACCCGCGTCGGCATGACCTTCGGGCACGAGTTCATCGGTGTCGTGGAGTCGGTCGGATCGTCGGTTCAGAACCTCAAGCCGGGCGACCGGGTGATGGTTCCCTTCAACGTGTACTGCGGGTCCTGCTACTTCTGCGTACGCGGCCTCTACTCCAACTGCCACAACGTCAACCCGAACGCGACGGCTGTCGGCGGGATCTACGGCTACTCCCACACCTGCGGCGGATACGACGGTGGTCAGGCCGAGTACGTTCGCGTACCGTTTGCCGACGTGGGGCCCTCCCTGATTCCGGAGTGGCTGGATGACGAAGACGCCCTGATGTGCACGGATGCCCTCGCGACCGGATACTTCGGAGCCCAGCTCGGCGACATCGTCGAGGGCGACACCGTCGTCGTCTTCGGTGCCGGACCTGTCGGCTTGTTCGCCGCGAAGTCCGCCTGGCTGATGGGTGCCGGGCGGGTCATCGTCATCGATCACCTCGAGTACCGCCTGGCCAAGGCCCGCGATTTCGCCCACGCCGAGACCTACAACTTCGCAGAGCACGACGACATCGTGGTCACGATGAAGAAGGCGACGGACTGGCTCGGTGCAGATGTCGTTATCGATGCCGTCGGCGCAGAGGCCGACGGCAATCTCACCCAGCACATCACCGCTGCCAAGCTCAAACTGCAGGGCGGCTCCCCTGTCGCTCTGAACTGGGCGATCGACTCGGTCCGCAAAGGCGGCACGGTCTCGGTCGTCGGTGCGTACGGGCCGATGTTCAGCGCTGTGAAGTTCGGCGACGCGATGAACAAAGGGCTCACGCTGCGGATGAACCAGGCCCCGGCCAAAAGACAGTGGCCGCGCCTGTTCGAGCACATCCGGAACGGCTACCTCAAGCCGAGCGACATCATCACCCACCGCATCCCCCTTGAGCACATCGCCGAGGGCTACCACATCTTCTCGGCCAAACTCGATGACTGCATCAAGCCGCTCATCGTGCCGAGCGAGCACGCCTAGGAGACGGAGCGAGAATGCCGTACACCGCAGATGGACCGGAACGCCGCGAATCCAGCGAGAAGCTCCGGGCCCGCATCCCGGGTTGGGGCGCCGACCTCGATCCCAAGGACCGCCCCTCCGTTCCCCGGGAGCGGTTCGACCCCGGGGCCACCGGGGCACACTGGGACTTCCCTGAACGACAGCCCGAGAAATGGCCGCGCGAGCGCTCCATCGAGCACAAATTCCTCACTCCGGTCTTCGGGACATCGACACCCCCGCGTGGTTTGTCCGGGGCCATGCGAAAGTTCGCGTACCGCAGGTACAGCGAGGCGCGCGCCGCGCACTGGCTCATCCTGTTGGCATCCGACCGCGTCGATGCGATCGAAAGTCACCTGCGTTCACTCGCGAGCATGCATCCAGACAACCCCGTGACCGAGACCGGGATCCTCAGCGAACTCACGCGCCACGGATACTCATCGCGCTTCGGAACCAAACGGGCAGACGTCAAGCACCACTGGATGGACCCGATCCTCGTCGCAGGGCCGTGGCTCGCTGTCGGAGCACTGGCCTACATCGCCGTCACCTCTCGTGCCCGCCGCGAGTGAGCAGAGCCAGGTGGTCGCGGCGCGTTCCGAGATCCGGACGAGTGGCACCCCCTACGCTGGTCAGATGACGGATGCCGCCATGATCGGCCCGGTCGACGCCCCCGATCTGCACGTGATGACCTACAACATCCGGCGGCGCATGGCACATGTTCCGCGTCGAAGCCCCGACCAGTGGGCCAGACGGCGGCCGTTGCTCCGCATCCTGCTCACCCGCGAGAAACCGACGATCCTCGGAATTCAGGAGGGTCTGCCTGACCAAGTCGACTTCCTCACGCATCTGCTCGGTCCGGGATACGCCCGGGTCGGGCGTGGCCGAAACGCCGATGGCGACGGTGAGCAGTGCACCCTCTTTTACGACAGCGCGAGGCTCGAACTCAACGACTGGACCCAGCGTTCGCTCTCCGACAGTCCGGCGATCGCCGGTTCACGCAGCTGGGGCAACATGCTGCCGCGCATCGTGGTGTCCGCCGATTTCACCGACCTGGCCACCGGCATCCGTTTCTCGGTCTTCAACACGCACTTCGATCACCTGTCACGCACGTCGCGCGCCCGATCGGCCGGGATGGTCAACGACCTCGTCGAGGGGCTCGGAACACCGGCGATCGTTCTCGGCGACATGAACTCGGGCGTCCGCTCCCTCCCGTACCGCCTCCTCACCGCGGGACCGCTGCGGGATGCTTGGGCGGTCGCGCGTCGGCGCCTCACCCCGGCCTGGGGCACGTACTCGGGATATCGCAAACCGAAAGTCGGCGGAAAGCGGATCGACTGGATGCTCGTCACCGACTCCGCCTCCGTCGAGGAGATCGGTATCAATACGGCCCGGTTCGACGGTGCTGCTCCGTCTGACCACGAGCCTGTGCAGGCTCGTCTGCGTTTCTGACGTCCGGATCAGGCCGGGTCAGGGCCCAGCTGCAGGCCGGCAGCCTTCTCGAGGGACTCGCCGATTGCGGAGAACGTCGCCGCGACCGCGGAAACCTGGTCGTGCGACACCGAGGCAACAAACGCTTTCCGGTAGAAATCGAGCACCCTGTTGACAGCGTCTACACCGGCAGGAGCGAGCTCCAGCACAAGACTGCGCCGGTCGTTCGGGTGTGGTGCCCGCAGTACGAGATCGGCGGCTACCATCCGGTCGACAAGATTCGTGATGGCGCCGGACGACAGATCGAGGAAGTCGCCGGTCTTCTTGGGTGTGACCCCGGAACCGCTCGCGATGAACAGGAGGGCGCGCAGGTCGGTTGATCCGATACCGATGCTCGATGCGACGACCGACGACACATGCGCACTCTGTGCTTGCAAAAGCTGGAAAGCACGCAAGAGGGCGTCGATCGGGTCGAGAGAGTTTTCCTGAATCATCGCCCGCCACTCCGCGGGTTGGAGTTTGCCGTCCGATGGCTCGAGCTGTGCCGCGGCGTCGGTTCGTCTTGCGGGTCGCGATGGGACCGACGACTCGTCGATCTCCTCTGTCATCTCCATGTCGGGCATCTTCCTGTTTGTCGGGTGCCCCCCGACATCAATTTACTTGATGGCTCGTCTACTTTTCCACCAAGGTATGCCCCCATATCTGGGGGGAATGCTTAGTTTGTAAGCTTCTCAACTCCAAAGTAGCTTTATGGTCGTACTACTTGACTACGTGCTCACCTGAGCCCGTCGGCGGGCCGTCCTCTATCCACGGCCTGCGGAAGGAAGAACCATGAAGAAGCCATCTTCCCGGGCCCGCGCCGTTCTCGGCTTCGGTGCTGCTCCGCTCGCGATCCTCATCGCCGGCGGCCTGATTTGGCAGTCCTCACACGCGGCGTTCACCGCGACGACCCGGAGCGCTGGCAACTCGTGGTCGGCCGGTGCCGTGTCGCTGACTGATGACGACAAGGGTGCCGCGGCCTTCTCGGCCACCAACCTCGTCCCAGGAAGTACCGGGTCCAAGTGCATCGTCGTGACCTCCACCGCATCGGTCCCTGGTCAGGTGCGCTCCTACGTGACGAACCTGGCAACCAGCGGCGCCGCACTCGGTGAGCGCATCACCTTCAAGCTCGAGGCGGGAACGGGAGGCTCGTTCAACGACTGCACCGGCTTCGTTCCGAGCGGCACCGCCGAACCCGCGGCACCGATCTCAACAGTCGCTGCTGCGCGTCATGACTACGCAACCGGTGGTCACCCCTGGGACACGGCCGGCACGGCCTCAGGTGAGTCGCGCACGTACCGCGGCACCTGGACATTCGATACAACGGGACTGACCCAGCAGCAGATCGACGCTCTTCAGGGGTCTTCGCTCTCTGCCGACGTCGTGTGGGAATTCCGATCCAACTGATCGCCGCGAACTGACGCCCTCTGAGAGCACCATGCCGACATCGCGAAAGCCAAGTCACGCCGTACCGGGCGATGGCTGGGCGCGTCTTCTCGCGATGTCGGCCTCGAGGGCTTACCTGATCGCACTGGCAACCCTGGGCGCAGTCGCCCTGCTTCCGAGCCTCTTCGGTTGGACGACGTCCGTCGTACAGTCGGAATCGATGGCACCACACATCTCCACAGGCGATGTTGTATCGGCATCCGATTTGCCGGACTCGTCACCGGTACCCATCGGAGGCGTCGTCACGTTCACGGTGGACGACCGTACGGTCGTCCACCGTGTGGTGACAGTCGAAGAAGACAACTCGGTCATCACGGCCGGAGACGCGAATCCCGCCCACGATCCCTGGTCGATCACCCGCGAAGACATCACCGGACAGGCTCGGCTCCTCGTGCCGTACGTTGGTCTGCCGGGACTGTGGCTACAACGCTCCGAGCTTCTCCCCCTCGTACTGTGGCTCGGCGTCACCGCAGGGGCAATCGCCCTCGCACTTCCGTCGATGCGGCACCGCGAGAAACGGGAATCGGACGCTCCGACAGATGCCGGTGCAGATCGGTCCTCGCCCGCTATCAGATCGGCTGTCGGGGCGGCCGCACTCGTCGGCCTCCTCGCCCTCACGATTGCCGTTCCCCGCCCACCGGTCGATGCAGCATTCACCGGAGGTACGCGAACGCCTGCGTCATGGTCGGCGAAGTCTTACCAGGCAATCACGGTCGGCGGACTGAGCCAGTACGGCGCACTGGCAGCCACGTCGGTCCGCGACACCAACTTTCTGTTCAACCAGTCGAGCATCGACGGCTTCGTTGGAACAACCCCAGGCACCAACGTCTCGGGTTTCAATTCCAGGGATGTCGATGCCATCCATCTCAACGACCAGTCGGCGAAGGCCGCCATGACCGCCGCCCGAGCTCTGCGCACCGCCCTGATGGAACGCCCGGTCACACGCACGCTGACCGCCGCCCTCGGCGGAACGCTGACCGGAGGGGTCTACACCTCGACGAGCGGGGCATTCGCGGTCGGAGGCACCCTGACGCTCGATGCTCAGGGCGACTCCAGCGCGCGGTTCGTGTTCCGCACGACGACGACATTCACGATGGCCCAGAGGGCACGGGTCATCCTGGCGAACGGCGCGCAAGCCGCCAACGTTCACTGGATCGTCGGCACGACTGCCACGCTCGGAACACTGACCACCACATCGCCGGACACGACCGCCGTCGGCAATCTCCTGGTCTCGGGAGAGGTCTCACTTCGCGGCGTGAAGCTCAGCGGACGCGCAGTGTCCTTCGACGGCGGCATCGCACTCAACGGCCAGATCACCCCGCCGAACTGAACCGCCGGCGCTACTCTGAAGAGATGATCGAGACCTTCCTGCGGCGTCCCCGCGGCGCGGCAGAACTGACGGCGGATGCCGTTCGCCTGGTCGGGGTCCTCTGCATCGCCGTCGCCCTCATCGGGTGGCCTCTCCTCGACGTCGCCGTGTTCGCTCTGGCACTCCTCGGGCTGGTCGTTCCGAGATTCCTCGGCATCCGTCCCGGTCTCGACATCGCCCTGGGCATCACGGTGCTCGTCGCGGCGTGGAGTGCGTTGCTCGACCTGTACAACGCCATTCCCTACTGGGACTTCGTCGTCCACTTCGCTCTCAACGGCCTCGTCGCTGCCGCGCTGTACATTCTCGCGGTGAGGCTCGAGGTGATTCCTGATCCCACAACGACCCGGGTGTCACTCGGCGCCATCGTCGCGCTGACGACGTCATTCGGTCTGGCCGCCGGGGTGATCTGGGAGATCGCGGAGTGGCTCGGCCACACGTACATCGACGAGACCATCTTCGTCGGCTACAACGACACCATCGGTGATCTCGTCGCCGGAGGACTCGGCTCGATCCTGGCCGGACTTGCCGGTCGCCGTCTTGCTGCCGAAAGCCGTTACGTCGCGGCGCACACCGACCCGGCCTGAGGTCATCACAGGCCACCGAGGAGAAGACCAGCGGCGCTGGCGATCACCGCGCCGACGAGCATCCCGACACTGCTGACGAGTGCGACACCGTAGCGTCCCTCGCGCACGAGGCGAACCGATTCGACGCTGGCGGTGCTGAAGGTCGTGTAGCCGCCGAGGAACCCCGCACCGACGATGAGCTGTACCTCGGGAGCCAGGGTCGCCGAGAGGGTCAGCCCGGTGGCGAGACCAAGCAGGAACGACCCGGTGATATTGATGACCAGGGTCGCGAGCGGGTACGACGACGTCACTCTCGACCGGATCAGTCCGTCGAGCACGAATCGGCTGCCTGCACCGAGCCCGCCGGCGAGTGCCAGGGCGAGAAACACGAGCGGTGTCATGCGCCGACTCCCGGGTTGTTCCTTCGTCGGTGAGTGGATGCCGCGATGACGATCCCCGCCCACGCGGCTACGAGGCCGACGAGAAGAGTGCCGACCGCGTAGAGGATGCCGATTCCGATGTCGCCGGCGCGCAGGAGCAGGTCGGTGTCGGTGGCGAGTGCGCTGTAGGTGGTGAAGCCGCCGAGGAAACCGGTGCCGGCGAGCAAGCGGACGTTGCGCCGGCGCCCGGTGTCGGCCCCGGATCGAACCAGACCCTCGAGCAGCAGTCCGAGCGCGAACGACCCGACCACATTGATGAGAAAGATGGCCAACGGGAACGAGCCGATCGACGCGATCGAGAGACTCAGTGCCTCACGCGCGGCCGTACCGAATGCTCCGCCCACGATGACGATCGCAATGAGCGTCGGCTGCAGATGCGGTGGCCTCACTCGCTCCCCTCCCACGGCAACGGCTTCGAAGCAGAGGACGCCGGGTGAGGTATCACGATGACGGGCCGGTGCTGCCGGTGAGCGAGGTGGGCCGCGACCGAGCCGTTGAAGAACTCCTGGAGCGTGCCACGGAATCCGGGTGAGCGGGTTCCGACAACGAGCAGAATGGCATCCACCCTGTCAGCCAGCGCGATCAATTCAGAGCTCGGGTCGCCGACGAGGGGATGGACGCTCCAGGGCACACCGGCTGGTTCCAGGACGGTTGCGATCTGCTTGCGCAAATGCTCATCGAACTTCTCGACCCGCAGGTCCTGGATCTCGGGGTCGATCGGCATCGACGTGAACAGCCCGTCTGAAAACCGTTCGACGAGGTAGCGGCTCGGGTCGACCGACGCGCAGAGGAGCATGGCGTCGAAACGCCGGGCGAACTCGACGGCCTGCTCGAGCACGATGCGGGGCTGGCCGTCGACGACTCCGACGATGATCACGTTCGGGTTCGGCATGGGTCCCCATCTCTGCGGGAGGCGCTCGCCTTCCCGCCGCGAATCTGCGGTGACAGCAGTGTTTCAGAAATCCGGCGCGTGCGGAAGTTGTGTGGCCGCCATCCCGCTTGCGATACCCCCTGGGGTATTGTAGCGTTGAATGCGGGATACCCCCTGGGGTATCCCGCCGCCGAGGAAAGGACGAGATCGAATGTGCAGAGCTGTCACCTGCAAGACCTGCGGAAAGACGACATGGGCAGGCTGTGGCCAGCATGTCGACGAGGTGATGCGCGGGGTCTCCCGCAGCGACCGGTGCCAGGGTCACGAACAGGAACCGAGTCGTGGCGGCTTCTTCTCCCGCATCTTCTCCGGCCGGTAAGTCGCGATGACCGGTCGTCCTCAAAAAGTGGTGATCGTCGGCGGTGTCGCCGGCGGAATGTCAGCGGCAACCCGCCTCCGTCGTCTTGACGAGTCTGCGGAGATCGTCGTGTTCGAACGAGGGCAATACGTGTCCTTCGCCAACTGTGGCCTGCCGTACTACGTCGGTGGTGCCATCGAGAATCGCGACAGCCTGCTCCTTCAGACGCCAGAGTCCCTCCGCGCACGATTCAACCTGGACGTGCACACCCGTTCCGAGGTACTCAGCATCGACCGTCAGGGCAAGACCGTCCAGGTTCGGGCCGGCGGCGCAATCCGGTCAGAGTTCTACGACATCCTCATCCTCGCCGCCGGCGCGACCGTCAGGGACTCGCTGGTCGGAGGCGGGGTTCCGGTGCGGACGCTGCGAACCATCGACGACGTCGATGCCATCACCGCCGTTCTCGACGCGGTCGGGACGGATGCCCGTGCCGTCGTCGCCGGTGCCGGGTTCATCGGACTGGAAGCCGTCGAGAACCTCGTCGCCCGGGGCGTGACGACGACGCTGGTACAGCGGGGCCCTCATCCTCTCTCACCGCTCGACCCGGAAATGGCTCGTCCGGTGCTCGATGCCCTCACCGCCTCCGGGGTGGATGTGCGCGTGCATGCGACGGTCAGCGACATCCGTGACGGCACGGTGCACCTCGACGACGGGAGCGTTCTCGAGGCCGATCTGGTGATCGATGCGCGAGGAGTTCGACCTGACACGCGTCTCGCCGCGGATGCCGGCCTCACGATCGGCGCAACAGGAGGGATCGTCGTCGACGACTTCCAGCGCACGAGCGACGCGTCGATCTATGCCGTCGGCGATGCCGTGGAGAAGACGGATGCCCTCGATGCGTCGGCGACACTCGTCACGATGGCCGGCCTCGCGAACCGACACGGGCGCACAGCCGCCGACGCGATCTGTGGCAGCACCGACCCGACTGTTCCGTCGTTCGGCACCGCCATCGTCGGTATTTTCGACCTCACCGTCGCCATGATCGGCTGGAGTGAGAGCAGACTTGTCGCGGCCGGACGACCCCACAGGGTCGTCCACACCCACCCGTCCTCCCACGCCGGCTATTACCCGGGTGCCGAGCAGATGGCGATGAAGCTCCTGATCGATTCAGAGACGGATGCCCTTCTCGGCGCACAGATCGTCGGAGGCGCCGGGGTCGACAAACGTATCGATGTCCTCGCGACCGCTATGGCCGGAGGCATCACCGCATCGGCCCTCTCCCGCCTCGAACTCGCATACGCTCCCCAGTACGGTTCAGCAAAGGACCCGATCAACATGGCGGGATATGTGGCCGACAACCTGGCGACGGGCGCGACGCGCAGCATCCAGTGGCACGAATTATCCGACGCTCTCGAGAGCGGTGCCGTTCTCGTCGACGTCCGTACCGAGAGCGAATTCTCGCGCGGTGCCATTCCCGGCGCCGTCAACCTGCCTCTCGACGAGATTCGCGAGCGCCGAGATGAGCTTGCCGATGCGCCACTGATCGTGCACTGCCAGGTCGGGCAGCGCGGGCACACCGCCGCGCGGCTCCTCAGCCAGCTGGGATTCGACGTCCGTAACCTCGACGGCGGGTGCCGAACCTGGCTGGCCGGAGCCGCTGAGCCCTCGCGCGTTCTCTCGGCTGCCGTTACCATTCCCTGAACCCCATCGCAGAAGGATCCCTCATGTCATCTCCCGTCATTCCGGAGCAGATCGCCACCGATTCGAAGACGGAAAGCCAGCGAAAAGTGCTGAACCGACTGCGCCGCGCCCAGGGCCAGCTCGCGTCGGTGATCACCTCGGTCGAAACCGGTGCGGAATGCCGCGACGTGGTCATTCAGCTCGCCGCGGTCTCCAAGGCTCTCGACCGCGCGGGCTTCACGATCGTGTCTACCGCGATGAAGGAGTGCATCAGCGCCACCGGTGAGAGCTCAGACCCCATCACCGTCGACGAACTCGAGAAGCTCTTCCTCACGCTCGCCTGACCCTCATCGCCACATTCCCGAAAGGAACCCCATGGCAACCATCGACCTGACGACGGACTCGTTCAACTCCGCCGTGGACGATCACAACATCCTCTTCGTCGACTTCTGGGCGGCGTGGTGCGGCCCGTGCCGGGCGTTCGCGCCGACGTTCCAGACGGCATCCGAGACACATCAGGACATCACCTTCGGCAAGGTCGACACTGAGGCCGAACAGCAACTCTCCGCGGCGGCCGGGATCACATCAATCCCGACACTGATGGTGTTCCGCGACCAGATCCTCGTGTTCTCCCAGCCGGGTGCGCTCAGCCCGCCCCAGCTCGATCAGGTCATCACCGCGGTGAAGGGCCTCGACATGGACGAGGTGCGAAAGTCGATCGCCGACGCCACAGCGGCCGAAGCCGCTGACCCGGCGTAGACGGCTGCCGGTCAATCGAAGAGGTCGCTGAGCCAGCTTTCCTTCTTCTTGCGGCGGTACCCGTCGCGGTTGTCGTAGCTGCGCTCGCGGTCGCCGTAGCCGTTGTTGCGGTAGCCATCGTCCGGCTGCGCTCCGTACTGTGGTGATCGCACACCCCACGGGGCCGGCGGGGCCGACGCAGGCGGAGCGGCGGGAGCAGCAGGTGCTGCCGGTCGCGCTGCGTCCAGATCGGACTCGGCCCGATCGATGATCTTGTCGAGTTCTCCACGGTCGAGCCAGACGCCGCGGCACTCCGGGCAGTAGTCGATCTCGACGCCGCTGCGTTCGCTCATCACGAGGGTTGCTGAGTCATTCGGGCATTTCACGGTCGGCCTCCCAGGTTTCATCCGTCGGCAGTGATCCTATGGTCCCCGACGTCGAGCATCCTGAGAGAGTTCTGTCGGCCTCCACGCGTTCACGCCTCACATGTGTATGCTCGACTTCGTTTGCCGGAACGTTCGGTCGGCGGGAATCCACCTGCCCCACCGCGCACCGACATCGAACGTCGTTCTGATGGGAGCCTCATGAAGGCAACACATGCTCACGGCCCCGCCGTGAAACTGGCATCGCGCTACGCGGACACTCCGACCCGCATTCTTGTGCTCGGCCACGACGGTGACACCTTCGACGCTGTCGTCGCAGATCTCGTCGATCACGGAGTCGACATGGTGCGATCGACCGAGATCTCGCAGTGTGCCGACTCGCTCTGTGACACGCAGGCCACTGGTGTCGTTCTGATGATCGACGCCGCCGAGCTGTCGGGACGGGCGTCACGTAAGGAATTGGCCGGATCGCTCACGAGCACGTTGCACGGACTGCTGCCGCTTCTCGCCCAGCCTGCGCAGGTGCTCGTTCTCGCCCGTGGATCGGATGCGTCGAACAAGGCTCGACTCGACAAGGAAGTGTTGTCGGTCATCACCCGGATCAGCCGGGAAGCAACCAACGAGTACGGGATGAACCTCAGCATCAATGCCGTCGACATCACCGGGACGGTCGATACGGCCCTCGTGGCTCGTCGGGCGACGGAGCTCTTCAATGCACGAGAAGACGTGTCGACGGGCGAGGTCCTCGACTACGCAGAGATCAAGGATCAGACGATCGGGTGCGCTCTGGCGCTGCGGTTCGTGTACTGAGCGCTGCGGCCTCTGCCCTGTGGTCATTGGTCGGCTACCCAGGATCGACGAGAACGGCGGTGGGTCAGCACCATCGTGTGGGCCACTCGGTTTCTGCAGCCCCTCCGGTGGCTGCGAGTCGGGCGGAGGCAGCGCCTTCGGCGGCCGCAACTGTGGCACCGCCAACAGCACCTCCGGGTGGGTGACGTACGTATGCCCTCCTGGAGAGGTCCACTCGAGGGGGCCAGCACCGCGTTGCTCTGCCTTCCACGTCGTCTGGTGCTTGAGTCGAGGATGCTTCTGGCAGAGGTGCGACAGGTTGTCGCACTTGGTCGGACCGCCGAACTGGTGGGCTTGTGTGTGGTCGAGATCACAGTGCCTGGCCGCCCGGTTGCAGCCCTCGAACCGGCACGTTCCGTCGACATATTGCAGGTAACGCCGAACCGCCTTGCCCGGCCGGTATCTGGTGCTACGTCGCGTTGAAGCTGCCCGATCTCGTCGACTATCGAGCTGCACGCCTCTGCTCGCGCCCCACTGACCGGAGGTTCGATCTCGTCGTCATCGAACGCCTCGCCGGGTGATTCGTGGAGCTCCTCCATGCCTTCATTCTCCGTCCGACCACTGACACTGAGCACCGGATCAGGATCGGGAAAGACCCGGTCTGGAGAAGGTTAAGAGATCGGATGGCTGGGAAAGGACGGGCAATGCGCACGGTCACCGCCGACCTGCTTTGCGTCGAAACATCACCGTGCCCCATGCCACGGAAGCGACGAGGATTGCCGCGCACCAGCCGATCGCAAGCACCGGCTGGTGCTCGAGGTCCGTTCCGGTGAGTAACCCGCGGATTGTTTCGATGATCGGCGTCAGTGGCTGGTTGTCGGCGAATCCGCGCAGCCAGTCCGGCAGGGTGTCCACCGGCACGAAGGCGCTCGAGACGTATGGCAGGAACAGCAGGATGAAGCCGTATCCGTTCGCGGCCTCCGGCGATCCGGACGCGAGCCCGATAGCTGCGAAGAGGTAGGTGATCGCGAGGATGTACAAGGCGACGATCGCGACGGCAGCGAACCAGTCCGCCGGGCCAGCGATGGGACGGAACCCGACGCCGATGGCCGCCGCGATCACGATGCCCGTCGCAATGAGGTTTCTGACGAGGCTCGCGACGACGTGCCCAGTCAGGACAGCAGAACTGCGGATTCTCATGGTACGGAATCGGTCGATGATCCCGGTTTCCATGTCGTTCGCAACGTCGACGGCCGTCGACGCGGCACCGAAGCCAGCGCAGAGCAGGATGATGCCTGGCACCACGTAGGTGACGTATCCACCGGTCTCGTCGATTGCTCCACCGAAAACAAAGACGAAGAGGATCATGAGGAGAAGGGGAAGGACGATAGCCATGATGAGTGCGTCGATGTTCCTGACCGAGTGCCGCAGACTTCTGGCGATGAAAGTCGCCTCTTCGGTCGCGAACGGAAGCGAGGGTCGTGAGGCGAGCGAGGTGGTCATGGTCGTTCCGTTCGTGGTGCGCCTGCGCCGGTGTGCGTGTCCGCCGGGCCGGTCAGGGTGAGGAAGACGTCGTCCAGGCTCGGTCGCCGGATGGTGACCTCGCCATCATCGAACTCGGCGTCGAGGTCGTCGATTGCGAGCCGCAACCCGCGGAGGCTGCCGTCGGTCGGGACCTCTCGAAGCAGCACGTCGCTGTCGCCACGGAGCTCAACCATCTGCACTCCTGTCTGTGCCTTGAGATCAGCCGGGGTGCCTGTGGCAATGATCCGGCCGCCCGAGAGCATCCCGATGCGATCAGCGAGCTCGTCGGCCTCCTCGAGATATTGCGTGGTGAGAAACACCGTCGTCCCCGCTGTGCGAAGGGAACGAATGATGTCCCACAATTCGCGGCGGCTACGCACGTCCAGACCGGTCGTCGGCTCGTCGAGAAAGATGATCGGTGAAGTGACGATCAGGCTGAGGGCGAGATCGAGACGGCGCCGCATGCCACCCGAATAGACCCCCGCACGTCTGCGTGCTGCATCGCTGAGACCGAGCTGATCGAGGATCTGCCGCGATCTCACACCGGCCTCCCGTCGGGACAGGCCGAGGAGACGCCCCATCATCCGAAGATTCTCGTCACCGGTGAGGACCGGGTCGACGGCTGCGGACTGCCCCGTCACTCCGATCAAACCTCGCACCGATTCGGGGTCGGAGACAACATCTGCTCCTCCGACGACGGCTGAGCCCGAGTCTGTGCTCACGAGCGTCGAGAGAATGTTGATCAGTGTCGTCTTGCCTGCCCCGTTGGGACCGAGCAGCGCGAAGATCGTGCCCGCCTCGACCAACAGGTCGATGCCGTCGAGCACCTGATGCTCGCCGAATGCCTTTCGCACCCCGCGCAAATCGATTGCCGCGATCATCCCGAACTCCTATCCTTGAATCGTGGATGCCGTAAACTGTTTACGTCATATATTTTGGTTTAAGGTCTACACAGTCCGAAGCAGAATTGTCAAGAGAAAAGTGGAGACCAGGCGTGAACGGTGATTCGTTCGAAGTGGAACTTCCGCGGGGTATCGCGCTCGCGTGGGGTGTTGCGGTCAATCCTCAGCGCGGCCCCAAGCGGGAGCTCAGCATCGAGGGAATCGTCGATGTTGCCGTCACACTCGCCGACGAGGGCGGGCTACCAGCTGTGTCGATGTCGAGTGTCGCCGCGACACTGGGATTCACCACGATGTCGCTCTACCGTTACGTCAGCGCCAAGGACGACCTGCTCCTCTTGATGCAGGAGAGCGGCACGGGACTGCCTCCGCGCCGCATCGCCGAGGCAGACACGTGGCGTGACGGGCTGACGGCGTTCGCCGAAGAGACCCTGGCGACCTACCTCGCACATCCGTGGCTTCTCGACATGCCGATCCGGGGAATTCCGAACACGCCGAACAATTTGGCCTGGATGGATGCCGGTCTCGCTGCCTTGCGCGACACACCCCTCGACTGGTCTTCGCGCGTTGCATCTGTGCTTCTCGTCACCGGGCAGACGCGCTTCCAGGCCCTCATCGAGCGCGGCTATGCTGATCGGTCCCGCGAAACCGGTGTTGCCCCGAATGACAACGATCTCGCCGACGCCCACATCCTCGGCAATCTCGTGACCGAGGACGCTTTTCCCCAGCTGTTCGCTGCGCTCCGTAGCGGCGTGTTCTCCGATGAAGACAACAACCCGTTCACGTTCGGACTGGGCCGGGCCCTCGATGGCATCGAGCGCCTGATCGACAACTGGCACGGCTCCGCCCCTGACCCGGTCGGATGGGAACCGCCCGCGACCGATGCTTTCCCTCGGGACGAGGTGGTCACTCGCGCTCGTCAGGCGCGACGTGAAGCCGAGATCAGGCTTCGCGATGCGCAGCGACGGGAGACGGAGGTCGTGAAGAAGGCTCGCGAGCGTCAGTCCAGAAAACACGATGCCGACGCACGAGCAGCGCTGAAGGCGGCCGCAAAGAGCATTTGACGTCACGAATTCTGCGCCGCGGCAGATCAGTTCTGCGTCAGCAACCGATGCGCGCGGCGGTGCGGTTCCACAGTGGAAGCAGAGCGCCCGCCCGGCGCGTCACGAACGGGAGACACCATGTCCTTTTCCTTCACCGTCGAACCGGCACAGTTCACCAAAGCGCAACTGAACGGCATCCGGATGGCCCTCGCGGTCGCCGGGCTGGCCGCACTGATCATCGGGATCTCGATCCTCGTCTGGCCGGGCGCCTCGCTCCTGCTCGTTGCGTGGCTGTTCGGCGTGTACTTTCTCATCACCGGTGTGGCGAGGATCGCGCGCGGAGTCGCGTCGAAATCATCGAGTACGGGCTTTCGGATCCTCAGCGTCCTCCTCGGCATCCTGATCATCGCCGCCGGCATCTATATTCTGGCGAACCCGGTGTTCGGCGTCGAAGTGCTCGCCTTCGCCATCGGAATCGCCTGGGTCCTCGAAGGAGTGGCCGCACTCGTGGATCCGCCCGCAGGCTCTCGCTGGTTCAACGTGCTGTACGCCCTGGCCAGCATCGTCGGCGGTGTTCTCGTCTTCTTCATTCCGGTTGCTGCCGTCGTGATCCTGCTCAAGATCTCGGCGATCGCCCTGATCATCGCCGGTCTCGTCCAGGTCGCCCAGGCCGTCACCCTCGGTCGGAAGGCCAAGGCGGCGGCCGCACGCTGACGATCGCGGTGAGCGAAGGTAGGCTCGCCCACATGAGCAACCCTGATGTCGCCGTCGTCACCGGCGGTGGCCGCGGCATCGGCCGGTCGATCAGCCTGCGCCTGGCACGCGCAGGCCTGGATATCGTTCTCGGCTATCGAACGGATGCCATTTCGGTCGGGGCGACTGCAGACGAGATCCGCGCACTCGGACGACGCGTGCTGTGCGTGCAGGCCGATACGACCGATGAAGCATCCGTCGCTGATCTCTTTGCGCAGGCGGAGGCTTTCGGCACAGTGACCGGAGTCGTCAACAACGCCGGCGCAGCGACGGCCGTCGGCCCGCTCGACGAGAACGACCTCGATGCCATCCGCCGCGACCTCGACGTGAATCTCTTCGGGGTCGTGGTCTGCTGCAAGTACGCCGCTCGCACGTTGCGCCGATCAGGTGGAGGCGCCATCGTGAACATCTCGTCCGCCGCTGCCACACTCGGCAGTCCCGGCAGCTACGTGCATTACGCCGCGGCGAAAGCCGGGGTCGATGCACTCACCGTCGGCCTCTCGAAGGAACTGGCTCCCGAAATCCGGGTCAATGCCGTCTCCCCCGGAACCGTGTGGACCGGCTTCCACCGCGACCCGGACCGCCCGGCGAGAGTCGCTCCGACCGTGCCCCTCGGGCGGGCAGGAGAGCCCGACGAGATCGCCGGTGCCGTCGCCTGGCTGCTGTCTTCCGAGGCGAGCTACGTGACCGGTGCGAACATCCGCATCTCGGGAGGTCTCTGAACACCGGTCGCCGTTGCTGCCGGAGGTCAGAGCCTGGCCGCTGACGGGTCGCTCCGTTCGGCGAGCCCTGCAGCGACATGGATGTGCTGCGTCGCGTCGAACCCCGCCTCGCCGTCGTGGGTCACGAGCACAACGGCGGCACCACGGACGCGTTCGGCCGCGATGCAGCCGGCGAGCAGGACGACTCCATCAGCGTCGAGTCCGGCCGCCGGCTCGTCGAGCAAGAGAATGTCTGCCTGCTGAGCGAGACCCTGCGCCACAAACGCCCTCTGGCGTTGACCGCCAGACAACTCATGGAGGGAGCGGCTCTCGAGGCCGACCAGTCCGACCGCGTCGATGGCACGGGCGACGATCAAGCGATTTTCCCGTCGGTCGCGACGCCGCCAACCCGTCGGCCAGCTCGCCCATCGACCCATCCCGACGACATCCGCAACCGTGAGTGGCAGCACATCCGAGGTCGCACTGCGCTGCGGCACGAGGGCCCGCCGCACTCCGTGAGCAAGAGTCAGTTCGCCGTTCTCAAGCGGATGCAGCCCGGCAAGTACTCCGAGGAGGGTCGACTTTCCACTCCCGTTCGGGCCGGTGACCACGGTCAGTGAGCCGATATCGACAGCGAGATCGACGCCGGTAAGGATCGATCGGGCGTCGTACCCGGCGTGTGCTTGGCGGAGAGTGGCGAGAGTATCAGTGGAAGGCACCGCCTCACTGTAGCAATTGATAATCGTTATCGTTTAACGCTAGGGTTTCGAACCGTGTCCTGGCTCACCGATCCCTTCGCCGCCGAGTTCATGCAGCGAGCACTGCTCGGCGGCATCCTCGTCGCCCTCATCTGCGCCGTCGTCGGCGTATGGGTCGTGCTGCGGGGAATGGCGTTCCTCGGCGAAGCGATGGCGCACGGGATGCTCCCCGGCGTCGCTCTCGCCACCCTCCTCGGTGTGCCTGTTCTGGCCGGGGCCGCCGTCAGTGCCGTCGCGATGAGCGCCGGCATCGGTCTCATCCGACGGCACGGCAGGCTCTCGCACGACACCAGCATCGGCATCCTCTTCGTGGGGATGCTCGCCCTCGGTGTCATCCTCATCTCGCACTCCGGCAGTTTCGCCACGGATGCCACGGCCATCCTCTTCGGTGACGTGCTCGCGATCTCCTGGTCCGACGTCGGCACACTTCTTCTGGCCCTTGGGGTGACCGTCGCCATCACCGTCACATTCCACCGCCCATTCGTCGCACTGTCGTTCGACGAGCGCGTGGCGCGGATGCTCGGACTGCGCCCGGGTCTCGCCCAGGTGATGCTGATCGGACTCGTGACGATCGCGGTCGTCGCCTCGTATCAAGCCGTCGGGTCGCTGCTCGTCGTCGGACTGCTGCTCGCCCCGGCTGTGGCGGCCGGGCGATGGACCCGCCGCATCGCATCCACCATGCTGCTCGCCGCTGCGTTCGGAACATTCGCCGTCGCGGCCGGCCTACTGCTCTCCTGGCACACCGGTACCGCCGCCGGCGCGTCGATCGCCGCCACGTCGATCGCCATCGCCGCCCTGTCTGCGCTAGTGCGCGGCCTGAGCGCCACTGCGCTGCGCCCGTCATCATCGTCACCCTCCGCCTCGTCCGCCCCGTCCCCGAAAGTTCTCCGTGCTTCGTCGTAACTCCCTCGCCATCCCGGTCCTCCTGTCGAGCACCCTGGTTCTCTGCGCCTGCTCAACACCCGGGGCCTCACCGGCACCGGCTCCATCGAGTTCGATCGGAGATGGCCATGGCTTCGTCGCCGGTGCCGAGGAGGTTGCTGAGCCTCCCCTTCACCTCCTCACCATCGACATCGACGGCTCCGTGGACCAGATGGACCTGCTCGACGAGAATTGGGCCGAACTCGGCACTCTCGACGGCACGACAGACACCGTCACTGACGGCCGGTTCGTCTTCGCCTCCAACGCAGACAGCGGCACGGTGACGGTCATCGACAGCGGTATGTGGACCCGGGACCACGAGGACCACTTCCACTACTACCGCGGATCGCCGCGCATCATCGGCTCGATCGACGGGTCGGGGCCGGCCACGATCAGCCCGGGCGCCTCGGCAACCGGCATCCACTTCGCCGACTCCGGCGAGAGCATTCTCCTCGACAGTGCCGCCCTCGGTGAGGGTGAGCTCAGCGAGCGCTTCCGGCTCGAGGGCGCGCCGCAGGCTGGTTCACTTGTCCAACTCGGGTCGGTCGCCCTCCGAGCTGGCGACTCGGGCGTGCAGGCGCTGACCGCCGACGGGGTCGAGATGACGGATGCCGTCGCGCCGTGTGCAGGCGCGGGCCCGCCGATCACCACCCCGGTGGGTGTCGCCTACCCCTGTGCAGACGACGTGCTGCTCGCGACCGATGACGACGGCATCCAGTTCGAGCGGATTGCCTACCCGGATGCCGCCGCGGCCACGCCGCTGTCCGGCACGGTATCGCCCGCTGTGTCCTTCGCCACGCGCGAAGGACGTCCCACCGTCGCCGGTCTCGCCGGGAACGGTGGCGTCTGGCTGCTCGACACCCGCGAACGCACCCTGACCCTGCTGCCGACCGAGGCCCCGCTGCTGCAGGTGATCGCCGTCGACGATGACAACGGGCACGTGCTCGGCCTGACCCGCGACGGACGCGTCACCGTTCTCACTGCGGCGGGGAGCATCGTGGCAACGACCGGGCCGCTGCTGCCGCAGACCATCCAGGACGCCGACCTGCTCGCCTCCGTCGAGATCGTCGCCGACCAGCAGCGCGCCTACCTCAACGCTCCAGCCGAGAAGCTGCTCGTCGAGATCGACTTCGCTGACTCAGCCCGAATCGCCAGAAGCTTTCCCACCATCGGTGTTCCCCGCTTCCTCGCCGGGACCGGACGGTGAGCGGCCGAACGAACAGGCTCATCGCCGCGGTCGGCGCCGCAGCGATGATCGTCGGTGTCGTCGGGTGCGCCCCCGCAGTGTCCGACCGCCCGCTGATCGTCGTGACGACGAACATCCTCGGTGATGTGGTGTCGAACGTCGTCGGTGACGAGGCCGAGGTGCTGACCCTCATGAAACCGAACGCCGACCCGCATTCGTTCGAGATCTCGGCGCGCGAGGCGTCGCGCCTGCATGGCGCCGACCTGCTCGTCTCGAACGGGCTCGGCCTCGAGGAGGGTCTGCAGCAGCATCTCGACAGCGCAGCGGCCGACGATGTGCCCGAACTCGTCGCCGGCGACCACATCGACGTACTCGATTACTCAGCGGGGGACGCAGCAGGGATGCCCGACTCCCATTTCTGGACCGATCCGGCACGGATGATCGATGTCGTGAACGCGCTCACGATCGCCGTGACCGGAATCGACGGGGTCGACGGGGCCGCGATTACGGAGAACGCCGCGAGCTACGTCGACCAGCTCGGCGCACTCGACCAGCAGATGACCGACGCCTTCGCCGGCATCCCGGACGACACTCGCGCGCTCGTCACCAACCACCACGTCTTCGGCTACCTCGCCGACCGATTCGGGTTCCGCGTGATCGGCACCATCATTCCCGGAGGAACGACGCTCGCCGCTCCGAGCGCGTCGGATCTGCGCGATCTCGTCAGCGCGTTCGAAGAGGCCGGGGTTCGCACCATTTTCGCGGAATCGTCGCAGCCCGACAGGCTCGCGCAGGTCCTCGCCGACGAAGCCGGCATCGACGTCTCGGTCGTCGAGCTCTACACGGAATCACTCACCGCACCCGGCGACGGCGCCGACGATTACCTGACCATGATGCGCGTCAATACCGACCGCATCGTCACCGGGCTCACCTGAGCCCACAACGGAAAGAAACCATGACACCACGACACTCCCGTCTGCAGAGAGCAGCGATCGCCGTGCTCGGCACCGCCATGCTCGCCACCGCCTGCGCGTCGCCGTCGGCGGGCAGCGACACCTCCAACGATCCAGCCGCCGAGGGAACAACCGTCGATGCGCCCACACCGCGCGTCACCGTGACCTATGACGGCGGCATCCTCGTACTCGACGGAGCCACGCTCGAAGAGAACGCCGACCTGCCGATCGACGGCTTCACCCGCGTCAACTCTGCTGGCGACGGGCGGCATGTGCTCGTCACGGTTCCGGCCGGGTTCCAGGTACTCGACGCCGGAACATGGACCGTCGACGACACCAGCTACGTGACCGATCCCGCGCTGACCGACCTGGTCTTCGAGGCGGATGCCGCCGGTCACGTCGTGAAACACGGTGGAAAGACGGTGCTCTATGCCGACGGAACCGGAGACACGACCATCTTCGACACAGACGACCTGCTCACCTCCTCACATGAACTACCCACGACCGAAGTCGTTCCGGCGCCTGAGGCGCACCACGGTGTCTCGATCGAACTGGAGGACGGCACCCTGCTGACCACGGTCGGAAATGAAGAGAGCCGCTCGGGGATCCGTGTGCTCGACGCTGACCGCAACGAGATCGCCGTCAGTGACGAATGCCCGTCTGTGCACGGTGAAGGCACGGCGGCCAACGAGGTCGTCGTCTTCGGCTGCAGTGACGGTGTGCTCGCCTACGACGACGGCGAGATCACCAAGATCACCGCGCCGGATGCCTACGGCCGAATGGGTAACGCCTACGTCACCGATTCGAGTTCGATCGCGGTCGGCGACTACAACTCGAACCCGGATTCGGAGGGCTACCTGCTCACCGAACTGGCCCTGATCGACACCGAAGCAAAGACGATGGATGTTGTCGACCTGCCCGATGGTGTCAGCTACACCTGGCGGGATGTCGCGCGCGGTCCCGCCGGCGAGATCTACCTCCTCGGCAGCGACGGTAATCTCCACGTGCTCGATGAGAACACCGGCTCGATCACCGACTCGTACCCGGTGATCGAGCCCTGGGAGAGCCCGATCGAGTGGCAGGATGCGCATCCGGCCCTCATGGTGCACGGAAACGTCGCGTACGTCACCGAACCGGCATCCGACTCGATCCACGCCATCGACCTCGCCACGGGCGAGATCACCGCGTCGGCCGAACTCGCCGGAACACCGAACGAGATCGCGATCGCAGCGGGCTGATCGGCGGCGGGCCGCTGCCGTTCGCGGTGGCGGCCCCTCTGCACAGGCTGTGCACACACTGCCGGGCTACAGTGGACGCAGGTCGTTCACTTCGACCCCGGACGAGGGATCAGTACCCGGACTGCGACAAGACTGGCCAGAAACAGCAACCATGTCATGGGTCATCCTCATCACGTCAGGCATCCTCGAAGCCGTCTGGGCAACAGCTCTCGGCAAATCAGAGGGTTTCACCAAACTCTGGCCATCGGTCATTTTCGGCGGTGCACTGATCCTCAGCATGGGCGGTCTCGCCTGGGCGATGAGAGACATCCCGATCGGCACCGCGTATGCCGTCTGGGTCGGGATCGGCGCTGCTCTCACCGTCGCGTGGTCGATGATCACCGGTGACACGAGCGTCTCGTGGATCAAGGTCGCCCTGCTCGTCGGCCTGATCGGCTGCATCATCGGCCTCAAGCTCGTCGACGACGGCCACTAGTCCCCGGGCTGAATCCCGACCAGCCGGACTCTCTAGGCTGAGAGGCATGACCCGTTCCCTGGTCCCGACCCCGGCCCAGCTCGCCTGGCAACGCCGCGGACTCGGAATGTTCGTCCATTTCGGACTCAACACCTTCGCCGATCGCGAGTGGAGCGACGGCACGCTGTCGCCTGACCTGTTCGACCCGGAGCATCTGGATGCCGATCAGTGGGCCGAGGTCGCCGCCGGCCTCGGTGCGACCTATGTCGTGCTCACCGCCAAGCACCACGACGGTTTCTGCCTGTGGCCGACGGCGACGACCGACTACTCCGTGGCATCCGCCCCGTGGAAGAACGGCCAGGGAGACGTCGTCGCCGAACTCGCCGCCGCCTGCCGACGCCGTGGGCTCGCTCTCGGACTGTATCTCTCGCCCTGGGACCGCCATTCACCGAGCTACGACGACCCGGCAGCATACGACGATGTCTACGTCGCCCAGCTCACCGAACTCTGCACCCGGTACGGCGAACTGGTCGAGATGTGGTTCGACGGCGCCGGTTCAGAAGGGCGCGTGTACGACTGGGCTCGCTTCATGGACGTGGTGCGCACCACCCAGCCCGGCGCGATGGTCTTCAACATGGGAGAGCCAACCATCCGCTGGGTCGGCAACGAAGACGGCCTCGCCACCGACCCGGTGCGGTACGTCGTCGACCGCACCGCAGACAACCAGTACGTCGAATCGGCCACAGCGCTGACCACCGAGGCATACCTCCCGCCGGAGTGTGACGTCTCACTGCGGCGCAAATGGTTCTGGAGTCCCGGCGACGAGCCGAAAACCGTCGAACATCTGCTCGGGATCTTCTACCGGTCGGTCGGACTCGGCGCGAATCTTCTTCTCAACGTGCCGCCAGACACGTCTGGCCGCATTTCCGAAGCGGATGGCGCCCGGCTGGTCGGGTTCCGCACCGAACTCGACCGGAGGCTCGGGAATCCTCTAGCGACCACACTCGAGGTCGACAGCGACCACGTGACGGCGCGCTGGGACCGATCTGTGCCCCTCGAGCACCTCGAGCTCGAGGAGGACCTGAGCGCAGGCCAGCGGGTTACGTCTCACACCGTTCGTATCGACGGCCGCACCGTCGCCGAGGGCGGAACGATCGGCATCCGCCGAATCCACGGCATCCCGCGCACCACAGCCCATGAGCTCACCGTCGATCTGAACGGGGACGGTGGCGCGCTCAGGTCGGTCACCGTACGCACGGGTGGGGACGGCTCCTCCCCGCCCGAGATCCCTGCCGGCTACGAGGCACCGACCGAGGCGCCGGAAGACCTCGAGCGTCCGCGCTCTCCGGAAGTAAGGTAAGGCAACCCTTAGGCAGCCTGCTAGGGTTAGGCGACCCTTAGTTCCGAGGAGCCGACATTTCCATCCAGCCCCAGCGCGCGTTCCGCGTCCGCGTCACCCGCGCCCACCGACTCAGCCCGAGCCTGCTGCGGGCCACGTTCTCGGGTGATGACCTTCAGCACATTGCCGACGACGGTCTCGACCAGCGCATCAAGGTCCTCTTCCCGATCGACGGCATCGGCTTCACCGACATCGGACTGCTCGACAGCCCGCCCGCCCCCGTCACGGAATGGTACGGACGGTGGCGCACCCTGCCGGACGCGCTTCGGAACCCGATGCGCACCTACACGGTCAGGAACCCGCGGCCGGCCGTCGGTGAGGTCGATATCGACTTCGTGCTCCACGGCGATGGCGGGCCGGCATCGGCGTGGGCCTCCACAGCATCGCCCGGCGACGAGATCGTGATCGTCGGACCCGACGGCCGGTCCGAGCAGCGAGGTGGAATCGAGTGGAAGCCGGGCGAGGCCAGGGTCGTGCTGCTCGCCGGCGACGAAACCGCTCTCCCCGCGATCTGCGCGATCCTCGAATCGCTGCCGGCGGGCATCCGCGGCCAGGCCTTCATCGAGGTGCCGCACTCCGACGATGCCCTTCCTGTGCAGACGGCGTCGAGTGTGATGCTGACCTGGCTCCCGCGCGACGGCGCTCCCCTCGGCGAGCGCCTCAGCTCGGCGGTTCGCGCCTGGGCGGCCGAATCGGCGAGCGCTCCAACGACGGATGCCGTCGGCGACTCCGCCGACCCGACCGGCGACGGCCCCGATGACACGGGTCTGGCCGACCCGGGGACCGACGACGTGCTCTGGGACGTCCCCGCAGACGAACCCGTACATCCTCACGGCGGGCTCTACGCCTGGCTCGCCGGCGAGGCCGGCGTGATCACCGGACTGCGCCGCCACCTCGTGCGTGAGGTGGGAATTGACCGAAGCCAGGTCGCCTTCATGGGCTACTGGCGCGACGGTCGCTCCGAAAACTGACGCTTGCCGTTTCTTCCGCTCACCCCACTCGAAAGGACCCTATGTCCCGCCTGTCCCGCTCCGCCGCCCTCACAGCGGCCGCGTTGCTCACCGTCGGCCTCGCCGCCTGCTCCACCCCTGCCGCGGATGAACCTGCAGCAGGGAATGGCGACTTCACCCCGATCACCATCGAACACGCCCTGGGCACGACCGAGATCACCGAGCAGCCTGAACGGGTGGCAACGGTGAACTGGGCCAACCACGAGGTCCCGCTCGCGCTCGGTGTCGTCCCGGTGGGTATGGCTGCAGCGAACTTCGGTGACGACGACGGCGACGGCGTGCTTCCCTGGGTCGCCGAGAAGCTCGACGAACTGGACGCCGAGACGCCGGTGCTCTTCGACGAGAGCGACGGCATCGACTTCGAGGCCGTCGCAGACACCGAACCCGATGTGATCCTCGCCGCATACTCGGGCCTCACACAGGAGGACTACGACACTCTCAGCGAGATCGCTCCCGTCGTCGCGTACCCCGAGACCGCGTGGGGAACATCCTGGCGCGACATGATCTCGCTCAACAGTGAGGCGATGGGCATGGGCGACGAGGGCGAGGCCCTGATCACCGCTCTCGAGCAGGAGGTCACCGACACCGCAGCCGAGTACCCGCAGCTCGAGGGCAAGACCGCGATGTTCCTCACCCACGTCGACGCCTCCGACCTCAGCCAGGTCAGCTTCTACACGACCCACGACACCCGGGCCATGTTCTTCGAAGACATCGGACTGTCATTCCCGGCGAGCATCGCAGATGCTTCGGCCGCGACAGACAAGTTCTCGCTCACCCAGAGCGCGGAACAGGCGGATGCCTTCAGCGACGTCGACATCATCGTCACCTATGGCGACGAAGAACTCGTCACCACCCTCGAGGGTGACCCGTTGCTGTCACAGATCCCTGCAGTGAAGAACGGCTCGATCGTTCTGCTCCCGGGCACCAGCCCGCTAGGCACCGCCGCGAACCCCACACCACTGTCGATCTCCTGGGTCCTCGACGACTACCTCGAGTTGCTCGCCACAGCGGCAGACGCCGCGGCGTGATCGCGGTCGAGTGACCTCCGTCCAGCCAGCCGCCGTCTCGGGCGTCGCACTTGTGCGGCGCCCGAGGCGTCTTCGGAGTGCCTGGCTGGTCGGTCTCGTCGTCGTCCTTCTCGCGCTGTGCGCGGCATCCGTCGTCGTCGGATCACGCAACGTCGACGTGTCGGACGTTCTCGCGGCGCTCGGCGGCTCCATCGACGGATTCGACCGGGCCGCCGTGGCCAAGCGCATCCCACGCACGCTTCTTGCCGTCGCCGCCGGAGCGGCCCTCGCCGTCTCGGGTGCCGTGTTGCAGGGCGTGACGCGCAACCCGCTCGCCGACCCGGGCATCCTCGGGATCAACACCGGAGCATCGCTCGCGGTGGTTTCGGGCATCGCTTATTTCGGGCTCTCGACGGCGACGGGTTTCATCTGGGTCGCCATCGCCGGAGCAGGGGTCACCGCTGCCTTCGTCTACGCGGTCGGCTCACTGGGCCGGGGAGGAGCAACGCCACTCAAGCTCGCCCTCGCGGGAGCGGCAACCGCCGCAGCCCTGGCGAGCTTCGTCAGCGCGGTAGTGCTCGGGCGCAACGACATCGCCGGCAGCGCCCTGTCGTGGCAGATCGGCGGCGTCGGCGGTGGCACCGACGAGAGCCTCAGGCACGTCGCACCCTTCCTCCTCGTCGGCTTCGTGCTCTGCCTGTTGTCTGCACGAAGCCTCAACTCGCTTGCCCTCGGCGACGACCTCGCTGCCGGTCTCGGTGAGCGTGTCGCCCTCGTCCGCGGCGTCGCCGCCCTGGGCGCCGTCATCCTGTGTGGCGCCGCGACCGCCGTCACCGGGCCGATCGCCTTCGTCGGACTCGTCGTCCCCCACGCCTGCCGCCTGCTCATCGGCACCGATCATCGCTGGCTGTTGCCGTTCTCCGCGGTGCTCGGCGCTGCCCTGCTCACCGGGGCAGACGTGCTCGGCCGGGTCATCGCACGGCCCGAGGAGATCGATGTCGGCATTCTCACAGCGCTGATCGGTGCGCCGTTCTTCATTTACATCGTTCGCCGGCAGAAGGTGCGCGCCCTGTGACGACCCGGACCCTGATCACGGCGGATGCCGTCGCCTCCGGCCGGCGACGTCGCGCGATCCGCCGATCCCGGGTGATCGCCGTGCTCGCTCTCCTGATCGTGCTCGTCTTCGCGCTGAGCCTGATGATCGGCCAGACGTTCTATCCGCCATCGGATGTTCTTGCGGTGATCCTCGGCGACCAGGTGCCAGGGGCGACTTTCACGGTCGGCCGCCTGCGCCTGCCTCGGGCCACGCTCGCCATCCTCGCCGGCCTGTGCTTCGGACTCGGTGGCGTCACGTTCCAGACGATGCTGCGCAACCCGCTCGCCAGCCCGGACATCATCGGCATCACCTCAGGCGCCAGCGCGGCGGCGGCCTTCGCCATCGTGACTCTTTCCCTCAACGAAACAGCAGTGTCTGCGTTCGCCATCGTCGTCGGCCTCGCTGTCGCGCTGGTCATCTACGGCCTGTCGTTCAAGGGCGGGGTCGTCGGCACACGGCTCATCCTCATCGGGATCGGCATCGCCGCGATGCTCAACAGTGTCACCGCATACGTGTTGTCACAGGCCGCCGACTGGGATCTGCAAGCGGCGGAACGCTGGCTCACCGGAAGCCTCAACGGCACCGGCTGGAACCAGGTCCTCCCCGTGCTCGTTGCGATCGTGGTTCTCGCCCCCGTTCTCCTCGGCCAGTCGCGCAACCTGTCGATGACGCAGCTGGGCGACGACACGGCATCCGCTCTCGGTGTGCGGGTCGGCCGCACCCGCCTCATCGTCATCGTCTCGGCCGTCGGGCTCATCGCTTTCGCGACCGCCGCTGCCGGCCCGATCGCCTTCGTCGCCTTTCTCGCCGGCCCGATCGCCGCACGGATCGTCGGCCCGAACGGCTCCCTGCTCGTTCCGGCCGGGCTCGTCGGGGCCCTTCTTGTGCTCGTCGCCGACTTCTGCGGCCAGTACCTGCTGGGCTCCCGATTCCCGGTCGGCATCGTCACCGGTGTGCTCGGCGCCCCGTTCCTCATCTACCTGATCATCCGCACCAATCGCGCGGGAGGCTCACTATGACCGCTGACCATTCCCTTCTCATCGAGAACCTCACCCTCGGCTACGGTGACCACTCCGTCATCGAAAACCTCGATGTCGTCATTCCGCCCGGCCGGGTCACCGCGATCGTCGGGGCCAACGCCTGCGGCAAATCGACACTGCTCCGGTCGATGTCGCGCCTGCTCGCCCCTCGCGCCGGTCGCGTCCTCCTCGACGGCACAGCCGTCCACCGGATGCCGGCGAAACAGCTGGCGCGGACGCTCGGCCTCCTTCCCCAGTCGCCGATCGCTCCAGAAGGCATCACTGTCGCTGACCTCGTCGGCCGGGGCCGCCACCCCCACCAGGGCATGTTCGCGCGGTGGAGCACCGCGGACGACGTGGCCGTGGCATCCGCCCTCGAGGCGACGGACACCGTCTCACTGGCCGACCGTGCCGTCGACGAACTGTCTGGCGGCCAGCGCCAACGCGTCTGGATTGCGATGGCACTTGCGCAGGAGACCGACCTGCTCCTGCTCGACGAACCGACGACGTTCCTCGACGTGAGCCACCAGATCGAAGTACTCGACCTGCTCACCGACCTCAACCGCCGGCACGGCACGACAATCGTGATGGTGCTGCACGACCTCAACCTGGCTGCGCGCTACGCCGATCACCTCATCGCCCTGGCATCCCGGCGCGTGCACGCCGTCGGCGACGCTGCCGCAGTGCTGACCGAAGACAACATCCGAGCCGTCTTCGGACTCGACAGCCGGGTCATCGTCGACCCGACGTCCGGCAAGCCGCTGATGCTCCCCCTCGGCCGGCACCACACGGTCGATCCGGCCTGAAGTGGACTTCGCCGGCGGGGAGTGCTTGGGTGGGCATGCACCGCACCGAAGCGGAGGCATCGTTTCCTCGAAAGGAACATTGTGAAGACTTTTACCCTGCCGAACACCGACATCGTCGCGCCGAACGTCATCCTCGGAATGATGCGCATTGCCGACAAGACGGACGACGAGGTCCGCGAACTCGTGCACACCGCTCGCGACGCCGGGATCGACTTTCTCGACCACGCGGATGTCTACGGCAACGACCTGCACGGTTGCGAGCGTCGATTCGCCGAGGCGATGCAGCTCACCTCGTCTGAGCGCGACGCCGTCACCATCCAGACCAAGGCGGGCATCGTCGGCGATGGGCCGTACTTCGACTTCTCGTACGAGCACATCACCGAATCGGTGAACGGATCGCTCGACGCCCTTCAGACCGATCGCATCGACATCCTGCTCCTCCACCGCCCCGACGCACTCGTCGAGCCCGACGAGGTCGCCCGCGCGTTCGACGAACTCGAAAGCGCAGGGAAGGTGACGTCCTTCGGCGTCTCGAACCACACACCGAGGCAGATCGACCTGCTCAAGCGTTCCGTGACGCAGCCCATCGTGGCCAACCAGCTGCAGCTCTCGATCACCCACGCACCGATCGTCACGCAGGGCGTCGCCGCCAACATGCTCGCCGAGCAGCAGTCCGTGACCCTCGACGGCGGCGGCATCGTCGACTACTGCCGCCTCAACGACATCACCGTGCAGGCCTGGTCACCGTTCCAGGCTGGCTTCTTCACCGGCGTCTTCCTCGGAAACGAGAAGTACCCGGAGCTCAATGCCGTCCTCGACCGGCTCGCCGCGAAATACGACGTTCCCGCGATCGCTATCGCCACGGCCTGGATCACCCGCCACCCGGCTCAGATGCAGGTCGTTCTCGGCACGACGAGCCCTGAGCGCGTCGCTGCAGCGGCACTCGGCTCGGAACTGCCGCTCACCAAGCCCGAGTGGTACGAACTGTTCCGTGCGGCGGGGCACATCGTTCCGTAGCTGCTGACCGCGCGAGTGCTGCACTTCCATTCCAATGCTGCAGTTGCAACTGCAGCACCGGCGAGGAACTGCAGCACCCGTCGCGTGGCGTCAGTGTGAGAGGTCGATGATCAGAGCTCCGTGATCCCACTGCCGACGAGCATGGCGCCGAGCACGAGGAGCACGATCGCGACGACGATCGCATTGTTGCGCACGAGCCAGTTACGCATCTCGGCGAGCGCCGGCCTGACGCGATCCCCTCCGACCAGGGCAGCGGCCACAGGGATGGCGATGCTCAGGCAGGCAAGAACGACGAACACGGCGACGGCGATCGCGATCTGCCCCCATGGGAGGAACGCACCTCCGATCGTGAAGCCGATACCGGCTGCGAACGCGATCTCCTTGACGTTCGCGGCCGTCAGGAGAAATCCAAGTCGGACAGCATGCGCCGGGCCTGCGTTGTCGACCGATCGCATCCACCCGGGCAGTTTCGGCTCGTCCGCGCCTCGCGGGCGCGTGCGCCACTTCATGACGGCGCCCACCAGCAGTGCTGAACCGACGACGATGCGGAGGATCGCCGCAGGCGTCGCGGAGCCGGCGGCATCATCGGCGAGATCGGATGCCAGTGCAAAGATGACGACGAGCGCGCACAGGGTCACGGCTCGAGCGGCGAGAAACAGCAGGGCACCCCGCACACCGACCGGTGCGACCAGGAGAAGAAGGACGGCGATGATCGGGAGTGGGCTCAGCGCCACGGCGACACCGAGCGGAAGGATTTCGCCGAGAACGACCTGCATGGTCGCAGGTTATCCGAGGCGGCCACGGAGCGCATCGGATGCATCGGATGCATCGGATGCATCGATCAGTTTTTGAGAAGCCCAGCTGGCCGCTGCTCCGTACGATGGGACTCATCCCCGCCAGCGACAGGAAGGACACGGCAGTGAACGCCACAAACTCGAGCACAACGAGCAGGAACTCCGACGGATTCTCCGATGCAGAACGCGATGCCATGAAGGAGCGAGCCAGGGAGCTCAGGTCCGAGGCACGCCAGGGCGAGCGTGACGCCAAGGCACGCGAGAAGGGCGAAGCCGACCTGCTCGCGAAGGTCGCTGAGATGTCGGGCTCCGATCGAGCCCTCGCAGAAGGGGTGCACGCCATCGTCACAGCCAACGCTCCCGGGCTCATGCCGAAGACCTGGTACGGGATGCCCGCGTACGCAAGGGACGGACAGGTCGTCTGCTTTTTCCAGGCCGCAGAGAAGTTCGACGCGCGTTACGCGACGTTCGGGTTCAACGACCCTGCCCAGCTCGACGACGGCGCGATGTGGGCGACATCGTTCGCCCTCACCAAACTCACTCCCACCGTCGAGAAGACTCTCGCCGACCTTGTCACGAAAGCAGTGAACTGACCTTTCAGCCGGCCTGATCCTCGCCGATCCCTGCAACCTTCGACCGGAAGTGAGATTCGGACGCGAAGATGTTGAGCCCGAGGGCCCGCGACAGGTATGCCGTCGCGATCTGACCTCGCACGCTGTTCCCGGTGGAGTCGAGGCGTGGCGACAATGAGCCGATCCCAACTTTCCCAGGAGCGACGGTGACGATTCCGCCTGACACCCCGGACTTGCCTGGCAGCCCGATCTCGAACAGCCACTCCCCGGTCGCCTCGTACAGCCCGCTGGCCGCGAGCACCGCCAGGGTGTCGCGACAGACAGCAGCTGACACCACCTCGACGCCGGTTACCGGGTTGACGCCGCCGTTCGCCAGCGTCGCAGCCATCACCGCAAGATCACGGGCGTCGATCGCCAGGGCGCACTGCCGCGTGTAGATGTCGACGACCTCGAGCGGATCGTGCTCGATCCGACCGTAGCTGTGTAGCAGTTGGGCGATCGCGCTGTTCCTGGAGTTCGATTTCACCTCGGATGCCAGGACCTCGTCGTCGATGTCGAGGTGACGCCCGGCGAACCGGGACAGCCCGGAGTGGATGGCTTCCCACTGGTCATCGGCAGTGTTCCCGGGCATCAGCGCCGTGGTGGCGAGGGCACCGGCGTTCACCATCGGGTTCATCGGATGCCCGTCGTTGAGCTCGATCGCCACCACCGAGTCGAAGGCGAGTCCCGTGCTGTTCACCCCGATCACGTCGAGCACCTTTTCGTGCCCGACTCGCTCGCTCACGAGCGCGTAGACGAAGGCCTTCGATATCGACTGGATGGAGAACAGCACGCGGGTGTCACCGACCTCATGCAGACCGCCCTCGACGTCGACGACACAGAGTCCGAAGGCGTCAGGATCGGCGTCGGCAAGCGCCGGGATGTAGTCAGCGACCTCCCCGCCGTGATGCTTCGAGGTGTGTTCGTATGCCGCGTCGAGGATCTCGTCGATGTGCTGGGCGCCGGGAACGGCTCCCGTCGTCACCGCCTGGTCGATGTCGTCTACGTCCAGTTGCATGATGCCCTCTCGATCGGTGCCTTGCGACACGTCTGAACCTATCGCTCCCACTGCGCGCCGTCACCGCCGGGAGAGCGTCCTCGCAGCCGCGGTCGCCATGGCATCCGCCACCCGATCCAACGCGCTCATCCGCAGAGCCCACTGCTGCCAGTGGAGACTCACCATCACGGGTTCGCCGGCATCCAGCTCGACGAGTTCACCATTCTCGACGAGTTTCCCTGATTGCTGATCGGGCAGCATCGCCCAGCCGAAACCGAGGCGGACGGCCTCGGCGAAGTCGGCCGAGACCGGGACGAAATGTTGCGGCGGAGCGAGAATCCCCCGTGAGATTCCGCGCAGGAACCGATGTTGGATGTCGTCTTTCTCGTCGAAGACCACAACGGGGGCATGAGCCAGACTTCGTACATCGACCCCGCTGGAGAACCACCGCGCGACAAAGAGCGGCGTCGCCATCGGTCGGTAAGTCATGACGCCGAGCGGAGCCGACGTGCATCCCTGCACCGGGCGGGCCTCGGTCGTGATCGCCGCCATCACCGTGCCGTCGCGCAAGAGCTGAGCGGAGTGATCCTGGTCTTCACGGTGGATGTCGAAGGTGATCTCGTTCGCGAGGGAGGCCAGCGCAGGCATCGCCCATGTCGCCAGCGAGTCCCCGTTGACGGCGAGCGAGACATTCGGCCAGGTTCCATCGATCCCGCGCTCTGCTTCGCTGTCCGCCTCAGCAGTCAGAGCGGCGATCTGGCGTGCCAGTCGCAGATAGGTCTTCCCGGCAGCCGTCGGGGCGATCGGCTTGCTCCGCTGCAGGAGCACTCCGCCGACGGCGTTCTCGAGTGCCCGAATCCTCTGGCTGATGGCTGACGGGGTGACGTGGAGCACCCGGGCCGCTGCCTCAAAGGTGCCGCCGTCCACCGCCGCGACGAGTGCCTGCAACTGTAGGAGATCCATAGTTAATCAAACTAATGGATGCCCAGAAAATGTAGCTGGTCACCGGTAGCCATTCGCCATACAGTGAACGAATGCTCCCCGCCCTTCTCGCCGGTCTCGGCCTCGGTCTCTCGCTCATCATCGCGATCGGCGCCCAGAATGCGTTCGTCCTGCGGCAGGGCCTCCGGCGTGAGCACGTTCTCGTTCTCGTTCTGATCTGCGCACTCTCCGACGCTCTCCTCATCGCGCTCGGGGTCTGGGGCCTCGGCGCACTGATCGAACAGGCGAGCTGGCTCCTCACTGTCGTGCGCATCGCCGGAGCGGCTTTTCTGACCTGGTACGGCATCCGTTCGGCGATCCGTGCCGCCCGCCCCGGCACGCTCGATGCGAACCCCGGCGGCGCTCCCATCCCGCTGCGCACAGCCGTGCTGACCGCTCTGGCCCTGACCTGGCTCAATCCGCACGTCTACCTCGATACCGTCGTGCTGCTCGGGTCGATCGGCGCGACATACGGCGAGCGCCAGTGGTGGTTCGCGCTCGGCGCCATCCTCGGAAGCGTGGCCTGGTTCAGTGCGCTTGGCTTCGGCTCCCGGCTCTTGAGGCCGCTGTTTGCGAAGCCGGCGGCGTGGCGCATCCTTGACGGCGTGATCGCTGCCGTGATGATCGCGCTGGCCGTGAGCCTGCTGCTGGGGCTCTGACCCGGCAATCTGGAGTCGAGCCGACGTCAGGACTTCTGTCCACGGTCAGCGTAGGCGGGTGGCGCGCACGACGACGTCGCCGATTGTGGCGTGAGTCCCATCGTCGGTGGTGATCTCACGGACTGGCTCCGCGGCGGTCTCGATCCGCCAGCGGTCAGGGGCGAGCAGGGCTGTGACACTCTCAGCCGTAACCGTCGCCTCCGCCGGCGGATGGCCGCCGTGTCCGTGCCTGTGCCCGTGCTCCGCGGTGCCGGATGACTGTAGGTGCCCGACGATGAGGAGAGTGCCCCCGGGGGCGACCCACTCGGAGATTCGCTCGTAAAAGGCGAGTTGCGACGTCGGGAGGTGCGCGTAGTGGGTTGTCACGAGATCGAATTGTCGCCCAGGCGACCAGATTCCGAGATCGCACTCCGTCCAATCGATACGGTCGGATGCCGCCCCGGCCCGCGTAGCGCGGTCGGCCGCACGGGACAGGGCAGCTCGTGAAATATCGGCGGCGGTCACAGTCCAGCCCCGGTCGGCGAGCCATATCGCTTCAGCCCCCTCTCCGCAGCCCGCGTCGAGGGCAAAACCGGGGGTCAGATCTCCGACCTCACGAAGAAGATGCGGGCTCGGTTCGCTTGATCGAACCGTGGCACCCGCCTCGCCCCAGTGCTCGTCCCAAAAATCCCTGTCGAATTCCAGCGCCATCCCGCCTCCGTCGATCGTGGCGCGTCGACCATCACCGCGCCCCGTCAATCATCAGCGCGGTCGATCACATTCGCAAGTCAATTTGCTGAAACGGCACATCGCATGCGTGCTAGTCGGTCTTGCGGCCCTTCACGAAATAGGCGATCGGACCGATCCAGTTCACCGCGATGACGGCCGTCCACAATCCTTTCGGGCCGTTGACCTGATCTGCCGGGCGGTCGGCGAGATCCTTCCACGCGACAGCGGCAAGGGCGAACTGCACGGTCCCGACGACGATAACCGCGACCTTCCTGCCCGTGCTCATCTCACTCCAGGTCAGCTTCTTCTTGGTCAACTTTTTCGACATGGTCATCGCTCCTGTTCGGAAATGAATGGATGACTCCAGACTCCCGGCCTCCCGACCGCGGCACAACCTCCCTGAACCACCGATTCCGAGATGACACCACATGCTGCTTGACATGACACCATTGTGGTGTCACTCTGGTGACATGGAATTGGGACAGTACGTCAGCGAACTTTCACGACAGCTCGTTGACGCGGCAGAAAACGGCACAAGCGACACTCGCGCTGTTGCCGAGAGACTTGCCGCCGGGTTGGACGCTGCGACACGGCTCGTACTGCTCGACGCCCTGTCGGCCGCAGCCGGCGAAATCACCCGGGACCTCGCGCCCGGCTCGGTCGACCTGCGTCTTCGCGGACGCGAAGTCGAGTTCGTCGTCGTCCAGCCGAGCACCGATCCGGAATCCGACGAACGCACCGTCGCACCCGTCGACCTCGACGACACCAGCACCTCGCGCACGACGCTCCGCCTTCCTGACGCCCTCAAGTCTCGCGTCGACGAAGCGGCAGCGGCTGACGGCTTGTCCGTCAACACCTGGCTGGTCCGCGCCATCGCGACCGCCCTTCAACCCAAACAACGACGAACGGCTCAACGCACGCTGCGCACCGGTGACAACTTCGCCGGGTGGGCGCGCTAAGCCCAGAGAGCTCCAGACTTTCGCCCCGCAACCAGCAGGGGCTGACCGAACACGCCCAGAGAAAGGGAAGCGTCAGCATGCCCACATTCACTACTCCCACCCCGATCGACCTCGCCATCAATCTTCCGGTGGGTGAGATCGAGATCGTCGCCTCCGACCGGGGCGATACCGTCGTCACCGTCTCTCCCACCAACCCGGACAAGCCGGTCGACCGTCGGGGAGCTGAGCAGACGTCGGTCGAATTCGACGGCCAGCGACTCACCGTCACCGGCCCGAAGCCCCGGCTCAGCTGGATCGGCCCGACCGAGTCGGTTGATGTGCGAGTCGAGCTCCCGACCGGGTCGCGGCTCACCGCTGAGATCTCTGTCGGAAACGTCCGCACCGTCGGCCGCTTGGGTGCCACCCGCATCAAGGCGTCGACCGGCGCCGTCGACCTCGATGCCACCGGCGACCTCTGGTTGCGCGCGTCGCACGGCAACGCGACGGTCGGCACGGTGGACGGCGGTGTCGAGATCACAGCAGACCATGGGCAGATCCGGCTCGGCACGGTCACCCGCGACGCGATTCTCAAGTCGGCGCACGGCAACATCCGCATCGAGGAGTCGGGCGGGGACCTCGAGGCAAAGCTCTCGTACGGGGACCTCGAGATCCGTCGAGCGCTCGGCTCAGTGACAGCAAAGACGGCATACGGTGCCATCGAGCTGAGAGAGGTCTCAGGCGGTTCCATCGAGGTCGACAGCGGTTTCGGCCAGATCGCGATCGGAGTGCGCCCCGGCATCCCGGCCTGGCTCGACCTCGCCTCGAAGGAGGGGCGCGTGCGCAACGAGCTCGACGGCGAGGCAGCCCCGGTTCCATCGGAACAGACCGTTGCCGTCCGCGCTCGTACCCAGTTCGGCAACGTCACCATCACCCGAGCGCACTGACCCCGGGATCTTCAGAAAGGAACACGTCATGACTCGTTCAGCAATCGACGTCCGCGGGCTTCAGAAGTCCTACAAGGACAAGGTCGTGCTCGACGGCGTCGATTTCACCGTCGAGGCCGGCACCGTCACCGCCCTGCTCGGCCCGAATGGCGCCGGCAAGACCACCATCGTTCACATCCTGAGCACCCTCGTGAGGCTCGATGGCGGCACCGCATCCGTGAACGGATTCGATGTCACCCGCGAGCCGAACGGGGTCCGCTCCGCCATCGGTCTCACCGGCCAGTTCTCGGCGGTTGACGGCCTGCTCACCGGTGAGGAGAATCTGCGCCTGATGGCTCGACTGCGCCATCTCGGACCGAAGCGTTCGAAGACCCGGGTCGCCGAACTTCTCGATCAGTTCGACCTTGTCGAAGCGGCCCGCAAACCCCTCGCCACCTACTCCGGCGGGATGCGACGCCGCCTCGACCTGGCGATGACGCTCGTCGACACACCGAGTGTGATCTTCCTGGACGAGCCGACCGCCGGCCTCGATCCGCGCAGTCGTCACACCATGTGGGACATCGTGCGGAGGCTCGTCGCCGACGGAACCACCGTGCTGCTCACCACCCAGTACCTCACCGAAGCAGATGAACTCGCCGACCGCATCGCGGTGCTCGACGGCGGGCGCATCGTCGCTGCCGGGTCGCCAGAAGAACTCAAACGACTCGTCCCCGGCGGGCACATCCAATTGCGGTTCGCGGATGCCGTTTCTCTCGACGCCGCATCCCGCCTGATCGATGGCTCTGACAGGGACGACGCCGGGCTCGCACTCCTGGTGCCGAGCGGCGGCGGAGTGGCCACACTGCGCACCGTGCTCGACCGCCTCGACGCCGCCCATCTCGACGTCGATGACCTCAGCATCCACACCCCAGACCTCGACGACGTGTTCTTCGCCCTGACAGGCAAGAAGGATGCCGCCGTTCCCGCCGACACGAAAGGAACGGTGTCATGACGACCACCGCCGCCCCTCCCGCGAGGAGCACCCGTCCACCGTCGCACCTCGTGGCCGATTCGGTCACCATGCTGCGTCGCAACCTGCTGCACATGATCCGCTATCCGGGTCTGTCAGTGTTCACCATCCTCGGCCCCGTCGTGATCCTGCTGCTGTTCGTGCTCGTCTTCGGCGGCACCCTCGGCGCCGGACTCCCCGGCGTCGACCCCGCAGGAGGACGCGAAGCCTATGTGGCGTATGTGATGCCGGGCATCCTGCTGATCACGATTGCCGGGACCGCCAGTGGCACCGCCATCACGGTGTCGATGGACATGACCGAAGGCATCACCGCCCGGTTCCGATCGATGGCGATCTCACGGGCATCCGTCCTCGCCGGTCATGTCATCGGAATCACGATCCAGTCGCTTATCGCCGTCGCCCTCGTTCTCGGGGTCGGCGTCGCCATCGGATTCCGTCCGACGGCGAACCTGCTCGACTGGCTCGCCATTGCGGGCCTGGTGACGTTCATCTCGTTCGCGGTCACTTGGATCGGCGTCGGAATGGGCATGCAATCCAAGACGGTCGAGACGGCGAGCAACCTGCCCCTCATCCTGACCTTCCTGCCGTTCCTCGGGAGTGGGTTCGTTCCAACGGACTCGATGCCTGCCGGGCTGCAGTGGTTCGCGGAGTACCAGCCGTTCACCCCGTTCATCGAGGCGATCCGCGGGCTGCTTGTTGGCACGCCCCTGGGAACGTATCCGCTGCTCGCGGTGATCTGGTGTGTCGTGATCACGATAATCGGCTACGTCTGGTCGATGACGATCTACGAGCGCAAATCGGTCCGCGCCTAACAACGCAGGAACGCCCACCCCGATCGGACCGGGGTGGGCGTTTCAGCGAGTGCGGTTGTCGCGCTATTCGTACCTGAGCGACTCCACCGGGTCGGCCTTCGCTGCCCGGGCTGCCGGCAGCGTTCCGGCCAGGAACGCGATGAGCATTACGACCAGGATGATGACAGCGACCGACGCGGGGTCGAATGCGATCAGGGTGAGACCGGGCAGGTCGGCGAGAAGCGAACCAGACAGGGCAGCGCTGATGCCAGTGCCGGCAAGAATCGCCGCGATCACCCCGATGGCGCTGCCGAGAAAGCCGATGAACGCTGCCTCCAGGCTGAAGAGGCTGAAGACGCGACCGCTGCCCATGCCCATCGCCTTCATCAGGCCGATCTCGCGGGTGCGTTCCTGCACACTCATCAGCAGCGTGTTCACGATTCCGAAGCTCGCCGCGAGGAGCGCGATGACGGCAAAGGCGTTGAGCACGAGAACGATACCGTCGATGACCGTCTTCACTGCGCCGAGCTGATCGGCGACGGTGGTCCCGGTGTACCCTTCGTCAGCCAGTCGGTCCTGAAGAGCGGTGATCTGCTCGTCGGTCGCGTCGGGGCTGAACCAGACGCTCGCTTGCGCGTACCGTTCCACCTCATCGGTCGGCACTCCGATGTTCTGGGTGGTGAAGAGTTCATCGGTCAGGGCATCATTCGGAACGACGGATGCCCCGGCGGGCGACGCGATGCTCTCTTCGGCGACACCGACAACCGCGGCGTCGACGAAATGCTGGGTGCGGGTGGCGTCGGTGATCGCGAGGGTCACCGTCTCGCCGACGGCAGCCGAGTCGCTGTCGAAACCAAGGGGCTCGACATACGAAACGGGAAGAACCAGCTGAAGAGCATCGGAGCTCTTGTCGGGTCCGGACCCCGCGGTCAGCACCACGCTCTGCCCTGCGACGAGGCTTCCGACGCCGACCACGAACTTCGATCCGTTTCCGGCGTCGATGAAGTCGGCGGAGATCGATTTGGTGGCCTGCACGTCGAGCACGCCGTCGATGTCAGACAAAACGCTGAGGTCGTCGGGGGTCAGCGCGACGACGGTGGCGCCGGGAGGGCCGACCTGGCCGCTGGCGACGGCATCCGGGTCGTATTCGATTGGGCCGGAGTCCGTGGCACCGAGACCTGCGTCCGATGCCTTCGTCACGGTCATGACGTCGGATGCTCCGACGCCCGAAACGGTGTCGTCGATGTAGGCGTTGATCCCCGTTCCCATGCCGTTGGTCAGGGTGAGGGTGAACGCACCGACGAAGATGGCCAGGATGGTCAGGATCGTGCGGGTCTTCGATCGGAAGGTGTTCGAGATTGCCGTGCCGATGAGGTCGAGGGTTTTCATGCGACCAACGCCGCTGAGTCTTCAACCAGCAGGCCGTCGCGAACGAGAATGCGCCGATCGCAGCGCGACGCGAGCTCTTCGTCGTGGGTGACGACGATGAGCGTGATGCCGTTCTCACGGTTGAGGTTGAAGAGGATGTCTTCGACCACGGCGCCAGTGGCCGTGTCGAGATTCCCTGTGGGCTCGTCGGCGAAGATGATGCGTGGATTGTTGACCAGGGCGCGAGCGATGACGGTGCGCTGTTTCTGGCCGCCCGAGAGATTCACGGCCTTGCTCTTTGCTTTGTCATCGAGCTCGAGTTGCTCGAGAGCGGACATCCCCCGGCGCTTTCTCTCGGAACGACCGATGCCGGCGATCTTCATCGGCAGAGTGACGTTCTCGAGAACAGACGAGTTCGCCGTGAGGAAGAACTGCTGAAAGACGAAGCCGAACGTGCGATTGCGGGTGGTGTTGAGGTTGCGACCGCGCAGGGTGCTCGTATCGACGCCTTCGAGTTCGACGCTGCCGGAGGTGGGTGCGTCAAGAAGCGCGAGGATGTGCATGAGCGTCGATTTGCCTGATCCGCTCTTACCGACGATGGCGACGCTCTCGCCCTCGTGAATGTCGAAGCTCACGCCTTTCAGCGCATCGAAGCGGTTCTGCCCGCGGCCGTAGGATCGGTGGACATCTCGGATGGAGATGATCGGGGTGGTCATGTGTCTCCCAGGGTGAAGGGGCCGGTGGTCCGGCTTGTGGAACAAGCCTCGCGGCATCCGTTCCTCGACGCGTCCCCTATCGGCAGACACCTGCGTACCGTGCTTGCGGTATCGGGATGCCGCGTGGGGTGGACTCCCCACGGGCCGGTACCGTTCACACTGAGGAGATGACGACGGAACCGAAGCCTCCGCACCCCCCGGTACCGGGCTGGGTGGGCGATGTGATCGCCGCGGCGCTCATCGTCGTCGCTGCACTCGTTCCGTTCCCCAACCCGGAGTTCCGGCCCGGGTCGGCCCTCGCGTTCGCCGTCGCGGTCGCACCGGCCCTGCTCCTGCCGCTCAGACGCCGCCGCCCCGTCTCGGTGCTGGCGGCGATCGTGTCTCTGTATGGGATCGCTGCGCTCGGTGGCACCCTGTCCCCCGGGATCGTGCTCGGGGCTGCGGTCGCCATGTTCGGCGTCGCAACGCGCTCGACCAGGCGCCGGACGTTCCTCGTCGCAGGCGTCTCCGCGATCGCTGTCGGCCTGCTCAGCCTGTTCGCCGCGATCGGCGACGTTCTCGACCCGAGAGCGGTTCAGTTCGTCGTCACCATCGCCTTCGCGGCTGCCGCAGGGGATGCCACCCGGTCGCGTCGAGAGTACATCGCAGCGATCGCGTCTGAGGCACGGCAGAGAGTGACTGAAGAACGATTGCGAATCGCACGCGATCTGCATGACACGGTCGCCCACCAGATCTCGGTGATCAGCCTCAACGCCGGCGTCGCCACGTCGGCACTCGACTCGCGACCGGAAAAGGCGCGCGAGGCGCTGGGAACGATTCGTGCCGCCGCCCGTTCGGTGCTCGGCGAAATCGGCGACCTGCTCGTCGTACTCCGCGCGGACGACGACGTTCGCACATCGGCACCTCAGCCGGGTCTCGGACAACTCGACGCGCTCGTCGAACGGTTCGGAGAAACCGGACTCACGGTGAGCATCCGGCTAGAGGGAGACATCCGGCTGGTGACGGGGGCGAGCGACGTGGTTGCCTACCGTGTGGTTCAGGAAGCCCTGACCAATGCGCATAAACATGGCGCAGGCCATCGCGCACACGTACTCGTTTCTGCGACCGACTCTGACATTCAGATCGTGGTGACGAACCCGATCCCCTCTGCGGTGGGCCGCGCCCGATCGGATATGTTGCCTTCTGCGTCCAGCGGCCACGGGCTGCTGGGTCTGCGAGAGCGTGTCGCATCCGTTCGGGGCACGGTGTCTGCCGGGGTCGTCGGAAGCGGCTACCGTCTGGCCGCCGTCCTTCCCCTGTCGAGAAAGAAGTCATCATGACCACCGTGCTCGTCGTCGACGATCAGGCGCTGATCAGGCAGGCCGTCACCGACATCCTCAGCCAGCACGACGGAATCGAGGTCATCGGTGACGCTCGCAACGGACAGGAGGCCGTCGACCGTGCTCGGGAGCTACGACCAGACGTCGTGCTCATGGACATCCGGATGCCCGAGCTCGATGGAATCGGCGCAACCGCCAAGATCTGTGCCGAGCCGGCGCTTGCCGGGACCCGGGTGCTCATCCTGACGACGTTCGAGGAAGACGAGTACCTTCTCGCCGCCCTGCGGGCCGGTGCGAGCGGGTTCATTGGAAAGGGCGCGGAACCCGACGACATCGCGCGTGCCGTGCTCTCGGTCGATGCCGGCGAGGCGTTGCTGTCTCCGGTTGCGACGAGGGCTCTGATCACGAAGTACGTGATGCCCACCGAACCAGCCGCCGGCATCCGGGCAGGCCAGGGGTCAATCGTTCCGCGTGCGCTCGAGCAGCTCACCGAACGGGAGCGCGAGGTTCTGCTCCTCGTTGCCCGCGGACGCTCCAATCAGCACATCGCCGATGAGCTGACCATCTCACCGCATACGGCGAAGACGCACGTGAACCGGATCATGACGAAGCTGCATGCGCACGATCGCGCCCAGCTCGTGATCCTCGCGTATGAGAGCGGCCTCCTCGCGCCCGGCACTCCCTAGCGAACCTCGGCCTGTATAGACTGAGCGCCGGTGTGCCGGGAAGTCTGGTCGGCGTTCGATCAATCGATCGTTCTGAGTCGTGTGTGTCGAGCGCAGAGGACAGGTCACCATGGCAAGCTCCCCAACCAGTCGGATGCCGGTTCCCCGCCAGTTGAGGAAGAGTCCGCGACTTCTCCTCAGCTCTCTGGTCCGTGGCTCACCCGCCCGGCTGGCCCTGCTGGTTTTCGCTCTCGTCGCGCTGGTCTTCACTCTGCTACTCAGTCTCCCGGCGGCAGCAGCAGACGGCAACGCGACGCCTCTCCACGATGCGCTCTTCACAGCTGTTTCTGCCGTGACCGTCACCGGACTGGTCACCGTGAACACGGCCGAGCACTGGTCGTTCTTCGGGCAGGTCGTCATTCTCCTCGGGATCCAGGTCGGCGGCCTCGGCATCGTGACGATGGCGTCACTGCTGGCGCGTGCCGTGACCCGTCAGCTGGGTGTCCGCAGCAAACTGCTCGCTCAGCAGGGCATCGGAACCGGAAAACTGGGTGAGGTCGGGAACCTTCTCCGAACCGTGGTTCTGACGACCCTGGCAATCGAGCTTGCTCTCGCGATCATGCTCGTGCCGAGCTTCATCATCGCTGACCAGTCCGTCACGCTCGGCCTCTGGCATGGCATCTTCTATGCGATCTCGTCGTTCAACAACGCCGGCTTCGTCTCGCACGTCGATGGACTCGCCGGATTCTCCGACAACCTCTGGATTCTCATCCCGATCATGATCGGGGTGTTCATCGGCAGTCTGGGGTTCCCCGTCTTCATGGTGCTCATGGCCACGAAGTTCGAGTTCCGCAAGTGGACCGTCCACACGAAGCTGACGTTGCTGGTCACGACGATCCTTCTGGCCGCCGGCGCAATGATCTGGGCCGTCTTCGAATGGTCCAATACGGCCACCATCGGCGACATGAGCGTCGGAGACAAGATCTTCCACGCCCTCTTCGCCTCGACGATGATGCGGTCGGGAGGCTTCAGCATCGTCGACCCCAGCGCATCCGGCCCGGTGACACTGCTCGCGACCGACGCGCTGATGTTCGCCGGAGGCGGCTCGGCGTCCACGGCCGGCGGAATCAAGGTCACGACCGTCGCCGTACTGTTCCTCGCGATCATCGCCGAAGCACGAGGTGACTCGGACGTTCGGGTCTTTGGCCGGACGATCACCGAAGGAGCGCTGCGAGTGGCGATCAGCGTGCTCTTTCTCGCCGCGACCCTCATCCTCATCGCCACCGGACTCATCATGGCCGTGAGTAGTGCGCCGCTCGACCGCATCCTCTTCGAGGTCATCTCGGCATTCGCGACCTGTGGGCTCAGCGTCGGGCTCAGCGAGGAGTTGCCGCCGACGGGCAAGTACGTGCTGTCCGTCCTGATGTTCGCGGGGCGGATCGGGCCGATCAGCCTCGCAGCCGCGCTGTCCATCCGCCAGAGACGTCAGCTGTACCGCTTCCCCAACGAGAGCCCCATCATCGGCTGAGAGCTGCGGTGCGTTTTTCGAGGAATACTCGTTACGGGTGCAGCGAATCGCCGGCCGTCTGGAGGGTCAGCGCCGCTCGCGCGTGCCCTGATCTGAGCCTCTCACCGACCGGCGCGCCGTCGAGCAGCCCGGCGAGGTAGCCGCCCGCGAATGCGTCCCCGGCGCCGACCACGTCGACCACAACGACCCGCTCGGACGGCTCGAAGATCTGAACGTCCCCGGCGAACGTCGTCGCACCGATCGAACCATCCTTGACGACGAGTTCAGCCACGTCGGGGAACAGGTTCCGCACACTTTCGGGCGTCGAGGTACCCCACAGTGTTTCCGCCTCGTCACGGCCGGTGAACACGATGTCTGCCCTACCGACGAATGCTGCGAGCGCCGGTGCCGCGGTCGGGATCTCCCACAGCGGGGCCCGGTAATTGACGTCGAAGCTCACGAGGATGTTCCGTGCCAGAGCCCGATCCATGATTCTGGCGAGGAACGCGGATGCCGAGGCAGAGATCGCGGCGGTGATCCCTGACACGTGGAGAATTTTCACGCCTTCCAGGTCGATCGTCTCCGCGGCATCCGCCGTCAGATGGGACGCCGCCGAACCGGCCCGGTAGTAGCTGACCCCTCGACCGGGATCCTTGAAGTACACGCCGGTGGGGTGGTTCGGGTCGAAGACGACCCGGGAAACATCGATTCCGCGCTCTGTGAGCTGGCGCGCCACGCGTTCTCCGAGCACGTCGTCCCCCAGGTGGCTGAACCAGGCCGCCGGGTGGCCGAGCCCGGCGACATGAGCCGCAACGTTCGACTCGGCGCCACCGGCATCCACGAGAAAGAGTTCGGCATCGCGCAACCCGCCCGTCGACGATCGCGCAACCCGCCCGTCGACGTCGGACCAACCATCGCCATCGTCTCTCCGACAGCAAGCAGCACCGGTTGGGGTCTTCGGTTCATGTCCATGGAATCACCATATGGGGCGAGCACGAGCACCCGGGCACGAAAAAAGCCCCCGATCTCTCGGAGGCTTTTCCAGTATTTCAACCCTGTGCGCGAGGGGGGACTTGAACCCCCACGCCCTTTCGAGCACTGGCACCTGAAGCCAGCGCGTCTGCCAATTCCGCCACTCGCGCAGTGTTGCGACACTCGCGTGTCAACTCAGCGAGATTAGCATGGCGCTGATTGAATCGCCATTCGATATCGGCGCCGTATTGGCCGTGAGCCGCACTCTCAGCCCCGCCTACTAACATGTGCTTAGCCATTTGACACGATCGGGAGACCTGTGGGCATTCTGGACAACTTCGAGAAAGGTCTCGAACGTGCCGTGAACGGTGCGTTCGCCAAGACCTTCCGTTCGGGGCTGCAGCCGGTCGAAATCACATCGGCTCTCAAGCGCGAGCTCGACACCAAAGCTGCCGTCATGAGCCGCGATCGCATCCTCGCCCCGAACCAGTTCGTCGTGCGAATGTCAGCCGCAGACCACCAGCGCATGAACACGATCGGCCCCGCTCTCATCGATGAGCTCACGAGCCTCGTTCAGAAGCACGCCGAACACCAGGGCTACCAGTTCGCCGGCGGAATCAGCATCCGTCTGAAGTCCGACGGCAGCCTGTCAGACGGGATGCTCCAGATCGACTCGGTGAACGTGAAAGGCCAGGTGTCATGGACACCGGTTCTCGACGTCGGCGGCAAACGCCACCCGATCACCCAGAGCCGCACCGTGATCGGCCGCGGCAGCGACGCTGACATCACCATCGACGACTCGGGTACCAGCCGCAAGCACGTCGAGATCCTCTGGGACGGCGAGCGCGCCCAGGCCCGCGACCTCGGGTCGACGAACGGCTCCACACTCAACGGAACACCATTCACCCAGACCGCCCTGACCCCGGATTCCGTCGTGCAGATCGGTCGCACCCGTATTGTGTTCCGAGTGCTGGCACAATCCTCCGCTCCATCTCCGCGCGACGACTACGACGATTCGACGCGCGCGTATGACGCCGAAGGCGGATTCTGGGGGTCCTCCTCGTGAGTGAACTCACCCTGCTGGTGCTTCGCATCGGCTTCCTCCTGCTGCTCTGGCTCTTCGTCTTCGCGATCGTCTATGCACTCCGTTCAGACATTTTCGGCCAGAACACCCGCAAGGCTCAGCCCGCACAGGCTGCAGGCGGCGCAGCACCTCGTGCCGCAGCGGCTCCACCTCTCCCTCCGCGGGCAGCGGCCCCGCCGCCTACACTCCCGCCAAGTGGGCGCCGGGCCGAGAAGGCCAACGTCCACAACGTGAACCGACTCATCATCACCGCCGGTCCGAAGGAAGGGCTCGAGGTGATGCTCGGCCGTGATCCGCTCACCATCGGGCGCGCCCCCGATTCCGGCCTCGTCATCCGCGACGACTACACCTCAACCCACCACGCCAAACTGCTGCTGTGGAACGAAGACTGGATGATCCAGGATCTCGACTCCACGAACGGCACGTTCCTCGGCGGCAAGCGCATCAGTTCACCGACGCAGATCACGCTCGGCACCCCGATCAAGGTCGGCGCGACCAGTTTTGAACTGCGGCGGTAACAGATGACACACGCAGGCGACTCTGCGGCCATCTCCCACGTCGGGAAGGTCCGCTCGAACAACCAGGACTCCGGTTATGCCGGAACCCACCTGTTCGTCGTCGCCGACGGCATGGGCGGTCACGCCGGCGGAGACGTCGCCAGCGCGATCGCCATCAAACGCATCATGCAGGCGGATGCCGAGTTCACGAGCGCGCAGGACGCCGAAGCAGCGCTCCACACCGCGATCACCGCAGCGAACTCGGAGCTCGCCGAAGCCGTGTTCGAGCATCCTGAACTCGGCGGTATGGGCACGACGGTTGACGCCATCGCCGCGGTCGGCGACGAGGTCGCCATCGCCCACATCGGCGACTCCCGCGTCTACCTGCTCCGTGACGGTGAGCTGAGCCAGATCACCACCGACCACACATTCGTGCAGCGCCTCGTCGACTCGGGCCGGATCACTGAAGACGAAGCGATGGTGCACCCGCGCCGCTCCGTTCTCATGCGCGTGCTCGGCGACGTCGACTCGAATCCCGAGATCGACACCATGGTCATGCGCACCCACCCGGGTGACCGCTGGCTGCTCTGCTCGGACGGCCTCTCGGGCGTCGTCGACAAGGATGCCCTCCAGGCCACCCTCGCCCAGGAACTCCCCGCGCGGCAGGTCGGCGAACAGCTCGTCCGCCAAGCCCTCGACGGCGGAGCCCCAGACAACGTCACCGTCGTTCTCTACGACGTCGGCGCTGAACGGTCGGCGAGCGCACAGACGCCCGTCATCGTCGGTTCGGCGTCACGCCCGCTCGCCTTCCAGAACGACGTTCCCCGCCGCACCGGGCTGCTCCCGTCCCTGCGCCTGCACTCCGGCCGCGGCGCGTCGACGGGCCCCAGCCACTTCGAACCGGCGTCAGACGACTACCTCGACGAACTGATCGAAGAGGATGCCCGGCGCGCCAGGCGACGCCGCCTCACCTGGCTTGTCGGCTCCATCGCCCTCGTCCTCGCCATCGCCCTTGGACTGCTTCTCGGTTATGCCTGGACACAGACCCGCTACTTCGTCGGAGCGGACGACGACACCGTCGTCATCTTCCAGGGCATCCAGCAGGACGTCGGTCCGTTCAGTCTGTCCAGCGAACACAACGACACCGGCATCCCGATCTCGATGCTGTCGACCTACGATCGCCAGCAGGTCGAGCAGACCATCAGCGCCTCCTCCCTCGATGAGGCCCAGGAGATCGTCTCCCGTCTGCGCACCACCTCGACGAACGGGGGCGACTGATGTCGAATTCGTCTCACACCCGCGCCACCGGAGCCGTCGGCGGCCGCATCGTCGAGCTGCCCGCGTCAAAGAGTGAGTTCAAGGCAGACACTGCCGTCCTGCGCACGATGCGCAAGCTGCACCTGCCGCAGAAGCTGCGCAACCGTGAGCTCGCCCTCCTGCTCTTCGCGTGCGTGATCAACTCTGTGGCGATCCTGCTCGTTCAGCTTGGAGCAACAGGAGCCATCGACCTCGACCTCGTCTATCTCGGCGCCGGTCTTTCCGCACTCGTCCTCGGACTCCACGTCTGCCTGAGATACGTCGCTCCGCAGGCCGACCCGCTTCTGTTACCGATCGCCACCGTGCTCAACGGCCTCGGCGTCGCCATGATCTATCGCATCGACCTCGCGGAAGGCGCTGCCGGCTGGGCAGCGGCATCCACTCGCCAGATCCTCTGGAGCGCCATCGCCGTCATCGCGGCGATCGTAGTGATCCTCGTGATCAAGAACCATCGCGTGCTGTTCCGCTACACCTACCTGTTCGGTGCCTTCGCCTTCCTCCTGCTGCTCCTGCCCCTCGTCCCCGGCATCGGCCGCGAGGTCAGTGGTGCCCGCGTCTGGATCGGCATCGGCAACATCGTCAGCTTCCAGCCCGGTGAGATCGCGAAGATCGCACTCGCGATATTCTTCGCCGGTTACCTCGTGCGCACCCGCGACAGCCTGTCGATGGTCGGCAAGAAGTTCCTCTGGATGCAATTCCCGCGACTCCGCGACCTCGGCCCGATCCTCGTCGTCTGGGCTCTCTCGATGGCGATCATCGTGTTCCAACACGACATGGGAACCGCCCTCCTCTTCTTCGGCCTCTTCACCGTGATGCTCTATGTCTCCACCGGACGGTTGAGCTGGATCGTCATCGGCGTCGGACTCTTTGCCGCAGGAGCATTCTTCGCCGCCCAGACGCTGACCTATGTGCACGGCCGCTTCCAGAACTGGCTCGACGCCTTCAGCACACCGGTGTACGACGCTCAGGGCGGCAGCTACCAGCTGGTGCAGGGCATCTTCGGGCTCGCCCACGGTGGGCTGATCGGCACAGGACTCGGCCAGGGTCGACCGCAACTGACCCCACTGGCGCAGAGCGACTACATCATGGCCAGCCTCGGCGAAGAACTCGGCCTCGCCGGAATCTTCGCGATTCTCGGCCTCTACCTGCTCTTCGTGTCGCGCGGCATCCGCATCGGATTCCGCGGACAGGACGATTTCGGCAAGCTGCTCGCCATCGGGCTCGCATTCACGATCGCCCTTCAGGTCTTCATCATGGTCGGCGGCGTGACCAGGGTCATCCCGCTCACCGGCCTCACCACTCCGTTCCTTGCCGCCGGCGGCTCGTCGCTCGTCGCCAACTGGATCATCGTCGGGCTGCTGCTGCGCGTGAGTGACAGCATCCGGACCGGCCCCGCATCGGAGGTCACCTCGTGAATCGTGAACTCAAGCGGGTGAGCGTCGTCATCCTCGTGATGTTCCTCGCCCTGTTCGGCTCGACCACCGTCATCCAGGCATTCCAGGCGGATGCCCTCCAACTCGACGCGAGGAACACGCGCGCCCTCTACGACAGCTACGACACCGAACGCGGACCGATCCTCGCCGGGAGCACCGTGATCGCCCAGTCGGTTCCGACCGGTGACCGGTTCGTCTTCCAGCGGGAGTACCCCGAAGGCGCGCTCTACGCTCCGGTGACCGGCTATTTCAACCCGACGCAGGGTTCGGCGGGCATCGAGCAGTACATGAACGACTACCTCTCGGGCACTTCGAACTCACAGTTCCTCGACGGGATCAACCGGATCGTCGCCGGCCAGGCACCGAAGGGTGCTGCCGTCGAAGTGACCATCGACCCGACCGTGCAGCAGGCAGCGTTCGACGCCCTCGGCGACCGCCAGGGTGCTGTCGTCGCCGTCGAACCGTCGACCGGGCGCATCCTGGCCATGGTGTCGACGCCGACGTACGACCCGAACCTCCTCGCCTCACACGACGCGCAGAGCGTCATCTCAACCTATGCCGCGCTCGAAGACGACCCGCTGACCCCGCTGATCAACCGGGCGACCGGTGGCAACATGAACCCGCCTGGTTCGACCTTCAAGATCGTCGTGGCCGCCGCCGCGATCGCGAGCGGCGAGTACACGCCGGAGTCGACCTTCGACAACCCGGCAAGCCTCACCCTGCCCGGCAGCAGCGCGGTCGTGTACAACTGGACCCGAACCACCTGCGGGCCGGGTGAGACCGTCACGCTCGCCGAGGCGATCCGTCAGAGTTGCAACATCCCGCTCGCCGAGCTCGGCATGGAACTCGGCGACGAGGCGCTGCGCGAGCAGGCCGAGAAGTTCGGCTTCAACTCCGAGATGGCGCTGCCGACTCCGACCGGAGTCAGCGTCTACCCGAGCGACCTCGACGAGGCACAGACCGGCCTCAGCGCATTCGGCCAGTTCGAAGTGCGGGCCAGCCCGCTGCAGATGGCCCTCGTCTCGGCGGGAATCGCCAACGACGGAACCGTCATGCAGCCCACTCTGGTCGACCGGGTGACCGGCAGAAACCTCGAAGTGCTCAAGACATTCGAACCGCAGGTGATGAGCGAAGCTCTCACAGAAGAACAGTGCGTTCCACTGACCGACATGATGGTCGAGGGCGTGGCTGTCGGCCAATCGAACGGTGCAAGAATAGAGGGGGTCGACGTGGCGGGGAAGACCGGAACGGCGCAGAACGGAACGGACGAACCATATTCACTGTGGTTCACCGGATTCGCACCAGCAGAGAACCCTGAGGTCGCAGTCGCGGTCGTCGTTGAGAACGACGGAAATCTGGGGCGGCACAGCTCAGGAAACATCGTTGCCGCGCCCATTGCAAAGAAAGTAATTGAGGCGGTGCTGAACAAATGAGACCCACAGCAGGGGTCACCTTCGGGGGACGCTACGAACTCGAGTCCCGCATCGCCATCGGCGGTATGGGCGAAGTCTGGAACGCGACCGACCTGGTCATCGGTCGGACTGTTGCCATCAAGATCCTCAAGGACGAGTATCTGGGCGACCCCAACTTCCTGGAACGCTTCCGTTCAGAAGCCAGGCACGCCGCCCTGGTGAACCACGAAGGCATCGCCAACGTCTTCGACTATGGCGAAGAAGACGGCAGCGCCTTTCTCGTCATGGAACTCGTTCCGGGCGAAGCCCTGTCGACCATGCTCGAGCGCGAACACGTGCTCTCCACAGACAAAGTCCTCGACATCACTGCGCAGACGGCACTCGCGCTGCAGGCGGCGCACGCCGCCGGACTCGTGCACCGCGACATCAAGCCGGGCAACCTGCTCATCACTCCGGACGGCCGGGTGAAGATCACCGACTTCGGTATCGCGCGCATCGCCGACCAGGTTCCGCTCACCGCGACAGGTCAGGTGATGGGGACAGTGCAGTACCTCTCACCCGAGCAGGCGTCCGGGCACGCTGCCTCGCCGACCACAGACATCTATTCACTCGGCATCGTCGCCTACGAATGCCTCGCCGGAAAGCGACCGTTCACCGGCGAATCCCAGGTGGCCATCGCGATGGCGCAGATCAACGAGACTCCACCGCCTCTGCCGGTCACGGTCTCCGAGCCGGTGCGCAATCTTGTGCTCTCGATGATCGCGAAGAACCCGTCCGACCGGCCCACGTCGGCAGCGCACGTCAGCCGCGCTGCTCAGGCGCTCCGTCGCGGTGACACTGCCGCAGCGACAGCTGCCGTCCCCGCGATCGCCGACGGCGCAGACGACGCCACCATGCTGATGGGAACGTCGGCAGGCTCGGATGCGACGACCCAGCTGCTCGGCGCGACCGAGGTCACGACGACGACTGCCGAGGTTCCCGTCACCGATCCGGAGAAGAAGAAGCGCAGCAGGTGGACCTGGCCGTTGATCGCCCTGATCACCATCCTCGCCATCGTTCTCGCCGGTACCGTCTTCGCCCTGATCAACCAGGGCGACGGCGAGACCCCGCCAGCGACATCCGCGACCCCGACGCCGACAGCGACGACGCCGACGCCGACGCCGACCCCAACGACCACACCGACGAGCGAACTCATCTCGGTGAGCGCCTCTGATTTCATCGGTGACACCTACGACCAGGCCGCGGCAAAGCTCAGCGACCTCGGTCTCGCTTCCGAGCGCGCCGAGGGTAACGCGGCAACCAGTGAAGATCAGGTCGGTCTCGTGTACGCGATCAACCCCGAGGGCAACCTCCAGCGCGGTCAGCTCGTCACCGTCACCGTGTACGGACCGATGGCCGAGATTCCGACGCCCTCTACTGCTCCGACCCTCTCAGGAGAGGGATGCGACGGAGGCGGCGGCGGGTGCGTCAACGTCGCTGCCGGATCGACTGTGACCGTGAACTGGCCCGCGTTCTCGCAGTGCCCGGCAGGCATGCAGCTGCTCGGCTACCGCATCACCGCAACAGGGGGCACCCCGACGGCAGAGGGCGGCGCCGTCACCACGAACAGCGGCGAGGTCGTCGTCAGCGACACCCCCGGACCGCTGAGCATCACATACAGCGTGTTCTGCGGATCATCCGAATCGAGCCAGTCGCCCGCAGGAACAGCGACGATCCAGCCGAGCGGCGAGTAAGCATCCGCCTTTCCGGGGGATGCGCAACCGGGGCGGACTAGGATATCGATGATGTGATTGTGGCTGGGATCTAAGGAGTTCATGCGTGGCTGACGAACAACGCCTGCTTGCGGGGCGCTATCTCGTCGGCGATCTGGTCGGTCGCGGGGGCATGGCAAACGTCTTCCGCGGCACAGACACCAAGCTCGGCCGCACTGTCGCCATCAAGATCCTCAAAGCAGATCTCGCAACCGATCCGGCGTTCCGCACCCGCTTCCGCCAGGAGGCACAAGCCGCATCGCGAATGGCCCACCCTACGATCGTTCGCGTCTTCGACGCCGGCGAAGAGACGATCAAGGAGGACGGACGTGTTTCACGTGAACCCTTCATCGTCATGGAATACGTCTACGGCCGCACGCTGAAGTCTGTGATCGCCGAAGGAGCGATGGAGTCCTCCCGCGCGGTCGCCATCGCCGAGGGAATCCTCACCGCCCTCGAGTACTCCCACCGCGCCGGCGTCGTGCACCGCGACATCAAGCCCGGCAATGTGATGATCACACCGGATGAGCAGGTCAAGGTGATGGACTTCGGCATCGCCCGTGCTGTCTCCGACTCCTCGTCGACGGTCGCGCAGACCACGGCGATCCTCGGTACCGCCTCGTACTTCTCACCCGAGCAGGCGAAGGGCGAGACCGTCGACGCGCGCACCGACCTCTACTCCACCGGAGTCGTGCTCTTCGAGATGCTGACGGGGCGCGCACCATTCCGCGGTGACACCGCCGTTGCTGTCGCGTACCAGCACGTCAGCGAAACGGCTGTGCGTCCGTCGTCGGTGAACCCGAAGGTGTCTCCCGCTCTCGACCACGTCGTCATGCGGGCCCTCGCAAAGGACCGCTTCGAGCGCTATCAGACCGCAGCGGAGTTCCGCGATGACGTCGAAACCGCCGCTGCAGGCAAGATTCCCGTGCACCACCGCGCCACCGATGACGCAAGCACGGCGCTGTTCGGCCCGTCACCACGGGCATCCGCGAGCACCGAGCAGGCACTTCGTCAATTGACGAGTGACGACTCCGTCACCCGCACGCAACGTCGCCCGCCCGTTGTCTGGATCTGGGCGGGAATCGCCTCGATAGCCGTGGTGCTCGTCGCTGTGATGATCTGGGTGATGTCGCTCGGCCAGGCTCCTGTGCTGCAGACCGAGTCGAGGACTATCCCGGCTCTTGTCGGGGTGAGCGAGCAAAGCGCCGTCAACACCCTCACCGATCTCGACCTGGTGGCCAGCGTCGTGACCGAGGAGAACAGCTCGATCGACGAAGGCCTCGTCATTCGGACCGATCCCAACGAGGGCAGCAAGGTGCGGCCGAAAGACGTCGTGCGGGTCTACGTGTCGCTCGGTGCGGCCAAGGTCGCTGTTCCGGATGTCACCAACAAGACAACAGAGCAGGCGCAGGCCGATCTCGCAACGGCCGGGCTGACATCCGGTTCGGTATCGAAACAGAATTCGCCCGACCGATCCGCCGGTTCGGTCATCAGTTCGGATCCGGTCGCCGGCAGCGAAGTCGCCGAGGGAAGTACGGTCAACCTCGTCGTCTCGAGCGGACTGGTGACGATCCAGGACGTGCGCGGCCAGTCGATCGAGGTGGCGACCGACCTGCTGCAGGACCCCGCTGTCGGGCTCACCGTGCAGCCCGTTCCAGACCCCGCGTGTCCGGCTGAGCCCGGCAACCCGGTGACGAACCAGTCGCTCGCGCCCGGCGATGTGCCCCAGCGGTCCACCATCGACCTCACCTACTGCTCTGGATAGCTTCTCCGAAGAAGAAAGGGCGGTCGCGACTCCAGTCGCGACCGCCCTTTCCGTCATCCCGCTAGCGCAGCGGTTCGTCCGTGCGCGTGGCGTCGTACAGAGGCGAGGCACCGCTGTCCGGGGCGACGTAGCCCTCGGTTGATGCCGAGGCATCGGAGGCTTCGGCCGCCTCTCCCTCGTCACCCGTGACGTCCTGGGCCTGGCTGGTGGCGTCATCCTTGACGTTCGAGACCGCCGAAACGGCAGCATCCTTCACCGACTCGGCTGCTTTCATTGCCGGCTCTTTGACGTCCTCGGCAACGCCTTTCGCGGTCTCCTTGAGATCATCGACGAGCGGCGCGGCCTTGTCCTTCGCCGTCTGCGCGAGTTGCTTCTCCTTCTCAGAGGCTGGGATCAGCGATGCGGCGAGCAGGCCGACACCGAAGGCGATGAGTCCGACGGCGACGGGGTTGCCCTTCGCCTTGTCCACCGCCGCGTGCGGGCCGTCACCCAGTCGCGACGCAGCATCTCCGACATGGGAAGCGGCGTCGCCGACGTGCGACGATGCGCTGTCGGCGGCGCCCATCACGCTGTCTCGGACCTTGCGGGCCACACCCTTGACCTTGTCGGTCTGGCGCTGCGCGATGCTCGACGGGCTGACCTTGTCGGCCAATGCGTCGACGTCGTAGCTCAGATTGGTCCTCGTTGCTTCGATGTCCTGGCGGATTGCTTCCGGGTTGTTCGTCATCTCTGGTCCTCACTTGTCTTAAATGCTTCGGGTACCTTTTTGAGGGTCTCCGCCGTTTTCGGCGCACCCTGGATCTCGTCGATCTCTTTCTTGCCGCGGAGCGCGAGAATGGCGGCGATGATGCCCCAGACGACCGCGACGATGATGGCGGACCAGACCAGGCCGGTCAGGAATCCGAGCCCCCACCACAGTGCGATCGAGAGGAACAGGATCGTCATGAAACCGGCAACGCCGGCGCCGCCGAACATGCCGGCACCTTTGCCCGCCTTCTTCGCGGACTGGGACAGCTCGGCTTTGGCGAGTTCGACTTCCTGGCGGAACAGAGTCGAGATATCCTTCGAGACCTCACCGAGAAGCTGACCGAGCGATTCGGTTCTGCCGTTCGGATCCGGAACGTACGGCTCACTCATCGAATGTCACCGCTCGCGAAATCCTGAGAACCTGCCGTGGCGGGAGCCGGGTAGCCGGCGGGCTCGGAGTAGCCGACCGGCGCGGAGTAGCCAGCGGTCGTGTCCACCGTCGCGGTGGGTGTCGCACCAGCCGCGTTGGCCCCGGGCGCGCCGTCTGCGCTGTCGTTTCCACTCGCGAGAGACTTCGCGAGGCGTCCGACGACGATGCCCGCGCCGGCGGCAATGGCGATGAACAGCCCCGGGCGCTGACGAGCGAAACGCTTGACGTCGTCGAGCACCGCTGACGGGTCTCTGCCTTCCAACCACCCAGCCACGTCGCCTGCGCGGCTGGCAGCCTGCGAGACGAGATTCGAAGCGACGCCGTGTGATTCGGATGAATCCGCCATCGACCGGAGCTCGTCACTCATCGAACGGATGCCGCCCGCGGCGCGTTCCTGCTGGGTCGACACCTGGCTGCTCAGCTGTGAGCGCACCTCGCCGGCCAGGTTTCGCGCCTGCGCGCCGACTTCGTGCGTCACATTCGATGCCTCGTCCGCCGCCGTCCCGGCAACATGCGAACCGGCTTCGCGAACACGATCCGTGGTGGATGTCTCGTCGGCGCCCGTTGACGTCTGTGTCATGATTTCTCCTCCTCGAACGAAACCGACCCGCCGTATCTGGAGTGATAGCGACATCGCGGTCTCTGGTCGTGTGAGAAATCTTCACCCGACGCTTATGCTTCGCCTATTTTCGGGTCGAGGCTTGACTCCCCTCAGACGGGGGAGTATCGCGCGCCCCAGGAGAGAGGAGTCGGTCGGTGTGACGCGACGGCACGACGCATCCGTCAGCCGGGCGACGATCGAACCGCTGCTAAGCCTGCATCAGCGGAGTCAGCCCCTTGGCCGTCTCCGCCGCCGTCGGCAGACCGGATGCCGCGAGCCAGTTCCCGAGCATCAGGTAACCACCCTCGGTGAGGACACTCTCGGGGTGGAACTGCACGCCGTAGATCGGTGCGTCGCTGTGCCGAAGGCCCATGATCACGCCGCCCTGGGTCCGGCTCGTCACGAGAAGCTCAGCCGGAACGGTTCCGTCCACCACGGCAAGCGAGTGATAGCGGGTCGCGGTGAACGGCTGCGGCACGCCGGAGTAGAACGCACTGGCGTCGTGCTCGATCAACGAAGTCTTACCGTGCATGAGTTCGTCGGCGTTCGTGACCGTCGCACCGAATGCCTCAGCGATGGCCTGGTGTCCGAGACAGACACCGAGCAGAGGCGTGCCTGCCGCGAGGGCAGCGTTCACCATCGGGATCGATACACCGGCGTCAGACGGCTTACCCGGACCGGGGGAGACGAGCACAGCGTCGTATTCGGCGAGCCGCACCGCGACATCCGACTCGCTGATGGTGTCGTTGCGCACGACCTCCGTCTCGGCTCCGAGTTGGAGGAGATAGCCGTTGAGCGTGTAGACGAAGCTGTCGTAGTTGTCGATCACAAGAACGCGGGTCACGGAATCCTCTTACTCTTCAACAGTCACTTCCTGGGGGTCGATGAACGACTGCACCCAGGGGAACACCCAGGTCGCCAGGGCGTACAGAACGGCGGCGATCAGAACGATCAGGATGATCAGACGCACCCACACGGGTCCTGGCAGGGCTCGCCACAGCGCAGCGTACACGGTCAGCCTTCCAGTGGATCGGTCAGTGCGGCCGGGGGTCCTGCCGCGGTCGGCGTCCACGACTCGAAGACGCCATAGGCGATGATACGTTCCGCGGTCGAGAACGCCGGGTTGCAGCTGGTCAGCGTGATGATCGAATCGGATGCCTCGACACCGTCCATCTGCGGCACCGGGTTGAGAACGCCGACACCAGACGGCTTCACGTATTCGAGGGTCCTGAACCGGTAGGTGTACCAGCCCTCCTCGACCTGCACCACGATCGCGTCACCGATCTGCAGCGTACCGACCTGATTGAGCGGTTTGCCGTGGGTGTTCCGGTGGCCGGCAACAGCAAAGTTGCCCGCCTCTCCCGGCATCTGCGTGTCGGGGTAATGCCCGATGCCGATCGGGTTCAGCGTGCGCGAGGTCGAGACGCCACCGGCGATCTTCGCAGCGTAGTCGTCGCCGAAGCGCGGCACCCGGAGAATGCCGAAGACCTCGGCATCGCCTGGCGCGGCCAGGATGGCCGGCGTTCCGGGGTCGACGGGATCCTCGGATGCTGTCGGGAGCGGCACGCTCGTCGCCCACGACTCACTCAGGGCTGCGGCTTCGTTGTCTTGAGCGGCCCGGAGGACCGCATCATTGAGCCACAGCTGCCAGACGATGAAGAGAAGCACGAGCACGCCACCCGTGACGAGGAGCTCGCCCAGAACGCCAATGATGCTCACGCGCTGGCGCGGTCTCTGGTTCGGCTTCCGTCGGGTACGACCACGACGTGACGCCCGGGTGGGCGGCGCGGACTCGGGGCTGTCTGGCATCCGGCCAGTCTACCGGCGGCAGATGAACGGCTTCTCCAGAGTTCTACACAGGGTTATCCACAAGCTGGGGATAATTACACCCGTGTAATTGTCCACAGTGTTAATAACCCTGTTAACAACTCTGGCCGGGGATTTTTCCTGAGCGAGCTCGGGCAGATGGCATGTTTCCCGGGCGCGCCGTGAAGAGGGCTGGGGAAACTATCGCCAGCGCGTCGTCATCAGGAAGCCGATGAACGCGATCCCGAAACCGACCACGATGTTCCACGACTCGAGCGAGGCGATGGGCAGGGCGCCCTGGCTGACGTAGAAAACGATGATCCAGGCCAGTCCGAGCAGCATGAAGCCGAACATCACCGGCTTGAACCACACCGGGTTCGGTGCCTGCTCGCCGGAGCGCTGGGTGGTCGGGGTAGCCTGAGTGCTCTTCGTCTTGTCGCGTGCCATAGGGCCGATTCTAGTCGGTCGGGCCGGATGCGCGCTTAGAACGCCACGTACCGAATGAGGCTGAGTACGACAAGCACGGCGCAGAGCCCGCCGATGAGCAGCGTCTGACGGCTCTTGTGCTTGAGGTGTCTGGTCTCGTAGTAGATCAATCCGACCAAGGCTCCGCCGACCAGGCCACCGACGTGCGCCTGCCAGGCGACGTTGATGCCGGGGATGAAACCGATCACCAGGTTGATGCCAACCAGCACGAGCAGACCGTTCATGTTGCCGCCGAGCTTGCGCTGGATGACGAGGAACGCGCCCATCAGTCCGAAGATGGCTCCGGACGCTCCGACGACCGCTGTGCTGCCGTCTGTGAGGAAGAGCACGCCAAGCGAGCCGGCGAACCCGGAGATCAGGTACAGCGCCAGAAAACGTGCCCGGCCGAGCATGGGCTCGAGCGCCTGGCCGAACAGCCAGAGCGAGTACATGTTCAACGCGATATGGAAGATAAAACTCTGGGAGTGAACGAAGACGGATGTCAGCATCCGCCACGGTTCGAATGCGACCGGTGTGGAATATACCCCGGCGTACAGCAAATAGTCGATGACGTTCAACCCGGGGATGAGCTGCAACAGGAACACGAACGCCGTGACGGCGATGAGCGTGTAGGTGACAACCGGCCGGTCGCCGCTCCGGCTGAAGAAGCCGGTGCGGCGAGGAGCGGACTGGCGCTGCTGCTTCATGCACTCAGGGCAGATCACCCCGACAGCGCCGGGCGTCTGGCACTCGCCACAAATCGTGCGCCCGCACCGCTGGCAAAGCACGAAGCTCTGCCGGTCGGGGTGACGGTAACAAAAGTTGTCGCGGCTGACGGGTGGAACAGATGACTGGCTCATCGGCCCATTTCCGAGAACGGGCCGGAGCCCGCCATCTGCTGAAAAGTCGGGAACTTAGACGTTGGCAACCGTGACGCTCTCGATGACGATGTCGTCGAGGGGGCGGTCACGAGCATCGCGGGGAACCTCGGCCAGCTTGTCGACGACCTTACGGCTCGCCTCATCTTCGACAGCGCCGAAGATGGAGTGCTTGCCCTGCAGCCAGCTGGTGTTGCCGACGGTGATGAAGAACTGCGAACCGTTGGTACCGCGCCCGGCGATCTTGCCGGCGTTTGCCATCGCGAGCATGTAGGGCTCGTTGAAGTTGAGCTCGGGGTGGATCTCGTCGTCGAACTTGTATCCGGGACCGCCCGTGCCGTTGCCGAGCGGGTCGCCGCCCTGGATCATGAACCCGGGGATGATGCGGTGGAAGATGACGCCGTTGTAGAGAGGCGTGTCCTTCTTCGTGTCACCGGTGCGCTCGTCGGTCCATTCCGTGCTCCCCGTAGCGAGTCCGACGAAGTTGTTGACGGTCTTGGGGGCGTGGTCACCGAACAGGTTGACCTTGATGTCGCCATAGTTTGTGTGGAGGGTTGCGACAGCGGTGTGCTTTGACATGTGTTCAATTCTTACACACGCATCGGAGTCAAGCCGGGTGGCGTTCACGGCATTCGGTGGCAAGATGGAGGTCTGTCGCACAAAACGAGATCAATGGAGGTCAACGGTGAGTCTGTCACGGAAGCGCAAGAAGGAGCTCAAGCGACTCAAAGGGGAAGCCAATCAGCTGTGGCAATCCCAGCAGGAGATTTTGGATCACGCCAACCATGTCGCTCGTGAAGCGAGCAGGCAGTTGGGTGCATACGGCCGCGAACAGGTCGTTCCGAGCGTTGTGAGCACCTACGAGCACAAGGTGCAGCCCGTCGTCGATCGTGGCTATGCCGCATCGCGCGACCTCGTCGACGGAGCCTCGAAGGTTCTCGACAAGACGGTGCTCCCCGTTCTCGGTGGAGTGGTCGGCAGCGTGCTGTCGATCGGCGACATCGCCAAGGACCACCGGGTCCGTGCGGCTCTCGAGCGGTTCCAGCCGTCGAAGCCCGCACCGAAGAAGTCGAACGTAGGCAGCGTCATCGCCATCGGCGTCGGCGTCCTCGCAGCAGCCGGCGTCGCATACGCGGTGTGGCAGACGTTCCGCGCAGACGACGAACTCTGGGTTGCTGACGAAGAACCGGCACTGCCGAACCTCTGATCCTCTGATCCTCAAAGCTTGACACGAATGGCCGGTCCCTCAGGGGCCGGCCATTCGTGTACTCACAGCTCGAGCATGCCCAGTGCGATGTCGACGAGAGAGACCCGTTTGAGCGTGGGAACCTCGCTCAGCGGATGCCACGCGGCCAGGTCGGTCGACCCGTCGAGCTCGTAGGTCAGCTCGCCGTCGGTGACATGGGCTCGGTAGATGATCCGCAACCCGTGAAGTGGCTGGGTGGCGCCTGGTGTGATGCGGTTCTCGGGCTGGGCCACGAAGGAGTCGATGCCGAGCAGGCCGTCGAGCTCGGCGATGTACCCGGTCTCCTCGCGGATCTCGCGCACCGCGGCATCCGCCGGGTGCTCACCGGGGTCGATACCGCCACCAGGCAGCGTCCAGCCGTTGTGGCGGCCCTCGCGCCAGTGGGCGAGCAGGATCCTGTCACCGTCGATGATCACGCCGTACGAGGCCACACGAATGTCCATGCGCCCAGAGTACCCATCGCCGGCGTGCTGACTCGATCGATCGGGCCGTGGGGGAACGGCGACAGTTCGTGGCACATCGGCCGGATTCGCCACGGTCGATCCGGCTCTACGCAAAACACCCTCCGCGACGGCGGAGGGTGTCTGGTCGAACTGTGGAGCCTAGGGGAATCGAACCCCTGACCTCCTGCTTGCAAAGCAGGCGCTCTACCAATTGAGCTAAGGCCCCGATTACCGGAAAACCGTGTCTAAACGTCTCCCGAGTGGGGATACCAGGACTTGAACCTGGGACCTCTTCGTTATCAGCGAAGCGCTCTAACCGCCTGAGCTATATCCCCGTTTGGGCAGATTAGAGACTACCTGAGATCTGCCGTTTTCTATAATCGGGCGGGCTCCGGACCCCGCCCGATCACGCTCAGTTGTTCGTGAAGCCGACCAGTAGTCCGCCGGTGATCTTCACGCTCAGGTTGTACAGCGCGGCGCACAGCGCCCCGAGTGCTGTGACGACGATGAGGTTGAGGATCGCAACCACGACAGCGAAACCCATGACCCGGCCGAGGTTGAAGATCGCGAGCAGGTCGTTGCCGACGCCTGCGACATCCTTGTACAGGTTGTTGACCTGGTCGAAGATGTTCGTCTGGTCGAGAACCGTGTAGACGAGGAAGAAGAAGACGATCGTGACGACAGCCAGGGCGATGGCGATGAGGAACGACAGCTTCACGGCCGACCAGAAGTCGATGTAGACCAACTTGAGCCTGACCTGCTTGGTCGAGCTCCGTTTCGTCGACTTCTTTGCCAGCTTCTCGGCAACGCTACTCATACTTATACTTCCTTCTCAGCTTCGCCGACGGGCGCTGCAGATTCTTCAACGACGAGGACTTCCACTGATTCTGCTTCGGCGGAAACGAGATTGCGGTCACTGTTCCTGGCCAGGGCGATAATGCGGTCCTCGTCTGCAAATCGAGCGAAAACGACTCCCATGGTGTCCCTGCCCTTGGCGGGAACTTCGGCCACCGCAGACCTTACCACTTTGCCGCTGGCAAGAACCACAAGCACCTCATCGTCTTCACTCACGATGAGCGCACCAGCCAGATCGCCGCGATCCTCGTTGTACTTGCCGACCTTGATGCCGAGTCCACCGCGGTTCTGCAGGCGGTACTGTTCGACGGCGGTGCGCTTCGCGTAGCCACCTTCTGTAGCGATGAAGACGTATGCCTCCGCCTCGGGATCCGCCGGAAGGACCGACGCCGAGAGAAGCTCATCGCCGTCTCGGAAGTTCATGCCGATCACACCGGAGGTCGAGCGTCCCATCGGCCGCAACGTCTCGTCGTTGGCCGTGAAGCGAATCGACATTCCGAGCCGCGATACGAGGAAGATGTCACTGTCGTCCTCGACGAGAAGCGCACCGACGAGTTCGTCACCGTCACGCAGGTTGATCGCGATGATGCCACCGGTTCGGTTGGTGTCGTACTCGCTCAGCGCGGTCTTCTTGGCGAGACCGTTCCGGGTGGCGAGCACGAGGTACGTGGCCGCCTGGTAGTCACGGATGTCGAGGATCTCGGCGATCTTCTCGTCCGGCTGCATCGCGAGCAGGTTGGCGACGTGCTGGCCCTTCGCATCGCGGCCGGCCTCCTGCACCTCGTACGCCTTGGCGCGATACACGCGGCCCTTGTTCGTGAAGAACAGCAGCCAGTGGTGAGTGGTGGTGACGAAGAAGTGGTCGACGACGTCGTCAGCTCGGAGCTGGGCGCCCTTGACTCCCTTGCCACCACGGTGCTGCTGACGGTAATTGTCGCTGCGTGTGCGCTTGATATAGCCGCCACGGGTGACAGAGATAACCATCTCTTCTTCAGGGATGAGGTCTTCGACGCTCATGTCTCCGTCGTAGCCGAACATGATCTCGGTGCGTCGGTCGTCGCCGAATCGGTCCACGATTTCGGTGAGCTCGTCGCTGACGATCGTGCGCTGGCGCTCCGGGCTCGCGAGGATCGCCTTGAACTCGGTGATCTCGCGTTCGATCTCGTCGTGCTCGTCGATGATCTTCTGGCGCTCGAGGGCCGCAAGACGGCGCAACTGCATCTCGAGGATGGCGCGGGCCTGCAACTCATCGATCTCGAGCAGTTCGATCAGTCCGTCACGTGCATCCTCGACGGTCTTCGACCGGCGAATGAGCGCGATCACCTCGTCGAGCATGTCGAGTGCCTTGAGATAGCCGCGGAGGATGTGCGCGCGCTCCTCCGCCTTCATCAGGCGGTGCTTGGTGCGCCGGATGATGACGTCGATCTGGTGGGCCACCCAGGCGGTGATGAACCCGTCGAGCGCGAGGGTGCGCGGAATGCCGTCGACGATCGCGAGCATGTTCGCGCCGAAGTTCTCCTGCAACTGGGTGTGCTTGTAGAGGTTGTTGAGAACGACCTTGGCCACCGCATCACGCTTGAGCACGATGACGAGGCGCTGGCCGGTGCGGCCAGATGTCTCGTCACGGATGTCGGCGATGCCCGAGATCTTGCCGTCCTTGACCATGTCGGCGATCTTCACCGCGAGGTTGTCGGGGTTGACCTGGTACGGAAGCTCAGTGACGACGAGGCAGGTTCGACCCTGGATCTCCTCGACACTGACGACTGCGCGCATGGTGATCGAGCCGCGACCTGTGCGGTAGGCGTCGTGGATGCCCTTCACACCGAGGATCTGAGCTCCGGTCGGGAAGTCGGGTCCCTTGACGCGCTGCATGAGGGCGTCGAGGAGCTCTTCCCGAGTGGCATCCGGGTTTGCGAGATGCCACAGCGCGCCGGCGGATACCTCGCGGAGGTTGTGTGGCGGGATGTTCGTTGCCATACCGACCGCGATACCGACCGACCCGTTGACGAGGAGGTTCGGGAACCGGGCGGGCAGCACGGCGGGTTCCTGCGTGCGCCCGTCGTAGTTGTCCTGGAACGGGACGGTGTCTTCGTCGATGTCACGGACCATCTCCATGGCCAGCGGCGACATCTTTGTCTCGGTGTACCGCGGGGCTGCTGCTCCGTCGTTTCCTGGGGAACCGAAGTTGCCCTGGCCGAGAGCAAGCGGGTAGCGCAGGCTCCACGGCTGGACGAGACGCACGAGGGCGTCGTAGATGGCCGAGTCACCGTGGGGGTGGAACTGTCCCATGACGTCGCCGACCACACGGGCGCACTTCGAGAACGCCTTGTCCGGGCGGTACCCACCGTCGTACATCGCGTAGATGACGCGGCGGTGCACCGGCTTCATGCCGTCGCGCACCTCGGGGAGGGCACGACCGACGATGACGCTCATCGCATAGTCGAGGTACGACCTCTGCATTTCGAGCTGCAGGTCGACCTGGCTGATCCGGCCGTGGACGCCGTGGTCCTCCGGCGGATCCACCACGATGTCTTCTGCGCCTTCGGGGGTGGTGGTGTCGTCGTTAGATGTCAAGGAACCGCACGTCCTTCGCGTTCTTTTGGATGAAGTTACGGCGCGACTCGACGTCCTCGCCCATCAGGGTGGAAAAGATCTCGTCGGCCGATGCAGCGTCGTCGAGGTTGACCTGCATCAGCGTGCGCGACTCGGGGGCCATCGTGGTCTCCCACAGCTCCTTGTAGTCCATCTCGCCGAGGCCCTTGTACCGCTGGATGCCGTTGTCTTTCGGGATGCGACGACCAGCCGCGATCCCGGCAGCAAGCTGAGCGTCGCGCTCCGCGTCGCTGTAGACGTATTCGTGCTCGGCGTTGGTCCACTTGAGCTTGAACAGCGGCGGCTGCGCGAGGTAGACGTAACCGAACTCGATGAGCGGACGCATGTACCGGAACAGGAGCGTCAGCAGCAGGGTGGTGATGTGCTGGCCGTCGACGTCGGCATCCGCCATCAGAACGATCTTGTGGTAACGCGCCTTCTCGGGGTTGAAGTCTTCGCCGATGCCGGCGCCGAACGCCGTGATCATCGCCTGGACCTCCGCATTGCCGAGCGCGCGGTCGAGCCGCGCCTTCTCGACGTTGAGGATCTTTCCGCGGAGCGGAAGGATCGCCTGAGTCTCGGGGTTGCGACCCTGAACGGCCGATCCGCCGGCGGAGTCACCCTCGACGATGAAGATCTCGGAGAGCGACGGGTCCTTCGACTGGCAGTCCTTGAGCTTGCCAGGCATGCCGCCACCCTCGAGGAGTCCCTTGCGGCGCGCCGTCTCGCGGGCCTTGCGGGCCGCGAGCCTGGCGGTTGCTGCCTGGAAAGCCTTGCGGATGATCTCCTTGGCCTGGGCGGGGTTGCGACCGAACCAGTCACCGAGCTGGTCGCCGACGACCTTCTGCACGAACGCCTTGGCCTCGGTGTTGCCGAGCTTGGTCTTGGTCTGACCCTCGAACTGCGGCTCGGTGAGCTTTACCGAGATGACGGCGGTCAGACCCTCACGCACGTCATCACCGGAGAGGTTGTCGTCCTTCTCCTTGAGCAGGCCCTTCTCTCGGGCGTACTTGTTGACGAGTGTCGTCAGTGCGGCGCGGAATCCTTCTTCGTGGGTTCCACCCTCATGAGTGTTGATCGTGTTCGCGTAGGTGTGCACACTTTCGGTGTATGCCGTCGTCCACTGCATGGCGACTTCGAGGGCGATCTTGCGGTTGTCGTCCTCAGTCTCGAACGAGATGATCTCGTCGTTGACCAGGTCGGCCTTGCGCGCGTGGTTGAGGTACTCGACGTAGTCGACGAGTCCGCGCTCGTACAGAAAGACGTTCGACTGCTGCACGAGCTCGGGCTCGAGGCCGTCCTTCGACGGTGCTTCGACGAGGTGGTCGGGGCGCTCGTCGTGGAGCGCGATCCGCAGACCCTTGTTCAGGAACGCCATCTGTTGGAAGCGGGTGCGCAGGGTGTCGTAATCCATCTCGACGGTCTCGAAGATGTCAGCACTCGGCCAGAACGTGATCGTTGTTCCGGTCTCGTCTGAATCCTCATCCTGCGAAAGCGGCGCCTCGGCGACTCCGTCGTGGAAGGTGGCGCGCCACACAGAACCCTGGCGGCGGACCTCGACGTCCAGGCGGCTCGAGAGGGCGTTCACAACGGAGCTACCGACCCCGTGGAGACCACCGGAGACCGCGTATCCGCCGCCGCCGAACTTTCCACCGGCGTGAAGAATGGTGAGAACGACCTCGACGGTCGACTTACCCTCTGCAGGGTGCATGTCGACGGGGATGCCCCGCCCGTTGTCGACGACGCGGACGGCGCCGTCGGCGAGGATCGTCACCTCGATGTTGTCGCAGTAACCGGCGAGGGCCTCATCAACAGCGTTGTCGACGATCTCGTAGACCAGGTGATGCAGACCGCGCGGACCAGTGGAACCGATGTACATTCCTGGACGTTTGCGTACGGCTTCGAGACCTTCGAGAACCTGAATCTGGCTTGCGCCGTAGTCGCTGTTATCCGCGGACCTGTTCGGTTCTGATGACATATGAAATTAGGCTCCAAACCGTGTTCGTACTCGACATGTAATTCTATCAAGAACGAGACGGCTTCGGTGGCGATATGCCCGTCTGAGCCACTTTTATCGCAGGGGCGACCACAAATGTCTGGCTAACCGTAGGTATCGCGCACGCCACGCCCCTGAACCGATCTGGGGCCCCGTTTGAAGGTTGGGACGTTGGGTCCCAGAAAACGGATGCTCTCAATGCCGGCTTCCGGGTACCTCACCGCGATGTGCGTCATGATGTCGACACGCATCAACCTGAGTTGTGTCGCCCAGGCGGTCGATTCGCACTGCACGGTGAGTACACCGTTCTCGATTCCGACCGGTGACGAGTGATTGGCGGTCTCTTCGCCGGCGAGTTCCGTCCAGTTCGAGACGAGCTCGGACTGGGCGAGCGGCGAGTCCCAGCCGAGCTGGCTGGTCAGCGCTCCGAGCACATCGCCGACTCCTTTCGGATCACGACCGAGACCGAACGGGACACTCTCAGCTGCATCCGTTTTGCGACTGCGTTTGGAACGCGCGTAGTGCTTGTGGCCGCCGAAGAGTTCTTTGAAACGCACATAGACCCGCGCGGACTCACTGCCCCGATCGGAGTCGGCGTCCGGCTCAGCCATGAGCGATCTCCTCAACGGATTCGAGTATTCGTCCCGCCGAAATGTGCACGGTGTGTGCCGTGAGGGCGCCGGGGACATCGTCGAGAACGGCCGCGGTGATGAGCACCTGCTCGTAACCGGCGACAGCCGCTGCGAGTCGGGCGCGGCGATTGAGGTCGAGCTCGGCGAACACGTCATCGAGGATGAGAACGGGATCTCCGGTGTTGGAATCACGTCGAAGGAGTTCGGCAGACGCGAGCTTCAACGCGAGGGCGAACGACCAGGTTTCACCGTGACTGGCGTATCCCTTCACCGGGAGGCTGTTGAGTTCGAAGAGGATGTCGTCGCGGTGCGGGCCGACCAGGGTGAGTCCACGCTCGAGTTCGCTCTTGCGCTGGAGCGCGAGAGCCGCACGAAACCGGTCGGCCGTTCCCCCGGTCGTCACACCCGCAACGTCATCACCCGGCGGCGATGACTCGAGTTCGGCATCGACACCGTCGATCGACAGCAACGGGGTCAGTGACGGACCGTGGTCATCGCCGACGACCGAGGCGTAGGCATCCCGGATCGGCTGTTTGAGAGCCTCGACCAGCGACACACGTTCGTCGATGATCTCGGAACCGAGCGACACAAGTTTGTCGTCCCAGATCTCGAGGGTGGTGAGCTGGTTCGGTTTGAGACCGGATGCCCGGGCCGATTTGAGCAGGGAATTGCGTTGTTTGAGAGTGCGCTCGTAGTCGCCGAGCACCCCGCCGAGCCGGGGAGTGTGCAGGATCAGCAGCTGGTCGACGAAGCGTCGGCGCGCAGACGGATCACCGCGAACGATTCCGAGATCCTCGGGAGCGAAGAGCACACTCGAGAAGTAGCGCGGTAGTTCACGCGGTTTGATCTGCCCGCGGTTGACCTGGGCCCGGTTTGAGCCGGTGCGGTTGATCTGGACCTCGGCGAGGAGGTCGCGACCGTTGTGTTGGAGTCGTGCCCGGATGATCGCGGCATCCTCTCCTGCCCGGATCAGGGCAGAATCGGTCGACACGCGGTGCGAGCCGAGTGTCGAGAGATAGCAGAGCGCCTCGACGAGGTTCGTCTTGCCCTGGCCGTTGCGACCGACGAAGAGATTGGCCCCCGGCTCCATCGCCACGTCAGCGACCGCGTAATTGCGGTAATTGCTGAGGTTGAGGTGGGTGACGATCACCCGAGAAGCCTACCGAGCGCGGCTGACAACAGGGTCAGTCGTCTGCCTTCTTCACGGAGTGACCACCGAACTGGTTGCGCAGCGCAGCCACAGCCTTCATCGCTGGGGAATCATCCTGCCGAGAGACGAAGCGAGCGAAGATGGATGCCGAGATCGTCGGGACAGGAACGGCATTCGCGACGGCTTCTTCGATCGTCCATCGACCTTCACCGGAATCCTCGACGTAGCCCTCGATCTCAGACAGGTCATCATCTTCGTCGAGCGCGCGGACGAGGAGTTCGAGGAGCCAGGAGCGCACGACGGTCCCGCGCTGCCAGGCTTTGAAGGTTCCCGGGACGTCGCGGATGATGTCTTCGCGCTTCTCGAGCAGCTCGAATCCCTCGGCATAGGCCTGCATGAGGGCGTATTCGATGCCGTTGTGCACCATCTTGGCGTAGTGGCCCGCGCCGACTTCGCCGACGTGGACGAATCCTTCTTCGCGCGGACCTTCAGGACGCAGGGCATCGAAGACCGGCATCACACGTTCTACCTGCTCGGCCGATCCGCCGACCATGAGGCCGTATCCGTTCTCGAGACCCCAGACTCCGCCTGAGACGCCGGCGTCGATGTAGTCGATGCCCTTCGCGGCGAGCAACTCGGCGTGCTTGAAGTCCTCGGTGAACCGGCTGTTGCCGCCCTCGATAATGAGGTCACCGGCTTCAAGTCGTTCGTTGAGGTCGGCCACAACGCCATCGGTGATCTGACCGGAAGGCACCATCACCCAGATCGTCCGGGGCGACGGCAGGGCGGCGACGAGTTCGTCGAGAGACGCAACATCGGTGACATCCGGGTTGCGATCGAAACCGGTGACCTCGATGCCGGCATTGCGAAGCCGGGTTCGCATGTTGCCGCCCATTTTGCCGAGTCCGATGAGGCCGATGTGCATGCGAGAGTCCTTCGTGGGTGGGGAAAGCGGGCGGCTGGCCCTGGTTAGCGGAGGAGAAGGTTCGGCTGCAGCAGGTATTTGAAGCTGTCGGCTCCCGGCTGATCCTTGGAGGACTGGCTGGTGATCAGCATCGGGCCTGGCTTGTTGGTGTTCTCCGACTTGGTGAACGAGAATCGCACGTATTCGCTTCGCACGGCGGTGAGCCCGTCGATGAGGAACTGCGGTTTGAGGCTCAGGACGATGTCGTCGCCGGTGAGCAGTGCGTCGATCGCTTCGGATGCCTGCGCCTGCTCGGATCCGACGGCCTCCATGGTGAGCCCGTCGATGGTGAATGTGAACCGCAGGGCAGCCTCACGCTCGAGCACGAGCGACACGCGACGAACAGCCTCGATGAGCTCAGCGGTGTTGATGACCGCGTAGTTCTCGCTCGTGTCGGGGAACAGGCGGCGCACCGGAGGAAACGAACCCTTGATCAGCAGCGAGGTGACGGTCTTCTTGTCAGCGGTGAACGCAATGAGTTCGCGATCGTCTTTGCTCGTGAATGCGACCGAGATCGTGGACGAATGTCCGAAGGTCTTGCCGACCTCCTGGAGCGTGCGAGCCGGGACGAGGGCGACGAGCTGATCCGGGGCGGTATTGTCGCCGTTGTCCCAGTCGATCTCACGGACGGCTACCCGGTAACGGTCAGTTGCGACGAGGCTGAGCCGGTTGTCAGTGACCTCCAGCTGAACGCCGGTGATGACCGGAGTGACATCATCACGTGAAGCGGCGACGGCGACCTGTGCGACGGCCGCAGCGAAATCTTCGCCAGGCACCAGGCCGGTTTCGCCGGAGATCTGGGGAATACTCGGATATTCCTCAACCGGCATCGAGAGCAGCGTGAAGTTCGCTGACCCGCATGACACGACGATGCGGTTCTCGTTTGTTGTGAACTGGACAGGAGCGTTCGGCAGCCGGCTCGCGATGTCGGCGAGAAGTCGACCCGAGACGAGCACGGTCCCGGCCTCGTCTACCTGGGCGCTGATCTGCGTCTGCGCAGAAACCTCGTAGTCGAAGCTCGAGAGTGTGAGTCCTTCACTGGTGGCTTCGATCAGCACTCCGCTGAGGATCGGGAGAGTGGTTCTCTGGGGCAACAGCTTCACCGCGAATGAGACTGCTTCACTGAAGACATCGCGATTGACGCTAAACCGCACGGTGGATCCCCTGTCGTTCAAGGTACGAGTGGTTCCCCATGTTAGTCGGGTCGAGGAAGCACTGTCATTCACGTCGTGCACGGCGACCGAGCCGCAGCGAGAAGGTTGTCGACTGGAGAGAGAGTTAAAGAATCGTTAAAGGTCTTAACCGTTGTGGAAACTGTGGATAACTTCCGACACGCAAGCAAACGTATGGGAACTACACCGGTGGGAGTTGTTGGCGGCGTGTGTAATCCGTCGCGACAACATCCCATGCGATTACTGGCATCCGAGGCCATTGCCCACAAGCGTCGAGGCTGAGTTCACAGACTCGCCCGAGTTTTCCGAAGAGTTTCCACAGGGTTATCCACATTGTGTACGACGCCTCAGTTTTCCACTGGTCAGCGCCGGGAATTCACCGGAATCAGCGCGTGAAGCGGTGCCCTTGCTTGATGCGGCTGGTGAGCTCGGTGACCTGGTTGTAGATGGATCGCCGTTCCTGCATGAGGTCGGAAATCTTCTTATTGGCGTACATCACCGTCGTGTGATCGCGGTTTCCGAACAGCTGACCGATTTTCGGCAGCGACAGATTGGTGAGCTCCCGGCAGAGGTACATCGCAATCTGCCTGGCTGTTGCGATCGCCTGGGAGCGGCTGGAGCCGTAGAGGTCGTCGACGCTGAGCTTGAAGTAAGCAGCCGTGATGTTGATGATGTCGACCGGGGAGATGACGTTGTCGTCGTCGAGGGTGATGAGGTCCTTGAGAACGGTCTGCACCAGGTTCATGTCGACCGGGGTGCGGTTGAGGCTCGCGAATGCGGTGACCCGGATGAGGGTTCCCTCGAGTTCGCGGATGTTGCTCGACACTTTCGATGCGATGAACTCAAGCACTTCATCGGGGATCTGCAGCTTCTCGCTCTGGGCTTTCTTGCGGAGGATAGCGATGCGGGTCTCGAGGTCAGGTACCTGGACATCGGTGATGAGGCCCCACTCGAAGCGGGATCGCATGCGGTCCTCGAAGCCGGTGAGGGCCTTCGGAGGAAGGTCGCTTGTGATGGCCACCTGTTTGTTGTGATCGTGCAGTGTGTTGAAGGTGTGGAAGAACGCTTCCTGGGTCTCTGCTTTGCCCTGCAGGAACTGGATGTCGTCGATGAGAAGGATGTCGATGTCGCGATAGCGGGCCTGGAACACCGAACCGCGGTTATTGGCGATCGAGTTGATGAAGTCGTTGGTGAACTCCTCGCTACTGACGTAGCGGACGCGGATGCCCGGGTACAGGCTCATCGCGTAGTGACCGATGGCGTGGAGGAGGTGGGTCTTACCCAGCCCGGAGTCACCGTAGATGAAGAGCGGGTTGTATGCCTTGGCGGGGGCTTCGGCAACAGCGACCGCTGCCGCGTGGGAGAACCGATTCGACTGGCCGATGACGAAGTTGTCGAACGAGTACTTGGAGTTCAGCCGGGTGTCGTTCTGCCGTGCCGGAAGCGCGGTGTCGGTCATCGACATGTGCGACGGAGCGTTGTTGACGTAACTCGGCTGCTCCTGGCTGATCGGTGCCTGTGGGAGAGGTTCGTACTCTTCGTCGATGATCTCGGGGTTGACCACGACGGCGAAGGTGGAAGCTCCGTGCGATTCCTGGAGGGTGCTGATCGCCTTCAGCAGGGGAGCACGCATCCGCATGTTGAGCTGCCCGGCTGTGAACTCGTTCGGCACCTCGAGGTAGAAGGTGCCGGCCATGATGCCCTTGGGGACGACGAGGTTGAGGAACCCGTGCAGGGGTGGTGTGATGCGCTCGTCGGTAGCGAGCTCATCGAGCACGGTCTGCCACGTCTGCGTGATTGACTCTTGCTCGTTTGCCATAGTTCCCCACATAAAAGTTATTCACAGAGTTATCCACGGATGCTCTCACAACAGCGGATCCATTGGGAACCAGGGAGGTGAGGCTGGGGATAACTGATCCCTCACGCTAGCCAATCGGACGCGAGGCCCCAAATTAACCGCGAAAATCCGCCCGCGTGTCAGTGCGGGCTTCCCTGATAAACCTGTGGATAATCGGTCGTTTGCCCGGTTTCGGTTTGACCAGCAGCCGTTGAGGCCGTAGGTTAAATCAGTTGACTTCTGCCTTCGGGCACCAATCTTTCCCCTGCTATGCACAACGCCGCAGTGGAGATTCCAAACGTGGAGTAAGTGATTATGAGCAAGAGAACCTTCCAGCCGAACAACCGTCGTCGCGCCAAGGTGCACGGTTTCCGTCTGCGCATGCGTACCCGCGCCGGCCGCGCCATCCTCGGCGCCCGCCGTCGCAAGGGCCGTACCGAACTCTCCGCGTAGCATCCTCACCCCGGCCACCCGTCGTCATCGTGCTCGCACACGCGCAACGCATCACGAGCGCTGATGACTACAAACGGGTTGTTCGCCGGGGTCGACGGATGGTCGGCGAGAACAGCGTGACCTACCAATTGATGAACCCGAATGGCGGAACTCCGCGGTTCGGGTTCATTGTTGCAAAAACGGTCGGTAACGCTGTCGTTCGTAACCGGGTCCGGCGTCGTTTGAAAGCGGCTGCCTCGGTCATCGCACCGACGCTTCCTCCGGGAACCGAGACGGTCTATCGGGCTCTCCCGCCGGCCGCCTTTGCTCCATATGCCGGCCTCGCTGCCGAGGTCGAGCGCTCGACCCAACGCCTGGCGGTGAAGTCGTGACCGGGATCTCTCTCGGCCACACCGGTGGAGGGGACGCGGTGCGAAGCGCACTGTTGCTGCCACGCAACGCAGCCGTCGCCGCATTGATCGCTTACCGCACAGCTATTTCACCGCTGTATGGGGAAGTCTGCAGGTACTATCCCTCTTGCTCGGCCTATGCGATGCATGCCATCGCTCAGCACGGCGCGGTGATCGGATCAGGGCTTGCTCTGAAGCGGATCGCGCGGTGTCACCCGTGGGCAGCGGGCGGCGTCGATGACGCGCCACTCAAAAAGAACTTCCGATACACCGTGACCCCTCGCGGTTTCGTTGTAACAGCCAGCCACCGAAAGGGCTAAATCCCACATGGATCTCTTGTCGATCATCCTCTGGCCGCTCAAGTGGGTCGTAGAGCTCATTCTCGTGGGCTGGCACTCGTTGTTCAGCGCCGTTGGTCTTCCGGCTGGCGACGGTCTCACCTGGGTTCTCTCGATCGTCGGTCTGGTGCTCGTCGTTCGGGCCCTCCTGATTCCGCTTTTTGTGAAACAGATCAAGAATCAGCGACGGATGATGGAAGTCGCGCCGCAGCTGAAGAAGATCCAGGACAAGTACAAGGGCAAGAAGGATCAGTTCAGTCGCGAGGCCATGAGCCGCGAGACGATGGAGCTCTACAAGAAGACCGGGACCAACCCGTTGGGGTCCTGTCTCCCCCTCCTTGTTCAGATGCCGATCTTCTTCGCTCTGTTCTCGGTGCTCAACGACTCGCAGACCGGCAAGTCCGGGGTTGGTCCGCTCAATGCGGAGCTGTCTGAGCAGTTCGGATCGTCGTCGCTCTTCGACTTCGCTCCCCTGCACATGAGCTTCTCGTCTGCGATGAACGCCGCTGGTGGCCCCGAGGTCGGCGTCATGATCGTCGCGGCAATCATGGTCGTCCTGATGACGGCATCGCAGTTCATCACTCAGCTGCAGATCGTTTCGAAGAACATCTCGGACGAGACCAAGGCCAGCCCGATGTTCAAGCAGCAGCGCATCCTGCTCTACATCCTCCCGTTCGTCTTCCTCTTCTCCGGTTTCGCCTTTCCTCTCGGCGTCATGTTCTACTGGCTCGTGTCGAACATCTGGACCATGGTCCAGCAGTTCATCATCATCAGGAACATGCCGATGCCCGGCACCGAAGCAGCCAAGGAGCGTGAGGAGCGTCTCGCCCGCAAGGGCAAGCTCAAGCCCGCTGAGGGCGGCGGCGACACCCTCGTCATCGAGGAAAAGAAGCCGGCACAGCGCCAGCAGCCGGTGGGCAAGAACCGGGCCAAGAAGGCTGCGCCCAAGGCAGCGGCTGCTTCCACCGGACCGAAGAGCGCCGCCCCGAAGAACCCGCCGGCTCCGGCGAAGAATACAGCGGCAGCACCCGCGAAGAACGCTGCTGGTGCGCCGAAGTCCCCGGCAGCCAAACCCAATCCCGAGGCCGGACAGGCCCCTCAGAACAATGGAAAGTAGCGCCATGAGCGACGTCATCGATAACCAGGCCGATGTTGAGATCGTTCGGAACGACTCCCCTACCGTCACGCAGCTCGAGGAAGAGGGCGATGTCGCGGCGGACTACATCGAGGAGTTTCTCGACATCGCCGACCTCGACGGAGACATCGACATCGACGTGCGGAACGGTCGTGCATACGTCGCCGTGACCGCAAGTGAAGGCAGCAACATCCGCGTGCTCTCCAAGCCGGATGTCGTGAGTGCGCTTCAGGAACTCACCCGCCTCGCGGTGCAGAGCAAGACCGGTGCGTTCTCTCGGCTCATCCTGGACATCGGTGGATCGCGCGATGCTCGCCAGGCAGAATTGACGGTGCTCGTCGACCGTGCGATCGCGCAGCTCGACGACGGAGCATCCTCTGCTGCACTGCCGGCGATGTCGAGCTATGAGCGCAAGCTTGTACACGATGTTGTTTCTGACCGGGGCTTTGTGTCTACTTCGCACGGCGAGGGCCGCGATCGTCACACGGTGATCACGCGTTCCTAGACCCGCACAGGGTTTCACGTGAAACGCTGGTCGAGCGTATGGTCGGTGGTCGAACGCGTCGAGATCCCCGGCCGTCTGACCGAATAGAGTTGATGCGAGATGACTGACGCCACCCTTGAGACCGAACCCGCATCCGCTGCCGTACATCTCGGCGACCGAATAGCACTCGCTCGGCGATTCACTGAGAATCTGGCCCGGCATGGTGAAGAGCTCGGCTTGATCGGTCCCCTGGAGCTTCCCCGCCTCTGGACCCGTCACATCCTCAACAGCGCCCTGGTGGCGCCGCTGCTCCGGCCCGGTGTCGTCGGCGATGTCGGCTCAGGGGCTGGTCTGCCTGGGCTGGTTCTCGGTATCGCGCGGCCGGACGTGCAATTCGTTCTTATTGAGCCCATGGAACGCCGCGTCGCTTGGCTGAATGATCAAGTCAGCGAGCTTGAATTGAGCAATGTGACCGTTCTGCGGGAGCGCGCAGAAGATGTCAGGCTCGCGGACAGGCTCGACCAGGTCACCGCCAGAGCGGTGAGTGCTTTCCGGAAGCTGCTCCCCCTTACTGCTCCGTTGCTCCGTGATGGCGGCGAACTGGTGCTGATGAAGGGCGCGAACGCGCAGGCTGAGATCGAGGCGGCCGCGAAGGAGATGCGCAAGTTCAGGGTGACCGATGCTCGAGTGCAGATCCTCGGTGAGGGAATCACGGACGATGTCACGCGGGTGATTCTCGGAACTGTCCGGGCGAGCAAGTAACCCTTTGTCCCCGTCAGTACTGGCGGCGGGGACCACCACGTTTCACGTGAAACGCATCGATCGCATGCGCATCGATTGCATGCAGCCCCTCCTCCCCAGAACTATCACTAAGCCGCCGATTCCACAGGATTTCACAGTCCGGGCAGATGTTGCCGCCGACGTGCCACCCTGACTGTCATGCCGTTCGTGTACATCCTGCGTTGCGCCGATGGAGCCCTCGACGTCGGGATTACGTGGCAGCTCCCAAACCGCGTCTCACGACACTGCGACGGGCTCGGCGCTGTCTACACGCTCGACCGAACGCCGGTGACGCTGCTGTCTTCAGACGAGTACGCGAGCATCCAGAACAATCGGACGCGAGAGGCGGGGGTCGGAGTCGCCGTATGCGCCGTGCTGTCATCGAGGACCGAGCTGCCGAGTCATCCGCCATCATCAGGCTCGAGAAGGAAAGGCGAGGTCGCCACGACTCGCCACGTCAACGCCAACTCTCCCCCGACGGGTGTAGATCACCGGCCCGGCGCTCGTAGGCGGCGCCGGGCCGGTCCCGGAGAACTGGTCGTCGGGCTTGTCGAGACGCGCTGCTGTCGAGGTGCACTCAGGTAGCGATCTCAGCAGGCTCGATCACCGAGGTTCGTCGCGTTTCACGTGAAACATAGCGTGAGCCGCCGCGATTCCGGCCCGTAGGCTGATCGCCGGAGTCGGTGGTCGCCGAGCATGTCGACACGTTCTGCTCTCGGATCTCAGCAGGCTCATCGCCGGCATGGGCCGGGTTTCACGTGATACAGGGTGTGAGGCGCCCGGTGTGTGGGCCCGGCGGGCTTGAAAGCCGGGGTTGGGTCGGGTTTCACGTGAAACATTGTGGGAAGAGTCCTGCGCCCAGATTTCGGCAGGCCAGATCGCCGGGATGCGCGACCGCCGGGGTTGGGTCGGGTTTCACGTGAAACATTGTGGGATCTGCCGAAGCATGGATCTCGATAGGTCCGATCAGCGGAGGAGGTCCCTCACCGAGGTGGACGATCGCCGGAGCGGTGGCTGGCAGTGACTGCGGCTTCAGGTACGGTTGAAACAACGAGCGAACGGAGACCGTTTCACGTGAAACATCCCCAATCTGAAGGAGAGTCGGTGAGCACAACGTCCACGATGGAAGACTCGTCGCCACTGATGCGCGAAATCCTCGATCTGACTCACCGCCGCAAGAATCTCGCGGAATCAACAGTCCCGCTTCCCGAAAAGACGCGGATTTTCACGATCTCCAACCAAAAAGGTGGCGTCGGGAAGACGACCACCACCGTCAACATCGCTGCAGCGCTCGCGAAGTCCGGCGCTCGTGTTCTGGTGATCGACCTTGATCCTCAGGGGAACGCATCCACGGCACTCGGAGTCGCCCATCACGCTGAAGTGCCCAGCATCTACGACGTGATCATCGATGACTTTCCGCTCGCAGACGTCGTTCAGAAAAGCCCGGAATTCGACACGTTGTTCTGCGCCCCGTCGACGATCCACCTGGCTGGTGCCGAGATCGAACTCGTGTCGCAGGTTGCACGCGAACACCGACTGCGCACGGCGCTCGAGCAGTTCATCACCGATGCGGAAACGCCGTTCCACTATGTCTTCATCGACTGCCCGCCGTCGCTTGGGCTCCTCACAATCAACGCGTTTGTGGCTGCACGCGAGGTGATGATCCCGATCCAGGCCGAATATTACGCCCTGGAGGGGCTGAGCCAGCTCCTCAACAGCATCCAGCTCATCCAGAAGCACCTCAATCCACCTCTGAAGCTCTCCACGATCCTTCTCACCATGTATGACGGGCGCACCAACCTCGCCCACCAGGTCGCTGACGACGTGCGAGCGCATTTTCCTCGCGAAGTTCTGGCCACAATGATCCCCCGAGCTGTCCGGATCTCCGAGGCACCCAGCTTCGGACAGACGGTCATCAGCCACGATCCCAGCGGAGTCGGGGCCATTTCATACCTCGAAGCGGCCACCGAGATCGCGACGCGGCACGCCGCTTCAGCGGCACAACAGCACGACACAGCAACATCCACTGAAGGAGCAACAGAATAATGGCTGCGAAACGCACCGGTCTCGGCCGCGGTATCGGATCTCTCATCCCGACAACCACCCAGGAGATGACAGACAACGGGCGCCCGGTGGATGTCTTCTTCCCGGAGAGCTCCAGTCGACGAGACGCCGAAGACCAGCTTGTCGCGGTCCCCGGCGCCCGCCTGGTCAACCTCAACCCGCACGACATCGTCCCCAACGCTGCGCAGCCACGCACACACTTCGATGCCGACCACCTCGCTGAACTGGTCCACAGCATTCGCGAGGTCGGCGTTCTCCAGCCGATCGTCGTCCGCAAGCACGCGAGCGAAGACGGCAAGTACGAACTCATCATGGGTGAGCGTCGGCTCCGAGCGACGAAGGAAGTCGGACTCGACAGCATCCCGGCCGTCATCAAGGACACCGCAAATGAAGACATGCTGCGCGACGCGCTGCTGGAGAACCTCCACAGGTCAAACCTCAACCCGCTGGAGGAGGCATCCGCCTACCAGCAGCTGCTCGCAGACTTCGGCATCACGCAAGACCAGCTGGCACAGCGAATTGGCCGGTCACGGCCACAAATCACCAACACGATCCGTCTCCTGAAGCTTCCGGAATCAGTGCAGAAACGCGTTGCAGCCGGCGTCCTGAGTGCCGGTCACGCCCGGGCGGTGCTCTCTGTCGGCAACCCCGAGGGGATGCTCCGCCTCGCCGACAAGATCGTCAACGAGGACCTCTCCGTGCGTGCCGCGGAAGCCGCCGCCGCCCAGGGCATGGCGCCGAAGAAGACAAAGCCGGCCCCCGGTTCACGACACGGCCACCTCGACGAGGTCGGCGAACGCCTTGGTGACCGCCTGAACACCCGGGTGAAGGTCACATTGGGTGTGAAAAAAGGCCAGGTCACGATTGATTTCGCGACAATTGCTGACCTCAACAGGATTCTCGATGAGATCGGCGAGCCCGTCTACGGAGGCTGACCGGGCAGAAGGCCCTGGCGGGTGTACTACTCCCCGGCGGCCTCGATGGCCAGCGCGCTGTATGCGGAGGCGAGCGTGAGCCCTGCAGCCTCGATGGCCTGCGGAACGAGTGAGGTCTCGGTGAGCCCGGGGAGCATGTTCGCTTCGAGGAACCAAACGACGCCCTCGGCGTCGACGATGAGGTCGATCCGGGAGACATGGCGGAGTCCGAGCAGGTTGTGTACCTGAACGGCGACCTCAGCGGCGCGCTTGGCCACCTCGTCCGAGACCCGCGCCGGGGCGTAGAACGTGGTCTCGCCGGCGTTGTACCGCGCCTCGAAGCTGTACACCCCGGACAGCGGCTGGATCTCGACGGCAGGCAGCGCCACCGGTCCATGTCCCGAGTCGAGGATGGTGATAGCAAGCTCGGTTCCCTCGATCTTCTTCTCGATCAGGGCGACATCGGAGTAGGTATAGGCATCCACCATCGCGCGCGGGAGCTCGGACGCCTCCGTGACGATCGTCACGCCCTGCGCTGAACCGCCCTGGGCGGGCTTCACAACCGCAGTCTCGCCGATGCTGTACAGCACCTCAGCCAGTACGCCGTTGGCCCCCAGCTCACGGAACGTCTCGGTCGGCAGCGACAGCCAGTCAGGCGTCGCAATCCCGGCCCGGGACACCAGGACCTTGGCCGTCGGTTTGAACCAGGCAAGCCCTGCCGCCTCCGGGTGAGAACCGACATAGCGGATGCCACGGGCACGCAGCAGCGCCTGGAGCGCGCCGTCTTCTCCGCTGGCTCCGTGAAGGGCAGGCCACACGACATCCGGTGTCTTCTCGGCCAGTGCACCGAACAGGGTGGCATCCGGATCGCGGAGCGTGACCGTGTGCCCGGCCGCCTGCAGTTCTTCGGCCACGCGGCGACCCGACCGCAGGGATACATCACGCTCGTGCGAGATCCCGCCGGCGAGCACCACAATATCGAGCTTCTTGAAACTAGTCATGATCAGGCCTTTTCTCTGGGTCTGGTGGTGGGCTGTCGTCAGGACATGTTGGGGGGAGGGGCGGTGTATGAGCCACGTTTCCGTGGACTCGACAAGCTGCCGGTGCCTGCAAACGTGTCGAGCAGGTCGAGTTCACCGTTGATCACGGTCGCCAGTCGACGGATGCCGACACGGATACTTTCCGGTGTCGGGTAACAGAACGACAGACGGATGTTGTGACGGCCGTCACCGTCGGCGAAGAACGCGGTGCCAGGTGTGTACGCGACCAGCTCCTTGACGGCACGGGGAAGCATGGCCTTCGAGTCGAGGCGATCGGGCAGGGTCAACCAGACATAGAACCCGCCGGTGGGGTTCGTCCAGGTCAGGTCGGGCAGGTACTCCCCGAGCGCGGCGAGCATCGTTTCTTTGCGCTCCTTGTAGACCCCGCGGAAGGTGTTGATCTGGCCTTTCCAATCGGCCTGGTCGAGATACTGCGAGATGACGAGCTGACTGAATGACGACGGGCAGAGGATGGCGGCCTCGTTCGCGAGGATGAGCTTCTCACGGATAGCGTGCGGCGCCAGCGCCCAGCCCACGCGGAAACCGGGGGCGAGGGTCTTCGAGAACGTGCCGAGGTACACGACGCCGTCGTTCTCGAGCGAACGCAGGGCTTCAGGAGGCTTCTGGTCGAAATACAGCAGCCCGTAAGGGTTGTCTTCGAGAACGAGGATGTCGTTCTCCCGCGCGATCTCGAGGATCTCGCTACGACGGGACTCCGAAAGGGTGACGCCCGCCGGGTTGTGGAAGGTGGGGATCGTGTAAAGGAACTTGATCTTCTTGCCCGCGGCCTTGAGCCGGGCGATGTTCTCGCGCAGCGCTTCAGGGATGAGTCCGTCGTCGTCCATCAGGACGTGGTGCACATCGGCCTGGTAGCTCTTGAAGATCACCATGGCGGTGACGTAGCTCGGGCCCTCGGCGAGGACGACGTCACCCGGATCGATGAAGAGCTTGCTGAACAGTTCGAGCGCATGCTGGCTGCCCGTGGTGATGACGACATCCGACGCGCTGCCCTGGATGCCCTCGAGTGCCATGACCTCGAGGGTCTGCTCCCGCAGCTTCTCGACACCCTGTCCTGAGCCGTACTGCAGCGCGACGGGGCCCTGTTCGCGCATGACGCGACCCATGGCATCCGTCACGAGGTCTTCAGGGAGGGCGGAGACGTAGGGCATCCCCCCGGCCAGCGAGACGACCTCGGGGCGGCTGGCGACGGCGAACAGGGCTCGGACCTCGCTGGCGGCCAACCCGGCCGTGCGGGCGGCGTATGAGCCGTACCACGGGTCGAGGTTGTTTCCGGATGCTTGGCGAGAGCCGACTTCTGACACTGTTCGTTCCATTCCTGGTCGTAATCGATGTTATCGGGGTTGGGCTGGTGGGTCGTCGTGCGGTGCGCTGTTAAACGAGACGACCCGCCCGGCGTGTGCCGGACGGGTCGAGGTTCGAGGGGTCGTCGGGCTACGCCAGGAAGGCGGCCAGGTCGGCCTCGAGGGCTGCTTTCGGCTTTGCGCCGATGATGGTCTGCGCGACCTCGCCACCCTTGAACACCTTGAGTGCCGGGATGGACGTGATCTGGTACTGCATGGCAAGGCCCGGGTTCTCGTCAACGTTCACCTTGACGATGTCGAGCTTGTCGATGTTCTCAGACGCGATCTGGTCGAGGATCGGCGAGACCATGCGGCAGGGGCCGCACCACTCTGCCCAGAAGTCCACGAGCACCGGGCGGGCGCTCTGCAGAACCTCTGCATCGAAAGTGCTCTCAGATACTGCACGTGCTGACATGGGGTGTTCTCCTTTGTGGTTGGAAGTCTAGACGGCTGCCGCGACGGCTGACGCGATCTCCGGGTTGTGGTGAGCCTCCTGCTCGAGGCTGGCGAGGTAGTGCTCAGCATCGAGGGCGGCAACGGTTCCGGACGCGGCTGCGGTGACGGCCTGGCGGTAGCTCGGGTCGATGACGTCTCCTGCCGCGAAAACACCGGGCAGGTTGGTCCGTGAGGAGCGGCCGTCGACGGCGATCGTGCCGTCGCTGGTGAGATCGAGCTGGCCGTGGAACAGGTGAGTGCGCGGGTCGTTTCCGATCGCCACGAACAGGCCACCGAGTGCGAGGTGGCTCTCTGTGCCGTCGAGCGTGGACTTGAGGGTGACACCGTCTACGGCGTTCTCGCCAGAAATCCCGACGACCTCCGAGTTCCACACGAACTCGATCTTCTCGTTGGCGAATGCTCGCTCCTGCATGATCTTCGATGCACGCAGCGTGTCTTTGCGGTGGATGACGTAGACCTTCGAGGCGAAACGGGTGAGGAAGGTGGCTTCTTCCATCGCCGAGTCGCCGCCCCCGACGACCGCGATCGTCTTCTCCTTGAAGAAGAAACCGTCGCAGGTAGCGCACCACGAGATTCCGCGACCCGAGAGGCGCTCCTCGTCGGCGAGCCCGAGCTTGCGGTAGGCGCTTCCTGTGGCGACGATGACCGTCGATGCCTCGAAGTCACCGGAGTAACCGGTCTTGACGGCTTTGACCTCGCCGTCGAGGGAGACCTCGGTGACGTCGTCGAGGATGACCTCGGTTCCGAACCGCTCAGCCTGCTCCTGGAATTTGGTCATGAGCTCGGGGCCCTGAATACCCTCGGGGAATCCCGGGTAGTTCTCGACCTCGGTCGTGTTCATGAGCTCGCCACCGGCCTCAACACTCGACGCGAGAAGCAGCGGGTTCAGGCTCGCCCTGGCCGCGTAGATGGCGGCTGTGTAGCCGGCCGGGCCGGACCCGATGATGATGACGTTGCGCACGTAGGCTCCTTGAAAGATGTCAGTCGCTGAGTGGAACACATCTTACTTCGACGATATTCCGTGAGTCTGAACGGCGGGTGTCGACCTACCGGCGCAGGCGACGCGAGAGCGGGGCGATGGCTTCGCGCAGTTCCGCGGAGCGCATGAGCAGAAGCATCGCACCGTAGATCGGCGACATCACCATCGTGACGAGGGCCATCGTGAAGAGCGCGCCGAACACCGACGCAACGGCCCAGCCACCGGAGTACCCGCCGAGGAGCCAGACGATGAAGGCTCCGGCGACGACAGCGGGAATCGCGGCGACAGTGAATTTCACCAGGCTGCGCACGATCCGGGCGATGTCAAGACCGGCGATGCGCTTGCGGAGCAGGACGCCGGCCACCACCATCTGCACGGTGATCGAGATCGACATCGACACCGCGAGCCCGACACCGATGAGTCGGAGGGGCAGCAGCGAGCACAACAGTGCAAGCGCGACGTACACCACGACCTGCACGAGAGTGAAGAAGAACGGGGTGCGGGTGTCGCCGAGGGCGTAGAAGGTCCGCTGGAAGACGAACAGCACGGCGAACGGTACGAGGCCGGCCAGGTAGGCGATGAGAACGAAGCCCATCGCTGCGGTATCTGCGAATGCGCCGGTGAAAAGGCTGGCGAACGGGAAGGACAGGACCATCAGGCCGGCGGTGGCCAGCACGATGATCAGGGTGATCTGTCTGGCGGCGGCGGAGACGTCCGTCGTCAGTTCACTGGTGCGCTTCTCACGCACGTGCTCGGCGAGTCGGGTGAAGTAGGCCGTCGCCACCGAGAGTGTGATCACCGAGTGCGGCAACATGAAGATCAGCCAGGCGCTCTGGAGGGTGGCGGTCGACGGCCCGTTGCCTGAGGCGAGCAGGGCGACGTTGCTTTGAACGAGACCCGCCAGGGTCGTCAGAGCGAGCATCGCGAACGACCAGCCGGCGAGCTTCCCGGTTGCCCTGAGGCCGATCCCCCGCCAGCTGAAGTCCGGGCGGAAGCTGAGCCCGATGCGTCGCCAGAAGAAGAACAGGATGAGCGCCTGGGCGGCGACACCGAACGTGGCGGTCCCCGCGAGGAGGGTGATCATGCCCGGCGTCCACTCGGTGACGGACCGGGCGCCGTTGGGATCGGGACCGAACATCACGATGAACGCGACGAGGCCGGCCATGGCGACGATGTTGTTCACAACGGGCGACCAGGTGTACGGGCCGAACAGCTTGTGGGCGTTGAGGATCTCGCCGAGCACCGTGTAGAGCCCGTAGAAGAAGATCTGCGGCAGGCACCAGTATGCGAACGCCACGGCGAGGGCGCGCGTCTCAGAGTCGAGCCCGAACGAATAGAGGTGAACGAGGAACGGGGTGATCAGCACCGCGGCGGCAGTGGCGGCGATGAGCACGACGAGGGTGATCGTCAACAACTTGTTGACGTAGGCCTTGCCCCCGTCGGCGTGGACGATCGACCGGACGATCGACGGCACGAGGATGGCGCTGAGAACACCGCCGGCAATGATGACGTACAGGGTGTTCGGCAATTGGTTTGCGACGCCGAACGCGTCGGCGCTGCTGCTCGCGACGAGACCGATCGTCCACGCGAGCAGCATCGCCTTCACGAAACCGAGGATGCGCGACACCATCGTGCCTGTTGCCAGAAACACGCTGGCGCGTCCGATGCCCGGGCTGTCGGTCGTCTTCGTCATCGATTCCCAGGGGTGCTCGTCGGCGTCGCGGCTGCGGCATCCGTCTCGATCGGCTCGTCGGTCTGGTCGCGTTCACGCCGTTCGGCGCGACGTTTGCGGACGGTGCGGACCAGTCCGACGACGAACAGAAGGGCAATGAGGACCGAGAGACCCGCGGCACCGATGCCCTCCCAGTCCGCGCGGACCGTCACCGGTACGAGACCACTTTCGCCGACCAGTTCGCCGCTCGGCGAGTACAACTGAAGGCGAACGGTCACCTCGCCGTTGCCGAGTCTGGCCTCGACGGGCACGCGCACGGTTTCGCGCGCATTCGGAGGGATGACCTGGGTCACGCTGGAGTCGACGTTGAGCTTGAGGCTCGAGCTCGAGGCCTGCAGCACGACAGTGACCGGCAGATCGAATTCATTCCGAACGGAGAATGGAAGCGAAGACTGGTTGCTGACCATGAGGATCGGGCTTGTCGCAGCAATGCCGACGGACTCGAGGGTTTCGGTTGTCGTGGCGTCGTGCTCGGCGGCCGCGTCCGTCCACTCGTCGGGGTTGGAGCGCCACGAGACGCCGAGCAGGGCGAGGATCTCGGCCCGCTCCTGCCCGGTGAGGAGAGCCGGGTCATCGAGCATGGTCGAGAAGCCTTCGAGGCTGCTTTCGCGGGTGTTGAGGCGTTTGACGAGGGCGAGGCGCTCAGGCGACTGGGACTGGTCGACGATCGTGGCGGCGACGGCCTCTTCGGCGACGGCGGCGCTGAGGACCGAACTCGAGACCGTCGGCATGGCCATGAGCGAGGTGATGGCGTCGCTCAGGCGGGAGCCGGTCGGCGGCCATTCGCGGTCGAGCGTGAGCAGGAGCGTGCGAGCGGGTGCGTCGCTTTCGGAGGCGATGACCATGAGCTGGCCGGCGAGATCGGCGAGGGCGTCGAGCTGTTCTTCGGTAGAAATCGCTGTCGCAGCACGGCGAAGGGACGCGGATGCCGCGGCGTCGGACAACAGGACGGATGCATCGCCCACGTTCGCCGAGGCCCCGGCGCTGTAACCGGTCTTGGTAGTTACGTTCCCCGACGAGAGGATGGTCGTGGTTGCGCCCGATGCCGTGAACACCGGCACGTCGGCGGCCACGACAGAGTCGTCGTCCGGCCACACGATCCCGGTGGTCGTATACGTCCACTCGGTCAGCTCAGCAAGGGTGGGCAGCGTCGGCTCGCCCGGAGTCGGCGTCGGGCTGGGGGTCGCCTCCGGGTCGCCGGCTGGGGATGCGGGTGCCGTCGGCGTTGGTCCGGGTTCGTCAGTGGCATCCGGTGCCGTGTCCTCGGTGAAGTTCTCCGGGTCGAGGCCGAACAGCAGGGAGGTCGGGTTGAGCAGACCGGGAAGCCCCGCCTGGGCCTGCGCCGATGCATCTGCGTCTGCATACTGCAACGGGAATGTTTCGTTTGTGGCACGACTCAGGCGGTCGAGCCAGTTCACCGCTGATGCGGGGGCTGCGCTGCCGAGTGCCCGGATCGAGGCGATGATCATCGGATCGATCCCGAGGGCTACAGGGCGGTCGATGAGCCCGTCGAGCTGCCGGGTGAGAAGCCCGGTCGGTGCCGTGTAGACACTGAGAGCCTCGGCACTGAGCAGGCCGGTTGTGGTCGATGGCGCGGTGATCGGTGCGGCGACCGCGACCCCGAGGGAGTTCGCGCCGGCATCCGGGGTGAAGACGATCGCCTCGAAGCTGGACGCGGTGACCTCGGTGCTCGTGTAGGTCGCATCGAGCGGGTAAGCACCGGCCTGGCCTGCCAGCCCGAGGAGTTCGGTGCTGACGATGATCGGACTCGCCGTGTGACGGGCGCCGGCATCGATCGCCGGCACTGAGACAGTCGCGAGCGGCCGGTCGCTCGTGGACGCACCGGTGCCGTCACTCCAGTCGGTGAGGGCCTGGCGCGAGTCGATGGGTGTGGTGCCGGACTCCACGACGAGCGTCCCTGCGGCGAGGGGAGCCTCGCTGCTGTTCTCGACGGAGACCGTGAGGGTCATCGCATCCGTCGCCCCGATGAAGCTCGCCGACTGGCTGATCTCGACCGTGACGTCGGAATCCGCGGCCGTTTCGAGGGCGACAGAGGAGTGTGTCGTCGCGGCCAGGGGGCTTGTCGTTGCTGACGGTAGAGCGGTGGCCGTCTGGCCGACTCCGAGGGACACCAAGCCGACCGCGGTGGCAATGATCACGCGCAGCGTCTTGGGCAGTCGATTCTTGGTCATAGGCTCTCGCTGGCTCCAGGCCTCGGCCAGCATGAGACCTGATTCTACGGGTGGAGACTGGGCGGATGCCGCCAGCCACTCCGCAGGTGTCCCTCCCACATTCCCCTGCGCGCCAGAACACCTGTCCTGCCGCGGTCGGGCAGCCCGGTGGGCGATGTGGGTGCCTACAGGCCGATCGACCCGATCATCGTCCAGACCGTGCGGGTGAGGTCGGGGTGTTCGAGCGCGATGTCACGCAGCAGTTCATACTCGAGCCTGGCGACATTGTGGCGGTGCGTGTCGGCATCCGGTCGGTTGCTCCTCGACGCGTACCTGGCCATCGTGTACTCGGCGGTCAGCCCGCGGGCATCGAGGGCGTCGGACTTGAGTTCGTACACCACGAGTTCATCAACGGTAGGAAGGTCGTGGATGAAGTCGTACGGGTCTTCCCCGGCGCGGCAGCGATGCTCGATGATCACGTCGAGCTCGTCACGCGCGTAGCGCCGCAGCCGGTCGAGATCGAAGGGCGTCGTAGTCAAATGTCGGCCCCTCTCTGGTTGCTGAAGCCGTTCCCGTCGTTAAAGCGTACGCCTGTTTTTCGATGTCCCGCCCGCGACGAACAGCGGGGCGAGCCCTCGCAATCCGGGTCAAACCGGGTGCGCCGTGCGACGATGAGCTATGGAACACTCACGACTGAGCGCATCGACACTGGAGCACTTCCGCGCGGTACTCGAAGAGCAGCGCGAGGAGCTCGTCAGGCAGCGTGCGCACCACGAAGAGTCCCTCGTCGAGGTGCGAATCGCCCGCGATGGCGAGTCGGACGACGAGCACGACCCCGAAGGCCCGACGATCGCCTCGGAGTGGTCGCGACTGACCGGCCTGCAGGACGAGTCCGCCAAACAGCTCACCGCGCTCGACGAGGCACTCGCCCGCGTCGACGACGGCAGCTTCGGGCTCTGCTCGCGGTGCACGAAGCCGATCGGACGCGCCAGGCTCGACGCTCGCCCGGTTGCGGACCTCTGCATCGACTGTGCCCGGCTCGCTGAAACGCGGTAGTGGCCGGTCCCGCGAGGGCCAGGGCGCGTACGCTCGCCCTATGACAGCGAGTAAGCCAGGCCTCCCTGAGGTCTGCGTCTGTTACATCCTCCGTGAAACCGCCGATGGTGGTTACGAGGTGCTTCTCGGCGAAAAGAAGAAGGGTCTCGGCCTCGGAAAGATGGTGGGACCAGGGGGAAAGCTCGAACCCGGCGAGACACCTGCTCAAGCGGTTGTGCGGGAGGTGTTCGAAGAATCCGGGCTGCGCCTGCGCGAGAACGACCTCACCGCGCTGGGCCGCATCCGCTACGAGTTCCCCTTCCGGCCGGCCTGGAGTCAGATCTCCTGGGTTTTCGCCACTCAGGCCTGGGCCGGCGACATCGTGGAGTCAGACGAATTGCTGCTCCGGTGGCACCCGGTCGACGAGATTCCATTCGACCGCATGTGGGACGACGCGAAACACTGGCTTCCGTCTGCGCTCGTCGGCGACTACCAGGAGCGCCGATTCGTGTTCGGCCCCGACCTCTCGACGGTCATGGCCGACGACCTGCCCGTTACGCCTGCACCGCGAGGCTGAACGGCAGCACAGCGGATGCTCCGGCGCCGCGAAGCAGTCGGCCAGCGACCGTGAGTGTCCAGCGGCTGTCGACCAGATCGTCGACGAGTAACACCGGACGGCCGCGGTAACCCTCGAACGCGGTTACCAGCTCAGGTCCCAACTCGAACCGGTCCCACACGCTCGACAGCCGATAGGCGCTGTTGCCGCCCGGCTCACCGGCCGGGCCGCCGTTCTTCAGGCTGAGGGCGCCGAGGTACGGCAACCGGCCGACGTCTGACAGGGCACGGGCTACCGAGTCGACGAGTTGCGTGTGCCGTCTCGACGGCACACTCACAACAGCGGCCGGGCGTTCGTCCCAGCCCCACTCGGCCAACACCCTGATGCACGCCTGCACGAGGGCGGGGCTGGCGGGCCCATCCGGAGTGCTCGGCGCGAAGAGGTCGCGGAGAGTGCCACCCCAGCCGAGGTCGGTCAGCCTGGCGAGGGCCCGCCCCGCCTCCACCCGTTCCTCTGCGGCGATCTTGCCACGCACTGGAACGCCGAGCTTGTCGGCCCCTGTCGGCCACTGTGCCCGCGGTTCGATCGCAACGCCGACGCGGCTCAACGATTTCTCGGCCTGCCCGGATGCCTCCTCCCGCACGTCGGTCGGATACCAGACCGGCTCCCCAGCCGCGGCAGCGCAATTGTCGCAGCGGCCACAGGGAACGGCGGTGTCGTCGTCGAGGGCGCGCTGAAGAAACTCCATGCGGCATCCGCTCGTGCGCTCGTACTCGAGCATGGCGTTCTGCTCCTGCACGCGCGCGGCGGCAATGCGCTCGTAGCGTTCGGCGTCATAGGTCCACGGCTGCCCGGTCGCCACCCAGCCTCCGGTGACGCGCTGCACCGCCCCGTCGACGTCGAGCACCTTGAGCAGCAGCTCGAGTGGGCTGCGTTTGAGGTTGACCCGGGCTTCGAGAGCGGGAGTCGACAGCGGCGCGCCCTCGAAGGCGAGCTCGTCGATCACCGCACGCGCCTTCTGCTCGTCGGGCATCGACGATGTCGCGAAATACTGCCAGATGGCTTCGTCTTCGGTGCCGGGGAGCAGGAGCACGTCGGCGCTCGCCGCCCTTCCGGCGATCATCGCGGCGCGACCGGCGCGGCCGACCTGCTGGTAATAGGCGACGGGTGACGACGGCGCACCCAGATGCAGAACGAAACCGAGGTCGGGCTTGTCGAAGCCCATGCCGAGGGCACTCGTTGCGACGAGCGCTTTGACCTCGTTGTTCTTGAGCGCCTGTTCGAGTCCTTCGCGCTCGCCGGCATCCGTTCGCCCGGTGTATGCCTGCACCTGGTGACCGGCCTCGCGCAGGAGGCGGGCGGTGTCTTCTGCCGCAGAGACCGTGAGTGCGTAGATGATGCCCGAGCCGGTCAGGTTGCCGAGGTGGCTGAGCAGCCAGCCGAGCCGGGTGCCCGAGTCGGGCAGGCGCAGAACCCCGAGCCGCAGGGTGGCACGGGCGAGCGGACCGCGAATGGTCACAACCGGCTCGCCACCGGCATGCTCGAGTTGCTCAGCGACGTCGGTGACGACGCGCGAGTTGGCGGTCGCCGTTGTGGCGAGCACTGGGACCCCGTGCGGCATCTCGGCGATGAGATCGCGGAGTCGCCGATAATCGGGCCGGAAGTCGTGACCCCAATCGGAGATGCAGTGGGCTTCGTCGACGACGAGCAGGCCGGTGCGCGGAATGAGCTTCGGCAACTGTTCCTCACGGAACCGGGGATTGTTCAGCCGCTCGGGCGAGACGAGCAGCACGTCGACCTCGTCGTTGTCGAGTTTGGTGAGCACGTCGCCCCACTCGTGCGGGTTCGCCGAGTTGATCGCGACAGCGCGCACCCCGGCCCGCGCGGCAGCCTCGACCTGGTCACGCATGAGGGCGAGAAGGGGTGAAACCAGGAGCGTCGGGCCGGCCCCCTGACGACGAAGCAGCAGTGTCGCCACGAAGTACACGGCCGACTTGCCCCACCCGGTGCGTTGCACGACGAGTGCCCGTTTGCGGTCGGCGACGAGGGTCTCGATCGCCTCGAACTGGCCCTCGTGAAAATCGGCGTCTGGCGAACCGACCAGGGTCCGCAGAATGTCGAGGGCGTCGGCGCGGGTGTCAGTCATGTGTCCAGCTTCGCAGGTGCGGCTGACAGGGCAGGCTGCGCGCCATAGACTCCCGCCATGACGGATACCACGGGAGTGGAGCAGCGGCTCACCGGTATCCTCGACCGGTACCGCGCTGAGCTGGTCGACGGAACTATCTACGGCATCCCGGCGCTGATCTGGCCTGGCGCAACCGGTCACGACTATTTCGTAGCGCTCAGACGCAATAAGGACAACGTCGGGCTGTACCTGATCATCGCCGACCGGTACCCGGACGACCTCGCTCAGTCGTCGGATGCTCTCCGGTCTCGGCGCACCGGCAGGGCGACGTTCTCGTTCTCATCGCTCGACGATGACATGGCGGCGGAACTCATCGGGTTGCTCGACCGGCTCATGGACCGGTACCGCGCCGAGCACGCGTGACGGGACCGACGGCATCCGTCAGGCGTCGACGATCTCCTTGCCCAGCGGAAGCAGCGCGATCGGCACCATTTTGAAGTTGGCCCAGCCGAACGGGATGCCGATGATCGTGATGCACAGCGCGACACCGCTGATGATGTGGCCGAGGGCGATCCACCAGCCGGCGAGGAGGAGCCAGATCACGTTGCCGAGCGCTGACCCGACGCCGGCGGTCGGACGGTCGACGACCTCCTTGCCGAACGGCCACAGCGCGTAGACCCCGAGCCGCGCTGCGGCGATTCCCCAGGGGATGGTCACGATGAGCACGAACATGAGAAGCGCCGCAAGCATGTAGCCGAGGAACAGCCAGAATCCAGACAGGATCAGCCAGATGATGTTGAGCAGCGTCTTCATGATGGGCTCAGTCTGGCACGCCCGGTCGGTGCCACACTGGGAACCGTGACCTCTGAGCTTCTGCACCGCCTCCGATCCGATCTCGACGCCGCCCGCTACACGGTGACCACCCTCACCGGCCTGTGGGGAGACGAAGCGGATGCTGCGCTGCACCGCAACGAGAGGGTCCCCGCTGTGCGTGCGCTCGCGCTGGACGCTGACGCACCGGAGGCATCCGCGACGCTCGCCCGCCTGTTCGTGCTGGGGCTGCCGGTTTCTCGGGAGGATCTGTCGGCTGCGTTGCCCGATCTCGGCGTGGACGGTGCTGTCGAGCTCGGGCTCGTCACGGCCGACGACGACGGCATCCGCCCACTGCTCGACCTGCGGCCGTACAGCTTCGTCGACGCCCACGGGGCCGGAAGCTGGTGGATCATCTCCGACCTCGGCGAACTCGTCCTCGGGCGTCCGCTCGGCGAGGAGCACGTGCTCGGCGTCGGCGGCGCATCGATGACCCTGAGCGGCCTGATGATGCAGACGCCGGTGGGCAGCGTCCTCGACCTCGGAACCGGCTGCGGAATCCAGGCCATGCACGCCGCCCGGCACGCGTCAACGGTGGTCGCCACGGACATCTCGGAGCGCGCACTGGACCTTGCGCGGATGAACGCCGGCCTCAACGGCATCCACAACATCGAGTTTCGGCACGGCAACCTGTTCGAGCCTGTGCGTGGCGAGCGGTTCGACCAGATCGTGTCGAACCCGCCCTTCGTGATCACCCCGCGGGTCGACGGCGTGCCCGCGTACGAGTACCGGGACGCAGGCATGGTCGGGGATGCGCTCGTCGAGGCGGTGCTCCGCGGGGCGGCAGCTCACCTCTACCCCGGCGGCGTCGCCCAGATGCTCGGCAACTGGGAGTACCGGATCGGTCAGGATGCCTTCCGCCGCGTTGGCGGCTGGATCGACGGCACCGGTCTCGACGCCTGGATCATCGAGCGCGACGTGCAGGATCCTGCCCAGTACGCCGAAACCTGGATCCGCGACGGGGGAACCCGCTCAGGCACCCCTGAGTTCGACAACCTCTACGCCGCGTGGCTCGATGACTTCACCGAACGCCGCGTGACCTCGGTCGGCTTCGGGTACATCACACTGCGGATGCCGCTTTCCGGCCACCAGACCCTGCGGCGGCTGGAGCGACTCCACGGTTCGCTCGGGTCGAACGAAGCCGGGCTCGGCGTCCACCTCGCTTCTGCGCTCGATGGTCAGAACTGGCAGGCGGCGCTCTCCGACGAGGAGCTCGCGCATGCCCACGTCACCGTCGCCCCGGATGTCACCGAGGAACGGCACTACTGGCCGGGTGCAGAGCACCCGACCGCGATGATGCTGCGGCAGGGTGGTGGTTTCGGCCGCACCGTGCGGATGGACACCGGGCTCTCTGCCCTCGTCGGTGCCAGCGACGGCGACCTTTCGATCGGCGCCGTCGTCGCGGCGATCGCCCAACTGCTCGATGCTGACTACCCGGAGTTGCTCGGCGAGCTGCTGCCCAGGGTGCGCGCCCTTCTTGACGACGGGTTCCTGCTGCCACCCCAGGTGTGAATCCGGTTCGATGTCACGCTCGACAGGAAGGACATCGCGGGACGCACGCTCAACAGGAGAATCCGCCTCTTTCTGGACGCCTCTTCCTGTCGAGCGTCACGCCTCAGCCATTCGAGTCCGACAAATAGGGCATCCGCCTGATCTGAGACCCCCTCCTTAGAGAACACGATGGTGACATCACCACCGAACTGAGGAGTTGGGGTCATGCAGATCTCTGGAGAATACGGAACCGAGTTGCTCATCCGATACACCGAGGAGCAGCTCACCCGCGACCTCGAACGCCGTCGGGTTGCCGTGGAGCGAGACGCGGAGCACGGGGCAGGACGAACCACCGCCTGGCAGACGCTCGGTGCACGTGTCGCCGCCCTGTTCCGAGGTCGTGAGCGGCGGATGCCGGCACGCGGTCACGCGGCCCCATCGCGGGTCACCCCAGCCCACCGGTGAGCGGTCCCGTTCGCCGACAGAGGTTGGCGGAACCGTTGGCCTCGATGGCCGAAATCCCCTCGATTCGTGTTGGCGCCCTGTGGGACCATGGGGGCATGACCTCCCCGGCGGCCAGCCCTTCGATGATCGGACGCGAGTCCGAACTCACCGAACTGCGCTCGGCGCTCGCCGGCGTCCTGCTCGGCATCCCTCGGGGCGTCGTCGTGTCAGGGGAGGCCGGCATCGGCAAGACCCGGCTGTTCGAAGAGTTTCTGGTCGAGGCATCCCGCGACGCGATCGTCGTCTCGGGCCAATGCGTCGACCTCGGAGCGGTCGGTGCTCCGTATGCTCCGATCAAAGGCGTGATGCGTGGCCTCGTCGACGAGATCGGCGCCGAAGCGCTGCTCGAAGCCGGCGGGCCGGGTCGCGACGCGCTCACCGCGCTGCTCCCCGAACTCGGCGACGCTACCGTCGACCGCAACGCCGGGCTCAACCGATTGCACGAGACCGTCGCCGTCGTGCTCGAAACGGTGTCGCTCCGCTCGCCGATCGTGGTTGTGATCGAAGACCTCCACTGGGCAGACGACGCCACGCTCAACCTTCTCCGCTTCCTGCTGCGGGTGCTCAATCGCGGCCCCATCCTTCTTCTTCTCAGTTTTCGCACCGAAGACGTGCCGCGAGGCCATCCGCTCCGTGGCCTCGTCTCCGAACTCGAACGGTCACGGAGTGTCGCGAGAATCGACCTCCAGCGACTCGGTCGGTCAGACGTTCGACGCCAGGTGCAGGAGATCCTCGGAGGCCTGCCGGACGACGAGGCGTTCGACAGCGTCTTCTCCCGCAGTGAGGGCATCCCGTTCTTCGTCGAAGAGCTCGTGGGCTTCGACGAAACCTGCGAGGGTGACCTCCCATGGACGCTCCGCGAACTTCTTCTTGCGCGCTACGAGCGCCTCAGTGACGAGGCTCAGCATCTGCTCCGGTTGCTCTCAGCAGGCGGGGTGAGGGTCGGGCACGACCTGCTCGTCACGGTGTATGACGGCGACGCCAGCGTACTCGATCGGGTGGTGCGCGAAGCAGTGCTCGCCAACATTCTCGTCGCTGACGAGCGCAGTTACGCCTTTCGTCACGCGCTCGTGCGCGAGGCCATCCACGCCGACCTCCTCCCCGGGGAGCGCACGCGCTTCCACACCCGTTTCGCCGAAGCCCTCGAAGCCGTCACTGACCACCGGCGCGTCGCCACCGAGATCTCGTACCACTGGCTTTCCGCCCATGACGCTGCGAAAGCGTTCCCGGCATCGCTCCGAGCGATGGTCGAAGCCCGGGCGACCTACGCATACGGGTCTGCAGCCCAAATGGGTGAACGCGCGCTCGAACTCTGGGATCAGGTGCCGGACGCCGAGTCCGTCGCGAACCGCAAGAAGGTCGACCTGATCGCCCAGACGGCATCTGCCTTGCGGAACGCGGGGGAAGAAGAACGGGCACTCGCCATGGTCAACCTGGCGCTTGCGGAGTGCCCGCGTGACGACGCGCTCCGATATGCGCGGCTGCTGCGCGATAAGGCCATGTACCTCGGCAACAGCGGCAGACCGGGCTCCATTACGCTGCTCCGCGAGGCCCTCGAACTCGTACCGAGCGGATCGACCGGGCTGGCCGGCACTTCCGGTCTTGCCGGGACGACCCTCACTGCGGCGGAACTCCGATCGGCGTTGCTCACCGGCCTGGCCGGTCGCCTCATGATCGAGGGCCGTTTCGTCGAGGCGAAAACGGTCGCGCGTGAGGGTCTCGACGAAGCCCAGGCCGCCGGCTCCGACCGTCACGCGTCGATCGCATCGAACATCTACGGAGCGGCCCTGATCGACGCAGGCGAGATCGACGAAGGACACGTGCACCTCGACAACGCCCGCCGACTGGCAGAGAACGACACGAGCGCCATGCTGCGTTACCGCGTCAACGCTTCTGACGCCGAATATCTTCTCGGCCACTACGCCACGGCCCTGCAGATCGCCGAACTCGGCATCGCCCGCGCTCACGAGCTGGGTGTCGAACGCAGCTCGGGAATCATCCTGCAATCCAACGCCGTCGATCCGCTTATCGCGCTCGGCGAATGGGACCGCGCCGATCACCTGGTCGATCGCGCCCTGACCCTCCTGCCGTCGGCGGTCTTCAACGCCTATCTCCAGCGCGCGCGGATCTTCCTGATGCTGTGGCGCGGCGACGTCGATGGTGCAGCGAGGCTCTACCGGAGCCTGCGAGCGGGGTTCCTCGCGCTGGCCCACGTCGAGATGCAGGTGACGCTCGGCCACGCACGCCTCGCCGCAGAGCTCGCCCTGGCGAGAAATGACCCGGAGCAGGCCTGGTCAGACGTGTCTGTGTTGCTCGGGCCCGAGCACCGGATGTACCCGGGATACGACCTGCCCTTGCTCGCAACGGCCGCACGGGTACTCGCTGTGCTGCGGTCCGGCGACAGCGGCCTCGCTGCCAGAGAAGACGCCACCGCCGAAGCTCGCATGCGCGAGCTCGCCACCGACCTCGCTTTCTGGCCGACGAGCCCTGTCTGGTTGCCTGTGTTCGAGGCCGAACTGTCTGGCGCAGATGGCGACGGGCAAGATCCTGACGCCTGGCGCCTGGCCGGCGAAGCGATCGCGGGCGATGCCGCTGCGCCCGCTCACCTGCACTCATATGCCCTGCTGCGTACGGGTCGAGCACACGCCGAAGCAGGCGACCGGGCGTCTGCCACGGCATCCCTCCAGGCGGCTGTTGCCGAGGCCGGCCTTCTGGGCGCCGGACTGATCTCGACCGAGGCAGCCGCCGTGGCTGCGCGGGCAGGGATAGCCCTCGACGGCCAGCCGATGAGACAGACAAGGGATGCCGCCGAGCTCACCGCTCGTGAGCGTCAGGTGCTCGAGCTGATCGCACAGGGTCTCAGCAACCGGCAGATCGGCGAACAGCTGTTCATCAGCGCAAAGACCGCGAGCGTGCACGTGTCTGCGATTCTCCGCAAGCTGGGGGCATCGACCCGCACAGAGGCCGCGTTCCTCGCACGCGAACTTGTCACGACACCGTAGCCGACCGGTCGCCTGTCAGTTCGCCGTCGCGCCACCCTCGGCGAGGTACGCCAGGCGCTGCAGCGTCTCGGTGTTGCGCGCGTGCAGCATCGCCTGCCGGACCGGCGCCGGGATGTAGAGGCCAGGGCCGCGCACGGCGTCTTCACCGATGCGGACGACGCATCCGTTCTTGCGGGGCTTCACATCGAGCGTGACGTGCGCTTCGCCGATCGGCCATCCGCGAGCCTTGATCTTCATGTGATGGGGCGGGTCCCACTCCAGAACCGAGGTGGAGTCGTTGATGAGGAAAGGCCAGACACCGAACGAGTGGAACAGCCGCGCTCCCTCGGAGGGCCAGGCGTCGTCGACGTCGCGCATGCGGGACGCCCCGACGACCCAGCTGGGGTACAGCCAGCCGTTCCCCAGCACCGCGAACACCTCGTCTGGTGTCGCCTCGATGTAGCGGTAGTTGACGGACATGGTTCTCCTACAGGTTGGCGGAATCGGGAGCGAGCGAGGGGGCAGACGACCGGCCGAACACGTCGTGCAGAGCGAGCAACGCGGCGTTGTAGCCGGGCAATCCGTGCACGCCTGGCCCCGGTGGGGTGGAAGACGAGCACAGGTAGACGCCGTCGAGCGGTGTGCGCCAAGGCTGAGCGGAGAGCACGGGACGTGCGAGCAGCTGGGGCAGGTTGACGTCGCCGGCAGAGATGTCGCCCCGCACGTAGTTGGGGTTGTAGTGCTGGTATTCGATGGCGGTCTTCGATGACGATGCGAGGATGAGATCACGGAACCCGGGGGCGAAGCGCTCGATCTGCGCAATGATCGCCTCGGTCCGGTTGACCGTCGACCCGGCGGGAACGTGGGTATATGCCCAGAGGGTGTGCTTGCCCTCTGGCGCACGGCTGGGGTCGAAGCTGCTCGGCTGGGACACGAGCACGTAGGGGTTCTCCGGATGCCTGCCGCGAGCGACGTCCCGTTCGGCCCGGGCGATCTCGGCCCGGGTTCCGCCGAGGTGCAGGGTGCCTGTCAGGGCAAGTTCCGGGTTCGTCCACGGCACCGGGCCCGACAGCGCGAAGTCGACCTTGGCCACGGCGTTGCCGTACCTGAACCGGCTGAGCCTGGCCGAGTACCCGGCCGGGAGGCGATTGCCGGCGATCTGCTGGAGTCCGCGAGGGCTGGTATCGAGCAGCACGGCACGGCTCGGTTCGAGTTCACGGAGGCTGGTGACCTCGTGGCCGGTGATGATCTCGCCGCCGTGCGCGACGACATCCGCCGCCATCGCGTCGACGATGCTCTGGCTGCCGCCGACCGGGATCGGCCAGCCGCCGGCGTGGGCGTAGGTGGCGAGAACGAGGCCCGCTGCGGCCGGCGCGAGGCCGGGCAGCGGACGGATCGGATGAGCGAGCACGCCGGTGAGGAGCGCAGGGGCGACGTCGCCCTTCCAGCGGGCGTTCCAGAACGGGCCGCCCTGTTCGAGCACACGCAGGCCGAAGCGGGTGAGGGTGATCGGATGCCGCGGAACGCGCAACGGGGAGGTCGATGTGAACTGCGCGATGGCATCCGCGTTTCCGGAGAGGGGTTCGAACAGGTGTTTCCAGGCCCGTCCGTCGACGCCGAGGCTGTCTGCGGTGCGCTCGAGGGAGCGCCAGGCCAGGCCGGCTTCGCCGTGGTCGAGCGGGTGTGCGTATGCGATGTCAGGGTTGACGAAGTCGATGCGGTCGGTGAGGCCGAACTTCTGGAAGAACCCGGATGCGTACGCCATCGGGTGCACGGCGGAGCAGACGTCGTGGTGGAAGCCGGGGAGTGTCACTTCCGAGGTGCGGGCACCTCCACCGATGGTGTCTGCGCGTTCGTAGACGCGGACGGAGACGCCCGCTCTCGCGAGCGTCACCGCGGCTGCCAGACCGTTCGGTCCGGCTCCGATCACAAGGGCATCTGGCTGAGTCATTGGTCGTCAGTATGGCATCGGGGCGAATGATGCGGAGACCCCTTGACGGCATCCCGCCACACCCGAAGGTGGGTGCCGTACAGGCCACAGACGCGTGGCGTTCACGTAACGTTCGGAATACTCTGGTCGAATAGTGACGTAACCGAACCATGGTGTTAGGGAACGAGCAGCACCGCCAAACCCGATTGGACGGATTGTGACTACGCGAACGGCCGAGTACCCGAGGCCGGATCACTTCATACTTCACATCAGCGACACGCATCTGCTCGCCGGAGGCAACAAGCTTTACGGTTCAGTAGACAGCGAGACGCACCTCAGGCAGGTATTCACCGAACTTGAGGCCTCCGGGGGTCGCCCCGAAGCCATCGTCTTCACCGGAGACCTCGCCGACCGGGGTGAGCCCGAAGCCTACGAGCGCATCAGGCGCATCGTCGATCCGGTCGCCAGCCGCCTCGGCTCCCGGGTCATCTGGGTCATGGGCAACCATGACAAGCGCGAAGCGTTCCGCGAAGGACTCTTCAACGAGGTGCCGACCGCGCGCCCCGTCGACCGGGTCTACGACGTGAACGGGCTGCGGATCATCACGCTCGACACGACGGTACCCGGCCACCACTACGGTGCGGTCACGAGCGATCAGCTCGACTGGCTGGCCGAGGAACTCTCGGTCCCTGCCCCCGACGGCACCATCCTGGCTCTTCACCACCCGCCTGTGCCGAGCATGCTCGACCTCGCGGCGAGCGTGGAACTCCGTGACCAGGCCGGGCTCGCCGAGGTTCTCGAGGGAACAGACGTGCGCAGCATCCTCGCCGGTCATCTCCACTATTCGTCGACGGCGATGTTCGCAGGTATCCCGGTTTCTGTGGCGTCGGCCACCTGTTACACACAAGACCTCACCGTGCCGATCGGAGGCACGCGCGGCCGCGACGGCGCTCGGGCGTTCAACCTCGTGCACGTGTACCCGAACACGGTGTTGCACTCGGTCGTTCCCCTGGGCAGCTTCCCGACGCTCGACTACATCGATGCCGACGAGAGTGCTCGCCGCCTGGCAGCCCTCGGAGTGAGCATCACGGCACCGTTGAGCTTCGAGTCGCTCGGAAGCGAGCCGCTCGTGTCGTCGAGTGCGCCACCGACAGAGGCGATCCCCGTTCTGAGTTGAGGCGCGGTCCACCCGCTCAGTGACGCAGGCTAAACGGCATCCGTCGCTGCGTGATCGCTCGAGTGCATGGCGACCTCGGTCTCCCAGGGCGCAGCGAACGGAAAGTAGTGCTCGAGGAACTCGGTCACGGCGTCGGTGCGCTTCTCGACCGAGATCTCGGGCTTCGAGCCGTCGTTCAGGCAGAACATGTCCTGGTCGCGACGCTTCAGCAACCGCTGCATCGACGGCAGTGCCGATCGCAGCGTGGTCTCGATGTACTTCACCCGAGCGGTCGTCTGAACCACCGCCCGCCCGGTCATGAGTCCGTAGTAGTGGTACAGCGAGTTGGTGACCGAAATGTCGGTGGCCGATCGGAAGCGACTGGCCGCCGTGCGGGCGAACTCCTCGGGGAACTCGTTCTCGAGCTCCTGCAACACGCTTCGACGCATCGGAGCGGCCGAGTGCTCGAGGTGCCGGGTCGTGACCTTGCCGAAGCGTTCCCTCAGCAGGCCACGGTTCACACGGGCCGCGTTCTCGTACCCGCTGCGTGACGGGTCGCTGTCGCCCAGCCCGATGCGGGTGGCCGCCTCGACGAACTTCGTGATCCCGCCGGGTGAGAAGAAGATGTCAGGTGCGATCGGCCGACCGAAGAACATGTCGTCGTTGGAGTAGAGAAAGTGCTCGGCGAGGCCGTCGATGTGGTGCAGTTGCGCCTCGACGGCGTGCGAGTTGTGGGTCGGCAGCACGCTGGTGTCGGCGAAGTGGTCCTCGCTGCGCACGAGTGTGACGGACGGATGCTCCGCGAGCCACGCCGGGCGCGGCGAGTCGGTCACGATGAAGATCCGACGAACCCAGGGCGCGAACATGTAGACGCTGCGGAGTGCGTACTTGAGTTCGTTGATCTGCCTGAAACGGGCATCCGAGTCGTCGCCGTCTCCGACCACGTAGCTCTGCATCCGCTTGGCGCGTGCACGCTGGAACTCTTCACTCGACCCGTCGACCCAGGAGAACACCATGTCGATGTCGAAGCTCACGTCGCTGGCGAGCTCGGCGAACATGTTCTGCAGGGTCGGCCAGGTCTGGCCGAACATCTCGACGGTGTCTTCGATCGCCTCCGAGCGCGGCAGCCACCGGCGCATGAGTGCATTCTCGACCGGCGCAACGATCTCGTCTTCACCGAAGCGCCACAGTTCGAGCTGCACGGCAGTGTCCGGGCCGTAGCGCAGACGGCCGATCGGCTCGATGCGCGGGCGGTAGAGCCGGAAGACGGACCGCTTGCGGTGCGCGGTCAGGGCGCCGTCTGCGAGGAGCATCGCCGGGGCATCCGGTTTCTTCGATCGCTTGCCACTCTGCAGAGCGGCGGCGTCGAGTGGCTTCGCGTAGAAGGGTTCGTCGGCGAACGCGTCGGCGAACGCGGCGGTGAGCTCTTTGCGGCACTTGCGGTCAACGGCGATCACGAGGTTGTCGCTCGATCCGCGCACGAGCAGGTACGGGATGGCTGCGCGTTCAAGAACGCGACGAAGCGAGAGGATGTCTGTGATCATCGACTCCCGCGGGGTCAGGTGACCGTTGATGAGGGTGTACTCACCCTTGCGCAGCACTACGTCGTCGCGGGTGAACCTGCTGGCGCGCATGCCGTTCGAGAGCAGCACGAACTCGGGGGTGTCGCTGATGATCGGCATCGAAGCGGTGATGGGGTCATCGCGGCGGAACGCGTCGACGGAGTTCTCGGTCTGATTTGCGTGATGCTTGTTAACTGACGTCTCAATCGCCACCTTTCCCGATGGGTTCGCCCGGAGGCGAAGAATGCGCTGTCGCAGAGCGCGAGCGGCTCGACCGGATGTCGGCGCTGCGTGCTCATTCTAAGGGCGACGGCTGAACACGAGGACGACGCCGTATTCGGGGGCGGATGCCGGGGGTTCGGAGACGGCGACGGCCCCGGTCCGCCGCAGCGAATCGGGGCCGTTTCGACATGAACGGGTGTTACTTGACGAGTGCGAATCCGGCGGCCCAGGAGATCTTCTCGTCGGCGGCGAGAGTGAGTTGCAGGAATCCGAGAGCCTCGAGTTCGCGGGCACGCTTGAGCGAGCCGGCGTCGACGGCGGTGAGTCCGCCGTCATCGACGACGGCCGCGAAGGTGGCTTTGGCGCCGGCGTCGTCACCGGCGATGAGCACAGTCGTCGTCGCATCGCCGATCAACCCGGTCGCGAGCGTGGCGGCAAAGTTCGTGTTGAGTGCCTTGAGCACCTGAGCGCCCGGGACCTGGGCGGCGATCCCGGCTGCTGCCGAGCTGTCAGCAGGGACGACGAGGTCGTCGAAGGTGGCGAAGTCGACCGGGTTGGTGAGGTCGACGACGATTCTGCCGTCGAGCTGGCCGGCGTATGCGCCGAGAACATCGGCGAGGGCCGGGTAGGGGAGCGCGAGAATGACGACATCACCAGTGATCGGGTCGCCGACCACTCCGGCACTGACACGGGAATCGACCGCGGCCTTGTCGGCGTCGCGGGCGAGAACCTGCACCGCATTGCCTCCGGCGAGAGCGACTCCGGCGAATGCTGAACCCATGTTGCCTGCTCCGATGATGGTGACGTTGGCCATGCTGTTCTCCTTGGATTCCGGGCTTCGACCCGATTAGTTGTTGATACAACTAACGCTAATCCTTATTACTTGTAGCGTCAAGTATTTGCTAGACTGGGGTCATGGACGACACCCGCTGGCTCACTCCCGACGAACTGCGCGCCTGGACGAGGTTCGTCGCCGTCGTCGAACTGCTTCCCGGCATCCTCGACTCCCAGCTGCAGCGCGACGCCGAGCTCAGTCACTTCGAGTACTTCGTGCTCGCCATGTTGTCTGAGTCTCCGCAGAGGACGCTGCGGATGACGGGGCTCGCGTCGGCGACGAACGCCACGCTTCCGCGTCTCTCGCACGTCGTCTCGCGGCTCGAGAAGCGCGGGTTCGTGGAACGGACCGCGTGCGCCGAAGACCGCCGGGCGACGAACGCCACCCTGACGGATGCCGGCTGGCGCAAGGTCGTGGAGACTGCTCCGGGGCATGTGGAGACGGTGCGCGAGAACGTGCTCGAGCCGCTCACCGAGGAGGATGTGGCCGACCTCGACCGGGTGATGGGGCGGGTGCTCGCCAAACTCGACCCTGAGCACCGGTTCAACGCCGCGGTGACCCGCACGGACTGACGCCGTTCTGCCTGCCGCGCGTCACGGCATCCGTCCGCGCCCTGTCAAGGCCCCACCTGGTTTCGGGTCGCCCGCGTAACGTGGCCAGCCGGAAAGGAGCACTATGACACACACACTCTCAGGCAAGAAGGTCGCCTTCCTCCTCACGGACGGCTACGAAGACTCAGAACTCACGAGCCCCTGGCAGGCGGTGACGGATGCCGGCGCGAGCGCCGTCCTCGTCTCCCCCGAACTCGGAACGCTCACCGGCAAGAACGGGCACACGCAAGAGGCAGACGTTCGCGCTGCTGAAGCCACGTCGAACAACTTCGACGCACTCGTGCTGCCTGGTGGCGTCGTGAACGCCGACCACCTGCGCATGAGCGCGGACGCGGTGGCGTTCGCCCACGCTTTCTTCCAGGACCACAAGCCGGTCGGCGTCATCTGCCACGGCGCCTGGCTGCTCATCGAAGCCGACGTCGTTCGTGGTCGCGAGCTGACGAGCTACCCGAGCCTCAAGACCGACCTTCTCAACGCCGGTGCCAACTGGGTCGACGAAGAAGTCATCGTCGACAGCGGGCTCGTCTCGAGCAGGACCCCTGACGACCTGCTTGCGTTCAACGCGAAGCTCGTCGAAGAGATCTCAGAGGGCGAGCACGAGGGTCAGACCCCGTAGCCTTGCCGATCCTGACACGGCCCCGCTCGAGTGATTCGTCGCTCCGGTGGGGCCGTTCTCGTTCTAGCGGCCGAGCACCTTGTCGATCGACATGACGAGGATCACCCGGTCGGGGCTGTCCGGTGGAGCCTCCTGGGTGGCATTGCCGTACCGCTTGCCGAGCCGCACATAGAAGGCGCCGGTCGGGTCCTCGCGCACGTCGGTCAGGGAGCCGCGCACCTCGATGTAGCTGAGCGGTTTCGCCGGGTCGAAGATCGAGAACGCCATCGACGGGTTCTTCTGCAGGTTGCGATACTTCGCCCGCTTCGTCGTGTGGGTGAAGAGCAGGTGCTCGCCGTCGAACTCGAACCACATCGGGTTCACCTGGGCGGTGCCGTCCGGGCGCACGGTTGCGAGGCTGCCGAAGTTCGGATCGGTGACCAAATGTGTCAGGTGTTCAGGAATCTGTGAACTCATGCTTCCCATTCAAGCGGATTCTGCGCTCACCGCGTTGTCCACAGGCATCCGTTTCTCCACAGATGACGGACGCCGCGGCACCGGGGCCGCGGCGATGGTCACCATGGGTGGCATGACTGACATCAGCGCCGAAACGGCCGAGAACGAACCGCTCGTCACAGACGAGCTCATTGAACAACGTGTGCGGGCGATCGTCGGCCGTGCATGCCGGCGGCAGGTCTGGATGCTGTTCCTTGACGAGGACGACGTGCAGATTCCGCTGATCCTGCCGATGGCCGACTATCCACCCTTCCCTGGCGAAGGCAACGCCGCTGTGTTCGCCGCTCGGGTGAGTGAGATCGTCGAGGTCGCGGGCGCAGCGCGGGTGATCTTCGTGTGGGAGCGCTACGCCGGCGAACAGCTCACCTCGACCGAACGCGCCTGGGCGAGGGAACTCCAGAAGGCCTGCCTCAGCGAAGGCGTGCAGGTCCGGGCACAGGTACTCAGCCACAAGCGCGGAGTGCGTTGGATGGCGCCCGAAGACTACCTCGAGCTCTGAGCGGCTAGAGATCCACCGACTTGTTCTCGCCGACATCCGGCTCGGAGCGCGTGACGACTGCCTTGGCGATCTTGAAGGCGGTGACAACTCCCGGCTCGGTCGACGCCCAGTATTCGGCGGATTCAGCATCGACACGGATGAGGGCGACAGTCGGATCGTCCTTGCCGTCGGGGAACCAGGCCTCGACCATCGGCGTCCACAGTTCGTCGACCTTCTCCCGGTCGTGCACCACCGTCGCCCGGCCGGCGATCGAGAGATACCCCTTGCCGGATTCGAACGCCGCGTTGACCTGGTCGTGCCCACGGATGTCATCGACCTTCGAGCTGGGGTCCTGGGTGAAGAACCAGAGGTCACCGTCGAAGTCCGTCTCCTGAACGGCGAGCGGCCGACTGTGGAGGTGGCCGGTGGCAGTGACCGTGGTGACGAGAGCGATCCGAGCCGCCTTGATCAGGGCCGCGATCGTCTTCATGTCCGCGTCATCGGCCGGAATGAACGTGCCGGTGGGGACAGCGTGGGTGGGGGGCGTGGTGGACTCATCGCTGGACGTCATGTGTGGGGCTCCTCGTTCTGGTCTGAGCGCGCCGTGGTGGTGAGGCACGCGACTGTGCTGAACCGGGTCTGTGCTGAACCGTACGCCGCGGCATCGGCGGTTCTCAACCGCTTGACATGCTGCTCGGCTGGTCGGCTAGCGCTCGCCGGCGAGAAGCTTCTGGAGGTCAGCCTTGTTCAGCCGGGAGTAGCCGGAGTGGCCGGCATCCCTGGCTTGCCTGCGGAGTTCGACGATGGTGGGTTCGGCCGGACTGCGCCGTGCCTGGGCTGCCGGTTTCGCGGGAGCCGCCGGCTTCGACGGGGCCGCCGGCTTCGCGGTCTTCGACGGCTTCGACGGCGCAACGGGCCTGGCTGCTTGTGACGGCTGCGAAGCCGAGTCCGGTTTGTCTTTCTTGGACGCCTTGTCGCTCTTCGAGCCCGACGCGTTCTTCGAGGCCTTGCGACTCGAGCCGGTCTTCAGACCCTTGTCGAGCTCGCCGTTCAGCGAGGCGGCATCCTTGCGGGCTCCTTTGTTCGCCTTCTTCGCCGCCTTGACCGCGCCCTTGATGGCCTCGCGGGCGTTCTTCAGTGCTTCTTTCGCGACCTTCTCCGCTTTGCTCAGTCGTGCCATGACCTGTCCTTTCCTCACGGCCGTTCCGGCCGAATCTCTTACCAGATACTGGCATCGCTGAGCGGTCCGTGCGAGGAAGCACCCGGACTTCCCCGTTGATCGTCAGCCGGAGCAGGTCTAACGTCGGCAGTGACATGGAGTGGTTCGCCGCCGCGGATTATGAGATTGCCCGTCAGGTCCTGCAGCGCGGCATCGCGGCTCTGTACCTCATCGCCTTCGTGTCTGCGGCCTACCAGTTCCCGGCGCTGCTGGGCGAGCGTGGCCTGCTGCCGGCACCGTGGTTTCTTCGCCGCGTCACTTTTCGGCAGTTTCCGAGCGTGTTCCACTGGCGGTACAGCGACGGCCTGTTGCTCGCGGTCGCCTCGGGCGGCGCCGGGCTCGCGGCGACGCTCATCGTCGGACTGCCTCAGGCGGGGCCACCATGGCTGCCGATGCTGGCGTTCCTTGCCCTGTGGGCCGCCTACCTGTCGATCGTCAACATCGGGCAGACGTTCTACGGCTTCGGCTGGGAGAGCCTGCTCCTCGAGGCCGGGTTCATCGTCGCGTTTCTCGGCTCGAACCAGGTCGCACCGCCGCTGCTGGTGATCCTGTTCCTGCGCTGGCTCGTGTTCCGGCTCGAATTCGGCGCCGGCATGATCAAGATGCGCGGCGGCCGGGAGTGGCGCGACCTCACCGCGCTGATGTATCACCACGAAACCCAGCCGATGCCGAACCCGGTCAGCTGGTTCGTGCATCACCTTCCGCGGTGGTTCCACCGGGGCGAGGTGCTCGGCAGCCATTTCGCGCAGCTCGTAGTGCCATTCTTTTTGTTCGCTCCGCAGCCCGTGGCATCCGTCGCTGCGGGCATCGTCATCCTCACCCAGTTCTGGCTGGTGCTCACCGGCAACTTCGCCTGGCTCAACTGGATCACCATCGTGCTCGCCTTCTGCGCTATTGATGACGCGACACTCGCGGCTGTGTTTCCCGGCCTCATCGTGGTCACGGACTATCCGGCGCCACCGCTGTGGTGGGTGATCGTGGTGGGAGCGGCATCCGTGTTGCTGATCGTGCTCAGCTGGCTGCCGCTCCGCAACCTCTTCGCCCGGCACCAGCTCATGAACGCGAGCTTCAATCGGTACCACCTCGTCAACGCCTACGGCGCTTTCGGAACAGTGACGAAGGTGCGCATCGAGGTGATCGTGGAGGGCTGTGCCGATCGGCGACCAGGGCCGGACAGTGAGTGGTTGCCGTATGAGTTCAGGGGCAAACCGGGCGACCCGAAACGGATGCCGCCGCAGGTCGCTCCGTACCACCTGCGACTGGACTGGCTGATGTGGTTTCTCGCGCTGGGGTCGCCAGACACGCGCTGGTTCCAGATGCTGATCTACCGACTGCTCGACGGCGATGAGCGCATTCTGCGGTTGCTCCGGTTCAATCCGTTCCAGGATGCTCCGCCGCTCTGGATCCGCGCCCGCGCCTTCCGGTACCGTTACTCGACCCGGGCCGAGCGGCGGGACACCGGTGAGTGGTGGGTGCGTTCCGAGGTCGGAATGCTCATCGATCCGGTCGGGTTCGAGCGGTGAGAAGGGGGCGGCGACAGCTCGCCTCGCGAGTGCTGCACTTTCGTGTCGCTGCTGCAGTTGCAACTGCAGCATGGACACAAAAGTGCAGCATGAGCGCCGGCAGGTGGCCGCGCATGCCGCGACACGGTAGACAGGAACCATGACGACCGCCGCCCAGCCCAGCCATTCCCAGAGCGAGATCGAGCGCAAGTACGACGTGGTGGAGGGGGCGAGCGTTCCTGACCTCGCCGCTGTCGACGGTGTGGCATCCGTCGAGTCCCGGGAGCCGGTGCAGCTCGAGGCCGTCTACTACGACACGGATGCCCTCGATCTCGCGGTGCGACGCATCGTCGTGCGTCGGCGCACCGGCGGCGGTGATGCGGGCTGGCACATCAAGAAGCCGGCCGCGGAGGGCCGCACCGAACTGCACTGGCCGCTCGGAGACGACACCGGGTCTGTGCCGGATGAGATTCTCGAGCCTGTGCGCGCGTGGGTACGCGACCGAAAACTGACTCCGCTGGCCCGCATCTCGACGCGGAGAACGGCGATCCACCTGCTCGATGCAGACGGCAACGGTGTCGTCGAGATCGCCGACGACGAGGTGACGGCATCCGATGTGCGCCGTGGTGGCGAGCGCAGCTGGCGGGAGTGGGAGGTGGAACTGCTCGACTCGGCCCCGGACACCGAAGAGGGACGCACCGCTCTGCTCGACGCGATCGAAGCACTGATCGCGCCGGCCGGAGCCCGTCCGTCCTCGAGCGTCGCGAAGGTGGCCCGTGCCCTCGGCGTCGACTCGCTGACCGAGGTGCCCGGTGCGCCCGCTCCCGCGACCGTCGCCAACCACGCCGGACCGGTCACGGCATCCGCTGTTCTGATTCCGGTGATCGGCGACCTCGTCGACGCCCTGAAACTGGCCGACCCTGACTCACGTGCCGACGCCGATGACGCCGTGCACCGAATGCGCACGATCGTCCGCCGGCTCCGCAGCGTCCTCGCCGCCTATCGCTCACTGTTCGACGGCGACTCGACCGACGACCTGCGCGAACGGCTGAGTACTCTCGGGAACGTCCTCGGCGATGCGCGCGACCTCGAGGTGCAGCGGCTGAGGGCCGAGGCGCTGCTCGACGAGCTCGGCACTGCAGACACGGATGCCCGTTCCCGCCTCGTCGACGCCGCCCGCAGCCGCTACGTCACCGCTCATGATCGGCTCCGCGAGGTGCTCTCGGCGACGGAGTACTATCGGCTGCTCGACGATCTCGACGCATTCGTGGCGCATCCGCCGCTGAGCCCGCGTGCATCGAAGCCGGCCAGAAAGGTCATCCAGAAGGTGCTCGCCAGCGAGACCCGGCGGGTCGCGAAGCGGGCGGATGCCGTCAGCGCGGCACACGACGACCTCGAGTCGCGGCTGCACGCGGTCCGTCGAGCAGGGAGACGGTTGCGGTATGCCGCAGAGGCCGCGTCCGCCATCGAGTCCCGACGGGCTCGCGCCACCGCCACGGCAGGAGAACGCGTTCAGGACACCCTCGGTGAGCACCGGGACTGCGTGCTGTTCAGCAGCCACCTGACCTCCGCCGCCGACCGGGCCGAAGCGGAGGGTGAAAAGACCGCCGTCTACGCTGCTCTGGCCGAGCTCAGCCTGCGGGGTGGCACCGCCGCGCTCGCCGAGTCGGCAACCGCGCTCACCGAGATCCGGGCACTCGTCTCACGGTAGAATGGACGCAGGTGCGCCGGGAAGTCTGGTCGGCAAGATCATTCGTCGAACCATCAGCAAGGAGCCCTATGGCCGCGTCACCCGAGTCCAGCCCGTCACGTTCGATCCTCGGCCGGGGCAGCTACTCCGAATCGCTCAGGATCGGCACGATCCTGCGCAAGGAGACCGTCGGAGGACTTCTCCTCGTCGTCGCGGCTCTCGTCGCTGTCATCTGGGCGAATTCCCCGGCCGCTGACAGCTACTTCGCGTTGCGCGACTTCCGGATCGGTTACGAACCGTGGCACCTCGAGTTGAGCCTGGGTGCGTGGGCCGCAGACGGGCTGCTCGCCATCTTCTTCTTCCTCGTCGGACTCGAACTGAAGCGTGAGTTCATCGCCGGGGATCTCAGCCAGTTCAGCAAGGCGATCATCCCCGTCGCGGCCGCTGTCGGCGGCGTCGTCGTGCCCGCGCTGATCTATGTCGCCATCAACGCCGGAAACCCGGCCTCCCTCCGCGGCTGGGCCATTCCCACCGCGACGGACATCGCCTTCGCTGTCGCCGTTCTCGCGATCATCGGTTCCCACCTTCCGAGCGCGCTGCGGATCTTCCTGCTCACCCTCGCCGTCGTCGACGACCTCATCGCGATCGCGATCATCGCCGTGTTCTACACCACGGACATCGCCGTTGCACCGCTGCTGTTGTTCCTCGTCCCGGTCGCTGTGTTCGCGTTCCTCGCGCACCGGTTCCGCCGGTTCTTCGGCGTGCACCAGTGGGCGGCCTGGCTGATCCTGCTCCCGCTCGGTTTGGTCGCGTGGGGTCTTCTGCACGCGTCCGGCATACACGCGACCATCGCTGGCGTGGTGCTCGGCTTCGCCGTTCCCGTCATCAGGAGCCAGGCCAGCGGCGGGCCCTCGGCCGGGCCAGGGCTCGCCGAAACCTTCGAACACCGGTTCCGCCCGATTTCGGCCGGGTTCGCTGTTCCTGTTTTCGCCTTCTTCTCGGCCGGCGTGGCGATCGGCGGCTGGGACGGCTTCGTCTCGGCACTCACCGACCCCGTCACCCTGGGCATCATCATCGCGCTGGTGCTCGGCAAGCCGGTCGGTATCGTCACTACGACCTGGCTGATGAGCCGCTTCACGAAGGCGAACCTCGACCCATCGCTCCGCTGGGTCGACCTCATCGGCATCGGACTGCTCGCCGGAATCGGCTTCACCGTTTCGCTCCTCGTCGCCGAACTGAGCTTCGGCCTCGGAGCGATCGAAGACGACCACGCCAAGGTCGGCATCCTGCTCGCATCCGTCATCGCCGCTGTTCTGGCATCCGTCGTGCTCGTCAGCCGGAACCGACGCTACCGCCGGATCGAAGACGAAGAGAGAGCGGATGCCGATCGCGACGGCATCCCTGACGTGTACCAGCGCGAGGACTGACGCGCGGTATTCAGTCGGCTCGGCTAGCGCCCGGCGTTTCCGCTGAGGTCGATCTCGCCCGGGTCGACATCGATGTCTCCGACGTCGTCTGGTCCGCCGGTTCCCGGCAGCAGGTTCACATCGTCTGCGTCGATGTCGTCATCATCGAGCGCGGCCGAGTCGGGAGAGTTCTGCAGTTGCTCGGTCTCCTGACCGCTGGACGGGCTGTAGGAGCGGTCCTTGCCCGTTTGTTCGACGTCGGAGAGGTCGCCGTCGGTTGACGGGTGCGTCACGGGGTCGCCACTGGGGACTGTTCCTGCGGGATTCACGGTCTCATCGCTCATGAGCTCGAGGCTAGGGCCGCGCACGCGGCGGCGAGAACCCCCTTGCCGTAGACCGCGAGGTATGCAGATGGCGGCCAGAACGGCGGATCAACGAGAAAAGGGGCCGGGTGCGATGCGCACCCGGCCCCTCGTCACGGAGATCAGTCGTCGTTGTCGTCGGTCCCGTTGTCGTCGGTGTTGTTGTCGTCGGTGTTGTCGTCGTCGCCGTTTTCGTCGACGTGAACCACGACGAACTTCTCGTCGAGCTCGACCTCGGCGCGGGTGCCGTCGTCACGCGTGACGTCGACCTCCCAGGCATGGTCGGAGTCGTCGCTGCGGTCGATGTCGGTCACCGTTCCGGGAACCTCGGCGAGAGCCGCTTCCGTTGCGCTGAGCTTCTCGTCGTCGGTCAGGGGCGTAGCGGTCGCGCCGTTGCGGTCATCGGCGTCATCGTCCCGGTCGTCCCGGCTGTCGTCGTCGCGGTCGTCTGTTCCGTCGTTGTCGGTGTCGACCCGCACGACCTCGAATGCCGAGTTGAGCGTGACGTCGACGTCGGTTCCGTTCTCACGGGTGACCTCGATCTCGTAACCGTCGTCATCCGCTTCGGAGTCGGTCACACGTCCGTCGCCGACCTCGGCGAGAGCGGCCTTCGATGCCTGCTCGAGCGTCGAGCCGGTGAGCGTGTCGTCTCCGTCGAAAGCGTCGGTCGAGGCGACAGCCACACCGGCTCCGCCGAGTACGAGAACGGCTGCGACAGCCGAGCTGATCCAAATGGTTTTCTTCTTCACGAGAGCCTCCTTGTGGCGTTTGTTCCACTGTGCCCGGAGGTCGCTGAAGCCAAACTGAAGCTTGCTGAACGAAATTTCAGGAAGGGTCGGATGCCGGCAGGCGCAACTCGAAACGCGCACCACCCAGTCCGCCCGCGGTGGCGATCACAGACCCGCCGTGTGCGGCAGCGATCTCGCGCACGATGGCCAGGCCGAGCCCGCTTCCACCGAACTCGCGGGCGCGAGCCTCGTCGAGTCGCACGAAACGTTCGAAGATCTTCTCGCGGGCGTCCTCCGGGATGCCGTTGCCGTCGTCAGAGACGGCGAGCAGCACCTGCCCGCCGGTCTCGGTCAGCTCGAAGGCCACCCGATCGGCGGCGTGACGGGAGGCGTTGTCTGCGAGGTTTCGCAGCACCTGGCCGAGCAGTCCGAGGTCGCCTTCCACCCGCGCCGGACCGACCTGGGAGACGTCGATCGACAGCGAGGTGGTGTCTTTCAGGCGGCGTGCTTCAGCGAGCACCAGGTCGTCGAGGTCCACTGCGGTGCGGGTGGGCGCGAGGGTGCGCTCGTCCGCCTTCGCCAGCACGAGCATCCCCTGTACGAGGCGTTCGAGCCTCGCGCCCTCGTCGAGCACGACGGCGGAGAGTTCGCCAGCGCTCACGCGAGCCGGGTGCGCCTGAGCGACCTCGGCGTACTGCCGCATCGACGCGAGCGGGGAACGCAGCTCGTGCGAGGCATCCGAGATGAACCGCCTCTGCGTCTTCTGCGAGGCGTCGAGGCGGTCGAGCATGCGGTTCATGGTGGTGGCGAGGCGGCCGATCTCGTCGCGGGACCCGGTGTCTGCGATGCGGCGGTCCAGATTGGCCGCAGTGACGTCGTCGACTTCGCGGCGCATCCGTTCGACCGGACGCAAAGCGCGGGCGACGACGATCCAGGTGGTGACCGCGACGAAGAGCAGCAGGATCGGCAGCGCGATGGCGAGCAGGCGGGTGACGGTGCCGGTGGTTTCGCCCACGCTGGCGACGCTGCGACCGGTGACGATGGTGAGGTCGCCGGAGGTGGCTGCGACGGTGACGAACTCGCCGGCCTCGCCAGGAAGAGTCGCGGCGCGGGATTCACCGCCTGGTGGGGTGACGACGGCGCCGATCGAGGCCGCATTTTCGCTCGAGGCGACGACCGTTCCCGCTTCGTCGATCACCTGGAAGAACGCCTCGTCATCGTCGTAGTTCGAGAGGAACTCCTCCGTGGTCTGGGTGACCGGGTCGTCGTCATCGTCGTCATCCGAATCATCGTCGTCATCGTCGTCGGGGTCCGGCACAACAGGCGGAGCGGCATCCTCAGACACGGAATCGAGGCCGGATGCCTCGACCCGGCTGACGAGGTCTGTCAGGCTCTGTTCGGCGGTGTCGCGCACGCCGTCGCGGAGGGCGCCCTGCAGCAGAACGACGAACCCGACCGTTCCGAGCAGCAGTGCGACGGCGACGACGGCGGTCGCGGCGAGCACGATCCGAACGCGGATCGACCGGTGAGTGATGCCCTGCTTCTGCATGTGCTCGTCAGCCACCGTTGGCTGCCAATCGGTAGCCGGCGCCCCTGAGGGTCTCGATCGCCTCACGACCGAACGGACGGTCGAGTTTGTTGCGCAAGTGCCGCACGTACACCTCGACGATGTTGGGGTCGCCCTCGAAATCGAAGTCCCACACGGCGTCGAGCACGGCGCGTTTGGAGACGACCGTGCCGAGGTTGCGGATGAGGAACTCGAGCACGGCGAACTCCCGCGAGGTGAGGTCGATCGGCGTGTCACCTCGCCAGACCTTGCGCGATGCAGGGTCGACGCGGATATCCCCCGCCTCGAGCACGACCGGGCGCTCGGCAGCACCACGGCGGAGCAGTGCACGCACCCGAGCCAGCAGGATCGCGAACGAGAACGGCTTGGTGAGGTAGTCGTCTGCGCCGGTGTCGAGCGCTTCGACCTGGTCCCACTCCCCATCCTTTGCGGTGAGCATGAGGATGGGCGTCCAGTTCTTTTCCGCACGCAGGGTCTCACAGACGCGGTACCCGCTCATGCCCGGCAGCATGATGTCGAGCAGGATGACGGAGTACTGGTTCTCCCGTGCGAGCCAGAGCCCGTCGGTTCCGCTCGGGGCGACGTCGACAGCGAAGCCCTCGGCCTCGAGCCCGCGGCGCAGGCCGTCGGCCAACCGCGCCTCGTCTTCGACTACGAGAATTCGCATGCCGATCACCTCCCCCGCCATTCTGCCTGTTGGGCGCTGAAGCGGGGCTGAAGAGCCAGGGCACAGGAGCGCCGGGTCGCCGCAGCCTCCCAGATTTCCTCGGTATCGTCGGATACTGCAGTAACTTCCAACCCGAAAGCGAGCGGATGCCAGACAGCCCGATCTCGGCGACGCCATACGAGGTGCTCGGCGTGAGCCCGTCGGCCGGCCAGGACGACCTCCGCCGCGCCTACCGTCGGCTCATGCGTGAGACACACCCGGACACCGGGGGAAACGCCGCCCGATTCACCGCGGTGCAACTGGCCTGGGAACGCATCGGAACCGCCGAGGGCCGGGCCGCATACGACCGTGGCCGCTCCGCCGGGGAGCCCGCTCCTGAACAACACACGTGGGCGGCATCCGCGTCGAAGCCGAAGACCGACTCCCGGCCCCGATCGCGCTCGTACGGGCATCCGGGTGGCTGGCGTCGCGAACGCTACCTGCGCCTCATGCGGGAGTGGGCGGGCCGCGGCGTCGACGCCGACCCGTATGATCCGACCCTCGTGCGCACGGCGCCGCGCGAACTCAGGCACCTGCTCGCAGACGCGCTCGCCGAAGAAGCCACCGCCAAGAACCTTGCCGAGCTCGGGCTGGGCTTCACGATCTGGCACGACGTCGCCACCGGGGCACCCGACGAGAAGATCGACCACATCGTGCTCGGCCCCACCGGCCTCTTCGCGCTCCTCTCCGAGGACTACGGCGATGCCGTCAAGGTCAAACGCGGCGAGCTCATCGGCGAAGCGCTGGGCGGCGACCGCCCGATGCACGAACTCTCTGCACGAGCCAAAGTGCTCAGCCGGGCGCTCCGGGTGAAGTTCACCGGACTCGCCATCGTGCTGCCTGACGCCGCACTCGAGGCGCCGTACGTGCAACTCGGCAGCAGCCGTGGCGCCGTGACGCTCGCGATTCGTGAGTCGTTCCTCCCGGGCTTTCTCCGTGCCGGGCTCCCCGACCTGTCACGCGCCGGCGGCAACGAACTCTTCGACCTGCGCACCCGGCTGCAGAACGGCATCCGCTTCGTCGAGTGATGAAGTCGGGAGAACGGATGCCGCCCTTCCGGCCACGACGGGCGCTAGCGTAAGAACGCACCGGTTCTCCCGCCGGCCCGACGAGAGGGCACGATGGCCACGATCTACGACGTCGCCGCCCTGGCCGGTGTCTCACCGGCGACGGTCTCGCGTGTGTTCAACGGTCGGACCGTGTCGGATGATCGTGCCCAGCGGGTCCGCGATGCCGCCGCGAGCCTGTCGTTCACTCCGAACCGCACAGCCCGCACGTTGCGCCGGCAGAGTTCCGAGGTCATCGCCCTGATCATCCCCGACATCCAGAACCCGTTCTTCACGGCGCTGGCCCGTGGGGTCGAGGATCGAGCGCAGTCGTCCGGGTACTCGGTCGTGCTCTGCAACACCGATGACGACCCGGTGAAGGAAGCCCGATACCTGCAGATCGCGATCTCGGAGAACATGGCAGGGGTCGTGCTCGTTCCCGCGTCGGACTCGAGCGATCTCAGCATCATGGTCGGCCAGGGGCGTCCGGTGGTCACCGTCGACCGCACCACCGCGTTCGATGTCGATCACGTGATGATCGACAACCGGCCGGCCGGGGCATCCGTCACCGGATCGCTCTTCGATGCCGGCTACACGCGCATCGCCTGCATCGCCGGCCCCGAATCGGTCGTCACAGCCATCGAACGGGCCGGCGGCTGGCGCGAGACGGTCGAGTCGCGCGGTGCGTACGACGCGGATCCGTACCTGAAGATCGCGAACCACCGCGTCGACGGCGGGCGGGCAGCGATGGCCGAGTTACTGGACCTGCCCGACGCACCGGATGCCGTCGTCGCCACGAACAACCTCATGGGGGTCGGCGCGCTGCAGGTGCTGAACGAGCGAGGGCTCACTCCGCCGGCGTTCGGGGTCGGCGTGATCGGAGGCCTGCCGTTCACCACCCTCTCGCCCGGGCTGATCACCCTCGTGCATCTGCCGACGCACGACCTCGGCACCACGGCGGTGTCGATGCTCGTCTCGCGGATCGATGGCGCGACCGAACCTGCCCGCACCGTCGTGCTGCCCGGGGTGCTGACCGCCGCAACGACTGCCGCGACCCGAGACGCGGACTGACCCGCGGCATCCGTCCGGCGCGCAATCTGGCGGACTCCAAATTCAGGAGAAGACTCCAAATTCAGGAGATCGTGTGCGACACGCCGTTCGGGAGCGCTCTCACCGCGGCGTGTCGGCAGAATCTCCTGAATTTGCGGCAGAACACCGGATGCCACGGCCCAGCGAGCCCCGCCCGAGCCTCGACCGCTTGCGCATGAAATCGATTTCTGAGACTCTGAGAGAGACCGTCTTTCGTACGTCCAAGGAGCCAATGATGTCCACCTACAGCCTTCCGGCCACGTCAGCAGAGGCGGTCGCCGAACCGAAGACCGCCTACCTCATCTCGAGCGGAGACCTCCGCGAGTCGGCCAACACGGCCGGCTGGCCCGTGCAGGAGGCGATGGAACGCGACCTCGAGAAGGCGTTCGCCGGCATCGGCTGGACCGTGCAGCGCGGCAACCCGATCGACCCCGAGCTTGGCCACGGCTTCATCCGTAGTCAGCGGATGGGACTCGACGTCTTCCGGAACATCCCGCCGACCGCACCGCTCATCGTCGCTGAGGCCGTGTGGCAGTACAGCCACCACGTGCTCGCCGGCCTGCGCACCCACCGCGGCCCCATCCTCACCGTCGCGAACTTCGCTCCAGACTGGCCCGGACTCGTCGGCCTGCTCGGCCTCAACGCCGGCCTGACCAAGATGGGCACCGACTACTCCACGATCTGGAGCGTCGACTTCACCGACGAGTGGTTCCTCGACGGCATCCGCAGCTGGGTCGAGACCGGCTCGATCAGCCACGACGCATCCCACGTGCGGCCGCTGCCCGCTCTGCCCGACTCGCCTGAGAAGGAACTCGGCGTCGCCCTCGCCCGCCAGCTCACAACCGAAAAGGCCATCATCGGGGTCTTCGACGAGGGCTGCATGGGCATGTACAACGCCATCTTCGACGACGAGCTGCTCAACACCCTCGGCATCTACAAGGAGCGACTCTCACAGAGCGCCCTCTACGCCGAGATGCTCACCGTCAGCGAAACGGATGCCGCCGCCGTCGGCGAGTGGCTGATCAAGGCCGGCATGACCTTCAGGGTCGGCACGGATGACGCCACCGAACTCACCGAAGAGCAGCTCACCTGGCAGTACAAGATGTACATCGCCGCGCTGCGCATCAGCGACGACTTCGGGTTGGATGCCGTCGGCATCCAGTACCAGCAGGGTCTGAAGGACCTGGTGCCCGCAAGCGACCTGGCCGAGGGCCTGCTCAACGCGACCGAGCGCCCGCCGGTCACCAGCCGCGACGGCTCACGTGTGCTGCACGACGGCAAGGCATTCCCGCACTTCAATGAGGCAGACGAGGGCGTCGCTGTGGATGCTCTCATCACCGACCGGGTCTGGCGTGCGATGGGCCTCGTGCCAGACAACACCCTCCACGACGTGCGCTGGGGTGAGGAGTTCGACGGCGAATTCGTCTGGGTGTACGAGATCTCCGGATCCGTACCCGCGTCGCACCTCGGCGGATACGATCACGCCGAGGGCTGGCGGCAGGACCCGGTGTTCTTCCCCGCTGGCGGCAGCACCATCAACGGTGTGTCGAAGCCTGGCGAGATCGTCTGGTCCCGCGTCTACATCGCCGACGGCGTGCTCAACCTCGACATCGGACGTGCAAGCGTCGTCGAACTGCCTGCAGCCGAGACGGAACGGCGCAAGCAGGCCACGAACCCGGAGTGGCCGATCGCCCACGTCGTGCTGCGCGGTGTGACCCGCGACCAGTACATGGCTCGCCACAAGGCCAACCACGCGCAGGTCGTCTACGCGCCCGATGCCGCGTCGGCCGACAGGGCGCTGATCGCCAAGGCGGCGCTGTTCGCTGAGCTCGGCGTGCGGGTGTACCTGATCGGCGACGTCTCGGTCTGAATACCCCCAGAACGCCCGGCAGGAGTCCACTTCTGCGGGGCGTTCTCGCGTGTTTCCGCTTGGTGGCGCTGCGCGGCATCCGTTCGAAATAGCGACGGATCCTCATGCCCTTTCTGGGGAGGCGACCGCGCACGGGACGGTCGCTAATGTCGAAAAAAAGTTACAGAGGAGCCCCGTGACCGCCACCGCAACGAGCATGCGTCAACGCTTTGCCGCGCAGTCCGTGATCGAAGAACTCATCGGCGACCAGACCCACCTGGTTCCGCGGAGTCGCGTCGCACGCGTGCTCGGCCGTTCGCCTCTCAGCGGCAGCGGAACGGCGTGGTACCTCGGTGCCCAGGGCGAGCTCGCCGTCGGGCGGATGCTCGACGCGCTTCCGGCTGGTTGGACCGTCTTTCATGCGCTCCCCGTCGGCACGAAGGAAGCCGACATCGATCACCTCGTCGTCGGCCCCGGCGGGGTCTTCACCATCAACACGAAGCACCATCGCGGCAAGCCGATCTGGGTCGCCAACCGCACGTTCATGGTCTCGGGGCAGCGGCAGCCGCACATCCGCAACGCCGAGTTCGAGGCCGCCCGGGTGACCAAGCTCGTGCACAAACGGCTCGGCCTCGACGGCCGGGCGCGAGCGGTCGTCGCTGTCCACGGTGCCTCATCGATCGTGGTGAAGGAGTGGCCGGACCTCGTCGCGGTGCTCGACGCGCGACGTCTGCGCCGCTGGCTGCTCAAACGGCCCGTCGTTCTCACCCCGGACGAAGTCGAGCGGGTCGTCGATGTCATCGACGATCCGGGAACCTGGCGCACCGTTCCGTCGGCCCCGAACGCGGATGCCATGGCCCGGTTCATGAACATCGACCACGAAGTACGCACGGCGGCCACCAGACGAAGCCTGTGGTCGCTCGGCTCGATCGCGGCGATCGGCGTGACGGCCATCGCGGTCGCTCCCCCGCTGCTGACCGTCATCTTCACGCAGCTCGCTGCCTCGTTGCTGCGCTGAGACGGACTCGCCGACATCCTGGCGCGCTGATGTGCTGCGCCGCGGAGGAGCATCCGTTCCTCTACGAGCAGCCTGCCGCGGTGCCGACTCACCTGTTGTCAGGGTCGACGGCATCCGCGTGCCGGGATGAGGGGGCACCCACGCGCAGTGGGCACCCCCTCGCCCCGGTCGATGTCGCGGCGTGCGTCAATCGCGACATCCTCTTATTCCCCCCGGAAAGGCGAGCCAGTGCAGGTCGCCGACGCATCGAATGCGCCGCCGCGTAAACGCGATGTGCACAGGCTGCAACTTGACGCTAGCCGGGGAGATCGCGGGTAGCTAGGGCGGTGATTTCAGATACTGAAACACGGTCACGCGAGGCGGTCGGCCCCGAGTTGGAGCGACAGCCTCGCGGCAGAGGACTTCAGACGCTGGAGTACGGCGGGCAGGTCGTCCGGTGTGTCATCGGCGAGTGCAGAGACGGCGAGGGACGCGACCACGCCCGGCGCGCGCACGGGTACGGCGAGGCAGTTGAAGCCGAGCATGTACTCCTCCTGGTCGACGGAGACCTGGGTGTGTTCATCGAGCTGCCTCAGCAGGGTGGGCTGGTCGAGGATGGTGTTCGGGGTGAGCTGGTCGAGCGGATGCCGCGACAGGTACTCGAGGCGATTCTCAGAATCGAGCTCGCCGAGGATGCGCTTGCCGAGCGCGGAGGCGTGTGCACTGTTGTCGACGCCGACCCACACCTCGACCCGCGGACTGTTTGCCGCATCGACGATGTCGACGAGGTGGACCTCACCGTCGGTGAAGCGCGAGAGATACGCGGTGGCTCCGAGGTCGGCGGTCACCTGGTGCAGTGCCGTGCGCACGCGGGCGAGGAACACGCCGTCTGCCTCCTGTGCGCGGAGGCTCGGGAACCGACGGCCGAGCACGAGCCCGTCGGCTTCGTTCCAGAGGTAGCCCTCATGGATGAGGGTACGGACGATGTTGTACGTCGTGCCGAGAGTGAGACCCGATGCCTGCGCGAGAGCCTTCACCGGCATCGGCCGGCTGGCATTCGCCACGATGTCCACGAGCGCCAACGCCCGTCGTATCGACCCCAGCAGAGTGCCGTCTCGTTCCCCAGTCATCATCAACCCCCGCAACAGGGTAGCGGGGTTCAGACCACTATTTACCGCATGCTCGTTCAGGTCTAACGTGAGTGGCAGCAACACGTGAGAGAGGAACCGACATGGCTTCCACGCTTCCAGAGCCGGTGGCGAGATTGATCGCCGCTGCGAACTCCGGCGACACCGACGGATTCCTCGATACCTTCGCCCCCGACGGCGTCGTCAACGACTGGGGTCGTGTCTTCACCGGCCGCGACGCGATCAGGGCGTGGTCGGATGCCGAGTTCATCGGCGTCGACGTCACCCTCGATGTCGCCGCCGAGATCACGACCGGCGTCTTCTCCACCGTGACCACGATCGTCGGTGGCGGTGGATTCAATGGCCAAAGTCATTTCAGCTTCACGGTCGACGACGGTCTCGTCGCGGAGATGACCATCACCGCCTGACGCCTGCTGCTAACGTGGCGCCATGACAACGGGGCTCGGCGGCTGGCACATTCTGTTCGTTCTGCTGTGGCTGGCGATCTTCGCCGGGGCGCTCACGCTCTGGATCATCGCACTCACGCAGATCTCCCGCTCGCTGCTCGACGCGACGGCCAAGGCGATCTGGGTGCTCATCGTCGTCGTCGCCCCGTTCCTCGGGGCCCTCGCCTGGTTCTTCATCGGTGTGCAGCAGGCGCCGCCGAACCCTCGGCGCTGACCGCAGGCCCTCCCGGTGAACGTCGGGACGAGAATGGACGTTCAACGTCTATACGCAGACGGACCTGCGGTTTTTCCTCCCGAAAGCGGGGCATCCGACTTTCCCTCCTCGAAATGTGCCACCGATAGGCTGGGGGCGCCGACAGGACCGCCGGCACGAGGGGAATCATGGAACTGCTAGGAATCATCGTCAGCCCGGTCATCGTCGCGGTAGTGGTGGGGATCGTCCTGCTGCTCGTGATCATCGGCTTCATCCAGGGGCGCTACAAGATCGCGCAGCCCGATGAAGCGATCATCGTCACCGGTCGTCGTGCGCGCAAGTCCGTCGGGGCTGACGGCCGCACGATCACCGATCTGACGGGGCAGAAGGTGGTGCAGGGTGGCGGTGTCTTCGTCATCCCGTTCCTGCAGAAGCAGTTCTCGATGTCGCTGCGCTCGCGCGCCATCGGCATCCAGGTGGTGGCGCAGACGCGCAACGGCGTGACGATCCGCATCGAGGCCGTCGCCGTCGTCAAGGTCGGCGACAGCGATGGGGCCATCCGTTCGGCCGCCCAGCGATTCCTCGGGCAGGACCAGCACATCGAACCGTTCACCCAGGAGGTGCTCTCGGGTTCGTTGCGTTCATCGATCGGTAACCTCACGGTCGAGGAGATCATCCGCGACCGGGCCGGCCTCGCCGAGCAGGTCATCGAAGCAGCACGGACCTCGCTGCTCAACCAGGGTCTCGACGTCGACACGTTCCAGATCAAGGAGATCGCCGACGACAAGGGCTACATCACCGACCTCGGTCGTCCGGAGCAGGCTCGCGTGCGCCAGGCCGCTGAGATCGCCGAATCGGTGTCTGCCCGGGCATCCGAGCAGGCCCGCATCGAGGCCGCTGAAGCGATCGCAGACGCCAACCGTGAACTGTCGCTGAAGAACGCGTCGATCAAGAGCGAGACCGACAAGGCGCTCGCCGAAGCCGAGGCAGCGAAGCCGCTCGCCGAGGCGTTCGCACAGCAGGGCATCCTGCAGCAGCGCGAGGTCACCGCCCAGCGCGAGACCGCCCTGCGTGAGCAGCAGCTCAACGCCGACGTGCGCAAGACCGCGGATGCCGAGTCGTACCGCATCCGTCAGATCGCCGAGGCGCACGCGTCCCAGGTCGTCGCTGAGGCCAAGGCCGACCGTGACCGTCGTATCGCCGAGTCCGAGGCAACCCGCGCTGAGGGTGAGGCCGAGGCCGCCGCCATCTTCGCCAAGGGTGAAGCTGAGGCCCGGGCCACCGAGCTGCGCGTCGCAGCGCTTCGGGACGAGTCCGAGGCACTGCTGCAGCAGCGTGCCATCGAGATCCTGCCCGAGATCGCCAAGCAGCTCGCCGCACCGTACGGAGCGATCGACAACCTCACGGTCATCTCAACCGACGGGGCATCGCACCTGTCGAAGCAGGTCGTCGGCAACGTCACCGAGGTCACCCAGCTGCTCAAGGACTCCACGGGTATCGATCTCGCGTCGCTGCTCAACGGATTCGTTGGCGGCCGCTCGGCTGCCGCCGGTGCATCGACGGATGCCGCGGGGTCGGCCGGCACCGACGCTCGTGCAGCTCCGGCAGCTGCTACCGCTCCAGCCGCTGCGGAGTAACACCCGGATACTCTCCTGAGACAAGGACATCGGCCCCGGGTAAGGATCGGAACTCACATTCCGTCCTTACCCGGGGCCTTCTACCTTGTCTCGTGCTGGGCGCGTGCTAGCCGTCGGCGGACCGTGCGGCCGTCGGCATCCGTCGACCGCGTGCGGCATCCGCTGGCCGAAAGCACCCGAAGCGGTCGAGGGCATCCGGTGTGCCGGGAACTCTCGTCCGGAACGGATGCCTTCGCGCGCGAACGCATCCGACCACAACGGATGCCCGCGGCGTCGCGCACCGCAATAATGGGGCCATGAGTCCTGTGCGCAACACGAAACTGTCGGTCATCGGTGCAGGAAGCGTGGGATCGTCGCTGGCGTATGCGGCGTTGATCCGCAACTCGGCGCGCGAGGTGACGCTCTACGACCTCAACGCGTCGCGGGCTGAAGCCGAGGTGCTCGACCTCGCGCACGGCACGCCGTTCACCGGGTCGTCGCGCATCACCGGCGGGGGCGACATCGAGGTCGTTGCCGATTCGGATGTCGTCGTCATCACCGCGGGCGCAAAGCAGGAGCCGGGGCAGACGCGCCTCGACCTCGCCGGCACGAATGCGCGCATCCTCGAGAAGCTGCTGCCGCGCCTGGTCGAGCTCGCCCCGCATGCCGTGTTCGTGCTCGTCACCAACCCGTGCGACGTGCTCACCGCGATCGCAGACGACCTGGTGGACCTGCCGCCCGGCCGCCTGTTCTCGTCGGGGACGGTGCTCGATTCGGCACGGCTCCGCTGGTTGCTGGCGGAGTCGGCCGGAGTGGCCCCGCAGAACGTGCACGCCCTCATCGTGGGCGAGCACGGCGACAGTGAGTTCGCCCTGTGGTCGGATGCCACGATCGGCCAGACCCCGCTCAAGGACTGGACAGACGAGGCAGGAACGTTGCTCTTTCCACGGGAGCGGCTCGAATCACTCACCTCGGATGTCGTGCACGCCGCCTACAAGATCATCGAGGGCAAGGGCGCGACGAACTACGCGATCGGACTCTCGGGCGCACGCATCGTCGAGGCGGTCCTGCGCAACGAGCGGGCGATCCTGCCGGTGTCGAGCATGCTGCACGGGTACCGCGGCATCGACGGGGTCGCGCTGAGCGTTCCGTCAATCGTGGGCGCCCGCGGGGTGGAGCGCACTCTAACTGTTCCGATGGACGACGTCGAGGTCGACCTGCTGCACCGTTCAGCGGAGGCGCTCCGGGCGTCGCTCGCGCACCTCGGCTGACTCCTCTACGCGAGTTGCTGGGTTTGCAGGGGTCAGGGCGCGACCCGACCCCTGCAAACCCAGCAACTCGCGAGGTAGGTTTCAGTCCGTGACGAGCACGATCTTGCCGCGCACGTGGCCCTCTTCGAGCTGCTCGTAAGCCTCGGCGGCCCGCTCGAGCGGGTAGATCTCGCTGATCGGCAGCTGTAGCTCGCCGGATGCCAGCAATTCGGCCACGTGCAACAGGTCGTCGCTGTTCGCCTGGGCACCGCCGATGTGGCTCGCGCCCCGGTCTGCCGGTCCGTACGTGGCGATCGTGTTGATGCGCTCGATCGGAACGCCGAGTTCGAGCGCGGCCTCGATGGTGTCCGGCCCGTGGTTGTCGAGGACGGCGGTGTAACCGCGAGGAGCGGCCTCGCGCAGGCGCTCGACCATTCCATCGCCGTGTGCGACGGGGGTGACACCGAGCGAGCGCAGAAACTCATGGTTTGCGGGGCTTGCTGTACCGATGACCGTCGCGCCGGTGCGCACGGCGAGCTGTGACGCCAGCACTCCGACGCCACCTGCGGCTGCGCTGATCAGCACGGTGTCGGCATCCGTCAGTGTGAAGTGCTCGACGGTGGTTCAGGCGGTGCGCCCGACGACGGTGAGCGCTGCGGCCACCTCGAACGAGAGTCCGGCCGGTTTGCGAACGAGGATGCCGTCGGCCGGCATCACGATGAAGTCCGTAAGTGCATGGTTGCGCGCGCCGCCGAGCACCTCGTCTCCGACAGCCCAGGTGGTCACGCCCTCCCCGACCTGCTCGATGATGCCGGAGAAGTCGTTGCCGACGCCGGACGGAAGGGTGGCGCCGTAGATCTCGGCGGCAGGGCCCCGGAAGATCTTGAAGTCGACGGGATTGAGCCCGGCGGCCTTGACCCGGATGACGACCTCGCCCGGCCCCGCCTGCGGCTTGTCGACGGTCAGGAGCTGAAGCACATCTGGTCCGCCGAACTCGGTGTACTGAATGAATCGAGGCATGTGACCTTCTTTCTGCGCGGCGACCGCGCGTCCCCCAGTGTGACGCCCGGGCATTCGTCGTTGTTCCCACCCTGAGAACATTCCCACGATTCAACCGCCGATCGAGTCAATACCCCTTGACACTAAGTCAAGTTTTCTTTACATTGCGAATGTAAGGTTTTCTTTACACACGACGACGAGGAGTTCGGATGTCATCCGAAGAGAAAAGCGCGTGGGTCCTGCTGGTGGTGTCGATAGCGGGGTACGCGACGTACGCCGCGATCGTGGCCGTGCAGGCGGCATCCGTGCCGCTGCTCGAGACTGCGTGGGTGACCACGATGTTGTGGACGATCGGAGGGGGGATCGTCGGCGGCATCGTATTCACGATCATCGCCGGGATGTTCTCACCGAAGGACGCCGGCAAGAAGGACCAACGAGACCGCGAGATCACCCGGTTCGGTGACTCGGTCGGGCAGTCGTTCGTGGTGATCGGAGCCGTCACCGCCCTGATTCTCGCGATGGTCGAGGCCCCGTACTTCTGGATCGCCAATGCCGTCTACCTCGCGTTCGTGCTGTCGGCGTTCCTGGGCTCGATCGCCCGGGTCATCGCCTACCGCAGGGGGCTTCCGACATGGTGAGGTCGAAGGCGGCGACGCGGGTGACGAATGACATCCGTCGCCTGCGATTCGACAACGGCGAGATGACCCAGGCCGAACTCGCCGACCACATCGGTGTCACCCGTCAGACCATCATCGCCATCGAACAGGGCAAGTACTCGCCGTCGCTCGAGATGGCATTCGAAATCGCGCGAGTCTTCGGGGTGCCCCTCGACGCGGTCTTTCAGTACCAGGCACCCACAATCACCGAGGAGTGATCATGAGAGCAGTGGTGCAGAACAGGTACGGAGGAGCCGATGTGCTCCACATCGAGCGCGTCGACCCACCCGTCGTGAGCGAGCACGAGGTGATGGTGCGAGTGCGCGCGGCTGGAGTCGACGCGGGCGTCTGGCATACGACGGCGGGGAAGCCCCTGCTGCTGCGACTGTTCTTCGGGCTGCGCGGTCCACGGCAGCGCGTCGCCGGGCGGGATGTCGCCGGTGAAGTCACCGAGGTCGGCACCGGTGTGACCCGGTTCGCCGTCGGCGACGAGGTCTTCGGCACGACGCTTCGGGGCAGCTTTGCCGAGTTCACTCGCGTTCCCGAGGAACGCCTCGTGCTCAAGCCGACGAACCTCAGTTTCGAGCAGGCGGCGGTTTCGCCCGTCTCCGGTTGCACCGCCCTGCACGCGGTGCGGGATGCCGGTCGGGTGCGGGCAGGTGAGAAGGTGCTCGTGCTCGGGGCCGGCGGTGGTGTCGGGTCGTTCGCGGTGCAGATCGCCGTGGCTCTCGGCGCAGAGGTGACCGGGGTGTGCAGCACGGCCAAGGTGGATTTCGTCGCGTCGCTCGGGGCATCCCGGGTCATCGACCGGACGAAGGAGGACTTCACCGTCGGCACAGACGCGTACGACGTGGTGATCGACACCGCCGGGCGCAACCCGCTCTCGCGGCTGCGGCGGGTGATGCGCAGGCGGGGAACGCTGGTCATCGTCGGCGGCGAGGGCGGTGGTGCACTGCTCGGCGGGTTCGGTCGGTCACTCGCGGCGCCGCTCATCTCGCTGTTCGTGCCGCAGAGGATCATCGGACTGACGTCGTCTGAGGACCAGGATGCTCTCGAAGCCCTGCGCGAGCTGCTGGCAGACGGACGCGTCACCCCTCCGGTCGACCGGGTGTTTCCGCTCGAGCAGGCCGGCGAGGCGATCGAGTACCTGCACGCGGGTCAGCCGCTCGGCAAGGTCGTGGTGGCGGTCTAGGGGCGTCTCCTGCGAATCGGGTGCCGCGACCAACCCGAGACAAGGAGAAAGCCCCCAGATAAGGACCGAGACCCACGTCTCATCCTCATCTCGCGCATATCTCCTTCTCCCGCGCCGACGCATCTCACGCTGGTCGAGCTTGTCGAGACCCGTGCCATCTCCTGCGAACCAGAGCCCTGTACGCCACCGACCGGCGTGAGTAGCATGGCGACGTATGCCGCTGGCATCCGTCGCCCAGGAAATCGAAGAGACACGACGCACGAAGGAGTGCACCATGCAGAAGATCGTCCCGTGCCTGTTGTTCAAGAGTGAGGCTGAGGAGGCCGCGACCTTCTACGTGTCGGTGTTCGAGAACTCGGCGATCAGTGACGTCTCGCGCTATGGCGAGGGTGCGCCCTTCCCGGCGGGCACCGCGATCGCTGTCGACTTCGTGCTCGATGGCCTCGCATTCCGGGCGATCAACGGCGGGCCCGACGTCACCTTCACCGAGGCGACGTCGTTCGCGCTCGCCGCAGACGAGCAAGGCGAGATCGACCGACTCTGGGATGCCCTCACAGCCGGCGGCGGCGAGCCCAGCATGTGCGGCTGGCTGAAAGACAAGTACGGGCTCTCGTGGCAGATCGTTCCGCCGGTGCTCGGCGAGCTGATGAGCGACCCGGATCCCGAAAAGGCCGGCCGGGTGATGCAGGCGCTGCTCGGCATGACCAAGATCGAGATCGCCGGGCTGAGGGCCGCGTACGACGGGTAGACCCGATCAGCGGGCGGCGGGTCTGACCCGATCAGTCAGCCGCGGTGACGGATGCTTTCTGCCTCGCCCGGTGCGCACGCACCCGTTCGCGCGTCGCGCACGCAGCCGACGGGCAGTAGCGGCGGCGGCCACTGGGGTCGGCGAACACATAGCGGCAGCCCTCGGCCGCGCACTCGTGGAGGTTCCGGCGCTCGGGGCCGGCGAGGTGCAGTGCGCCTTCCCAGGCGATGCGCGACAGGGCGTCCGTGGTGGTGGCGGGTTGCGGCATCCGAAGTTCGCCGTCGATGACGGTTGGTGCCGGCGGCGGCGTGAGGAACCGCTCGAGAGTCGTCGCGTCTCCGCCTGCGTCGTCCGAGGTGACGGCGAGCGCGAGCACCCGTAGTGCTTCCCTGAGCGCACGGGTGGCGGCAAGATCTGCGTCGGTCGGTGCGGCAGCGGGATTCAGGTCGACGGCCTCGAGCCACTCGGCGAGACGAGCGGCATCGGTGAGTCGCTCGATCGGATGCGCCGCGAACGGCCTGCCGCGCGTCGCGAGCAGGTTGAGCCAGGTCGCACCGCCGTCGAGGCGAAAGTCGAGGAGATCGGATGCCATGACTCGAGTGTAACGCATCATGCGTTACACTCTGGTAACGACGCATCCGTTACATTCTTTTCGAAGGCAGAATCTTATGCACGCACTCTCGCGCCGGGCCAGCTTCTGGGTCGCAGCGGCCGTCGTCGCGATCGCGCTCTGGACGAGCGCGGCGCCGACCGTCAGTTACCCGCTGTACGCCTCTGAGTGGAACCTCACCCCTGCCGTGACGACGGCGGTCTTCGCCGTGTATCCGCTGGTGCTCGTCGTCGTGCTCGTGGTGTTCGGCAATCTCTCCGACTACATCGGGCGGAGGCGGGCCATCCTCTACGGTCTCGCGGCCTCACTCGCCGGCGTGCTGCTCTTTGCGCTCGCCCCGAACGTCGGCTGGATCTTCGCCGGCCGTGTGCTGATGGGCATCGGCGTTGGTCTGTCGATGAGCCCGGCCACCGCGGCGATGGTGGAGTTCAGCGCCCGAGGCCAGGAGAAGCGGGCGAGTTCGATCACGACCGCGTCGACGGCCGCCGGTCTTGCGCTCGCCACGCTCGTCGGCGGGGTGCTCATCGAGTACGGTCCGATCCCGACGCAGCTCAACTTCTGGGTTCTGTCTGTCGTTGTTGCCGGGGTCGCTGTGTTCGCCTGGTTCTTGCCGCGGCGATCGGCAACGGATGCCGCCGGTCGGTGGCGCCCGCCACCGCTTGCTGTTCCCCATGGGCTGCGGGGCAGCTTCGCGATTGCGGCAGCGGCCGTGTCTGGAGCTTTTGCGCTCGGCGCGTTGATCCTGTCGCTCGGCGTCGACATCGCGCAGGCGCTCATCGGTTCGGATAACGCGCTTGTCAACGGTGCGGTGATCTCGCTCAACGCCGTCGTGATCGGAGCCAGCGCGCTCGTTGTGCGCCGCTGGCGGTCTGACGTGATCGTGGTTGCCGGTGGCGTCGCGACGCTGCTCGGAGTCGGGCTGCTGCTGCTCGCGTCGATGGAACACTCGCTCCTGCTGTTCATCGCCGCAGGCGTTGTGACCGGAGTGGGCTACAGCTCGCTCTTCTCCGGTGGGCTCGGCCTCATCAACGCAACCGCGCCCTCGCATCACCGCGCCGGAACGATTTCGAGCGTCTACCTCGTCGCCTACTTCTTGCAGGGAGCGATCGCGCTGTTCCTGGGTGCGCTCGCGACGGCATCCGGTCTGCAGCTGGCACTCGAGATCGGCGTGGTCATCGTGGCCGTGTTGAGCCTCGCCGCCGCGGCGCTCGCCGTGACGGTGGGGCGGGCGCGGGTGCTGGTGGCGGCGTAACCCGGTCGCCTGACGCGGGGTGGCGCAAGCGCTACGAATGCCGCTGCGCCTGCGTCGCGAGTCGCGACAGGTCCACGCGATTCGTCGCGCCGGTCTTTCGCAGCATGTTCGAGATATGCGAACTCACCGTCTTCTCGCTGATCGTCAGCGCCCGGGCGATCTGACCGTAGGTGCGCCCGGCGACGAGATGGCCGAGGATCTCTCGCTCCCGCGCGGTCAGACCAGGCAAAACCGGATGCTCGGACGAGGCGTGCGGCACCGGCGCGAGAGAGATCCGCGCGCTGTTCGCCAGGTTGCGAAGGGCAGACAACACGGGAATCGCCTGCAACTCCTCCGCGCGCTCGACCCCGGCGCGCATCACGGCGGCTGCCTGGTCACGATGTCGGGTTCCGTGGGTGAGCAACGACTCAGCCGCCCGCCAGGCCGAGTACGCCTCCTCCCACGGCAATTCCGCCTCGCGACATCGCTCAACCGCCGTCAACCATTGCGTGGCATTCGTCGATTCCTGCAGCCCTCGGCCGAGTTCCGCGTCGTAGAGATTTTGCAACGCGAGTACCTGACGCTCAGACAGTTCCGTGTATTCACCGAAGTCGCGGATGATGCGCGGGTGATCTTCGCCGAGCTTGCCGAGCATGTAACGGATGCCGGCGGCATCCGTTCGTGAGTTCTCTGCGCGTTGTGCCTGGTCGGTCAGGGAGCGCGCGGCCAGCGGGACCAGCCATTCGCACATCGTGGGTGGAATCCCTGGCGAGAGAACGCCGGCCATGGCCGCGTCGAACGCGGCGACCGGGTCATCAAGAGCCAGGCAGACTTCCGCTCTCACGGCATCGAATTCGAAGGTGAGAAACGACGTGGTCTCGGCGAACAGTTCATCGGCACGGGCCAGGTGTGCCTGCGCGTCACGGGCGCGCCCTTGAAGAGCGGCGAGTCGCGCCGCCGTCAGCCGGGCGTTGACGTCGGCGAACGCCCCGGGGTCTGATCCGAGCGCCACACGGAGACGCTGCAGGCATTCTCGCCACTCGCCGATGGCCAGCCAGCCCGAAGCCTCGGATGCCGACAGCCACGAGATATACGTTTGTGGCGCCCCCAGTTCGACCAGCTGTTCCCGGCGCATCCGCAGGTGTTCAGAGCAGGTGCGTGACGCCCAGTACTCCATCGCATTCGACTCCCAATGGGAGGCGTGAGTGAACGCCCAATAGTCGCCGGACTCAATGGCAGGGGCGATGGCTTCGCTGGCGAGTGCGAGTGCCGGCGCACCGTGGCCATCCTTGACCTCGACCATCGCTTTGGCACAGAGGGCGTATGCGAGCGCCCGTGGATGACCGCACGCCCGGGCGAGCGCGAGGGCGCGATCCGCAGAAGGGGCGGCTTCCGGGTGATTCTGCCAGAAGCCGACGTGAGCGAATTCGGCGAGGGAGAAGGCGAACTGCCAACTCCGTTCGTCGGCTGAGGCGAGACGGAGCGCATGGAGAGCGTCGTCGACAGACAGGAAGCTCCTGCCTGTGGAGAATCGCAAGTGCATGCGACGCAGGATCAGTTCGGCCGCGAGGAGAGGATGGGTGGTTTCATCGGTCTCGGCGAGGAGCTCGTCGATCGCCGAGAGCTCGACCTCATGGGCGCCGGCATCGAAAGCGGCAGAGCGGAGCGCGTGCAGGAGCTCGCTCCTGGTTTCGTCTGCGTCGGACAGTTCGTCTCGCAGAAGGATCGCTCTCTGCAGCAGCCGGAGCAGCTCCATCGAACTCCCGTGTTCCGCCACGCGCATCGACGCGAGCAGGGTCCACCGGTAGGCCTCAGCAGGCTGCGCGGCATGAAACCGGTGGTCTGCGATCGCAACGAGAATCTCGAGGGGGGCGGTGGCGGCATCCGGCACCTGCTCTTCGTAAAGCCGCGCGAACGTGGCGTGCTGGTCTCGGCGCTGGTCGACGGTGAGACTCTGCTCGAGAACTTCGGCGGTGAGCGGGTGGTGGAACCAGTACCGATCACCTGTCACATCGAGAAGGCCGACGTGAACGGCTTCGGCCAGAAGGGATGCCACGGCCGGGTCATCGATGAGCTCGTCGAGTTCGTGAGCCGAGGCCGGGCCGCCCTTTATCGCGAGGATACGGGTCAGGTCGCGGGTCGGCGGACTCAGCAGGTGCCACGACTGCAGGACCGCCGAGCGCAGGTCAGCTGGAAGATCGGATGCGATGTGGCGGGCGTTCTCTGGCAGCCCGGCGACGACGAGACGCGTGAGGTAGGGGTTTCCGTCGGTGTGGGCGTAGACGTCGTGGACGAGTGACTGGTGCGGAGCTCCGCCGAGGAGGTCGGCGATTTGAGCCTCGGTGGCGAAAGAGTCGAGGGCGTGGAGCTCGAGTTCATTCACGTGTGGCAGGCGGCGCACGTCTGCGAGCCAGCGGGACAGGCGGTGGTCGTCGCTGAGATACTCAGTCCTGATCGTGCCGATGACGGCCAGTCGGCGGTTGCCCGGCCCGGCGATGGCGTACATCAGCAGGTCGAGGGTGCTCCGATCGGCCCAGTGGAGATCGTCGACGACCAGCACCACGGGGCGGCTGCGGCAGAGATCGTCGAGCCAGTCGTTGAACCGAACGACGGCTGTGTCGTCTGGCGTCGACAGGTCGGGGAAGGGGTGCCCCGGCAGCGGAGGTGCTCCGCGGAGCGATGACCGGAGCGGGAGAAACGGCACGGCGACGGAGGCCATCGGAAGGCACGCTCCCGTCAGAACGACCGTGTCGTCGGTGACGCGGGTGCAGGCATCCTGCACCAGGACGGTCTTTCCCATGCCGGCTTCGCCTGAGATGAGGAGTGTGGCCGATTCACCTCCGGCCGCACCGGCGATCAGCGCGTCGACAAGACCCAGCTCCTGGTCGCGACCGACGAGAACGGGGCCGGTCACCCCCCGGTGCGCGGTCATGCGGCTCAGTGTGCCACCGATGATGAGCGATCGGCAGGGGGGTCTGAGGGTATATCGACGGTTTCTGAGGGGTCCTCCCGGGTGTGGCTGGAGGTCGTTGGCGAGGAATGTGGCATCCGTACCCAGCCGCTCGCTCAACTTCTTCGCTCGGAGGCATCTCATGACTCAGGCACGATCGATCACTCGCTTCGCGGCATCCGTCGCTGCGGCGCTCATCATTCTCGGCGCGGGTGTCAGCCCCGCGGTGGCACTGCAGGATCCGGGCCGGCCGGCGAACGGATCGACGCCGTCTCTGTCGTGCACGCTGGAGCGCATCGGCACCCAGCTCGTGAGGTGTGACGACTTCACTGGTGCCGGGTCGGAGGCTCCGTCGCACATTCCAGAGCAACGCTGATCGAGGGCTCTCCGCTGATCGGGCGCGCCCCGTGATCGGTCTTGTCGAGATCCCTCGACGCTCCGACGAGGTCAGCGCCCCTCGGCAATCGCCGCCAGCGCGAGCCTCGCCGTCTCGGCAACGAGCGCATCGTCGTACTCGACTGCCGGGTCGTTGCGCGTCGTGAAGATGGTGAGAATCACCGGGATGCCGTCTGGCGGCGTCACGACAGCGATGTCGTTGCGGATCGCACCGGCGCCTCCGGACTTGTCGTCCACATCCCACCCATCGGGTGCACCGGCGCGGATGAGGGCGTTCCCGGTGGCGTTGCCGCTCATCCAGTCGAGAAGAGTCGCCTGGTCGGACTCGTCGAGGTAGTCGCCGGAGACGATCTTCGCGAGCATCCCGCTGAATGCGAGCGGGGTGGAGGTGTCGGCTGTGCCGCCGGGTGTGAGGATGTTGAGGGCGGGCTCCTCGTGCACGACGTCGGTCACGTCGTCGCCGTTGGCCTCGAGGATGCCGTCGAGCCCGGTCGGGCCGCCGAGCTGGCCGAGCACCAGGTTGAGGGCGGCGTTGTCGCTCGTGCGCACGGTCGCCTCGGCCAGCTGGCCGAGAGTCAGGCCCGTTGCCACGTGTTCGCCGGTGACGGGCGAGTAGCCGGCGTTCGTGACATCCGTCTCGGTCCAGGTGATCAGCTGGTCGAGCTCGGCCGGGGTCGTCTGGTCGAGCAGGGCGGCTGCGGCCAGAACCTTGATGGTCGACGCGTAGCCGAAGCGGGTGCCGGCGCGATGCCCGAGGGTCGAGCCGTCAGAGGTGTCGATCACGCTGAGCCCGATCGTCGCGTCGTACTCGTCTTCGAGGACGCTGAGATCGGCCTCGAGTGCGGCGACATTTGGCGCGATCGCCGACTCGCTCGGTGATGAGGTGGGTGTCGCGCGGGGCGGTGCGGGTGATGCGGAGCATCCCGAGACCCCGAGAACGGATGCCAGGGCGAGGGCTGTGACCCGGCCTGGCCTGACCGTGCGGATGGTCAAATGCCGCGGAGGATGTCGGCGCGGGCGGCGGCGTGCTCCTCGGCGGTGATGGAGCCGGCGGCACGGAGTGTTTCGAGTTCGCGGAGGCGTTCTTCGGTGGTGCGAGAGGCGGCTGCGGGGCGAAGAAGCTCGCTGTCCATGGCGCGGGTGGCCAGGTCAGTCTGGAGGGTGAACGGGTCGTGGCCAGCGTCTTTCACCTTCTTGGCGTTGCGCGCGGCGGACACGATGATGAAGACGATAACGAGCGCAATGAGAACGAGCACCCCGATGAAGATGATCGGGAAGATGTTGAATGCCTGGCTCATGTTCATGTGTGTTTACCCCCATATGGCGAAGGTCCAGCCTTGCGGGTTGTGCGGGATGCGTCAATGTTGGCCACATTGGCCAAGCGGTATCCGCAGGCACATTGCCGCTCAACACCCCGATCTCGACATGAACGCGAAAAGCGCTCCGAATCAGACCGTCAACTGAAGAAAGACGACACCCCACATGTGCAGGAATTGGTCGTGCACGTGGCGGCTTCGCGGGCGGCGTAGGTGTCTCGGCCGACAGCATCCACTCGCGAGGAGATTGGTCGGGATGCCCGAGGCAGGCCCCAGTGGGAGTGACCACAAGACTCCGGAGGGGAGCGGGCCAGCACTCTTCCGATCGCGCACTGTCGCTGACAGACTCAGGCGGGTGACCCTCTTCACCGACATGCCCGAACTCTTCCCTTTGATGCGCGGCGGCGGCGCATTGCTCGTCGCGATCGGGTTCGGCATTCTCGTCGGCTCGTTCCGTGGCCGCAAGTGGCGGGTCACCTGGCTGATCGCGGGGGCCGCCGTCGGCATCCTGATCATGGCGGTCGGCGGTGCAACCCGGCTGATCTTCGACGACGGCGTGCGGCCGGAGATCTGGCAATGGGTGGTTCTCGGCATCGCGTTCCTCGTGGAGGGCTACCTCGTCAGCGTCGTTGTGCGAAAGTTCCCAGACATCGACTCCCGTCCGTTCTGGATGTGGATGCTCTTCATCGTCGGCGCCCACTTTCTCATCCTCGGTCTCAGCCACGGTCCGATCTGCGCCCTGCTGGCGATCGTCTGCATGGTCAACGCCTGGATCGGACTGCGCGCAACATCGTTTGACCTGCGGCTTTTCTGGGCCATCGACGGTGTACTCAAAATCGGCGCAGGAGCGCTGATGGTCGCGGTCAGTTACAGCTGAGCTGACTAGCCGAGAAGGCGGTTCCCACATGACCACTGAGAAGTACGACGTCAAGACGGCCCACAAAGCGCTCTATGCCCCGTCGGCGCAGGACTTCACGGTCGTCGACGTGCCACGGATGCAGTACCTCGCGATCGACGGGCACGGCAACCCGAATACCTCGCCCGAGTACGCCGCGGCGCTCGAGGCCCTCTACCCCGTCGCGTACTCGGTCAAGTTCACGAGCAAGAAACAGCTCGGCCGCGATTTCGTCGTCGGCCCGCTCGAAGGCCTCTGGCGTGCAGACGACATGATGGCATTCACGACCGGCGACAAAGATGCGTGGGACTGGACGCTTCTCATCAACCAACCCGACTGGATCACCACCGACCTGGTGACGGATGCCGTCACGACGGTGACCACGACGAAGGGCGTCGCCGCAGCGCAGCGCGTGCGCCTCTTCACACTCGACGAAGGCACGTGCGTGCAGATCCTGCACATCGGTGCATACGACGATGAGGCTCCGACCCTTGACCGGCTCCACCACGAGTACCTGCCCGCTCACGGGCTCACCTTCGCTGGGGACCACCACGAGATCTACCTCAGCGACCCTCGTCGAACCGAGCCGAGCAAGCTCAGAACTGTGTTGCGGCAGCCCGTTCGGTCGCACTGACGGCCGCCCGCGGAAGGATCACTAGACGACGGCCGAGAACCCGGTCTGGGCGGCTACAAGGGAAATCTGATGCCGGTGAGGTCCTCGGATGCCGTCCAGAGGCGAGCGGCCACGACCGGATCGGAGGCATCGGCTGAGCGGTCGACGAGCACGGGCGAACCGGCGAACCCGCCACGCTTGCTCGGCCCGGCGTAGCCAGCGGCGGGCATCTGTGCCGTGGCGGCGAACAGGGTCGGGGCGGCACCGTCGACCGCCTTCTGGGCGAACAGGGCGACGACGATTCTGGCAAAGACCTTGAGCGCCACATTGGTCGAACTCGAGTTGAGGTTCGTGGCCGCCATGCCGGGGTGCGCCGCCGTGGCGAGAACGCTCGACCCCGCTTCGCTCAGACGCCGTTGCAGTTCGAGGGTGAACAGCAGGTTCGCGAGCTTCGACTGCGCGTAACCGGCCGAACCGCCGCCGTAGCGACGGGAATCGAAGTTGAGGTCATCGAAATCGATCCGACCCGAACGGTGCACGCTGCTCGCGACCGTGACGACGCGGCCGGTGATCTGCGGCAGAAGCAGGTTCGTGAGGGCGAAGTGACCGAGGTGGTTCGTGCCGAATTGCAACTCGAAGCCGTCAGCTGTGCGGGTGAGGGGTGGCACCATGACTCCGGCGTTGTTGACGAGGATGTGGATCTCGCCCGACCAGGACGAGGCGAACCGGTGGATCGAGACCAGGTCGGCCAGGTCGAGGTGCCGGACCTCGGTCGAACCGGGAATCGTGGCCGCGGCATCCTGTCCCTTTTGCTCGTTGCGCACGGCGAGCACGACGTGGCCGCCGTGCGCGGCAAAGGCACGGGCAGCTTCGAGACCGATACCGCTGTTGCCGCCGGTGACGACGATGGTCTTGCCGGTCAGGTCTGGCATGTCGGCCTGGGTCCAGTCGTGGGCTGTGATGAGCGTGCCGGTCATGATCGTTTCCTTTGAAAGTGGTGACCACCATACGCTGTAAGGTGATGCGGAGAAGCTACCATACGCCGTAAGGTACTGTCTAGAGTGTTCCACCGGTAATCGACCCGAGGCACGAGCGGAGGATGTGGTGACACGTTCGGTAACGACGAAGACGACGTCGCCGACCCGAGAACCCGTGACGCAGGAGAGGGCGATCAGAGTCGCGGTGGCGCTCGCCGACGCCGGCGGCATTGCGTCGCTAAGCATGCGCAAACTGGCAGGCGAACTCGGCGTCGAGGCGATGTCGCTGTATTACCACGTGAAGAACAAAGACGAGCTGCTCGACGGCATGGTCGGACTGGTCGTCAGCGAGATGGCCGTTCCCGCTGCGGATGCCGAGTGGAAGCCGGCGATGCGAGAGCGGTCCGAATCGGCGCGAAGCGTGTTGAAGCGGCATCCGTGGGCCATCTCCGAGATCGATGCGCGCAACACCCCGGCGACTCTGCACTACCTGAACGCCACGATCGGATGCCTCGTCGCCGCCGAATTCTCGATTCCGCTTGCGGCCCACACCATGTCGCTGGTCGACAGCTACGTGCACGGATTCGCCCTGCAGGAGTCGTCACTGCCGCTGGATGAGTCGGGGGATATCGGCGCCGTGACTGAGAACGTTCTCGCGCAACAGGAGATGATGGCCGGCGCGAATCCACATCTCGCGAGGATGGCGACCGAACTCATCCTGCAGCCTGGTTACGCGTATGGCAACGAGTTCGCGTTCGGGCTGGGCATCATCCTCGACGGGATCGAAGCGTCACTTGTCGCGGAAAAAGCCGCCGAAGGACGGGACCGGTAGCGGCAGCTCGCACGAGGACCACCGAGCTCGAGCCTCGAGTGCAAGCCCTCGACCGCCACTCATCAGGCGTGGTCTACTACACGGGCAGCAGAGAGGCCACACCATGCGCAAGATCGCCGAGAATGTGTTCCAGCTCGAGAAGTCGACGGGTGCCAACGGGTACGTCGTCAGCGGTGACGGCCGCACTGCCGTCATCGACCCGGGCATGGCCTCCGGGTACGACCGTCTCATCGTCGAAATCCGCGATGCCGAGCGACGCACCGGCTCGATCACCGACATCCTGCTCACCCACTATGACTTCGACCATGCCCAGGTCGTCGCGCAGTTGCAGCGTGCGCTCGACGTTCCGGTCTGGATCAGCACAGCGGATGCCGCCATCCTCCGCGGCGACGTTGCCCCGCCCACTCTGGTGCGACGCTTCGTCAACCGCGTCGCGCGCTCCGAGTACCCGGTCGGTGTCGTTGAGATCACCGGAACACTCGACATCTTCCCTGGCCTGCTCGCCTTTCCCGCGCCCGGACATACCCCCGGTCACGTCGCCTTTCGATGGCACGACGTTCTCTTCACCGGTGACGCGGTCACCGTCACAAAGCAGGGCAACATGAAGCAGTTCGTCATGCGGCCGTTCATCAGCGACAAGCCGACGGCGCGCACCACCGAGCGGCTGCTCCGCGAGCGGATCAAGGCCGACGAGATCGAGTGGCTGTGCGCAGGCCACAACCCGCCGACGCGTTGGGTCGGTGGCGACGCCGAGTGGTGACGCCCTGAGGTCGTTGCGTTCGCGGTGACGGAAACCGTGGCATCCGTTTGCTTGGTCGCAACGGGGCCGGATGCCGCGCGAGCGACGACAGAAACGGCTGAGGTTTCGCGGGATGTGTGACCGTTTCTGTCGTTGCGCGCGTCCAACGACCCATTGTGTCGTCGCAGGCCCCGAACGACCATTTCCGTCCGAGCCCGGTCGCCGACGAGCGCGATCGGGCTGGCCGCGAGCGATCGGCGGCACATCTGCGACCCGTGTGACGCCACATTACGGCTCAGGCTACGAAGTGTGACCTGCGCCCTGTTGCCGGCATCCGGTGCGCCCATAGAGTCGCTCACTACCAACCGGTGATCGCCGCGATTCCGCAGATTCGGCGCCTTTTCCCTGTCACACGAGAGCTGTTTTCGCATGTTACGAAACCCCGCAAAGCTTCTGTCCGTCGCCGCAGCAGGCGTGCTCGCCACGATGGCACTGACCGCATGCGCCGGCGGCGCGAGCGGTCCAGCCGACGATGCCAAGCGGGTCGACGGCGGCACCATCGAGTACGCCCACCAGCAGGAGCCGGCGTGCGTCTTCGGCGGCTGGATCGAGCAGGCGTACCTCAGCTACCAGGTGCTCGACAACCTCACCTCCCTCGACGAAGACGGCACAGTGGTGCCGTGGCTCGCCGACGAGTGGAGCGCATCAGACGACGGACTCACCTGGACCTTCACCCTCAAGGACGACGTCGAGTTCACCGACGGCACTCCGCTCACCGCCGAGGCCGTCGCCTACAACTTCGACTACTGGCTCGAGGGCGGCAATTCCACGGCACAGGTCTGGCTCGAGGGCTACTACGAGTCTGCTGAAGCGATCGACGAGCAGACCCTCGCCGTGCACCTGACCGCCCCGTACCCGCGCCTCGCCGACAACCTCTCGCAGAGCTACTTCGCCATCCAGTCGAAGGAAGCGCTCGAGACCCGCACGGACGAGGAGAACTGCGAGGCCCCGATCGGCTCAGGCGCCTTCGTCGTGAAGGAATGGAACCGCGGCGAGAACATCGTGCTCACCCGCAACGACGATTACACTTCGTGGCCAGCGAACGCGAAGCACGAGGGCCCGGCCAACGTCGAGCAGATCAACTGGCGTTTCGTCGCCGACGGAACCACCCGCACCTCGGCACTCCGCGCAGACGAGGTCGACGCGCTCTACGACGTTCCGGCAATCGAATGGGCCGGTCTCGAGTCCGAAGGCTTCGAGCTCGCCAAGTATGTGACACCAGGCCGTCCCCAGCAGTTGAGCTTCAACACCGTCGAGGGTCCGTTCGTCGACGAGAACGTGCGCAAGGCCTTCGCGTACAGCCTCGACCGCGAAACCCTCGTCGAGACCATCGGCAAGGGCGTCATCCCCTACGAGGGCAACGGCGGCGTCAGCCAGTCGACTCCTGGCTACAGCCAGAAAGCGGCGGATGCCTACAGTTACGACATCGATCAGGCCAACGATCTGCTCGACGCCGCCGGCTGGACCGAAACGGATGCTGACGGGTACCGCACGAAAGACGGCGAGACGCTCGACGTCGTGCTGCCGTACGGCGCCGGGACGATCGTCAACGCCGAGGGAGCATCCATCCTGCAGGGTGTGCAGGAGCAGGCGAAGGAAGCCGGCTTCAAGGTCGAACTCATCCCCGTTCCGCAGAGCGAGTTCTTCGCCGGTGCGTATTCGACGCCGGAGGAACGCGACATCGCCGCAGGCTACTGGACCGCGGTGACCGCCGGCATCCTGCACATCAATTGGCGCCAGAACCTGCCGGAGAGCCCGAACTTCAACAACTCGGCGTTCTACAACGACCCGGTGCTCGAGGACCTCATCCTCGCCGCCAACTCCGAGCCTGACATCGACAAGCAGAACGGGCTCTACGCCGAAGCCCAGGAGTACATCGCCGACCACGCGCTGGCGATCGGTCTCTACGACCGCCTGTCGAGCCTCGCCGTGTCGCCGTACCTCAAGGGCGTGTGGCAGGAGAACGCACAGGGAGGACCGGTGTTCCATGACGCTTACTTCGTCGAATAAGCCCGTGGCGGATGCCGCGACCACCGCGGCCGCTGACGCTCAGGCGTCGGCGGCCAGGCGGGCATCGCGCAACCGGCTCCTCGCCCGTCGTATCGGCGAGAAACTCGTTGGTGCGGTGATCGTGTTGTGGGGCGCCGCGACTGCCGCGTTCCTCGCCCAGGCGGCACTGCCGGGGGATCGGGCCACCGTCATCCTCAACACCCGCGCCGGGCAGGCCATTCAGCGCACTCCGGAGGAACTCGCGCAGATCAACGAGCAGTACGGTCTGCTCAACCCGCTCGTCGTGCAGTACTTCGATTACATTCGGGCCCTGCTCACCGGCAACCTCGGAATGTCATACCAGCAGTACCGCCCGGTGGCCACGATCATTCTCGAGCAGATCGGCCCGACACTCGTCCTGACCCTCACAGCCATCGGGCTGTCGTGGCTGATCATGGTCGTCTGGATCATCCTCACCGCCGGGCGTGGGCCGAAGCTCAGCTCGTTCGGCGCCATCGTCGACACGACCACAGCCGGACTCCCGCACTACTGGCTCGCCATCCTGCTGCTGCTCGTCTTCTCGCTGAGCCTCGGCTGGTTCCCGGTGATCAGCGGCTCGAGCCCGGCCGGGCTCCTTCTCCCGGCACTCACCCTCGCCATCCCACTCGCCGGGTTCATGAGCCAGGCCACCCGCACCGAGTTCGAGAACTCGCTCGAGCAGCCATTCGTTCTCACCGCACGGATGCGTGGAATGAGCGATCTCGGAGTGCGGCTGCACCACGTGCTACGGCATTCGGTGCTGCCCGCCGTGACCCTCTCAGGCTGGGCACTCGGCGCCACCATCTCCGGAGCCGTCGTCGTCGAAACGGTCTTCTCCCGGGCCGGGATCGGCCGGGTGCTCGTCACCGCGGTCTCTACCCAGGATCTCCCCATCGTCACCGGGGTGGTCGTGCTCATCGCCGCCCTCTACGTCGTCGCGAACCTGATCGTCGACCTCGTGTACGTGCTCATCGACCCGAGGTTGAAGAACTCATGACCCTGCAACAGAAAGTTCCCGTCACTCCGCCGGCCGCGCGGTCACGCAAAAAATCTGTGGTGCCGTGGGGGCTGGGCACCGCCCTGGCCGCCCTGCTCTTCTTCGTGGTCGCGTTGATCGCACCGCAGGTGCTCGCCACCCACGACCCCTACGCGCTCGACCTTGCGAACTCACTTCAGCCGCCGTCGCTGGCGCACTGGTTCGGCACCGACGAGTCGGGCCGTGACCTCTACAGTCGCGTCATCTGGGGCACCCGCGAATCGCTGCTCATCGGCATCGGAGCGACCGCGGCGAGCCTCACCATTGCGCTGATCCTCGGCTCGCTCGCGGCTCTCGCCGGCAAGTACGTTGCGGGAACTGTGAACCGGGTCATCGAGGTGCTCTTCGCCTTCCCGACTCTGCTGCTCGCGCTTCTCCTCGTCGCCGTGATCGGACCATCCGCGTTCTCTCAGGTCTTCGCCGTCGGCGTGGGCACGTCTCCCGGCTACGCCCGGATGATCCGCGGACAGATCCTCACCGCGAAGAACTCCGGTTACGTCGAAGCCGCGACGGCTCTCGGTCACAGTCGCGGTCGCATCCTTCGTTCCCACATCATCCCGAATGCCATCCGGCCGCTCGTGGCGATCATCGCGCTGTCGGTCGGCCAATCGATCGTGTGGGCATCGAGCCTCGCGTTCCTCGGCCTCGGCGTGGCACCGCCGTCGCCGGAGTGGGGCGCCCTGCTCGACGCCGGCCGTCTCTACATCACGCAGGCGCCGTGGCTCACCGTCATCCCCGGCCTCGTCATCGTGGCCCTGGCGATCGCGGCGACCACCCTCGGTAAGCACATCCAGGCTTCACTCGAGAAGGGCGAAAAATGACCGACCTGCTCACAAACAACCGAACGGATGCCACCGGTTCAGTGCACACGGACGCGCCACGCCTGTCCGTCCACAACCTGAACGTCGGCTTCACCCGCGGCGGCGAGTTCCACGAGGTCGTTCGAGGTGTTTCCTTCGACCTTCACGGCGGCCAGTGCATCGCGATCGTCGGTGAATCGGGTTCGGGCAAGAGCGTCACCGCGCGCTCGATCGTGGGGCTGACCGGCCGGAACGCCACCGTCGACTCGTCGAGGATCAGTCTCGACGGTGAAGACCTCACCTCGGTGGGGGCGAAGCGTTGGCGTGAGATCCGCGGGCGCCGGATCGGCTTCATCCTTCAGGATGCTCTCGTCTCGCTCGACCCGCTCCGCCCGGTCGGCAAGGAGATCGAAGAGGCGCTCAAGCTGCACGGCTGGGGCGATCGGGCGAGCCGCAAACGCAAGGTGATCGAACTGCTCGACTCGGTCGGCGTTCCCCTCCCCGCGTTGCGTGCGCGGCAACGTCCCGACGAGCTCTCCGGTGGTCTTCGCCAGCGTGCGCTCATCGCATCCGCTCTCGCCCTCGACCCCGAGATCATCGTCGCAGACGAACCGACGACAGCCCTCGATGTCACCGTGCAGGCGCAGGTGCTCTCTCTTCTCACCGACACGAAGAGGCGCGGCGTCTCGATCATCCTCATCAGCCACGACCTGTCAGTGGTGGCGCACCTCGCCGATCACATCCTCGTGATGAAGGGCGGCGTTGTCGTCGAGAGCGGGTCCGCCCAGCAGGTTCTCACCGCTCCGGAACACGAGTACACGAAGAGCCTCATCGGGGCTGTGCCAGGCGAACACACTCGCGGGCGACGGCTCGGACCCCAACTCGACATCGTCGCCACAGCACACCCGGCGCGTTTCGCTGAGGAGTTCGCCGACTATACCGGACCTGTGCTCGAGGCGAAGAACCTCGTGAAACGATTCCGGTCGCCGGACGGCAGCCTCTCGACGGCGGTGAACGACGTGTCGTTCGAGCTCGAGCAGGGCACGACGCTCGGCATCGTCGGCGAGTCCGGATCGGGCAAGAGCACGACCGCGCGCATCGCCCTTGCACTGACGGATGCCGACGAAGGGTCGGTCACTCTGCTCGGCCGTGAGTGGTCGTCGATCCGCGAGTCCTCGCGGCGCTCGCTCCGCAAACGCATCTCGGTGGTCTACCAGGACCCGCTGAGTTCGTTCGATCCGCGCTGGAACACCGAGCGCATCCTGCTCGATGCCGTCACCGACGAAGAGCCGCGCAGCACCGCAGAGAAGAAGACGCGGGTGCGGGAACTGATCCGGCAGGTGGGGCTGACGGATGACATCCTGCCGCGCTTTCCGCTGCAGCTCTCGGGCGGGCAGCGGCAGCGGGTGGCGATCGCCCGGGCGCTGGCGCCGTCGCCGTCGGTGATCGTGCTCGACGAGGCCGTCTCGGCGCTCGACGTCTCGATCCAGGCGCAGATCCTCGACCTGCTCGTCGAACTGCAGAAGCAGATCGGCCTGAGCTACCTGTTCATCTCCCACGACCTGGGAGTGATCAGCCACATCAGCGACCGGGTGCTCGTCATGAAGGACGGCGCCGTGGTCGAACGCGGAACCGCCGACGACGTCTTCAATCGCCCGCAGCATCCGTACACGCAGCAGCTCGTCTCGTCATTGCCCACTCTCGACTGATCGGAAGATCACCATGCCCACGCCCCTTCACTTCAACGCGTTCGTGATGAACACCGGTTCGCACATCCATCACGGACAGTGGCGCCGACCTGATGCGCAGCAGACCGAGTTCAACGACGTGCAGACCTGGATCCACCTGGCGAAGCTGCTCGAGGAGGCGAAGTTCGATGCGATGTTCTTCGCCGACGTCAGCGGGCTGTACGGGGATTCGGATGCCGACTTCGACGTCTACGCGCGCGAGGGATTGCAGATTCCCAGCAACGACCCGACCGTGCTGCTCAGCGCCCTGGCCGTGAACACCGAGCACATCGGTCTCGCACTGACGTCGAATGTCGTTCAGAGCCATCCGTTCCACTTCGCGCGCCAGGTGTCGACCCTCGACCACATCTCGAACGGCCGGATCGCCTGGAACGTCGTCACGGGCATGCAGAACAACGGCGCGCGCAACTTCGGGCAGTCGCAGCTCACCGACCACACCGAACGCTACGAGTGGGCCGAGGAGTACGTCGACGTGACCTACAAACTGTGGGAGGGGTCGTGGGACGAGGGCGCTCTGCTCAAGGACAAGAAAGGGTCGTCGTTCTCGGATCCGTCGAAGATCCACAAGATCCACCACAGGGGCAAGCGGTACAGCGTGGAGGGCCCGCACCTTCCGTCGCCGTCACCGCAGCGAACCCCGGTGCTCTACCAGGCCGGCTCGTCGGCATCCGGTCGGGGATTCGCCGCCCGGAATGCTGAGGCCGTGTTCATTATCGCGCCGAGTCCGGCCGTCGCCGCCGAACAGATCGCCGAGACGCGGGCTCTCGCCGTCTCGTACGGTCGCAATGCTGACGACATCAAGTTCTTCCAGGGGCTGAGCTTCGTGATCGGCGACACCGAGGAAGAGGCACGGGCCAAGGCTGTCGAGTACGAAAAGTACGTGAGCGTCGACGGGTATCTCGCCCACATGGCCGTCGTCGACAAGGACGGGCGGGTGTACGACCCGTCGACTCCGCTGAAGGATGTCGACACGAACGGCGCTCGCGGATTCCTCGAGTGGACGTCGCGATACATCACCGACCGGGAGCCGGTCGTCGGTGACCTCGGGATCCTGCAGGCGAGGAACACGCGGCTGGTCGGAACCCCCGAGTCGATCGCCGACCAGATCGAGGTCTGGCAGGCCGCGGGGGTCGACGGCATCAACGTCATCAACTGGGTGATCCCCGGATCGTTCGAGGAGTTCGCCGACCGGGTGCTCCCGGTGCTGCGTGAGCGAGGGCTCGCGCAATCGTCGTATGCGGATGGCCCGTTGAGGCAGAAGCTGTTCGGGTCGCCGCGACTCAACGAGCGGCATCCGGCGGCCCGATACCGGGGGGCGTTCGCGGCGGATGCTGCGCCGCAGGTCGTCGAAGAGCAGCTGGCTGGGGCGTAGAGCGCGGGCGGAACCGAGCGCGGTTGTTCAAGGGACACAAATGGTCGTCGAACGACGCGATCGACGACCATTTGTGTCCGATGACGCGCCGTGCGGCGCTGGGTGACTACTCGGCGGCGAAGAAGAACGTGTCGCCGAGGAAGAGCGGCTCAACCGTCCAGGAGCCCGCCGCGGCATCCGCTGTGGGGATGGCGATGACGATGTTTCCCGTACCGCTCGCGTCGGGGTAGAGCTCGTTGATCTCCATGAACGTCGGCGACGGAGCGACGGCGAGCGCATCGGACTGGGTGTGGGTCGTGCCCGCGGCAGAAACGTAGGTGATCTGCAGGTCGATCCAGGGTGTACCGGTCTCCGTGCCGGTGTACGTCACCGTCACGGGCAGAAGTGCGTACTGGAAGCCCTCCGGCGGCGCCTCGGTGAACTGGTTCTCGGCGAGGATGACATCCGTTGCGTCGAGCGTCGGGGCGCCGAGCGTCACCTCGTAGGTCGGTGCGCCCGCTGTCGTGATCTCGACGGTGGTGCCGATCGGTGCCGGGTTCTCGCGCGTGCCGACCTCAGCGGATGCCTCGGTCTCGGCTTCGTCAGCTTCTTCGGCCGGTGCTGCGTCGTCGGTTTCCTGGATGCTCGACTGAGGAAGCGCCTCATCGACGGCTGCCACGAAGCCGGCCGTGTAGGCAAAGGCGAGGACGATCGACAGGATGAGTGCGACGGCGGAGACGATCAGGCCGGCGACCCCGGCCTTCTTCGGCTTGTTCTTGCGCGTGATCGCGATGATGCCCAGAATGATGCCGACCACGGCGAGGAAGCCGGAAACGTAGTTGACAAAGGGGATGAAAGCGCCGATGAACGCGAAGATTCCGACGATCAGGGCTGCGATGCCCAGACCGTTTCCCGGCCTGGCCGGCGGCGTCGGCGGGAACTGGTTCGACGGCGGGTACGCGCCGGGAGGGCCGTACGGCGACGGCTCGGATCCGTATCCCGGCGGCGGGGTTACCGGTGGCGAAGATGGGACTGACTGGGGGGTGTATGGCTGCTGTGAATCGGACATCCTTCGATTCTGTCGGTCGTCGATCGAGTTTCCAGCCCCTCAACTGGGGTTTGGGCACCCCACCTTCGGGGAGCCGCGGATGCCCGCCTTTACCCAGGAACCTCTCTGCTGATCTGGAGTTCGCGATGTCAGCTGGTCGCGCTGATGTGGTGGGCGATGGTCGGGATGAGGATCGGGAGGTTGACGCACAGGTGAAGGAGCATGCAGGCAGGCAGGTTCCGGGTCTTTGCATAGAGGACGTAGATGGCGATCGTTCCGACGCCTGCTGTCCACAGCCATTGAGGACCGAAAAACACGAGGTGCGGCGAGACGAACAGCGGGACGGTCACCGCGTAGGCGATCCAGCGTCGCCCGGTCAGTTCGCTGAGGCGCTCGATCGGGTACCCCCGATACAGGATCTCCTCGAATACGGCCGCCGAAACGATGATCCCGAGGACTGCTGCGAGGGGCAGAGAGGTGATGGTCTCCGTGCCCGGGTCAGGAGCAGGTGGGAAGAACGTGATGATGATCCACTGCCATGCCATGTACGCGCCGAACAGGTAGAGAGCCCATTCCACGTCCTTTGCGCATGGCTTCCGCAGGCCGATGGACGACAGTGGGCGGCGTTCGACGAGGAACATGTAGCCCACGAGGCTGACGGCCGCGAGCACGTTCCAGAAGATCGATGACGCAGGACCCGCCATCCCGAGGTCGATACCGAGTATGTCGCGCAACCTCGGCAGCCACATGGGCGAGTAAGCGATGGCGATACCCCCCAGCGCGATCACTCCGAGCATCCGGGATCGCCGAGCGACCGAACCGCCGGGCCGACGACTTCGGGCATGGGAACCGTGCTCATCGTTCATAGAGCACCCACTCTAGAGCAAGTGCTCTAGTAAAGCACTAGGCTGGGTGCCATGTCCCGTCCAGTCGATCGCGAGAAATACGAGTCGAAGCGCTCGGCCATTGTCAGAGCAGCCTCAGGACAGTTCGCGACGCATGGCTACCAGCGGTCGACCACCGCAGGGATATGTCGCGAAGCGGGCATCTCTTCGGGCACGTTCTTCCACTACTTCGGGAGCAAGCTCGAGGCGCTCGTTGCTGTTCTCGAATCGGGATGTGAGGATCTTCGAACCCACCTGACGAACACAGAGCAGGCGGCATCGGGGCTCGCGGCGGTGATGAGCTACGCGACCGCCGTCGCAGCCGAGATGGGAGAGGATTCTTACCCCATCTTCGTCGCCGGCCTCGCAGGAGTTGAGTCAGAACCGCGGGTCGCAGCAGCTCTCGAGACAGAGTCGGGTCTGGTGACCGAGTTTCTCGCCCGGAACGTCGAGACGGGTCAACAGCGCGGAGAAATTCGTGAGGACGTTCCGGCGCTCGAACTCACCAGGTGGGTGTCGTGGCTCCTTGACGGTGCTTCTCAGGCAGCTGCGATGGGCGAGTCGCCGCAGGCGTCTCAGGTCCATGGTGGCGTTCGCGCCATTCTCGAGTCTTCGCGCTAAGGCCTTAGGCCGGAGGCCGACGAGCTCGGCGCCGGTAGCAATCCGTCGGATCATCCATGTAGCATTGTCCTAACATTAACTCCAATGTCGGGGGTGGACCCGCTGGAAGGATTCGGTTCGGGACCCATGAATGAGCACCAAGCACGTCAGGATCTGATCGCGATCGGTCGCGTCGGCGTCGATCTCTATCCGCTGCAGGACGGTGTCGGACTCGAGGATGTGGACACGTTCGGCAAGTACCTCGGGGGAAGTGCCGCCAACGTCACCGTGGCCGCCGCCAGGCACGGACGTTCGGCCGCACTGATCTCCGCCGTGGGAGACGACCCGTTCGGCCGCTACGTCCGACGCGAACTGGACAGGCTTGGCGTCAGCAACCGGTATGTCGCCGTGAACGACGAGTTCCCCACTCCGGTGACCTTCTGCGAGATCTTTCCTCCAGACGATTTTCCGCTGTACTTCTACCGCAAGCCCAAGGCCCCCGATCTGACCATTACGTCGGAATCACTCGACCTGGATGCCATCCGCGACGCGACCATCTACTGGTCGACGGTCACCGGTCTCTCCGAGGAACCCAGCCGCAGCGCGCATCACTCCGCGTGGGCCGCTCGCGCCCGACGCCCGCTGACGATCCTCGACCTCGACTACCGACCCATGTTCTGGGCGTCGGTCGAGGACGCCCGCGAGCAGGTCTCGCTGGCGCTGGACCAGGTGACTGTCGCAGTGGGCAACCGTGAAGAGTGTGAGGTCGCCGTCGGCGAGAGCGACCCGCACCGGGCCGCTGACGCGCTGCTGGACCGCGGGCTCGACCTGGCGATCGTGAAACAGGGGCCAAAGGGCGTGCTGGCCAAGACCCGCGACCAGTCCGTCGAAGTTCCGCCGTTCCCCATCGATGTCATCAACGGCCTGGGGGCAGGCGACGGCTTCGGCGGCGCCCTGTGCCACGGCCTCGTCGAGGGCTGGGACCTGGAACGCATCCTGAGCTTCGCCAACGCCGCCGGTGCTCTCGTCGCATCACGCCGCGAGTGCTCCACAGCAATGCCGACGACCGCCGAGGTCGAACACCTACTGCAGGGAACCACCAATGTCACAGCTTAGAGACGGGCGCCTTCTCACGGCGGGCCAGTTCGAGGCGTTGCGCGACACCAGGGCGCATCGACCGGAAGACGTGCGCATCGCGCTCCGCAACCGCCGGCGCCGGGACTCGCTCCTCGCCGAAGACGGACGCCTCTTCATCATCGCGGCCGACCACCCGGCGCGGGGAGCCCTCGGAGTGCGCAGCGACCAGATGGCCATGGCCGACCGCTATGACCTGCTCGACCGGCTCGCGCTCGCCCTGTCCCGCCCCGGCGTCGACGGGCTGCTCGCCACCCCGGACATCGTCGACGACCTCGCCACGCTCGGGGTGCTCGACGACAAGATCGTCGTCGGGTCGATGAACCGCGGCGGGCTGAGCGGCGCGAGCTTCGAGATGGACGACCGTTTCACCGCCTATGACATCGACGCGATCAAACGCGACGGCCTCGACTTCGCCAAGACGCTGTTGCGCATCGATCTCGAGGATGCCGGTTCGGTCGCCACGATCGAATCCACCGCGCGGGCGGTCGATGAGGCAGCGCTCGCCAAGGTGCCGATCATGCTCGAGCCGTTCCTCAGCGCCAGACGCGACGGCCGCGTTCTCAACGACCTCAGCCCGCAGGCCGTCATCCGGTCGGTTTCGGTGGCATCCGGGTTGGGCAACTCATCTGCGTACACCTGGATGAAACTGCCGGTCGTCGACGAGATGGAACGCGTGATGGCGTCGACCACCATGCCGACCCTGCTGCTCGGCGGCGACCCGCAAGGCGCACCGGATGCGACATTCACCAGGTGGCAGCATGCGCTCGCCCTTCCCGGGGTGCGCGGACTCGTCGTCGGACGCACCCTCGTGTACCCGCAGGACGGCGACGTTGCATCCGCGGTCGACCAGGCTGCCCAGCTCGTGCACGGCCGCGCCCTCTCCCCCGCTCTTCAGTGATCCAGAACCGAAACGAAAGAACAGCTCAGATGACGAACACCTCCAACTCAAGCCTGCCCGTCGTTCCGCACTGGATCGCTGGTGCAGAACACCTCGGTTCGAACGAGCGCACCGCGCCCGTCTTCGACCCAGCGCTCGGCGCGGTCACGAAAAAGGTGTCGCTCGCGAACGCCGCCACGATCGACGCCGCCGTCGCCTCGGCCAAGGCCGCATACCCGGCCTGGCGCGACCTGTCACTGACCCGGCGCCAGGCGGTGCTCTTCAGGTTCCGCGAGTTGCTCGACTCACGCAAGGGCGAACTGGCCGAGATCATCACGGCAGAGCACGGCAAGGTGCTCTCCGATGCCCTCGGCGAGATCAGCCGTGGCCAGGAGGTCGTCGAGTTCGCGACCGGCCTCGCGCACCACCTCAAGGGCGAGTACTCCGAGCAGGTCTCGACCGGCATCGACGTCTACTCCCTGCGCCAGCCCCTCGGTGTCGTCGGCATCATCAGCCCGTTCAACTTTCCGGCCATGGTGCCGATGTGGTTCTTCCCCATAGCCATCGCCGCCGGTAACACCGTCATCCTCAAACCGAGCGAGAAGGACCCGTCTGCGGCTCTCTGGCTCGCCGAGCTGTGGAAGGAAGCCGGACTCCCAGATGGTGTCTTCACCGTGCTGCACGGCGACAAGGAGGCCGTCGACGGCCTCCTCACCCACCCGGATGTGAAGGCCATTTCCTTCGTCGGATCGACCCCGATCGCCCGCTACGTCTACGAGACGGGAACCTCACACGGCAAGCGCGTCCAGGCACTCGGTGGGGCCAAGAACCACATGCTCGTGCTCCCGGACGCCGACCTCGACCTCGTCGCAGACAGCGCCATCAACGCCGGTTTCGGGTCAGCCGGTGAGCGGTGCATGGCCATCTCGGTCGTGGTCGCCGTCGAACCGGTCGCCGACCCGCTGATCGAGAAGATCACCGAACGGATGTCGGCACTCACCATCGGCGACGGTCGCCGCTCCTGCGACATGGGACCGCTCATCACCGAGCAGCACCGCGACAAGGTGGCGTCGTACATCGAAATCGCACAGGCCGACGGGGCGACGATCGTCGTCGACGGCCGGGGTATCACGGTGGACGGGAATGAGAACGGATTCTGGCTCGGCCCAACGCTGCTCGACAACGTGCCGACGACATCGAAGGCATACACAGAGGAGATCTTCGGTCCGGTCCTCGCGGTCGTGCGGGTGCCCAGCTACGACGCGGGTGTCGAGCTGATCAACTCCGGCGCCTTCGGCAACGGAACCGCGATCTTCACCAACGACGGTGGTGCCGCACGCCGGTTCCAGAACGAGATCGAGGTCGGCATGATCGGCATCAACGTTCCGATCCCCGTTCCGGTCGCCACCTTCAGCTTCGGCGGCTGGAAGGACTCCCTGTTCGGCGACACCAAGGCGCACGGAGCAGAGGGAGTTCGCTTCTTCACCCAGCAGAAGGCGGTCACGTCGCGCTGGCTCGACCCGAGCCATGGTGGAATCAACCTCGGGTTCCCCCAGAACTAGAGCACGGTACGAGACCGATGGAGGCTGGCGTGCAGGAACGCAATGAGTGGTTCTTTACGAGAGGTGCGCTCTCTCGCGACGGCTGGGAGTCCGTGGTCGACGACACACTTCCTGGCTGGACCCACACGGGGATCCGGGTGGCTGAGCTCGCTGCCGGTGACGAGCGCCTGCTCAGCGAGCCCGGTGTCGAGCGCCTGATCGTTCCGCTCGCCGGGTCGTTCACCGTCAGCCACTCGACGACGGCCGACGCGCCTGAGATCGTCACCGAACTCGAAGGCAGGGCATCGGTGTTCGATGGCCCCACCGATGTTCTCTACCTCCCGGTCGACTCGCGAGCCGTCCTCAGCGGTGTCGGGCGGGTCGCCGTCGCAGAAGCACCGGCCACCGTAGCCAAGCCGGCTCGACACATCCGTCGACCCGAGGTCCCGGTCGAGCTGCGCGGGGCCGGTCGGTCCAGTCGCCAGGTGCACAACTTCGGGACCCCTCAGGCCCTCGACGCCGACCGGTTCATCGTGTGCGAGGTCATCACCCCCGCCGAGAACTGGTCGTCGTACCCGCCGCACAAACACGACACGCTCGTCGCAGGCGAGGAGTCACGGCTCGAGGAGATCTACTACTTCGAGACCGCGGTCTCACGCGGACTGCAGGCACCCGAGTCCGCCGACCCCTTCGGCTATCTGCGGGCTTACTCGTCGGATGCCGGCGCGATCGACACGCTCGCCGAGGTTCGCACAGGAGACATCGGCCTGGTTCCGCACGGCTGGCACGGCCCGTGCGCCGCAGCGCCCGGGTACGACCTCTACTATCTCAACGTGATGGCCGGTCCGGATCCCGAGCGGGTCTGGAGCATCTCGGACGACCCCGCCCACGGCTGGGTCCGCGACACCTGGGAGGGGCAGGAGTTCGATGCCCGGCTTCCGTACGAACGAACCGAACCCGCACCGGGAGGACTGCAGTGACCACGAAGCGCATGACAGTGAGCCAGGCGCTCATCGAGTTTCTCGCCCACCAGTGGACCGTCGACGGCGACCACCGTGAACGCACCATCGCCGGAACCTTCGGGATCTTCGGCCACGGCAACGTCGCCGGGGTCGGGCAGGCGCTCAAGCAGCTGAACACGCAGGAGCCCGGCCTGATGCCGTATTACCAGGCCCGAAACGAACAGGCCATGGTGCACCAGTCCGTCGGCTACGCCCGCATGCGCCGCCGTCTCGGAACGATGGCCAGCGCGGCATCCGTCGGGCCCGGCGCCACCAACATGCTCACCGGCGCTGCCCTCGCGACGACCAACCGTCTGCCTGCCCTGCTACTGCCGAGCGACACGTTCGCGACCCGCGTCGCAGACCCGGTGCTGCAACAACTCGAGCTCCCGCACGACATCGGTCTCACCGTGAACGATGCATTCCGCCCGCTCTCGCGCTTCTTCGATCGCGTTCAGCGGCCCGAGCAGCTCTACTCGGTCGCCCTCTCGGCGATGCGGGTACTCACGGACCCCGCTGAAACCGGTGCGGTGACGATCTCCCTGCCCGAAGATGTTCAGGCCGAAGCGCTCGACGTCCCCCTCGAGTTCCTCGCCGACCGCGAATGGCACCTGCGCCGCCCGCTCCCGGAACGCGGGGCACTCGATCGCGCGATGGCAGCGATCCTCGGCGCGAAGGCTCCGCTCATCGTGGCCGGAGGCGGCGTTCTGTATTCCGCCGCAGAAGACAAGCTCCGTCTGTTAGCGGAACTCACCGGCATCCCGGTCGCAACGACCCAGGCCGGAGGGGGCGCGATGCCCTGGGATCACGCCCAGTACCTGGGTGGAGTCGGAGCGACAGGAACAACAGCGGCCAACCATGCGGCCGAGCAGGCCGACCTGATCATCGGAATCGGCACCCGCTACAGCGACTTCACCACCGCGAGCCGCACGGCGTTCCAGAACCCGGATGTGCGTTTCGTCAACGTCAACGTCGCCCCGTTCGATGCCTACAAGCACGGCAGTGCGCTACCGGTGGTCGCTGACGCCCGCGAGACGATCGACGCCATGGCCGCCGCGCTCGGTCGCCACCGCATCTCGGACGGATACGCCGACCAGCTGCGCCGCTGGTCATCCGAATGGGATGCCGTCGTCGACACCGCCCTGCACCCAACAGGACGCGAGCTTCCTGGGCAGTCCGAGATCATCGGAGCGGTGCACGCCGCAAGCGACCCGCGCGATGTGGTCGTACAGGCTGCGGGATCGCTCCCGGGTGACCTGCACAAACTCTGGCGGGTGCGGGATGCCCTCGGCTATCACGTCGAGTACGCATACTCATGCATGGGGTACGAAATCCCCGGTGGGATGGGTGTTCGCCGTGCGGCTCCCGACCGCGACGTTCTCGTGATGGTGGGCGACGGCTCGTATCTGATGATGCACAGCGAACTCGTCACCGCTGTGGCCGAGGGGCTCAAGATCATCGTTGTGCTCATCCAGAACCACGGCTTCGCGTCGATCGGGCACCTGTCCGAAACCGTCGGCTCCGAACGATTCGGAACGAAATACCGCTCATACGACCCCGACACGCAGAGCTTCGATGGGCACACCGTCCTCCCGATCGACCTCGCCGCCAACGCCCGCAGCTACGGCATCGACGTTCTCGATGTGGAACCGGGGCCGGATGTCACTGGTCGACTGTTCGACGCCGTCACCCGCGCGAAGGCATCACCCACCACCACGGTGATCCATGTGCAGTCCGACCCACTGCTCTACGGTCCTGACGGAGCCGGCTGGTGGGATGTTCCTGTCGCCGAAGTGTCCGAACTCGACAGCACCCAGGCGGCTCGATCCGTCTATGTCGAGCAGCGGGCCAAACAACGCCCCCTCCTCGGCTGACCCTCGTCGCTCCACCCAGAAAGGCACCCATGCTTACCTTCGCCCTCATCGGCGCCGGCCGGATCGGCAACGTCCATGCCGCCAACGTCGCCGGCCACCCCGGCGCACGACTCGGCGTCGTCGTCGACCCGGTCCCCGGTGCAGCCGATCGACTCGCCGAGCCGTTCGGTGCCCGGTCGTCGACAGACATCGCGGATGCTTTCGCTGACGGCATCGATGCGGTCATCGTCGGTTCGCCCACCCCGTTCCACGTCGAGCACATCCTCGCTGCTGTTGCGGCGGGCAAAGCCGTGCTCGTCGAGAAGCCGGTGGACCTCAGCCTCGCACGTGTCGACGAGTGCATCGCCAGCGTGGGCGCAGCTGGCAACCGGGTCATGGTCGGATTCAACCGGCGCTTCGATCCCGGCGTTAACGAACTGATCGAGCGGGCCAGAAACGGTGAGGTCGGGCCGGTGCGTCAGCTCACCATCATCAGCCGCGACCCCGCCGGGCCGCCCCTGTCGTACATCGCCCAGTCCGGTGGCATCTTCCGTGACATGGCGATCCACGACCTCGACCTGGCGCGCGCTGTGCTCGGCGACTTCGTCGAGGTCGAAGCGTTCGGCCAGCGCTCGGACCCCGCCCTCGAAGAGTTCGGCGACTTCGACGGAGCGGTCACGACCCTCCGGACGGCTGACGGAGCGATCGCGACCATCGTGAACTCCCGCTTCTGCGCAACCGGCTACGACCAGCGGCTCGAGGCATTCGGACCACTGGGTTCGCTCGAGACCGCGAACCACCGCGAGACCTCTGTCGTGTTCAACTCCCAGGCGGGCTCGACGAGCCGCCAGTTCCAGAACTTCTTCCTCACCAGATACGCCGCCGCGTACCGAGCGGAGCTCGATCACTTCATCACGTCGATCACGGCCGGGACTACTCCTCTTCCCGGCCTCGCCGACGGGCGCGCCGCACTCCTGCTGGCCGATGCAGCGACCGCGAGCGCCACCCAGGGAGCTCGAGTCGCCATCGATGTCGCGACCGTCGGGGCGGGGGCACGCTCATGAGGATCGCCGGAGCTCCGATCAGCTGGGGCGTGTGCGAGGTGCCTGACTGGGGCGTCCAGCTGGCACCAGACCGCGTTCTGCGCGAAATGCGCGAGCTGGGACTCGGTGCCACCGAGTTCGGCCCGCAGGGCTGGCTTCCCGAGGAGCCGCTCGAACGCAGCGCGATGCTGCGCGAGGCCGGTCTGCAGGCGGTCGGAGCATTCGTTCCCGTGCTGCTGCACGACCCCGACCATGACCCGGTTCCCGGAGTCAGCCGAGAGCTCGACGCCTTCGAAGCGGCCGGCGGCGACACCCTCGTTCTTGCCGCAGCGACAGGTTCTGACGGATATGACGCCCGCCCCACGCTCACAGATGAGCAGTGGCAGACACTGTTCACCAATCTCGATCGCCTGGTCGACCTCGCGGTGAGCCGTGGCATCCGCCCCACCCTCCACCCCCACGTCGGAACCCTCGTCGAGACCCGCGACGATGTGTCTCGTGTTCTCGCCGGCTCGAAGGTTCCGCTGTGCCTCGACACCGGGCACCTTCTCATCGGCGGTACCGACCCGGTGGAGCTGGCGCGTGAGCACCCCGAGCGCATCACCCACGTGCACGCCAAGGACGTGTCGAAGGCGATTGCCGAGCGGGTGCGGTCGGGCGAGATCTCCTACACGGATGCCGTGAGACAGGGCATCTACGTGCCGCTCGGTACCGGAGATGTCGACTTCGCGACGATCGTCGACGTGCTCACCCAGGCCGGCTACGACGGCTGGTACGTGCTCGAGCAGGACACCATCCTGACCGAGCAGCCGGCAGAGGACGGCGGCCCGATCGGCGACGTCGCGACATCGATGAGCTACCTGCGGTCGCTGGCGAACTGACGGCGGTCGCCACCGCTCACCCGACTGGGAGGATCAGCGGTCGACGAGGGTGATCTCGAACGAGTAGAGATCGGGGCGGTAGCAGTGCCGCCCGAATTCGACGGCCCGGCCAGAGTTGTCGAATGCCGTGCGATTCATCGTCAGCACCGCCGAGCGCTCCGGCATGTCGAGCAGACGGGCCTCCTCCGCAGTCGCCTGGCGGGCGCCGATGGTCTGCTTGGCGACACGCATGTTGACACCCTTGCTGCGCAGGATCTTGTAGAGGCCGTGGCGGGTGAGGCTGTCGGTGTCGATGTTCGCGAACGGCTCCGGGAGCGTGTTCTCGAGCAGCGCCAGCGGAACTCCGTCGGCGAGTCGCAGGCGACGGATGAAGAGGGTCGGGCTACCGACCTCGATGCCGAGGAGCTCAGCGGCGGCTTCGTCGGCGACGCGCTTCTCAGCCGAGAGCAACTGGGTCTGCGGCGACTGGCCACTCCGCTCGAGGTCTTCGAACAGGCTCGTGAATTCGACGTTGCGAGTGACCCGGCCATGGACCACCTGGGTTCCCACCCCGCGGCGACGGACGAGAAGACCCTTGTCGACGAGTTCCTGGATGGCCCGACGAATTGTCGGGCGTGACAGGCCCAAGCGCTCACCGAGCGCGACCTCGTTCTCGAGACGCGAGCCCGGCGGGAGTGTTCCGTCGGTGATTGCGCGTTCGAGGCTCGAGGCCACCTGATAGTAGAGCGGTATCGGCCCCGACCTGTCGATGTCGAGGAACAGCTCTTCTGGCAGCGCCTGTTCCGCTTGAGCCACATTTCCCCCTTGAATCGGCTGGACCGTATGTAACAACAATATTACAGTTCGGGCGGAACTGTGAGAATGGATCCAGCCCCGTACGGGGTATCTCCGGCGTAATCCCACGACATTCCGGCCCTCTCCCGGCCCAACCGTCACATCCGTTGTTTTAGGCTATGGAGAACGCTTTCCCAAATCGCTTGCGATTCGAGAGAAGGCCTTGTAATAATGTTAGGACGTATAGACGTTTCGAGGATGAGCAGTCTTCCTCACGACGGACCGTGCGCCCTATCCAGCAGTCATGATGATTGCCGGTTCCGCTTCAGGAGGACTCAAAGATGAAAAAACTCCCAGGTCACAACGGTCGAGTGCGGCGCGCGTCAGCGCTGGTCATCGGTGCCGCAACGATCGTCAGCCTCGCCGGGTGCTCCGGCGCAGACGCAGGAAGCGCTGACGAGCTCACGCTGTGGATCTCGTCAAGCGCCGAGCAGCAGGCCGGTTACGACAAGCTCGTCGAGATGTACGAGGAAGAGACCGGCGTCGCGGTCGAGGTCGTCAACCTGCCGTACGACGGCTACGCCACGAAGTTGCGGAGCGCCGCCCAGGCAAACTCGCTGCCGGACATCGCGAGTGTTCCCGCTCTCGACCCCATCTGGACCGATGCTCTTGTCGACCTCGACGGGATCGCCTCGAACCCCGACTACAACATCGACGAGAGCGTTGTCGCGAAGGATGACGACGGCAAGGTCCTCACCATCCCGACCGACGTCACGGCATCCGGCATGTTCATCAACAAGTCACTCTTCGACGAGGCCGGTGTGTCGTTCCCCACCGACCCGAACGAAACCTGGACGTGGGACGAGTTCCTCGACGCGACAGACCAGGTTCGTGAAGCCACGAGCGCTGAGTACAACCTCACATTCGACGCCTCACCGTCTCGCCTGCGCGCACTGCAGTACCAGATGGGCGGCAACGCCATCCAGGCCAACGACGAGGGAGTCTTCTCCACCAACGATGAGACCGTCGGAATCTACGAGTACTTCAAGGAAATGAACGACGACGTCACCATGCCGAAGTCGGTCTGGACCAGCGGCGCAGACCCCAACGCTCTGTTCAAGAGCGGACAGGTCGCCGCGTACTACTCCGGTGTCTGGCAGATCGCCGACTTCGCAAGCACGATCACTGACTTCGAGTGGGCAGCGGTGCCGTCGCCGGCGCAGCCGGTGCACGCAACCGACCTCAACTTCGGTGGACTCGCCGTCGCCTTCGAGAACTCGGATGCCAGCGGTGAAGCCGCATACGACTTCCTCGACTGGATGTACACGCCCGAGAACTACACGGTGCTCGTCGAGACCAACGGATTCCTCCCTGTGGAGACCGGGCTCGACGTGACCTACCCGTTCGAGTCCGAGACAGCGATCGCCGGCTTCGAGCTCTACAACCAGGAGATCGAGCTGGCCGACCCCATCTCGAGCTCGTTCGGCGTCGCGCAGATCGGCTGGGCGCTCAACGACAAGTCGCTCTCTGAAGACCCGACCGTCACCCAGATGGGCGCCTTCATCAACGACCAGCAGGATGCTGAGACGACGCTGGAGAACATCCTCGCCGGATACAACGATCAGGTCGGAGGCGAGTAACACGTGTTGAGCCAGACCGTGGGCGCCCCGACGAAAGTCGTGGCGCCCCGGCGGCGGCGATCCGGCCACAACCGCTACCGCATCGCGCCGCTGATCCTCATCTCGGCGAACGTGGTGCTGTTCGCTCTGTTCTTCGTGTGGCCTGGGGCGATCGGCCTCATCTACTCGTTCACGGACTACACCGGCATCGGCGACCCCGACTTCATCGGGCTGGCCAACTACACGGAGCTCTTCGCCGACTCCAACTTCTTCGCCGCATTCAGCCGGACCTTCTTCTACGCTGCGATGTCGGTTCCGCTGACCTACGTGCTGGCCCTCGCCATCGCGAGCCTGCTGGTCAGCAAGTTCACCAAGGGCAAGACAGCGGCACGGGTGATCTTCTTCATTCCGTGGCTGCTCTCGCCCATCGTCGTCGGAGTGATCTGGCGCTGGTTGTTCGGCGAGAACTTCGGTCTCGTGAACTTCCTCGTGCAGAGCGCGGGCGGGGGACGGATCCCCTGGCAGTCCGACCCCAACCTGTCGCTGCTCGTCGTCGTCTTCGCGGGCGCATGGGCAGGAACCGCTTTCAACATGCTGCTCTTCATCGCCGCGATCAAGAACGTGCCGAAGGAGTACTACGAGGCCGCCGAGCTCGACGGCGCTGGTTCGTGGCAGCGGTTCAAGAGCATCACGCTCCCGAGCATCGCTCCGACCTCGTTCATCGTCATCCTGCTCTCCACACTCGGAGCGATCAAGGAATTCGCGATGATCCAGGCCCTCAACAACGGTGGACCCGGCACCGAGAACAACCTTCTCGTGCAGTACATCTACCGTTCCGGATTCCAGAACGGTGACATCGGCTACGCGAGTGCCGCGTCGATGGTTCTTCTCGTCATCCTCCTCGTCATCGCGCTCATTCAACTGTGGTTCAACAACAGAAGGGCGGTGAAGTGATGAGCCAGGCAACAAAGCAGAGCACTTCTTCACGCGTCAAGCCGCAGAACCCCTCGGACATGCTGCGGGGGCCGCAGGAAAAGACCAAGGCCATCGCCGCAAGCGCCCTGCTGTGGGTGCTCGCCGCGGCCTTCGGGTTCCCGGTGATCTGGTTCGTGCTCAGCTCGGTCAAGCCGGCCGGAGAACTGTTCTCCTACCCGTTGAGTCTGCTGCCGAGCAGCCTCGACTTCTCCGGGTACGTGACGGCGTGGGAGAGCTACGACTTCTACCAGTTCTTCCTCAACACGTCGATCGTCGCCGTTGTGACGACGATTCTCACGGTCTTCGCGAGCGCGTGCACCGGATATGCCCTGGCGAAGTACTCGAACCCGTGGCTCAAGGTGTTCTTCGTCTGCATCCTGGCGACGACGATGCTGCCGACCGAGGTGATTCTGTCTCCGACGTTCCTCGTAGTGCGTGACCTCGGCATGTACAACCAGCTCAGTGCGCTGATCATCCCGTCGATCATCACCGCGACCGGAATCTTCATGTTCCGCCAATTCTTCCTGACGGTTCCGGATTCCCTTCTCGAGGCGGCGCGGATCGACGGCGCGAGCGAGCTCGGGATCTTCACGCGGATCATGCTGCCGCTGTCGCGCCCCATCATCGTGACCCTGGCGATCTTCTCGTTCCAGTGGCGGTGGAACGATTACATCTGGCCGCTCATCGTGATCAACGACCCGAGTAAGTTCACCCTGCAGATCGCGATCCAGTCGATTGTCGGCGCGGAGAACGTCAACTGGTCGGTGCTGCTCGCGGCATCCGTGATCTCGATCATCCCGCTCGTCGTTCTGTACATGGTGTTCCAGAAGTACGTCATGGGTGCCGACATCAACGCGGGTCTCAAGGAGTAGGCGAGACCGAAAACGACGAAGGCGGTGTCAGCGACTCTCTCGCTGACACCGCCTTTTCGGTGCGTTGCCCATGGTCATCATGGCCGTCAGGACAGCGTGATGCGCAGGGTGACGATCTCGAACGGCTGGAACCGGACGGTGACCTGCCTCCCATCGGGTTCGATGCCGAGGTCGGTGCCGACTGCGCTCCCGGCACCCGTCGCGGTGAGTGGGCGTTCGAGAAGGTCGACGAGCGTGGCGAGCACAGCAGACTCGGGCAGCTGAATGCGCGCCGTCGTTCGCCCGCCGACACGCTCGGCCAGCCGGACGATGAGGTCGCCGGAGCGATCCTGGGCCGGTTTGATCCACTCGACCAGGGCCGTGGTCTCGCCGACCGATCGGATCAGCGGCGTGACGGCCTGTGAACCCGAGATCGCGCGGGTGAGCCCGTTGAGCCGGTAACCGTGTTCACTCGATTCGAGGATGCCGCCGACGACGAGCGCGCCGCGGAAGGAGTGCACTCCCTCGTCTGCGGCAGGATCCGGGAAAAGAGCGGCCCGAAGCAGCGACTGCCTGACCACGGTGGCCGGCGTGCCGGCATCCGTCGCCACGCGGGTGACGTCGTGGCCGTAGGTCGCATCGTTGACGATGCCGACGCCGAAGCCCGGTTCTTCGACGTGGACCCAGCGGTGGGCGCACACCTCGAAGCGGGCGTCGTCCCAGGTCGTGTTGGTGTGGGTAGGGCGCCACACATGACCGAACGCCGTCTCCGAGGCGAACCGGTCGGTGTGGATGTCGAGCGGGAACGCGAGCTTGAGCAGCTTGTTCTGCTCGTGCCAGTCGACCGTCGTCTCAAACCCGACTTCATGTGCCCCTGGCCGCAGGGTGATCCGCTGCGTCGCCGTCGACCGCGAGAAGGAGCGTTCGACCACGACGCTGACCGAGCCGCTCTCGCCGTGCTCGATCCGCATGCCGTCGAGGGCAGTGAGGTCACGGACGGATGCCCGATAGGTCGGGTCGATGTTCCACGCGTCCCACTCGGACGGGGTGTCGACGTGGAGCTGCAGGAGATTCGCGGCCGTGCCGGTCGGGACGAGTTCCCGTCCCTGCGACCGGTCGATCACGCTGGCGACGAGGCCGGCGGCATCCGTCCTGATTTGAAGATGCGCATTGGCGAGGACATAGCCGCCGTTCGACTGCTCCACCGACACGGTCTCCGCTGAAAGCTCGGCGGGAGCGATGGCGCCCGAGGCGACACCGTTCACCGCGAACGGAGAGGTGTTCGCGGTGAGAGCCAGGTCACCGTCGCCTGCGAGTGCGCGCAGCGACGACGCGATGATGCCGTCGAGCGTCTGGGCGACCTCGGCGTATTTGCGTTCAGCTTCGCGGTGGACCCACGCGATCGCGGAGCCGGGGAGGATGTCGTGGAACTGCTGGAGCAGCACGGTCTGCCAGGCGGACTCCAGCTCGTCATAGGGGTAGCGGACGCCGGCACGCACCAAGGCGGTCGTCGCCCAGAGTTCCGCCTCGCGGAGAAGATGTTCCGAACGCCGGTTGCCGTGCTTGGTGCGGGCCTGCGACGTGAAGACCCCGCGGTGGAATTCGAGGTACAGCTCGCCGGCCCAGACGGGAGGGGCGGTGTACTCGTCGCGAACGTGCTCGAAGAAAGCGTCAGGCGTGCTGATCTCGATCGTCGGTGACCCGTCGAGGTCGTGCAGCAGTTCGATCCGCTCGAGCATTTCCCTGGTAGGCCCGCCACCCCCGTCACCGAAGCCGAACGGGAGCAGCGATGTCGATGCCGCGCCGTGCTCGCGGAAGTTTCGCTCGGCCTTGAACAGTTCGCGTGGGGTGACGTCTGAGCTGTAGGTGTTGACGGGCGTCTGGTGGCTGAGGATCCTGGTGCCGTCGTTGCCCTCCCAGAAGAAAGTGCTGTGCGGGAAATCGTCGGTGTCGTTCCAGCAGAGTTTCTGGGTGAAGAACCAGTTCGCGCCGACGCCACGGATGATCTGCGGAAGCGCGGCCGAGTAACCGAACGAGTCAGGCAGCCACGCCCCCTGCGTCTCGATTCCGAACTCGGCACGGAAGAACTCGGTTCCGAGCAGAAACTGGCGGATCAGTGCCTCACCGCCTGGCATGTTGGTGTCTGCCTCGACCCACATGCCCCCGACCGGGATAAAACGTCCTTCGGCGACGCGCGCACGGACCCGCTCGAACAATTCCGGGTAGCTCGCCTTCACCCAGGCATACTGCTGCGCTGAGGAGGCCACGAAGAGCAGGTTGTCGTCTTCGTCCATGCGGTCGAGGACGTTGGAGAAGGTCCTGGCGATCTTGCGCACCGTCTCCCGGGTCGGCCACAGCCAGGCGGAATCGATATGGGCGTGACCGGTCGCCACGAGACGGTGAGCGGATGTCGCGGCTGGGCTGTCGAGGACCGGTCTGAGGCAGTCCGTCGCCGCCGCGATGCCCGAGCGGATGTCGTCGGGGTCGAGCAGCGCGATCGCGTTCTCGAGTGCGCGAAGGATGTCGGCCCTGCGCGGCGACAGGGCGGGAAGCTCTGCAGCCAGCTCGGCGAGGACCTGGACCTCGAGGTGGAAGCGCTCGGCCGCCAGGTCGATCACAGCAACGGTGAACTCGCCCAGCCGGTACAACGGCTGATCGGGCGCCGAGGCCAGGTCGCCGTACGGGGTGGGCGCGAAGGCATCCGCTCCCTTGAAATCGTTGCCGCCCGAGAAGTCGGGGTTGGATGCCGCCTCGACATAGAAGTGGATCTCGTCTCCCGCCGTCGCGCTGACAGGCACGTGGTGGTTGCGCGGCTCGAGTCCTTTGACGATCTGCCCGTCCGGCCGCCAGACCAGACCCTCAGACTGGAAGCCGGGCTTCGCGAGATTGAAACCCAGATCCATCGACGCTTCGAACCGGCTGCCGTCTGCCTCGTGGTCGCGCCAGGAGCCGGGGAGAGAGCCAGTGACCTCGAACCAGCTGGTGCCCCAGGGAAGCCCCCATGATGCACCTGTCCTGGTGACGGTGTACTCCTGCGCGGATGCCTCGGCGAACGTCACCGGCTCTCCAGGGGCATCCCAGCGGGCGACGGTGAGGTCCACACGGTCGCGATGGATGGCGGGGGCGAGGTGGTCGCGGCGGAACCGGTCGATGCGCGAGAAGGCTTTGTCGTGGTTCTGGTGCATGTCAGCGGGCGTCCTCAGCGGCCCAGGCGGCGCCGGTCTCGCGGAACAGCCGGGCGTCGATGGCGGCCTTGCCGACCAGGTTCTCGACCCCGTCGAGAACGGGGTGCGCGTCGAGCCCGTCGCCCTGCCAGCGCACGTGCGACGGGTCGATCGGGTGAACGGGCGTGCCCGCGACCTCCTCGACGAACCGGACGAACGCGCCGGTCTTCTCGAGCGGGGCGAGAAGCGGGCGGCCGTCGATGCGGTGCGCGAGGAGGTTCTCGAGCAGGTCCTCCCGCCCGTACGTCTGGCTGGTCTTCTCCCCGTTGCGTTCCAGGATGAGTCCGTCGTTGAGGTAGTCGAGTCGGGCGGAGCCGCCGGTTCCGCGAACGACGATGGACGGGAGATCCTCGCGGGGTCCGGCAAGAGTGAACGCGCCTGACAGGATGCCGTCGAAGGTCGCCGCGCCTGTCGCCGACGGGGTGAGCCGGAACGACGAGGTATCGTCTGCCTCGATGTCGTTGGCGCGGTAGAGGTCGAGATCGGCGGATCCGATGGCATCGGGAGCATCCCAACCCGCGATGCTGAGCGATGTCATGACGGCGTGGGCGAACGGATTCGTGAGCACCCCGTCGACGACGGGGCGGCCGTTCAGCGTGCGTTTTCCTGCCCAGGTCGAGCGCGTCCAGTACCGACGGTCGCGAACCCAGGAGCCTGACGCGGCAATGGAATGGATCTCGCCGAGCGCGCCATCGTCGATCGAGCGCCGAAGTGCAACGAGTGCCCGGGAACCCAGGCTCTGGAAGCCGACCTGCACGCGGGCATCCGACGATCGCGACAGTTCGAGCAGCGCGGTCAGGTCGGCGAGCGTCGTGGTCGGCGGCTTCTCGAGCAACACATCGGCGCCTGCCCTCAATGCGAGTTCCGCGAGTGCCCGGTGGGTGTGCAGCGGCGTCGCAACGATGACGAGGTCGACGTCGACAGCGTCGAGGAGCGTCGTGGTATCGGGGAAGATCGGCGGCAACTGGTCGAGCCCGATGACCAATCCGTCGCGAACAACGGGGCCGACGAGAGGATCGACGAGTCCGACCAGGCGGAGTCGGGACTCTGCCTGCAACCCGAGGGCATGGACGACGTGAGACGCTCCGTAGCCGTGGATTCCGATGATGGCGACGCGGGGAGCATCCGTCGATTGCGTCACGATGCGTCCGCCTTCATGGTGTTGGAATCCTCTGGGCTGGACTCTGCTGGGTCGAGTCTTTCTGCGTCGAGGTGCAGCACATAGCTGCCAGGGGAGCGTCCGGTGATGTAGACGTGTCGCCCGGCGGTGGCGTCGGTTCCGCCGAGAAAGGTGTAATCCTGGCCGGGCCGGTAGACGGGCGGGCTGTCGACCGACGATCCGTTGCCGGGGCCGAACCGGATGGCAGCGTCACCGATGCGGTAACTGCCTGTCCCGTCGACGAGGTGCCCATCGTTGTCATCGAGCGACCGAACCCCGTCGAGCCGGCCCCCCGGCCGGAACGTCAGCTCGATCGCCCAGGCCACGTCGGGGCCATCGAAGGTGAACTGCAGGTCGGCGCCTGTCGGTGTCGGGGTGATCGAGACGGCGGTGGCGAGCGTCACGGTGTCCGTGTCGCGCTCGTCGAATGCCATCGACGCGGCGAAGCGACCCTCATCGGTGAGGGCGTAGACGCCGTCAGCCGAGCGCTTGTCTGCACGCATCGGCTGGAAATAGGAGGCGCCGACCGTCTCGGACAGTCGGTACTCCGTGGCATCCGCTGTGCCGTCGACCGCCGTCGTGCTTTCGATGACCTCGACGGTGTCAGCCCGGAAAGGGCCGAGACCGAAGAAGTCGCGCGACAACCGGACCGAATCGAGCACGACAGCGCCGGTGAACAGACGGGCGAAGGTCGGGTTGTTCGCCAGCCCCGATCGCACTGCCCGGAATGCCGGGTAGTCGGAGCCGCCGAACACGACGAGTGTGCGCTCAGGAGAGACGTCTGACGCCAGTGAAACCCGAGACGCGAAGGAGTTCCGCGTGGGCAGAGGCGCGGCGGGTTCTGGCAGGACCGCCGTGATGATCGGGTGCAGCAGGATGTCGGCGAGCACCGTCTCAGGATCGGCGATACCGTCGCGCACCGCCTCGGTCGCTGCCCAGGCGAAGTCCGGACGGTTCCGTTCGATCGCGAATCGACGGAACGGCAACAGGTACGGAGCCAGCGGGTATGCGCCGTTCTGGTCCTGGCGGCGGGACTGGACCGTCTCGACCGAGCCGTCCGGGCGGATCAGTTCGAGCGTGAGGGAGAGATTCCGTTCAACGAGATCGTGCAGTTCGGGGAGGCCGAACACGTCGCCGAGGACGAGGAGGGCCGGGTTGGAGACGTATGCGGCGTAATTGGGGCTGCGCTCGGAGTAGAAGCCGCTGGGGTCGATGTCGATGCCTTCGGCCAGCCATTCCTCCGCGCGCGTCCGGAGTTCCGGGTCAGGCCAGCTCCGGTGGAACCGTGCCAGGGCGGCGCTGATCTCCCAGCGATGATTCGGGGTGTGAATGCCGCCGGCGAGCAGCGCGGGCTTCGCGGGGTCTGCGATCTCTTTCAGCCGCATCCGCAGCCGGCTGGCCTGGTCGGTGACGGGGGATTCGAGGGCGAGAAGCGCGTCAGCGTCCGCGAGGTCGTTGAGGCTGAACGCGGAGTCAGGCGGTGAGTTGACGTTGTCTCCCCCGACGAAGAGCCCCGTGGTGCCCTGCTGAGCGGTGAGATGGTCGGTGGTGCGCAGGGCGAGAGCAAGAGCATCCGTCGAGCGGTGAAACCGGGAGCGATCCGTGACGACGCACGCGACCAGGAGTTTGATCCTGCCCGCCAGGGTGCGATGCGGAAGATGCGCGGTGCCTGCATCGGCGTCAGCGTCGACCGAGCTGTCGGCGAGGAGCGCTGCTGCGCGGAGATCTGCCGCGGCGACGACCGAAGCAAAGAATTCCTCGTCGAGCGGGGTTGCCGCCCTGGCGCCGGCACCGTCATCAGAAATCGCCATGCATCGGCTCCTCAACCTGAGTGACGGGTCCACTCCGTCGTGTATATGTCCTGACAAACCAGCCTAGCATCGCGGCGCTGGCCGGCGAGGTGGCAGTTGCGCACCCATGGTCGACCTCGTGGCCGGTTTTGCGTGCGAAAGTGCGATCTCGCTTTGCGCTCAGGGAGTGGGACGGGGCATCCGGAGCAGTCGGAGGCCGCTGACGATCAGCGTGTGCTCAGTGTCTGTCGTGACGATCACGAACAGCACGTCGCCGCAGGCGGAGCATCGCACCGTGGTGTCTGGCACATTCATGACGACCGTGCTCTGCGCCAGCACGGCTTCGTCGCCGCAGGAGTGGCAGACCGTCACCGTTGTCGTCGGTTCGACCGCGAGAACCTCGGCGAGCAGTCCGGCGATCGCGTTGCCGTCGACGTGGTCGGGGGCCATCAGATTCCTCCAAATCGTTCGGCACGGATGTCGGTGGAGCCGTGACCGAGTTCGGTCAGCCAGGAGAGCACCGTCTCGACGAAGCCCGTGGATCCGCAGACGAACAGCCTGGGCCGTTGCTCGGGCCCGATGGTGTGTGCGGCGAGTGAGTCCCGCGAGAGGCGACCGGGCGGATCCGGCCAGTGCTCGGGGGTGAGGCGCGAGAAGACCAGGGAAATCGCCGCAGGATTCGCAGAACCGAGGGTCTTCAACTCATCGGCGAAGAAAAGATCCTCGGGCGTTCTGAGTCCATACAACAGGCGCATCGGCGTTGTGCTCTGAGCCGCGGAGTGTGCCCGGAGCATCCCGATGCACGGCACGACCCCGGAGCCTCCGGCGATCAGCTGAACCGGTCTGAGGTCAGAGCTCGGTTTCCAGACGAACCATCCACCGAGCGGACCCTGGATCTCGAGCTGGTCATCGGGGCGAAGGTCGTCGACCAGGTAGGGCGAGACTTCGCCGTCAGGCACCCGATCGACGGCGAGCTCGAGCCGGGTGCTGTTCCCGACCGACGCGAGCGAATACGACCGGGTGGCCTGGTAGCCGCCCTCAGCTGTGAGCCTTACATCGATGTGTTGCCCGCCGTCATTTCCCGGCCAGGTCGGCACACCGAGAGTGATGAGGCTGGCATTCGGAGTGAGCGGGCGTACGGTGGCCACCGTCGCGATGTGCCACGTCGCACCGGATGTCATGAATAGCGTTCCTCAGACCACGGGTCGCCGTGCAGATGATAGCCGCGTTCTTCCCAGAACCCGGGCCGGTCGGTCGGCATCATTGTGAGGCCGCGAATCCATTTGGCCGATTTCCAGAAGTAGAGGTGCGGGATGAGCAGGCGGGCGGGCCCGCCATGTTCAGGACTGAGCGGGATGCCGTCTGCCTCGAACGCGATCCACCCTTTTCCGTCGAGCAGATCGCTGAGAGCGACATTGGTCGTGTATCCGCCGTAGGACTGGGCCATGGTGAAGTTCTGCCGGGTGTCGACGCTCGCGAAGATGGCATCGAGGGGAACCCCGCTCCACCGCATACCGAGCTTCGACCAGTGGGTGACGCAATGGATGTCGATGGTGAACTCCTCCACCCCGAGCGCGTGCAACTCGTCCCAGTCCCAGCTGTACTCGGTGTCGTCGTCCGAGCGCACGGTGAAGCGGAACTCGTCTGTCGAGATTCGAGGTGTCGCCCCGGCGCTGAGCACCGGCCAGTCGTGGACCTGCGTCTGGCCGGGCGGGATCCGACCGTCTGCGGGGCTGGAGCGGCCACGAAAGCCGCGGGTGATCAGTGCCATCGGAACTCCTCAGAATGAGCGAGCAATACGAGCGAGCAGTACGAGTAATGACTACACCCAAGCATCGGAGGGGTCATGGTGTCCAGAGGGTCGGCGTTCCAACATCGGGCAACGACAGAACGGACGGACAGATTTCTGAGATCGGATGCCTGTGGAGGAGCCGTGCACGAAACGAACGACGGAATACGCGACCACCCACCCGCGTTCTCACCGGGGTCGCCGCGTGGCGGCATCCGCTATCGAAAGGCATCCGCCACATGGACTTGTTCTCGCCCGTCACCCTCGGAGATCTCACCCTGCCGAACCGCGTCGTCATGGCGCCTCTGACCCGCATGCGGTCGAGCGCAGACGGCGTACCAGGAGACCTCAATGTCGAGCACTATGCGCAGCGCTCGAGCCTGGGACTCATCATCACCGAAGGAACGTACCCGAGCCACGAGTCACGGTCATACCCGGGCCAGCCCGGCATCGTCACCGCCGAGCAGACCGAGGGCTGGCGCCGTGTCGCCGACGCCGTCCACGCTCATGGCGGGCGCATCGTTCTGCAGATCATGAACGGCGGCCGCGTCTCGCACACCGCGATCACCGGCACCGACCGCATCGTCGCCCCGTCGGCGATCGCCATCGACGGATTCGCGAACACGCCAGAGGGCAAGCTTCCGTACCCGATTCCACACGCCCTGACCACCGCCGAGCTCGTCACCGTTCGCGATGAGTTCGTCGCTGCGGCCCGCAACGCCGTCGACGCCGGGCTCGACGGCGTCGAGATCCACGGGGCGAACGGCTACCTGCTCCACGAGTTCCTCTCCCCCGCGTCCAACCAGCGCGACGACCGGTACGGCGGATCGCCCGAGAACCGCGCACGCTTCGTGTTCGAGGTGACCGCAGCGGTCGCCGCCGAGATCGGTGCCGGCCGCGTCGGCATCCGCTTGTCTCCCTCCAACGGTGCACAGGACACCGCCGAAACGGATGCCGCAGACGTCGCCGCCACGTACGGATCGCTCGTCGACCAGCTCGCGCCGCTCGGACTGTCGTACCTCAGCGTCCTGCACAGCGAGCCCACCAGTGAACTCGTGCAGAACCTGCGCAGTCGTTTCGGTGGCGCGTTCATCATCAACAGCGGATTCGGCACCGTCACCACGCGTGACGAAGCCGTCGCACTCGTCGAGAACGCCCACGCGGATGCCGTCGCGATCGGCCGCCTCGCCATCGCCAACCCCGACCTGGTCGAACGCTGGCAGGGCGAGCACCCCGAGAACGAGCCGAACCTTGCGACCTTCTACGGTGCAGGCGCCGAGGGCTACACGGACTACCCGCGGCTCACGGTCTAGACGACGCGAGGCGCATCGGTTGCGGTCGATGGCACCCACTACACCGGATGCCATCGACCGCAGCGGGTGCTTTCGGCAAACCGGAGCAGCATCCGCGGGGTCTCATCCGGAAGGAGGTCTCGGTAGGCTGGCGACACCATGCTGAGTTACCCGAGATCCCACCCAGACGGAGGTCGCGATCGCGCCCTCCCCGAACCGCACACAGACGGTGAGGACGAGTTCCGCGTCGATGTGGAGCGCATCCGGTTCTCGCCGTACTTCACGCGGCTGTCTGCGGTGACGCAGGTGATTCCGCAGGCGGGCTCTGGCACGATCGTGCACAACCGCCTCACCCACTCACTCAAGGTCTCGGCGGTCGCCCGCTCCATCGCGGTCGGCTTCCGCGATGCCTCAGACACCGTGCGCAGCATCGTCGACGACCTCGGCGGGTGCGACCCCGTCGTCGTGCAGGCCGCTGCCGCTGCCCACGACCTCGGACATCCGCCGTTCGGGCACCTCGGCGAGCAGGTCCTCGACCGGGTGGCCCGTGAACGCCTCGGCCTGCCTGACGGGTTCGAGGGCAACGCCCAGACCTTCCGCATCCTCACGGCGCTGGACAGTTCGGATGCCACCCCGCGCGGACTCAACCTCACCAAAGCCGTGCGTGCCGCCGTGTTGAAGTACCCGTGGACGCGCAACGAGTGGCGTGCGGTCGCGCCTCGGCCGGCGGAGCAGTTGCCACGCGGGGTCGGCACCGACGCGGCATCCGGTGCCCTGAAATTCTCGGCGTATTCGATCGAGGCGCTCGAGATGGCGGATGTGCTCGCCGTGTTCCCGGCGATCGGCAGGCACCAGCAGACCCTCGAATGCTCGGTGATGGACATCGCCGACGACATCGCGTACTCAGTGCATGACCTCGACGACTTCTATCGGGCCGGTGTGCTGCAGTACACGTCGGTGTCTGCGGAACTCAACGGCTGGCTCGCGGCGCAGTCGGCGCTCGCCGGGCTCGACAATGCCGAGGTCGCGGTGCGGCGCCCGGGGCATTCGCTCGAGGCGGCCTGGCGCAGGGTGCAGGAAAAGGATGCCTGGATCGCCGACGCCGAGGCCTTCCGCAACTCCGTCGAACGGGTGCGCACCGATCTCGTCGAGGGGTTGCTCAGCATCCCGTACGACGGCGGTCTCGAGGCCGACAGGGCCGTGTCGTCGTTCACGCGACGCTGGATCGAGCGGCTGCAGGCCAGCATCCGGGTGGAGCGGGATCCGGATGTCCGCAGCGGGCACGTCCGGCTGAGCCGTCAGGCCTGGCACGACGTCGTCGTCCTCAAGTTCGTGCACACCCGGTTCGTGCTCGATCGCTCAGACCTCGCCGTGTACCAGCGTGGGCAGGCGCGGGTGCTCGAGGCGCTGGCCGATGGGTTCCACACCTGGTTGAACGACCCGGCGGATGCTCCGCGTGCGCCCCGCAGGCTGCTCGACTCGGTCGAGGCGGCGACGGAGGAGTACCGCCACCTGCGTGATAACGCGCCGGAGTATCTCGAGGTTGCCGGCGTCGGCACGGGCGAGAGCGACCTCGTGCGGCTCGGCAAGAGCCGGGCGGTGATCGACTACATCGCCTCGTTCACTGATGCCCAGGCGATGAGCGTTGCGACGCTCATCAGTGGCACCTCAGACAACCTGTGGGAGTCGGGCAGGAGCCTGTAGGCAGGGAGTTCCACGCCGCCGCCGCGCTCACTCGCACGCAAAAAGGGAAATCGCGCGGTTGTCAGGAGTGCATGCGGCGGAGCATCCTGTTATCCGTACGATCTGCTGATTTGCCGCCTCTGGTCAGCAGCGGGCGGCAAATGAACGTAACGTAGGAAGGTGGCACTTCCGGCTGGCGGGAGCGGGGAGAAAAGCCGCACTCTGAGAGGTATTGCTGTGAGCGAAGAATGTAAGCACGGATTCGAACGGGGATTCTGCGACACCTGCTTCCCGAAGGCGGCTCCTGTCGTTGTCGCCACAGAGCCGGCGAAGCGCGCACCACGGGTGCGTGCCGCCGCTCGAACCCCGGGAACCGCACGTGTGCCCGCTGCGCGGGTCGATCTGCCGGTGTTCAACGCCGGCGAACTCCGGCTCTATCACGTCACCCACATCAGCAACCTGCCTGCCATCCTCGAGACGGGTCACCTCCTCGCCGATGTCACGCAGGCGGATGCCGCCACTCCGGCTGTCGACATCTCCTCGGCCGCCAATCGCGAGGCACGGAAGAACGTGTTCGTCGCCGGTCAGCAGGAATCGCCCGTTGCGGCCTATGTTCCGTTCTTTCTCTCACCGGATGCGTGCCTGTGGCGGAGCATCCGCTCGAAGAAGTCGGATGACCGACTGTCGCCCGACGTCGCCTCGCTCGCTGTCAACGATTTCGTTGTGCTGGTGACGACCATCGGTGCCGCATCCATCGACGACGGCGGGGCGTTGTCGAACGTCGTCGTCGCCGACGGTGATGCTGCCGGGTCGCTCACGCCGTTCGCAGCGAACGCCGCAAGCGCGGTGCGGATGCTGCGCAAACTGCGTGCGGACGAAGAGACCGAAGCGATGCTCGAGGCCGAGGTGCTCGTGGCCGGATCCGTTCCCGTGGAGAAGATCGCACTCATCGGCGTTGCGAACATCACGGTGCGGGAGACGGTGAAGCGGATGCTCGCTCAGACGCCGTACGCGACCAAGGTTGCGGCGTACACGCCCTGGTTCGAGGCCGCCGAGTAGGTCCACTCCCCCGCCTGGCGCTGCTGGGCTGCCTGAGTTGCCACATTGTGTCGCTCCGCGCCGCCGTGAGCGACGATTCGTGGCATATGAAGCCGCACCGCGGCATCCGTCGGTCCCACACAGGCGCGGCTCACACGTCGAGGACGTGCACCTCGACCCCGGCGGCCCGGATCTCTGCGATCACATCGGCGTCGGCCGAGCTGTCCGTCACCAGAAGATTCACGGCAGTGATCGGCGACACCTCGGCCAGAGCGAGCCGGCCGACCTTCGAACCGTCGGCAACCACGATCGTGTACTGAGCGTGGTGGATCATCGCATTGTTGGTGCGCGCCTCGGTTTCGTTGTGCGTGGTCACTCCCCCGGATGCTGAAATGCCGTCGGCCCCGAGAACAGCGGTTCCGACGTTCATCGCGTTGAAGGTGCGCTCGGCGATGACGCCGACGAGCTCGAGTGATTCGGCGCGGAGGGTGCCTCCCGTCATCACGACGCTCAACTGCGGATAGGTGGTGATCAGCCCGGCAATGGTCAGCGAGTTCGTGACGATCGTGAGCTCGCGGTGGTTCGAGAGGGCGTGGGCGACAGCCGACGTCGTCGACCCGCCACACAGGGCGACCGCATGGCGCCCACCGTTCGGGATGAGTCCGGCGACGTGAGCCGCGATCGCCCGCTTCGCCTCCTGGAACTTCGAATCACGCAATGTCACAGGCAACTCGGGGCGTGACTCGATGACGGATGCTCCGCCGTGCGTCCGCAGGAGCAACCGCTGGTTCTCGAGATCGGCGAGATCGCGCCGTGCCGTTGCCGCCGAGACGCCGAGCGCCTCAGACAGGTCGCTCAAACTGATGGTGCCGCGCTCGGCGACGAGGTCGAGAATGGCGAGCATCCGCTCCGAACGCTTTCCTGAAGCGGCACGCAGTCGCGGATGCCCGGTCGATGGCAGGGTCACGGCGTCCTCCGGCGGGGTCGAGCAACGATAAGTGATCAGTATATCTGATCACTTCAGCCATAATTCGCTCAATGAGTTGCACGATTCGCGCACTGACCGTCAAACTCTCCCCATGCCTCGAATCGTCTTTCTCGGCGCGGGAAGCGTCGTCTTCACCCGCCAGCTCCTCAATGACCTGCTCCGCTTCGACGACCTGCCGACGCTCACCATCGTGCTGCACGACATCGATGCCGATCGGTTGGCCGTCGCCGAGGGAACAGCGCGCCACGTCGCCCGCCGTCGCGGCCGCGAACTCGACCTCGAGGCGACCGCGGACCGCCGGGCGGCACTCGCCGGCGCGGACTTCGTCGTCAACATGATCCAGGTGGGCGGTGTCGCCGCCACCAAGGTCGACCTCGAGATCCCGGCGAGCCACGGCCTGCTTCAGACCATCGGCGATACGACCGGCGTCGGGGGAGTGTTCCGTGCTCTGCGCACGTTCCCTGTGCTCACCGGTATCGCGCACGACATGCAGGAGCTCTGCCCGGATGCCTGGTTCCTCAACTACACGAACCCGATGGCGATGAACGTCTGGTGGATGTCGGTGGTCGCGCCAGACATCAAGACCCTCGGCCTCTGCCACAGCGTCTACTGGACGGTGAACGACCTCTGCGATCTCGTCGGAGTTCCTCTCGAGGAGACTCATCATCGGGCGGCAGGCGTCAACCACCAGTCCTGGCTGTACGAGTGGTCCCATAACGGCGAGGATCTGTACCCCCGACTCCGCGCGCTGATCGACTCCGATCCGGAGCTGCAACGGCGCGTGCGCGCTGAGATCTTCCGTCGCATCGGCTTCTACCCGACGGAGACGAGCGAGCACTCCTCGGAGTACCTGTCGTGGTTCCTTCGCGACCCGGCCCAGATCGAGCGGTTCCGGATCGAGCCGCTGCAGTACATCGGCATCAGCGACGACAATGTCGCCGAGTTCCATGCTGCCCGCGAGGCCCTCGATGCGGGAACCGACCTCGAGCTCGACGACGGCGCGGCGGAGTACGCCCCGCAGGTGATCCATTCGATCCTCACGGGCACCGAGCGGGTCATCCACGCCAACGTCGTCAACACCGGCCTGATCGACAACCTGCCCCAGGGCTCCGTCGTCGAGGTGCCTGCGCTCGTGAACGCTGAGGGAGTGCACCCGATCGCTGTCGGGTCGATCGCCGAGCAGGGGGCTGCGCTCAACCGCACCTACCTCTCGGTCGCCGGCCTCACCATCGAAGCAGTGAAACGAGGAGACCCCGAGCTCGTGCGGCAGGCGGTTCTCGTCGACCCCAACGCGTCCTCGACTCTCACCCCGGCTCAGATCTGGACGCTGTGCGACGATCTCACAGCGGCTCACGCCGTCTACCTGCCCGTCGCCCTGGGCGGGACCCTCGAGCAGGAGACGGTGCCCGCATAGCTCGCCGACGGCACTGATCGGGTCCGACGGGCTGTCTACGGCATCCATCGGGCCCGACGGGCTGCCGCAGACGCGTGCGAGTGACCCTGTCGGCCCGATCGATCATCGCCTCGCGATTGCACGCGCCTCGAAACCTTCCTGTAACAATCAATCACTCAAAGTGATCGACTCATACATTTTTCTTGTCAGATGAACAGTTCTGCCCGAGACTGTCGACAACCCAACGACGGGTCGAGGCGCGTTCCTCACCCGGTGAACCACACCGTCGACCATCGGAGCACCATGACGATCACCCAGCTCGAGATCTCCAGCCAACCCGCCATCTGGCGTGAGGCACTCGGTCGCGTCGACGAGGCCCGAACGCTTCTCGGCCGGCGGGGCGAGAACGTGCTGGTTCTCGGTTGCGGGACCTCGGCCTTCGTTGCCGAATCGTTCGCCCTGTTGCGTGAGCAGGCGGGGTGGGGTCGAACGGATGCCGCGTACGCGTCTGAACCGCGTCCGTGGCGGGATTACGACGCCGTCATCGCTCTGACCCGCTCGGGCACGACCACCGAAGTGCTCGACGCCCTCCGGGAGGTGCCGGCCGGCGTGACCCGAATCGCGGTGACCGGAGTGTCCGACTCCCCGGTCAGAGAGCTGGCCGACGCCGTCCTCGGCCTCGACTTCGCCGACGAGGAGTCGGTCGTGCAGACCCGCTTTCCCACCACGTTCCTCCTGCTCGCCCGGGCCGCACTCGGCTACGACGTCACCGGCATCCCGGAGCAGGCCGACACGGTTCTGGCCGCTCCGCTGCCCGTCAGCATCGATGGCGTGAGCCACTTCGTCTATCTCGGGAGCGGCTGGGTCCACGGACTCGCCCAGGAGGCCGCGCTCAAGATCCGCGAGGCCGCGCAGGCATGGTCGGAGTCGTACCCGACTCTCGACTTCCGTCACGGTCCTCTCGCCGTCGCGAGCGACGCATCCGTCGTCTGGATCTTCGGTGACAGCGACCCGGCCCTCGTCGACCAGATCGAGGCGACAGGAGCCAGGGTCGTCGTCTCGGTCTCCGACCCCCTCGTCGAACTGGTGCAGGCGCAGAGGCTCGCCGTCGCCGTCGCCGAGTCCCGCGGTCTGAACCCCGACGCCCCCCGCCACCTGACCCGCTCGATCGTGCTCACCTGAGCCACGCCATCCGCACCCAGCACAACCCCACGAAGGAACAGAGGACACCATGAGGATCGGACGCCACACCAGCACTGCCCGAAGAATCGGTCGCGTCTCCGCCGTGATCGGTACCGTCGCCGTTCTCGTCGGGGTCGCCGGCTGCAGCGGCACCCAACAGGGCGCGACGACGCTCGACAAGGATGCCGATGTCACCATCACGATGTGGAGCGGTCAAACCGACGACGCCCAGAAGATCCTGGAGAAGCTCGCCAGCGAGTTCGAGAAGGACAACCCCAACGTGACGATCGACCTGTCACCGGGAGCGTCGTCGACCGAGGACCTGCTCCAGAAGCTCTCAGCGGGATTCGCCGGCGGCTCGTATCCGGACATCTCGTACGCCTTCGGATCCTGGGCCAGCCAGCTGGAGAAGTCGAACCGCACCCTCGATATCACCGACCAGGTCGCTGAACCCGACGTGAAGTGGGACGAGTTCTCCGACGCCGCCCGCAAGACAGTGCAGCCGACAGGGGAGAAGACGATCGGATTCCCCGCCATCGTCGACAACCTCTCGCTCATCTACAACAAGACGGTTTTCGACGCGGCGGGTGTCGAGTACCCCACAGACGACTGGTCATGGGACGACTTCCGTGACGCCGCCGCCGAACTGACGGATGCCTCAACGAATACGTACGGATACGCCTATTCCGTCTCCGGATCGGAGGAGACCACCTGGCAGTTCTGGCCGCACCTCTGGCAGAACGGCGGCGCGATCCTCAGCGACGATGAGAAGACGGCGGAGTTCGCCTCGGATGCCGGAGTCGAGGCGCTCACATTCCTCCAGGGCATGGCCGTGGATGACCAGAGCATCTACCTCGACCAGACCGACACGAAGTTCGCGCAACTGTTCGCCACCGACCGCATCGCCATGATGACGTCGGGCCCGTGGCAGCTGTACGACCTCAATACCGCCGGAACGGACTACGGGGTCACCGTTCTCCCCGGAACCGATGGCGACCACACGACGGTCTCCGGCCCGGACATCTGGGCGCTGTTCGACCACAAGGACAAGAACCGCGAGTACTGGTCGTACGAGTTCACGAAGTGGCTGACCTCGGCCGAGCAGGATGAACGCTGGAACGTCGAGGTCGGCAACCTTCCGATCCGGTCGTCCTCCGCCGATTCCGAGGCATTCGCCGCACAGGTCGAGAACTACCCTGGACTCGACATCATGGCCGCGAACAACGCCAACGCGAAGCAGGCCCGTCCGACCGTCTCGGGCTACGTCGGCCTGTCCGAGGCGATCGCCAACGCCATCGCCGAAGTGCTCCAGGGCCAGGGTGAACCGAAGGCTGCGCTTGAAGAAGCGGCCGAACGGGCCAACACCGCACTGAGCGAGAACGAGTGACCGCCTCCCCGTCCACCAGTAACGGCAGTCGCGGGCGCGCCGGCAAGACCGGCGCGCCCGCGCTGACGTTCACGGTTCCGACCGCCCAGCGGGTCGAGGCCAGACGACGGGCCGGGCTGCGGAGCGCCCGTGACGGCTGGAGCTTTGTCGGGCCGGCGACCCTCATCATTCTGGGCCTGTCGATTTTTCCGGCGATCTGGGCATTCATCCTCTCGCTGCAGAAGTGGGACGGCTTCAGCGACCCGGCGTTCGTCGGAACGGCGAACTACGAGCGGCTGGTGACCGACGACCAGTTCTTCGACGCGATCAGCCACACCGGCCTGTACACGATCCTGTTCGTGCCCATGTCGGTGCTCGGTGGCTTGTTCCTCGCGGTCGCGCTGAATCGCAACATCCGCCTGATCGGGCTGTACCGCACCGCGATCTTCGTGCCGTTCGTGGCATCCGCCGCCGCCACCGGCATCCTCTCCACCTACCTCTTCAACCCGCAGTACGGGATCGTGAACAACGTGCTCCGGCTGCTTGGCCTGCCCCAGCAGGGCTGGCTCGAAGACCCGGACCAGGCGATGGTCGTCATCGCGATCATGTCGCTGTGGGGACAGGCCGCGTTCACCACGGTGATCTACCTCGCTGCGTTGCAGGACATTCCCGGCGAGCTCCTCGAGGCGGCGCGCATCGACGGAGCCAACCGCTGGCAGGCTTTCTGGCAGGTGGTCTGGCCTCAGCTGTCTCCCGTCACCGTGTTCGTCACGATCTGGCAGGTCATCGGCGCCATCCAGCTGTTCGACCTCGTCTACACGACGACACGCGGCGGGCCGCTCGATTCGACGAAGACGATCGTCTACTTCCTCTGGGAGCGCGCCTTCCGCGGGCTCGAATTCGGCTATGGCTCGGCTGTCGCGTACGCCCTCTTCGCCATCACCCTCGCGATCACCCTTTTCGTCGTCGTGTACGCGCGCCGCCGCAACCTGGAGGCCTTCTGATGAGCACATCACTGCTGAAGCCGGCGGTTCCGCTCACCACGTCGCTGACGTCGACGAAGAAGCGCCGCAGCGGGTTCAGCGGCTGGCACTTCTTCCTGGCTCCAGTCGCCCTTCTGTTCCTGCTGCCGTTCGCACAGATGTTCCTCGCCGCGCTGTCACCGGCAGACGAACTCGTGAGCTTCCCGCCGCCGTTCATCCCGTCGCGCCTCACCCTCGAAGGATTCGTCGGGTTGTTCGCCGACTCGAACATCCTGCTCTGGCTCGGCAACACCGTGATCGTCTCGAGCGTCGCCATCGTGTCGCACATCGTGTTGTGCTCGATGGCCGGGTACGGCTTCGCCCGGTTGAAGTTCGCCGGCCGCAACCTCGGCTTCTTCCTCATCATCGGCACGATCATGATCCCCACGCAGCTGCTGATGATCCCCACGTACATCCTGTTCTCCCGGCTCGGCCTCATCGACGGCCTCGGGGCGGCGATCGTGCCGTGGCTGGCATCCGCGTTCGGGATCTTCCTGATGCGCCAGTTCTTCCTCTCCCTCCCCGCCGAACTCGAAGAAGCGGCCACGATCGACGGCTGCACCAAGTGGCAGGTGTTCTTCCGGATCGTGCTGCCGCTTGCCAAACCGGCTATCGCGACGCTGGCGATCTTCACCCTCCTGAGTTCGTGGAACGACCTGGTCTGGCCGCTCATCGCCATCAACAATGAGGATGCTTTCACCCTGCAGCTCGGTATCGCGAACTTCCAGGGCACCCGCCGCACCCAGTGGAGCCTCCTCATGGCCGGCAACGTCATCGCCACCCTTCCGCTCATTCTCTTCTTCCTCATCGCCCAGCGGCAGTTCATCGCGACGATGACGTTCTCGGGGCTGAAGGGGTGACCGGGGGAGAACGGATGCGCACGGCCCGGCCGGCCGGGAACGGGCGCGTCGACGTGCTCGTGGTGGGGGACGCGAACCCCGACCTCGTGCTCCGCGGCGATGTCGTTCCGCGGTTCGGTCAGGCCGAGCAGCTGCTCGACACCGCGAACCTCGTGATGGGCGGCAGCGCGACGATCGCGGCGTGCGGGCTGGCGCGGCTGGGGGTGACGACGGCGGTGGCCGCCGTGGTCGGTGACGACAGCTTCGGCCGGTTCACCGTCGGCCTCCTCCGCGATGCCGGTCTCGACGTCTCCGCTATCCGGCTCGACCCGGAGACGCCGACCGGGCTGTCGGTCATCCTCTCGACAGCGGGCGACCGGTCGATCCTCACCCTCCCGGGCACGATCCCGCTGCTCACCGCGGCTGAGGTGGATGCGGCAATCGTCCGACTGCGCCCGAGGCACGTTCACATCGCGTCCTACTTCCTGCAGCCGGATCTTGCCGCCGAACTCCCGACGGTGCTGGCGCGGATCCGTGACTCAGGAGCATCGGTCAGTCTCGACACCAATTGGGACCCGGCCGAACGATGGGACGGCCTCGTCGACGTCCTTCCGCTCGTCGATGTGCTGCTTCCGAACACGGAGGAGCTCGTCGCGATCGCCGCGGCTCTGCCCGACCTCAAGGCTGCACCGACCGGTGATCCGATCGCCGATGCTGCCGCGCGCATCTGTCAGCTCGGACCCGTCGTCGTCGTCAAGGCGGGCAAGGCCGGTGGCCGCTCGTTCGCACCGGACGGTGTGGCATCCGCCGCCCCCGGTCTCGCTCTCGACGTCGTCGACACCACCGGTGCCGGCGACAGTTTCGACGCCGGATACCTGGCCGCCGTCATCGCCGACGTCACGGATGAGGAGGAACGGTTACGCTGGGCGGCGGTCGCCGGTTCGCTGTCGACCCGCGCGGCCGGCGGCACCTCGGCGCAGGCCACACGCGCAGAGCTCGATGAGCACCTCAGCGGCACCGACGCCCGCAGCTTCGCCCGGCAGTGACCGGATGCCACAACGACAGGAGACCCGATGGGGCACGCTGGTAGATCATCGAGCCGGGCGCGGCGAGCCTGTGCCGTCGTCCTCGTCGCGGTCGGACTCGTGACCGCCTGCGCGAGCCCGGAGCCTTCCGCACCACCCACGCCTCCCGCGCCGAACTCCGACGGGCCGGCATTCGACTTCCTCGACGCCGGGGACGGGGTCGAAATCCGCGACGGCGACGACTGGAGCATGCCCTCGTCGTCACGGCCGGCCGCGAATTCCGGGTTCTTCTCGGAGGAGGCGTCAGCAGACGACCACGTGTTCACCCGCTCGGTCGACCTGAGCTGGCGGCAGATCCAGCCGAGCGACGGTGATCTCGACCGGACGGCATCCGGGAAGGCGCAGGGGATGGCCTTCGATTCGCTCGACGACCAGTTGGCCGGCCCCGACCGGTTCTGGATGCGCATCTTCGCCAGCGGAGAGAGCTGGGCACCGGAGTGGGTGGCCGAGGACTGCGGAGTCGCGACATACGGCCCCGATTACGACGGTGAGCGGCATCTGCCGATCTGGGACGAGTGCGTCTGGGGTCACCTCCTCGACACGTACAAGCGCGTGTTCGTCGACGGTGGACTCGCGGCCGACCCGCGGCTCGCGTTCGTCTACGTGCCAGGCGCATTCACCTGGGCCGAATACGACTACGAGATGGTCACGGCGGCCGTCGATGCCGGCGACCTCGACATGGAGACCTACCTGGCCTGGTACGACCATGCCTGGACCGATCTCGCCGACCTGTTCGGTGAGCACACGAACAAGCTCGTCTTCACGGGGGAGGACTACCCATTCGGTCCGTTCGGCGCAGACGACGACCTCCTCACGGCGCAGGCCGTCGACGCGGGTCTCGGCATCCGGAACGGGATCACCGAGATGTTCAACTTCCACCTCAGCGAAGCGCCCGCCTACGGTTCCCACATCCTGCCGAACGGCCATCTCTCTCTCGATGACACTCTCCTCGTGCACGACGGCAGCCGCATCGTCGCCACCGAGAACGAGTGCTACAACGACTGCGGGTACGAGACCGACGATCCGTACTACGCCGTTCGGCAGTCGAACCTCAAGGCACTGCAGCTGCGCACCAACTGGATCTACGTCGTTCCTGAGCCGTCGTACTTCGCCGAGTACCCGGAACACTGGGACTGGGTGCGGTTGTCGATGGGCGCGACAGCGGAGACATCGACGGATGCCTGGGCAGCGCTGCGTGATGCTGAGGACACCTACTGGGCGGGGGATGAGGCTGGACCGTTCGAATCCTGGGCCTCACGCCCGTGGGTGCGCAACCTGGAACGCTGGCTCGTGCAGGTCGACGAGCCGGGTTCGGTGGCTCACCGGTCGGATGCCGACGTGCATGCTGACGTGTTCGACGCCGACAACGGGACCGCTCATGAAGGGCTGACGACGGATGTCACCGGTGGCGACACCGGGTTCGCGTTCGAGTTGGATCCGCGTTTCGCGGCGGCATCCGGAACCTGTGTGGTGAAGGTGACCTATCTCGATGCAGGTAACGGCGGGTTCACCGTCGATGTCGGCGACTGGTCGTCTCCGCTGGTGGAGCGCACCGGCGACGGGGAGTGGAAGACCGCGACGGTCGCTGTGCCTCCCGGAGCTCTCGCAGACGACCCGGCGTTCCGGATCTCGCTCGCGCCGGATACCGACGACCTCACAGCCCGATTCGTGCGGGTGGTCGACGCCGAATGACCCGGCCGGCCGCGGCGCCGCGGCAATCGGAGCGGCTGCCGGTCGTCCCCCTGACCGCTCTGGCCCTGGCGGTGTTCGTCAGCGTGACCACGGAGTTTCTGCCGACCGCTGTGCTGACACCGATGGCGCGTGACCTGCGTGTGGATCCCGCAGCGCTGCCGCTCCTCGTCACCGTTTTCGCCGTCGCCGTCGTCGCGCTCACCCCGCTCCTCGTGCGGCTGACCCTGCGCGTCGAGCGGCGTCGGTTGCTCCTGATCGCTCTGGCCGTGATGGCCGTTGCCAACCTCGGTGCCGCGTTCGCCAGCGGGATGCCGCTCATCGTCGTCGCGCGCGTTCTCGCCGGGGCGGCGCACGGCCTCTTCTGGGCTGTGACCGGAAGCTACACCGCCCAGCTCGTTCCAGGCAACCGATTGGCGCAGGCCGTGGCGATCACCGGGGGTGGCGTGAGTGCGGCATTCGTCCTCGGCGTACCGGCCGGCGCGGCGCTCGCCGACGCATTCGGGTGGAGAATGCCGTTCGTCGTCGTCGCGGCCGCGTTGGTGATCGCCGTCATTCTGCTCCGGTTGGTACTGCCGGAAGTGCCGGCCGACTCCCGGCGTTCGACTGAGCGGAAGCAGCGCGACCGTGACCCGTCCACCGTGCGGGTCCTCGCTCTCTGCGGCATCGTCATCCTCGTGATGGGGTCGCAGTACGCGCTGTTCTCGCTGATCAGCCCGTACCTGCTGGATGTCGTCGGGCTGTCCCCCGGAGCCCTCCCGGGCGTTCTGGTCGTCTATGGAGGGGTGGGGATCGCCGGTCTCGTCGGTGCCGGGTGGGCGGGTTCTCGATGGCCGACGGCAACCCCTGTCGTGCTCGTCGCCGGTCTTGCGGCCGGCGTCTTCCTGCTCGCCGTGGCCGAGGGAAATCCGGTTCTCGGCGTCGCCGGCGTCGCCGTGTGGGGGATCGCCTTCGGCGGGGTGCCGGCGATCCTGCAGTTCTCGGTGCTCGCCGCTGCGTCCACGGATCTTCGCCCGCGGGCATCCGCCTGGCTGACCAGTACGTTCAATGCGGCGATCGGGGGAGGAGCGCTTGTCGGTGCGGGGCTCACCTCGACCGTGGGGCTCGAGTTTCTGGCCTGGGCGGCGTTGCCGGGACTTGCGCTCGCCGTGGGTGGGCTCGTGGTGATCGGCCGTCGCGCCTGACGGCTCCCGCGAGCTTCGAGCGGGCCCGAATTGCTGCTCCTGCGGGTCGCGAGCAGCGCTCTGGGCCCGTTCGGCCGGCGATCCGTGCGCGCGCAGTGGTTTTGCAATCTTGTTGACAAAACTAGGTAATGGTGTTTACCTAACTGTGGCTCGCGGTCGGGCCCTCAACCGGCCCACGAAGGAGGTTCTCGATGTCGAGAACGATGCTTGAGCGCACGGGCAGTCGCGCCCCTCGCGGCGCGAACGACTCCCGGGTCGTGAGCCCAGGGCCATCGCGGCTCCGGCGTGCAGAGAAGTGGGCGGCCCTCGTGCTGCTGCTGCCCGCCCTTCTCGGCTTCGTCGTCTTCTACCTCTACCCGACGGTCCGCGGCGTCTGGTATTCGATGACCGACTTCAACCTGCTCAACGACCCGACCTTCCTGGGTATGGCGAACTTCGAGGAGCTCGCCGCAGACCCGCAGGTGTGGGATTCCCTACGGATCACCGCGGTGTTCGCTGTTGTGAACATCGCCATCGTGATGGTGCTCGCCCTCGGCCTCGCCGCGTTCATGCAGCGGTTGAACCTGCGCAACTGGGTCCGTTCGCTGCTGCTGCTGCCGTGGCTCGTTCCGAACGTGGCGATCGCTCTGATCTGGGGCTGGCTCCTCGACGCGAACGTCGGATACCTGAGCCAGCTTCTCAAATCGGTCGGGATCTCGGGCGTCTCGTTCTACAACGGTGACGCCGCCCTGGGGATCATCATCGTGATCTCGGTGTGGTCAGGGCTCGGTTACACGGCGCTGCTGCTGTACGCAGGCATGCTGCAAGTTCCTAATGAACTGTACGAAGCGGCCGCACTCGACGGTGCCAGTGAGACCCGGATGTTCTTCCGCGTCACCCTGCCCCTGATCCGGCCGGTGCTCGCCCTCGTTCTCGTTGTGTCGCTCATCGGATCGTTCCAGGTCTTCGACCTGGTGCAGGTCGGCTACGGCAACAACCCGATCCCTGAGGTGAGAGTCATCTACTACTACATCTACCAGCAGGCTTTCTCGTTCTACAACATGGGCTACGCCTCAGCCATCGCGATCCTGCTCGTCGTCATCCTCGGCGCGCTGACCGTCGTTCAGATGCGCCTGATGCGTGCCAACCGATCGGACCTCTCATGACCACGGCAACTGCAGGCATCCGGAAAAGTGTGCGCTTTCGCCCCGGCAGGACCGCCGCATGGATCATCATCGCCATCGCGGTGATCGCCACCGTCTTCCCCTTCTACTGGATGGTGCGCACCGCACTCACACCGACGGCGGACCTCGTGCCTCAGGCCTCGCAGCTCTGGCCGTCCAGCCCGACACTGATCAACTTCCAGCGCGTGCTCGGTCTTGCGAGCATCGAGGAGTCGGTCGCGGCGGGAGGGACCGGTGCCAGCATCGACTTCATCCGCTACACGATCAACTCGGTGATCTACGCGGGGTCCATCGCCGTAATCCAGACGCTCTCCTGTGCTGCGGCCGCGTACGCGTTCGCTCGGCTGCGGTTCCCCGGTCGCAACGTGCTCTTCGGAGTGATCCTGGCCGGCCTGATGATCCCCGGAATCTTCACCCTGCTGCCGAACTTCGCCCTGATGCGCGAACTCGATCTGCTCAACACCATGCTCGGACTCGTCGCCCCTGCGCTGTTGATGAGCCCGTTCACCATCTTCTTCCTCCGCCAGTTCTTCCTGTCGCTGCCGAGGGACGTGGAGGAAGCGGCAATGCTCGACGGCGTGGGCAGTCTCGGCCGGTTCTGGCGGATCGCCCTGCCACTGAGCCGCGGCCCGATCGCCACGATGATGCTCATCACCCTCGTCGGCATGTGGAAGGACTACCTCTGGCCGCTCGTTGCAGGCAATTCGGAACTGACCCGGGTGCTCACCGTCGCCCTCGGAGTGTTCCAGCAGCAGTCCCCGAACACCGCACCCGACTGGACCGGTCTCATGGCCGGGGCGACCCTGTCCGTTCTGCCGGTGCTGCTGATCCTCGTCTTCCTCGGCAAACAGCTCATCCAGTCACTCAACTTCTCCGGCGGCAAGTAGGTCTCACCGCCCCTCGCACCTGTTACCAACCATCACTGTGATCGAAAGGAACGGCATGAAGAAGACCACACCGCTTGCAGCACTCGGAGTCGCGTCGCTGCTCGCACTCACCGCATGCGCATCGGGAAGCGACGAGGGCAGCGCCGACGCTGTCACACTCGACTACTGGCTGTGGGACGACATCCAGCTCCCGCTCTACCAGGAATGTGCGGATGCCTTCACTGAGGAGAATCCGAACATCACCATCAACATCACCCAGACCGGGTGGGCACAGTACTGGCAGAACCTGAGCACCCAGATCACGGCGGGGACCGCCCCTGACGTCTTCACGAACCAGATCTCTTACTACCTGCAGTTCGTGCAGAACAACCAGCTCCTCGACCTGACCGAGAACGTCGAAGCATCCGACATCGACTTCGCGGACTACAAGGAGGGACTCGCCGAACGGTGGGTCACCGACGGCAAGCGATACGGCCTGCCCAAGGACTGGGACACCGTCGCGCTGCTCTACAACGTCGAAGCGGCAACCGAAGCGGGTTACACCGCCGAACAGCTCAGCACGCTTACCTGGAACCCCGAAGACGGAGGCACCTTCGGTGAACTCGTCAAGGCGATGACAGTCGACGGGGCGGGCCGTGACGGACTCGACCCGAACTTCGACAAGAGTGACGTCGTTCGCTACGGCTACTACCCCGAGTGGGCCGACGGAGCCATCGGGCAGAACGGCTGGGGCAACTTCGCACACTCGGCCGGCTTCACGTACTCGGACGACGAGGGAGCACCCACCACCTTCAACTTCGATTCCGAACCGCTGATCGAGACAGGAGCGTGGCTGCAGTCGCTCATCGAGGACGGCTATGCGCCGGGCTTCGACGAGCAGTCGACCCTGGGAACGCAGGCCGTGATGGAGAACCAGAACGTGGCTTCCACCATCACCGGCTCCTGGATGGCGTCGACGTACCTCGCCGAGGACGCACCGGTCGAGTTCGGGTTCGCCATGGTTCCCGAGGGACCTGACGGTCGAACGGCAGCAACCAACGGTCTGGCCGACTCGGTCTGGGCGGGCACCGAACACCCGGAAGAGGCCTACCAGTGGGTCGAGTACCTCGCATCAGCCGACTGCCAGAACTCCGTGGGCGAAGCCGGACTGATCTTCCCGGCCCTCGACTCCGGCACCGAAGCAGCACTCGAGGCCCGCGACGCCGCCGGATTCGATTCCTCGGCGTTCGCGAGCGTCGCTGACGCCGGCGAAACCTTCACGATCCCCGCGTTCGAGCGGTCCGCCGAGGTGAACTCTGCGATCCAGGATGCGATGCAGGCCATCGCGCAGGGCGCAGATCCGGCCGAGCGGCTCAGCGAAGCGAACGACGCCGTCGAGGCGCTCTTCAAATAGCAATTCACCGTACAACCCCGGCCGGCTCGTTCCGGCTCACGACGGCGGAAGTGGTGTCTCACCACTTCCGCCGTATCATCCAAGGAGAATCCATGCCACCTGAAACCCACACAGCCGTGCCGATGCAGTACATCGGGAGCGTCACCGATCGACCCGGCTGGGCCCCGCCGGGAGGCGGGATCGATGAGACCTTCTTCAGCGCGTCGCGGATGTCGATCCTGCACGGGCTGACCGGGGGTGAGGTCTATCGCAACGGGCAGAACTCCTGGTCTCCCACCGGGTGGCGCCGACTCTCGGAGCAGCCGCTGCGGGTCGAGAGCCCGCAGAGACGCCAGACCGCAGATGACACCAGCTGGGACGACCCCGCTCGGCACCACTCCTCCTGGATGATGGTGGTCACTGACGGAACCCGCTCGTTGCTGCTCGGCTGCCTCGACGGCGACACCCCGCGACTGCACGCGGATCAGGACGTCCTCGCCGCGTGGACCGAGACCGGGAAAGACGCGAGCTGGGTTCTGGTGACCGCACGCAGCGAGCGTGAGGTCATGGACAGGTACCGTGATCTGCTCATCAGCCGCTACGGCGCGCTCGCTCCCAACCCGGGCAACGTGTGGTCGTCGTGGTACTCCTTCTACGAGACCATCTCGCGTCAGGAGCTCGACCGGATCGTTCCCCAGCTGCCGGCGCTCGGCTTCGACACGGTGCAGATCGACGACGGCTGGGAACGGCTCGTCGGAGACTGGCATCCGAACGCGAAGTTCGCCTCAGGCATGAGGGATGCCGCGTCGGCGATCACCGACGCCGGCATGCGACCCGGGCTCTGGATCGCGCCCTTCATCGCGTTGCCGTCTGCCGAGGTCGTGCAGAAGAACCCGCAGATGCTGTTGCGTGACACCGACGGGGCGCCCGTCCGTGCCGGGTCGAACTGGGGCACCGACTACTACACCTTCGATTTCACCCGCGAGGATGCGCTCGGATTTCTCACAGAAACGGTCAGCCGTGCGGTCGACGACTGGGGATTCAGTTACCTCAAGCTCGACTTCGTGAACGCCGGAGCGGTCGCGGGCGTGCGAAGCCGCGACATCGATCGTGAGGCGGCGTACCGCACGGCGATGGAGGCAATCCGCACGGCAGTCGGCCCCGACGTCTACCTGCTCGGTTCCGGTGCCCCCATCTTCCCCTCACTCGGCTTGTTGAACGCGGTGCGCACCGGTCCTGACGTGGCACCGATGTGGGACAACTACGCCAGCGACGACCCCTCCGATGCGATGGCGAGCAACGCCGTCTTCAACGGCGTGAACCGGCTGTGGATGCGCGGGCTGATCGGGCTCGATCCCGACGCGGTCTACTTCAGGAGGCGTCAGAATCTGCTGAGCGACGAACAGATGCAGTGGTTGCAGGACTGCGCGACCCTGTCGGACTTCAAAGCGGTCTCCGACCCGCCCGAATGGCTCGACGCCGCCGACGTTCTTCTCCTGCGCGAGTTTCTCGCGGAGAAGCCGGAGACCGAGCAGGTCGACAGGTACCGCTACCGGATCGGGTCACGTCTCGTCGACTTCGAGCCGGCGATCGACGGCGAGCCGTCGATCTACGCGATCTGATCCCCGAGCACCCGGGCGCGACCAGCGCGGCCGGGTGCTCTGCCGTCTCTCCGGTCAGACCGTCGCTGCCGGCAACAGCGGGGGCAGGAGTTTGTCTCCGTAGAGGCTGTTCTCGACAGCGGCCATGGCGAGCCGGATCGCACCGCGGGCCACGTGGTCGCCACCTATCGTCGACACCCGCACTTCGGGCATCCGAACGACGCTCTTGTTCAACACAGCGCTGAACTCGGCGATCCAGAGACTCGCCCACTGAGTGCTCCCGCCGCCGAGAACGACGATTTCGGGGTCGAGGGTGAGCACGACGGCTGCCGCCCCGGTGGCGACGTCGCGCGCGTACTTCCACACCAGCTTCTTGGCCTCGGCGTTGGAGCGCTGCGCCTGTTCGAAGGTCCACGCGGCGCGTTCGCTCTCCTTGAGGGATGCCGGTGACCCGGTGAGCGGGTGCAGTCGTTCGATCGCCGTGTGCCAGCGAACGGCAGGCAGGGCACCGATTTCCCCCGCAGCTCCGCCGTGCCCGCGCACGACCTGCCCGTTGACCATGGATGCTGCGCCGGTGCGCTGGCCGGCGAGGATGAAGACGACGTCGCTGGCGCCGCGCGCGACACCCCACTCGTGCTCGGCGAGGAGGGCGAGTTTGACGTCGTTCTCCACCCGGATCGGGCAGGAGAAGCGCTGGGCGAGGTGTGCCACCAGGTCGACCTCCGCCCAGTCGGGCAGCGGACTCACCATGGAGGTGCGACCGTCGGCATCCACCGGGCCGGTCACTGCAGCGCCGACCGCCCAGATGGCGTCTGCGGAGACGTCGGCTTCACTCAGGGTCGTCTCGAGTGCGGCATCCACGGCGGCGAGCCGCTCGGTCGGCGTTGCCGTCGGCTCGACATCGAACTTACGGCTGAACAGGACTTCGCCGGCCAGATCGGCCAGCAGGACGCTGATGCGGTGGACGCCGATGTCGATACCGACGAGCGTGCCGACTTGAGCGCGGAAACAGAATCGCTGGGGAGGGCGCCCGCCCTGGCCGTCTGACGCGGGGTCGACGACTTCGATCCAGCCCAACTCGATGAGTTCGATGACGAGGGAGGTGACGCTCGGACGCGATAGACCAGTCGAACGGATCAGCTCTGTGGTCGTCTCCTTGCCACCGGCCCGGATTTCGCGGAACACACGCAACAGGTTGAGTTCACGAACTCTTGGTTTCTCGCGCACGGTCACCCCCCTATCCTCTCGTGTTCCGCGCCGAATGGCGGCACGACGGGGCTGCCCGTCCGACGATGCCTGCCGCCGCTACTGCTGTGGCAGATTGATCGGTCCGAAGGGTTGCTCGCGGCATCGGTTGGTCCGAAAGGGTTGCTCGAGCTCAGCGCGAACGACCCTGTGGGCCCGATCGCCCAGAGCGCGTCGACGAGCGCGCCGGCTGGAGCGCGCGTCAGCGGGTGACGCAGGAACCGGACGGCACGGCATCCGTCAGTTCGGGGGCCTGCGCGATGACCGGCAGGACCTCTTCCATGGCCAGGGCGTAGCCGACGTTCTCGGTGCCGTCGGACTTGGCGAAGATGACGCCGGCGACAGCCCCATCGACGGTCAACAGCGGACCGCCTGAGTTGCCCTGCTGCACGTTGGCCGCGAGGGTCGAGATCTCGCGCGGGACGGGGTTGGCACCATAGATGTCGCCGACGAGGGTCGGGCCACTCGAGAGCACCTGCGCGGCCTGCGCCGAGAACGGTCCGCCGAACGGATAACCCATGAACGCCGCTTCGGTTCCCGACGAGAGAGTCGGGGATACCGGCAGCGGTGTCGCGTCGAGGCCATCCACCGCGATCACGGCGAGGTCGTCGACGGGGTCGAAGTAGACGACCCGTCCGGGTTTCGGCAGGTTGCCTGGCACCTCGACCACGAGTTCTGTCACCCCGGCGAGAACGTGTGCGTTGGTGAGGACGCGGTCGTCGGCGGCGACGAAACCGCTGCCGACGCTTCCGGTGCCGCACGACGGCGCGTTGCCTGTGATCCGCACCACGGATGCTGCCGCCTGCGTCAGTTCAGGAGAGTCGAGGGTGACCTGCGGAATGGCGGGTGCCGTCTCCGGCACGCCGACGGCGTCGATGATCCGCGGCAGGCCGTCGGTGACGATCGTCGACCGCAGTTGCGCGAGGAAGGATGCCACCGGGCGCGGCGTGAGATCGTCGAGGGTTCGCAGCACCGTCGACGACGCCATCGCCTGGGTGAGGACAGGCGCACCGAGCGACTGCGCCCCGAATGCCAGCAAGGAGACCACGACGAGGCTCACCGCAACATTGGCGACCGCGCCGAGCAGACGGTCGACGCCCCGCAGCGGGGTCCGCTCGAGCGGCCTGCTGAACAGGTTGCCGACGGCGACTCCAACTGTGAAGCCGATCGACACGAGAAGCACTGCGGCGAGTAAGGCAAGCGGAACGCGCCAGTCCGACAGTGCGGCGAAGGTCGAGACGAGCGGGAGCACGAAGAAAGCGGCGATCCCACCGGCGATCATTCCAGCGACCCCGCCGACGACGCGGAACAGACCACGCGTGTAGCCGTAGACCAGCGCCGCGATGAGGGCGACAATCAACACCACATCGAGAATCAGCGCTGCCGTAATGGCCACCGGTGCTCCCTCACTGTCAGCGACAGTGCTCTGCCGGACAGCCAGTCTAGAGCGGGATCCTTGAAGATCCCCCGAGAGAGGGATGCCGTCAGTCGCCGGGTCCGATTGGCTGGAGGGATGGGAACAGAACCCGAGAGCATCACCCCGAACGAGCCGGACGAGCCAGCGAAGAATGACCAGAACTCAGCTGCCATCGGGGTCGGTATCGCGCTGGGTGTGAGCATCGGGACTGCCCTCAGCCTCGCCCTCGACAGCTGGGCGTTCGTGGGGCTCGGCATCGCGCTCGGAGTCGTCTTCGGTGTGGCCTTCCAGAACGGCGGGTTCCATAACGGCTCCTTCCAGAAGACGGGCTGGGGCGACGCTGCGGCGCCGGACACCGAGGCTGACCCTCCGGCGCGCGACACCGAGGCTGAGCCTCCGGCGCCCGACACCGACAGGCCGTCGAACCCGCCCGGCTGATTTCGAGCAGAGTACTGTCCACGCCGAGCGAGGTGTCAGCGCTCCGAGCCGGAGGCATCCGTTCCCGGCGCGTCGCTCGAGGCGAGCGCGTCGCTGTCGAGGGCATCCGTCAGCTGGGACACCGTGGTGTCCTGGTTGTCTGTTCCGGGCTCGACCTCACCGTGGGTGTTCTCCTGGGCGTCATTGCCAACGGACGTTTCGACATCTGCCTCGTCGACATCGAGGAACGGTGCGTCGTGCTGCCCGTCCTGATCGGAAGGCTCGACCGGCTCTCCGGCGACCGCATCATTGGCGACGGTCTCTTTGGCAAGCATGTCTTCGTCCTTGGGGTCGCCGACGCCCCAGACGCCACCCTCGGAGGTCACGCCGTCGGTTGCCGGGTTGTCGTCGCTGATCTGGTCACTCATGGTTCTCCAATCGTCGGAGATCTCACCGTAGGCAACGGCGCGATTATGCGACAAGGGGCTTGCGCCAACTGCTCAATGCGCCCGCCCTCCAGGGCATCGGTCGCGCGTGACCGGAACGAGCGCGACGTCGAGCAGGCGCCCGTCATCCGCGGTCGCCGTCATCATCGTGCACACCGGCTGGCGGCGACGGTCGGTCGGTGACCCGGGGTTCAGCAATCGCAGCCCGCCGGGCGTTGTCGTGTCCCACGGGATGTGGCTGTGACCGAAGACGAGCACATCGGAATCCGGGAAGTACGCGTCGCTCCGACTCTCACGCCCGGCCGCCGACCCGGTCTCGTGGATCATCGCGAAACGGATGCCGTCGATCGTCTCGCGGGCGACCTCAGGCAGGCGGGCACGCAGCGCATCGCCATCGTTGTTGCCGTAGACGCCGACGAGCCAGGCGGACCTGGCCTCGAGTTCGTCGAGGAGGGGTTCGGTTACCCAGTCACCGGCGTGGAGCACGACGTCAGCGCTCTCGACCGCGTCCCAGACCTGGTTGGGCAGTGCGCGGGCGCGATTGGGTACGTGGGTGTCGGCGAGCAGCAGGAGTCTGGTCGGCATGGCGGCATCTTTTCACGCTCGGCGACAGAGTCAGGCCCGGCATCCGTGTGGATGCCGGGCCTGACGTCAGTCCTGGTCGGGTAGAACGTCGGTTTCGAGCGGATCGATGTCTGCGTCGGTTGCGTGCTCCCCAGTGGCGTGACGCTCGTCGAGGTGTCGTTCCTCAGCCGCTTCGGCGTCGAGGGCGTCGAAGATCGAGCCTCCGCCGGGGTTCTGCACGGGTTCGCCGGCGACCGCATCGTTGGTGACGCTCTGGTGCGAGGTGACGTCGACCGTCTCCGGGTCGCCACCGGTCATCGCTGAATCACTCATGTGTATCCTTCCATCGGTCGGAACACCGCGCGAGTCCGCAAACCGCGGGCCCGCGCGATGCTCACATGGTCCTGGGGGGATCGGTGCGGTCGATCGTCGGATCGGCCGTTCCCGGCACGGGGCCGGAGGTATCGGGCTCGTAGCGGCGCATCCTCGCGTGCTTGCCGAGGTGTTCGCCGGTGTGCGCCGTCTCGGTCGAGGGCGGCGCTGATGCACCGAGCGGTTGTTCGCTGAGTCGCAGGTCCTGGGGATCGGCCGCGCGTCCATCGCCCACGGGGCGTGCCCGGTCGGCATCCGTTCGGTCTGCGTCCGTCCGGGTCGCATCGGCCTGCGTGCCTGCGGCGGCGGGCACGGGGGTGACCGTCTCTCCGTTGGGGCTCAGCTCGTACTCGCGGTCGGGGTAGTGGTCCGGCCGTGCCGTTCCACCATCGGTGTCGGCGTCTGACAGCCCGTAATAGCGGTACAGCGCCTCTTCGTTGTGCGGCGACAGTGCCTCATCCGCTCCGATGCGCGGCGCCTCCTTGAGGGCCTCCTTGTCGGTGTCGACGGTGACCCGCTCACCATCCCAGGTGGCGTTGGCCAAGGGCACGAACGTCTCCTTGTGGCCGAAAAGTCCGGTCTTCACCGTGACCCAGTTGGGAGAGCCGGTGGTCGCATCAAGGAACACCTGCCCGATCGAGCCGAGTTTCTCTCCGTCGTTACCGAAGACCGGGGCGCCCTGCAGTCCGCCGACGTCGCGTGAGTCAAGCATTTCTTCTCCTCAGTGTGAACGCGTGTGTGTTTCGTGCTTCCGTCAACGGATGCCGGTCAGCGACCGAGTCCGACACGGTCGACTTTGCGGTGGAAGCGCATACCGGCGAGTCCGCCGAGGATCGCTCCGCCGAGGCTGACGAGTGCGGCCAGGACGGCGGTGATGATGCCCTCCGCTGTCAGGTCTTCGGTGCTCGTCGGGATACGTGGGAACGTATTGAGGTCGGTCAGGATGTTGCTGCCGATGATCAGGCCGATGACAGCCGTGACGATCGCGATGATCACTGCCCACAGCCAGACGGCCAGACCCTGCTTGGCGCCGCTGAAGCGTGCCATCCGTCCGGCGACGTATCCACCGCAGTAGTAGGCGATGAAGAGGATGACGAGAACCACGATCGCGTAGACGAGGATGCCGCCGAAGGGGGCGCTCGCCGTCTGGTCGACGACTTCCTCGACCCCGCCGCTGACGGCGGTCGCGATGCCGGCAGCCAGAGCGGTCAGCAGCACGACAAGTCCGGTGGCGGCGAGCCACCCGAAGAACGCGGACCCGAACTTGATGCCGCCGAACTGCTCCTTCTGGCGCGTCGTCACCTCTTCGCGATACGAGGCCTGTGGCTCGGCAGCGACGGCTCCGTGAGGCTCGGGGTTGACGGGGGATGAAGCTCGCGTGCGAGCGTCGGGATCGTTGTGATCTGAGGTGCTCATGGTGGTGTCCTTTCGCGGGGGACTACCAGTCAAGGCGCGGGGCGATATCCGGTGCAAGGGGGTTGCGCTCGGTGTACCAGGGACCCGGATGCCCGCTACGATACGGCCGCGCGCGAGGCGGAGCCGCTGAGTTGCCGCAATTTGTCGCCGGGCGCACCCGTGAGCGACGATTCGTGGCAACTCGTACCGGGCCGTGTGCCCCGGGATGCCGTCGCGGCCCCGTCGATGCGCTAGGCAGCAGGGTGGCGCGGCGGCGCCGTCGAGTTGCCCTGCTCGAACGCACACATCACGAGCGCGTGGCGGTCGTGATCTGAACGGCCGTTGAGGTGGTCGATGAGCAGTTCGACCCCGCGGCGGCCGAGCTCGATGCTCGGCGCGCTCATCACCGTGAGCTCGGGGTCGTTCATCGCCGCCATCTCGCGAGAGGAGGCAATGAGCAACACCGACAGGTCGTCGGGAACCGAGATACCGCGGTGCCGCAGGCCACTGACGAGCCCAGGCGCCGCATGTTCGTTCATGATGAGAAGCCCGGTCATCCCCGGTGCGTCATCGAGGAGCCTGGTCGCTGCCTCACGCCCGGCGCCCGGGCTTTCATCGCACGAGGTCGAGTACGCGGTCAGGCCGCGAGCGGCCATGGTTTCGGCGAATGCGGCACGGGCACGCACGACAGGTCCGTACCCGCGGAGCTGGCCGCGACCCAACCCGCCGTCGAGCAGGCCGATCGAAGTGTGCCCGAGCCCGGCCAGGTGGTCGATCGCCGCCGCGATCGTGTTCTCGAAGTCGATGTCGACGTAGTCCAGCGCAGACGGGTCGGCCGTGCGGCCGATGAGCGCAAACGGGGTCTTCGACGCCTGCAACTGCTCGACGCGGGGGTCCTCCACCTGGACTTCCATGAGCAGCACACCGTCGACGAGTCCGGTCGAGGTGAGTTCGTCGAGCTCGGCGTCGTTGGCCGCAGGCCACAGCACGAGGTTGTAGCCGTGCTCATTGGCTGTGCTCGCCGCACTGGTGAAGAAGTCGACGACGGTTCCGCGGAACCGGTGCTGCAGCGCCGGGTACAGCAGCGCGAGGATGTGCGTGCGCTTGCTGGCCAGAGCCCTCCCGACCGCGTTCCGCCGAAAGCCGAGCTCCTGCATCGCGGCCTCGACCCGAGCGCGTGTGGCGGGGGAGACCGGCTTGGTGTTGTTCACCGTGAACGAGACGGTCGCGATCGACACATTCGCCAGCTTGGCGACATCCTGCATGGTGGCCACAGGCTGTCTCCGTTCTCGGGTGGCATCCGACGTCGGGCACGAACGGATGCTGGCTCGAAGTCTCTCATGAAATCGCCGCGAGAACGGGCTCCGCTTCCGCGTTCGAGTAAAGCGCTTAACTTTTTTCTTGACATCCCCATGTGGGGGGCGCAGAATCGGACAAGCACCCACAGTTAAGCGCTTTACTGGAACACTGACGTCCCGCATCATGGCAAAGGAGCCACTCATGAAGAAACGCCAACTGACCACGTTGCTGGCCATCGCGGCCATCACCCCACTCGCACTGACCGCCTGCAGCGGCGGCGGCGCACAGACCGGGGGAGACCCGGACACCCTGACGATTCTCGATTACTACAACAACGAGCCGGACAAGACCCTCATCCAGGCCGCACTCGACACCTGCGCCGAAGAGCTCGACGTGACGATCGAGCGCGAGACCGTGCCGGGCAAGGATCTCATCCAGAAGGTGCTGCAGCGCTCATCGTCCAAGACACTCCCCGACGTGCTCATGCTCGACAACCCCGACCTGCAGGAGATTGCAGCGACCGGCGGGCTCGCCCCGCTCAGTGACTACGACGTCGACACGTCGGGCTTCGCCGACGGCATCCTCGAAGCAGCGACCTACGAAGACGAGGTCTACGGACTCGCGCCGACGGTGAACACTCTCGGCCTGTTCTACAACGAGACGCTCCTCGCCGAGGCGGGAATCGAGCCGCCGACGACCTGGGACGAACTCAAGACCGCAGCGGCCGCGCTGACCACCGGCGACCAGTACGGTCTCGCCTTCTCGGCGATCGCCACCTACGAGGGCAGCTGGCAGTTCCTGCCGTTCATGTGGACCAACGGCGGTGACGAGACAGACCTCAACACCCCCGAGGTCGCCGAGGCGCTCCAGCTGTGGGTCGACCTCGTCGACAGCGGCTCCGCTTCGAAGAGCGTGCTCAACTGGTCGCAGGCCGACGTCAAGGACCAGTTCGTCGCTGGCAACGCGGCGATGATGATCAACGGACCGTGGCAGATCCCCGGCCTCGCCGAGACCCCCGACGTCAAATGGGGCACCGTGCAGGTTCCCGTGAACGACGAGAGCCAGACGCCGATCGCTCCGCTGGGTGGCGAGGTCTGGACCGTCCCGGTGACCGGTGACGACGAGAAGCAGGCCAAGGCGGCATCCTTCGTCGAATGCATCTCGAGCGACGACAACCAGCTCGAGCTGGCGACCGAGCGGTACACCGTTCCCACGAAAACGGAACTGGCCGGCGAGTACGTCGAGGCCGTTCCGACGATGGAAGCGTTCACCGAACAGGTCGCCAACGCCCGTTCGCGCACCGGGCAGCTCGGCGAGGAGTGGCCTGAAGCCGCAACCGTCATCTACACGGCCATCCAGCTCGCCCTGACCGGGCAGGCATCCGTCGAGGACGCCTTCGAGCAGGCCGCAGCAGGATAACCGCCGCTCCTCTACGCAGGGTGTTCCACGACGCGAACGCCGAAAGGTTCCACACATGACAACGACACGTCTCACCAGCGGGCCGGCTCCTGCCTCGCCCGATGGCGCGCCTCGTCGGGGCACCCTGCCAGGCCGCACACGCAAGCAGCAGTTCAGGCGACAGTTCTCGAAAGAGAACATCACCAAGATCCTCTTCGTCGTTCCTGCAGCGCTCTACATCGTTCTGTTCTTCGGCTACCCCGTCGTGAAGAACGTCGTGATGAGCCTGCAGGATTACACAACCAAGACCTTCTTCACCGGCGAAGCTCCCTGGGTCGGCATTCAGAACTACGTGACGGTGATCACGAGCAACCTGTTCTGGCCGTCACTCACCAACACGGCGCTGTTCACGATCGGGTCGATTCTCGGCCAGTTCGTGATCGGGCTCGCACTCGCGGCATTCTTCAAGCGCCGGTTTCCGCTCAACAATTTCCTGCGCTCGATGCTGCTGTTGCCGTGGCTGCTCCCGCTGATCGTGGCGAGCGCGACCTGGCGCTCGATCCTCGACCAAGACAGTGGCATCCTCAATCGCTTCCTCGGCACGCTGGGACTGGACGCCATTCCGTGGCTGACCGACCCGTCCGTGGCGCTGACCGCCGTGATTCTCGTCAACATCTGGGTCGGCATCCCGTTCAACGTGACCATCCTCTACGGAGGTCTGCAGGACATCCCCGACGAGCTCTACGAAGCGGGCGCCCTCGACGGGGCCATCGGCTGGAAAGCGTTCAGGCACATCACTTGGCCGAACCTGCGCCCGGTCGTCAGCGTCGTGTTGCTCCTCGGTGTGGTCTACACGCTCAAGGTGCTCGACATCATCCTCGGTCTCACGAACGGTGGACCGGCGAATGCGACGCAGACGCTGGCCATCCGCTCGTACCAGGAATCGTTCGTGAACTTCGAGTTCGGGGTGGGAGCTGCGTTCAGCAACATCCTCATCCTCATCTCTCTGCTGTTCGCCATCATCTACCTGCGCGCCAACCGCCGCCAGGTCGACGAGTAAGGGGCACGACATGACCATCGCACCCGTCGTCCTTTCTGGGCAGGCAGCCACTAGGCGCCGGCATAAGGAGAACACCCGTTCTGCCGGTTACACCGCGCTCGGCATCGTCTTTCTCGCTCTCATGCTGTTCCCGGTCTACTGGATGATCAACGCGTCACTGCAGCCGTCAGGCAACACGCTCACCGCAGACATCTTCCCGTTCAACCCGAGCTTCGCCGGCTACGAGAAGGCGATCGCCGACCAGGGGGGCAACCTCATCACGAGCCTGCTGATCTCGCTCGGCACCGTCGTGCTCAGCCTCGTGATCGCCGCCCCAGCCGCCTATGCGCTCGCGCAGTTCCGCTTCCGGTGGATCAACATCGCGTTGCTGGCGATCATCATCTCGCAGATGATCCCCGGCATCGTGATCGCCAACGCGCTCTACGCCGCATACAACGACCTCGGCTTGCTCAACTCGATCCCCGGACTGATTCTGGCGGATGCTTCGCACGCGATCCCGTTCGCCATCCTCATTCTGCGGGCATTCATGATCGGCATCCCGCCGTCGATCGTCGAAGCCGCACGGGTCGACGGCGCCGGGCTGGTGCGGGCGTTCATCTCGATCGTCGTGCCGATCAGTCGCAACTCCCTCATCACGGCCGGACTGTTCGCGTTCCTCTTCTCCTGGAGCGACTTCCTCTTCGCGCTCACCCTCACCACGACGGAGGACGTGCGGCCGGTCACCCTCGGCATCTACCAGTACCTCGGGACCCAGGTGGCGAACTGGAGCGCGGTGATGGCAACCGCCGTGCTGTCGTCGATCCCGGCGATCGTGCTGCTCATTCTCGCCCAGAAGTACATCGCGGCAGGCGCTACCGGTGGTGCCGTGAAGTAAGCCTCCGTCCCTGCCGCCAGCGCGGCATCCGTATGTCAGAAATCGCTCATCGTTAGGAACACCATGTCGAACACCATCACCGCCGATCGTCCGCTTCGCGTCGTCGTCTGGGGCGAGAACCGCCACGAGCAGGAACAGCCCGAGATCGCCGAGATCTACCCGCAGGGCATGCACACCACCATCCGCGAGGGGATCGAAGAGAACCTCGGTTCGCGCGCCTCAGTGAGCACCGTCACCCTCGACGACCCGGAGCACGGGCTCACCGAAGAGGTGCTCGTGAACACCGACGTGCTCGTCTGGTGGGGCCACGCCGCACACGCTGAGGTCTCGGACGAGGTCGTCGAACGGGTGCACCGCCACGTGCTCGCCGGTATGGGACTGCTCGTGCTGCACTCCGGGCACTGGTCGAAGATCTTCGGCAAGCTCATGGGCACGTCGTGCACCCTGCGCTGGCGCTCCGAACAGGATCGCGAACTGGTCTGGACCGTCGACCCGACCCACCCGATCGCGCAGGGCGTGCCGCATCCATTCATCATTCCGCAGCAGGAGATGTACGGGGAGTTCTTCGACGTTCCTGCACCTGATGAGCTCATCTTCCTCTCCACCTTCTCGGGCGGAGAAGTCTTCCGCAGCGGCATGACCTACAAGCGCGGCTTCGGCAAGATCTTCTTCTTCAGCCCCGGAGACCAGGACTTCCCGGTGTATCACCAGAAGGAGGTCCGCCGCGTGATCGCGAACGGTGTCGAATGGGCGCTCACCGTGCGTCCGGAGCGCACCGACCCGGTGCTGCTCCGCTACGAGACCGAGGACTTCTACAACGGTGCCGGCTATCAGGGAGCGATGGCGAATTGAGCGTCTCCTTTCCTCTGATCGCCGGAACCGAGCCCCTGCGGGTCGTCCAGGTGGGGGCCGGCGGAATGGGCCGGGCCTGGATCCGGCTGCTCGCATCGTCTCCCGACGTCGCGCTCGTCGGGCTGGTCGACCTGAACGTCGCGGCGGCGGAGTCCGCGCTCGCCGACGCCGGGCTCACCGACGTCGTCGTCGGCACGAGTGTCAGCGAGATCGCATCGGCGACGGATGCTCAGGCGGTCGTCAACGTCACCATTCCAGCTGCCCACCACCCGGTCAACGTCGAAGCGCTGTTCGCCGGCCTTCCGGTGCTCTGTGAGAAACCGGTGGCACCGACCGTGGCGCAGGGGCTGTCGCTCGCGGCAGCCGCTGAGGTGAGCGGCCAGCTGCTGATGATCAGTCAGTCCAGGCGGTACTACCGCACCCTCTCGGCGTTCAAGGCCGAGGTCGCGTCGCTCGGCGACGTCGGCGTCGTCACCACCGACTTCTTCAAGGCACCGCATTTCGGGGGGTTCCGTGAAGAGATGGACTCCGTTCTCCTCGTCGACATGGCCATCCACCAGTTCGACGCCGTGCGTTACCTTCTCGACCGCGATCCGGTGTCTGTGTACTGCGAGGAGTTCAATCCGAATTGGAGCTGGTACTCGGGGGATGCCGCCGCGACGGCGGTCTTCGAGTTCGAGGGTGGCGCCCGCTACGTCTACACCGGCAGCTGGTGCGCCGACGGGCTCGAGACCTCTTGGAACGGAAGCTGGCGGGTCAACGCTGCAGGGGGTTCGTCCCACTGGGACGGTGAGGGGGAGCCCATGACCGAGCGGGTCGACTCTGCTGCGGTCGGTGATGCCGCGGTGACGGATGCTGTCGCCGGCGGGGCATCCGCTGCAGTTGCTGAGGAGATCGGTGGTGCGCTCGCCGAGTTCGTGCACGCACTGCGCACCGGAACGGTGCCGTCAGGCGAGGTGCACTCGAACGTGTACAGCCTTGCGATGGTCGAGGCCGCCGTGCTGTCGTCGTCGACCGGCGCGAAGGTGCGGATCGCCGATGTGCTCGACGCCGCATACGCGGAAGCGCTGACCGCCGAACGCCGCCCGGATGTTCGTACCGCCCTCGAAGGGTGGGGATCGCCCCTCGGTGTCGCTGCCAGCGTGGTCGGGTAGCCGCCTCACGCTCCAGTAGCCGCCCCTGGCCCTCGCTCTCCTGCCGCGCTTGCTAGCGCGACGGGAGGCCAGGAGGGACGTTTCCACGTCGGGGATTTTCGCGTGGACGGGCCGAGATCAGAAGCGTGAGAAAAGGAGATCGGCGCGAGATAAGGACCGAACCCGAAGAATCGTCCTTATCTCGCGCGTTTCTCCTTATGCCATGCCGTGCCGGCGCGGCGAGGTGTCTTCGACCAGAAAGCCGAGGGTTCACCGACAGGCGCCGGCGCGCGGCCCGCCGCCGTCTAGGTTAGGGATGTGAGGAAACAACCCGGCGTCCTGCTGCCCCTGGTGGTCGGAATCGTCGCGCTCCTCGGCTTCGGCGCCCTCTGGCTCGTGCTCGAGCCCGACATGGGGTCTCCTGCCTCGACGCTGGTCTGGTTGCTCTCCGAACTCGTGTTCGCGCTGGCCCTCGCCGTGCCGGCCGTGTGCTTGTTTTTCGTCATCCGCGCCATGCACATCCGCCGCGTGCAGGCGCGGGAAGCGACTGGGCCGGATGCCGTCGGCGTCGCCAGGGCGCGCGACCTGCTCTGGTCGCTGTCGCACGGGCTGCTTCCGCAGACCGAGTCCGCCGGGAGCCTTCCGACGGATGCCACTGAGCCCGTCTTCCTGGCCGGCCGGTTCCTCGCCGCGCGGCATGCGCTGCCGGCGCCGTCGCTGCGGAGGATGAGGGCGAACGCGCGGGATCTCGAGCGGTCGGGGCGCGGCTGGACCGCCCTCACCCCGGTGGAGATCGCGGCCACCGACCGACGGATCCTTCTGCGCTCGAACGATGTGCTCTGGGACATCCGCTATTCGGACATCGCCGAGGTGCACGTCGAGGTCGGGCGTGTGATCCTCTGCCTGCAGGGTCAGGAACCGGTGCTGGTCGAAGGCGACGTCGCGGAATCCCTCGCCGTGCTCGCCGTCTGGGGGAGTGTCGGCGAATCGGCGCTGAGACGACACCCGGCGCTGGCGAGCCTGCGAACTTGAACCGGCGAACCCTGTCGATGTTTCATGCAAATGAATAAATACAGGTTGCGGGTGTTGACTCATAGTGACCGGTCGTAGCGGCCGGCCTCGGACGAGGCCCCACGAGGGCACGAAGGAGAACACCATGACTGCACAGTTTGACGGCAAGACCGCACTCGTAACCGGCGGAGGATCGGGCATCGGCAAAGCCGTCGCCGTCGCGCTCGGCGCCGAGGGCGCGAATGTGGTCGTCAACGACCTCAAGCTCGAGGTCGCCCAGAGCGTCGTCGACGAGATCACCGCAGCAGGCGGAACCGCTGTCGCCGTCGCCGGCGATGTGGGCAACCCGGATGACGTGAAGGCATCCGTCGACGCTGCTGTCGAAACCTACGGCGCTCTGCACCTCGCATTCAACAACGCGGGCATCGGCGGCCCGCAGGGCCTCGCCGAAGATATCGACATCGCCGGCTACCTCAAGCTCATGGACGTCAACCTGCACTCGGTCTTCTACGGCATGCACTACCAGCTGCCGCAGATCGTCGCAGCGGGCGGCGGCGCGATCGTCAACACCTCGTCGATCCTCGGCGTCGTCGGAGACGCCAACGCGCTGCCCTATGTCGCCGCCAAGCACGGCGTCGCCGGCATGACGAAATCCGCAGCGCTCAGCTACGCCGAGAAGGGGGTGCGGGTGAATTCGGTGCACCCGGGCTACATCGACACCCCGCTGCTGCAGGGCCTGCCGAAAGAGGCATACGACGGTCTCATCGCCAAGCACCCGATCGGCCGTCTCGGCACGTCAGAAGAGGTCGCGAACCTCGTGCTCTTCCTGCTCTCCGACCAGGCAAGCTTCATCACCGGGTCGCAGCACCTCGTCGACGGCGGCTACACCGCCCAGTAACACCAGGCGGATGCCGCGGCGCGACACCCCGCAATCGCTCGGGTGGCGCGCACACGACGAACCGCAGAGACAGGCCCGGGTGGGGCACGACCCTCACCTGGGCCCGTCTCTGTCGAGCGTCAGCTCCCGGTCACTCCTGGGGGAACGTCCGCCCTGATTGCGCAATCGCGCGAGCACTCCGGCTGCGTTGCGCCGACACGAGCAGCAGGCCGGCTGCGACCAGGATGCCGGACACGATCAGCCCGGTCGCCGATTCCGTGCCGGTCGGCGGGAGTTCCTCAGCGGGCGGGACCGCGTCTCCCGGAACGTCGACGACGGGCGGTACTGCGACGGGCGGAGCCGCGATGGCGATGGTCACGATCGTCGACACCTCTGGCTCGGTTCCGTTGGTCGCCGTGACGGTGATCGTCGATGAGCCCGGGGCCGTCGGAGTTCCGGAGAGCTCCCCGGTGGTGCTGTCGAGCGTCAGCCCGAGCGGCTGTTCTCCGCTGGTCACCGAGTAGGTCGGAGCCGGCGTGCCGCTGGCTGTGAACGTGTGACTGTACGGCGTGCCCACGATTCCATCAGGTGGCGTCTCCGAGGTATATTCAGGGCCATCGGTCTCGACCGGTTCACTCGCCGGGTCGCAGTCTTCCGGAACCGTGATGAGGTTCGTGTCGAGCGTGACAGCGCCGGTGTCTGCGAGCAGCCGGCCCTGGATCTCGGCGCCGGTGTTCGCCGTCACTGAGGCATTCGCCATGACCGTGCCGACGAAATCAGCGTTCGTCCCGATCGTTGCGGAGCTGCCGATCTGCCAGAACACGTTGCAGGATGAGGCGCCACCGGTGATGAGAATTTGCGCGGTCGAACCGATTGTCAGCGTGCTGGCGGCCTGAAAGACCCAGACCGAGTCGGCAGTGCCTGCGAGAGTCAAGAGACCACCGCTATTGATCGAGAGCGCCCCGCCGGAGTAGACGCCCGGTGTGAGCGACAGGCCGGAGAGGTTGCCCAAGCCCGAGGTGGTCGGTGTCAGTGATGCCGCGTCGACGATCGCGGCGGTGAGGTCCGTCTGGGCTTGGTCGGCCACCGCATCGGCCGAGTGGATTGTTCCGTTCACCAGACCATCGGGCGGGCCGGTGAACCCGGTGATTGACGTGCCCGCGCTCACGCCCACGTCGCCGTTGACGACCGACGGCCCGGTGTTCGTCACCGTGCTCGAGCCCAGCACACCGAAGTCGGCTGCGGCTCCAAGGTCTATTGGTCCGTCGATGACGGTCGCGGCATGCGCTATCGAAGCTGTACCGACGAACAACCCCAGGGCGAGGATGCCTGTCGTGGCGGTGATACCTATCTTTCGGGAGGTCGATTGTTTGTTGGTCAAGGGTTGCTCCAGCCAGGGAAGGAAGAGCGTTCGGGTCGCACTGAGAGCGGTATTGCCCGCTCCTGAGTGATTTTTTATCACATCCGTTCGTTCGCTCATAGCTGCGGCTGTGGCCTGGCTTAGCTGCGGCTGTGGCCTGGCTGTGAGCGCGGTGTGTGCAGAATGAGCAGGGTGGTGAGCCGGGCCGGTTGACGCTGCCCGCATGGTTGGATGGAACCCATGGATGCCGCGTCAGACCTTGCCTCGTACATCGATGACTTCGCCCGCTTTCTCTCGGCAAGCCCGTCGTCGTATCACGCCGCCGCTGAAGTCGCGCGCCGACTGGATTCGGCCGGTTGGGAACGACTCGACGAACGCACCGATTGGTCAGGGGAGCAGGGGAAACGGTACGTCGTTCGCGATGGCGCGATTGTCGCGTGGAGCCAGCCGACGGCAGCCGGGCCGACGACGCCGTTCCGAATCCTCGGCGCGCACACCGACTCACCGGGATTCAAGCTCAAGCCGAAGCCGACGATCGGATCGAACGGCTGGCTGCAGGCCGGGGTCGAGATTTACGGCGGCCCGCTGCTCAACTCATGGCTCGACAGGGACCTCGAACTGGGGGGTCGAGTCGTCACGCGCGACGGGCGCGAGTATCTCGTGCGTACGGGGCCGTTTCTGCGAATCCCTCAGCTCGCCATCCACCTCGACCGCGACGCGAACAGTGGCCTGACGCTCGACCGGCAGCGGCACATGACGCCGGTCTTCGGTGTCGGCGACGTCGGCTCAGCGGACCTGATCGGCCGCCTGGCTTCCCTTGCAGGCATCGACGCATCGGATGTCGCAGGGTATGACATCCTGACGGCTGACACGCAGGCCCCAGCGCGGTTCGGAATTCACGCTGAGCTCTTCGCCGCGGGGCGGATGGACAACCTCTCGTCGGTGTACGCCGGGCTGGTCGCCCTGCTCGAGGCTTCTGACGCCAACCACATCAGCGTGCTGGCCGCATTCGACCACGAAGAGCTGGGCTCGAACTCGCGCTCCGGTGCATCCGGACCGCTTCTCGACGACATCCTGACGCGCATCGGTGCCGGGCTCGGAGCATCCGTCTCGCAGAAGCTGCAGGCATATGCCGACTCATGGTGCCTGTCTGCAGACGCCGGCCACTCGGTGCACCCGAACTATCCCGAGAAGCATGACCCGGCAAACCGTGTGGTCATGGGCTCTGGCCCGCTGCTCAAGATCAACGCCAATCAGCGCTACGCGACGGATGCCGTCGGTGCGGCGCTCTGGGAACGTGCGTGCGCTGCGGCCGACGTGCCGTACCAGGAGTTCGTGTCGAACAACACGGTGCCGTGTGGGTCGACGATCGGGCCGCTCACCGCAACCAGGCTCGGCATCCGGGTCGTCGATGTGGGTGTGCCGTTGCTGTCGATGCACTCCGCGCGCGAACTGGCACACGTCGACGACCTCGTCGGCCTCTCTGCCGCCGTTGGGGCGTTCTTCGCGGGGGTGTGAGAGCCGCTCGACAGGCGATTGGGTGCGAGACGGGCGTTCTTTCCCTGTTGAGCCTGCGGTGCGGCCGTTTTCACCTGTTGAGCGTGAGGGCGAGGGCACAGGGTAGCGATCCCGGGCGTCGGGGTCGAGACCGGGTCCCGCTCAGGTCGACTGCCTAGGCTGGAAGCATGACGACCGAGCAGAGCACACAGGCCACCACACCAGGCAGCTACGTCGAGCCGGGCGAGGAATACACCCGCGATACCAACTACATCGAGGACCGCATCACTCGCGACGGTCGCGACGGCTGGCCCGTCGAAGCCGGCCGCTACCGCCTCGTCGCTGCCAGGGCCTGCCCCTGGGCGAACCGCACGGCGATCGTGCGCCGCCTGCTCGGCCTCGAGGGCGCTCTCTCGCTCGGCATGCCAGGCCCCACGCACGACGCCCGCAGCTGGACCTTCGACCTCGACGACGATGGCATCGACCCGGTGCTCGGCATTCACTGGCTGCAGGATGCCTACTTCCGCCGGTTCGCCGATTACCCCCGCGGAATCACTGTTCCCGCGATCGTCGAGGTGGCATCCGGAAAGGTCGTCACCAACAACTTTCCGCGGATCACCCTCGACTTCGAGACCGAGTGGACCGAGCACCACCGTGACGGAGCGCCCGACCTCTACCCCGAGCACCTGCGCGCCGAGATCGACGAGGTCAACGACCTCGTGTTCCGCGACGTCAACAACGGCGTCTATCGGGCCGGTTTCGCCGGGTCTCAGGAGGCATACGAGAAGGCGTACACCCGCCTGTTCGACCGGCTCGACTGGCTCGAAGCCCGGCTCGAGAACCAGCGGTTCCTTGTCGGTGACACGATCACCGAGGCAGACATCCGCCTGTTCACCACGCTCGCCCGATTCGACGCGGTCTACCACGGTCACTTCAAGTGCAACCGCAACAAGCTCAGCGAGATGCCGGTGCTCTGGGCGTATGCCCGCGACCTGTTCCAGACGCCGGGGTTCGGCGACACGATCGACTTCGAGCAGATCAAGCAGCACTATTACATCGTCCATTCCGACATCAACCCGACAGGCATCGTTCCTGCTGGGCCGGATGCCTCCGGCTGGCTCACCGCGCACGGTCGCGAAGCACTCGGTGGCCGCCCGTTCGGTGATGGAACGCCGCCCGGGCCACCCATCGAGAGCGAGCGGGTACCTGAGGGGCACGGTGCGTAGTCCGCACGTGCTCATGTAGATCGCCGCAGACGCGCTTGATCATATAAGCCAGTGGTGATACGTTCTCGGTATGGACACCAACCTCGACGCACTGCATTCGACCACCGACGCCCAGATCCCGGCTGTGACCAGGGTCGTCGGCTCCCGTGAGGTCGGTGGTGAGGATGCCCGCATCGTCACCGTGACCCAGACCTACCCGTCCGCGCTCGCGGAGGTATGGAACGCGATCACCACGGAGGACCGCATCTCGCGCTGGCTCGGACCGATCTCAGGAGACTTTCGCCTCGGCGGTCGCTACCAGATCGAGGGCAACGCCGGCGGCGAGGTTCTCGAGTGTGCGCAGCCGACGCGGCTCCACGTCACCTGGGAGTACGGCGGAGACGTGAGCTGGGTCACGGCCACGCTGAACGGTGACGACGCGTCGACCACCCTCGAGATCGAACATGTCGCGCACGTCGGCGATGAGGACTGGAAGCAGTTCGGCCCTGGAGCCGTCGGCATCGGTTGGGACAGCATGCTGCTGGGCCTCACCCTGCACCTGGGCACAGGCAGCAACCTCGATCCCGAAGCTGCGCTGGCGTGGAGCGCGTCGGCCGACGGCATCCGGTTCATGACCCGGAGCGGTCTGGAGTGGCGCGACGCGAACATCGCGGCCGGTGAGAGCGAGGCGGATGCTTCGGCGGCGGCAGAGCGCTGCATCGTCGCCTACACGGGAGCGGGCGCCGGGCCGGACGCCTAGTGCACGCCCTCGATATTCTCGGGGACCCGGTTCGCCGCCGGATCCTCGAGGTGCTCGCGGCGGGGGAGTTGCCTGCGGGAGCGATCGTCGACACGATCGCCGCCGAGTTCGGCATCAGTCAGCCGGCGGTGTCGCAGCACCTGCGGGTGCTGCGTGACAGCGGGTTCACGACGGTGCGTGCCGACGGCCGTCGGCGCATCTACGCCGTCGACCCGGCGCCTCTTCGGGAGGCAGACGAGTGGTTCGACACGTTCCGCGGTTTCTGGACCCAGCGTCTCGATGCGCTCGGCACCGAGTTGACCCGGGGTCGGCGCGACGTCTGATCCCCGCGCCAGCCCGAGATTGTCTCGATGAAGCACCGGCTCGCCCGATAGGCGGTCATCTCTCCAGGGCTACGGGTTGCCGGAGCTCGGCTGAGCGCAATGCAGCCTCCATGATTTCCAGTGTTCGAAGGCCGACGTCGCCATCCGGTTGTGGTGTCACCCGTGGCGGCTGGCCGGCCACGGGCCGACCCGACGTCCGGACGGCGTCGAGGAACTCAGCCAGGAGGAGTGCGTTGAGATCTGTCCCGAATCCCAGGAAGATCTCGCCGTCGTCTCCGAGGCCGGAAACGTGCTCGGCGAATGGGGCGATCTCGACTGACCCCTTGGTCCCTGTCGCCTGCAGGGTCAAGCCGCCCCAGGTCGCTGAGGTGCTTGGGTGGCTCCAGGAGCAGTCGATCGTGGCGATGAGTCCGCCGGGGTAGCGAACGGTCACCAGCCCTCCGGTTTCCACGTCCAGTCCGGCTTTCGCATGCAGAATCTGATTGGACGCTGCATTGACTGTCTCGGCTCTGAGCCCGCCGGTCAGCGCGTCGATGAGGTCGGCGCAGTGGACGACATGATCCACGAGAGCTCCGCCTCCGGCGAGCTGGCGATCGGTGAACCATTCCCGGTGCTCGCGAGGGAGTTTGCCGTTGTTGGTGCCATTGATGGCGAACATCTCGCCGAGGCGTCCGGAATCTAGGTGGTCGCGCATGACCGCGAAGCCCGGAGCGAATCTCACAGGATAGGCGATCATGAGGATGACCCCGGCGGCCCGGCAGGCTTCGACCATCGCCTCCCCGTCAGCCACAGTGGTGGCCAGCGGCTTCTCACACAGCACATGGACGCCCTCGCGCGCCGCCCGCTCTACCAGGGCACGGTGGCGTGAGTTCTCGGTTGCGACGATCACGGCGTCGGGCTCCCACGCGAACAGCTCGTCGTAGGTATCGACATAATCGACTCCCAGTCGCTCCGCGAGCTCCGCCCCGCGGAGCGCGGAGTCGGGGGCGTCGGCTCCATGCGGATCTGAAGCGCGGACGTCGACATCCGGCACCCTGGCCAGCACCGAAACATAGCTTGCAGCGTGGGTGTGGGCAAAGGAGGCGATCGCGACCTTGAGTGCCGCCTTCCGGCTCATGCTGCTGCCGCCTGTGCGTGGTCGAACTCATTCATGTCAACGACTCTTCCGGTGATGATCGATTGGTAGGCGGCTTGTGCCAGGTAGACCGCGACCGCGCCGTCTTCGGCGTTTACTCGTGGCTCGGGTCCTCCGGTGAACGCCTCGGCGAACTCGCGCAATTCAGTGAGGTACGGGCTTTCCCGCAGCGCCGAAGTGGGGACCACGAGTCCGCTGGACTCGGCGCCGTGAAGCGAGGTCGTGAGACCAGTGCTGTCCGTCGAGTCGTAGTGGAGAACGCCGGCGTCTCCCGCGATGCTGAACCCGGTCGTGAACGGTGTGCCGACTGCACCCCACGTGGCTCGAATGTGAGAGATCGCGCCACCGACATGCGTGAGTGTCACATGTGCTGACACGAAGGAAGGCACGACATTGTCGAGGGTCGGGGGGCTTTGCACGGCGTACACCGTTTCGACCTCGCCGCACGTCCACCGGGCCTGGTCGAGGTCATGGATCATGAGGTCCATGATGATGCCGCCGGATGCCGCTTCATCCTGAAACCAGGTCCCGACGGCCGGGCTCGACCCTCCACGGAAGAATCGGGCAACAGCGACCTTTCCGATGCGGCCCGCAACGACTGCGCGGTGTGCTGCCACATAGGGCGCCGTGAAACGGACGACGTGCGCCGGATAGATATGAACCCCTGCTTCTCTGGCAGCGTCATACACCTCGCGGGATTCGCGTGCCGACAGGGTGAGTGGCTTCTCGCAGACGATGTTCTTGCCTGCGTCGATGGCAGCACGTGCGAGTGCGCGGTGAGTTCCCGTCGGTGTGACGATGTCGACGCAGTCCGCTCGGCGGAGCGCTTCCTGGAGGGTATCGACCACCTCCAGCCCGTACTGCTCCGCGAGTTCCTGTGCTCCTGCAGCGGAGTAGACGAGGACCTCAGCACCGAGCTCCTTCCACGCTGAGGCGTGCACGCGAGAGATCGCGCCTGCACCGAGAAGTGCGACAACGAGAGGCCTGGCCGACTCCGCCGCTGTCTCGTTTCCGGGAATGGTGGGCGTCTGCATAAAGTTCTCTCTCATTTCAGGCCAGCGTGGGCGATGCCTTCAACGACGCGGCGTTGAAGAAGGATGAATGCGATCAGGATCGGTGCCATCGCCATCAGCGATGCGGCCATGAGTACACCGGTGTCGACGCTGCCCTGATAGCCCTGCAGGGTGGCGAGCCCGACCGAGAGCGGCATCGTGTCTGGCGTGCTGGCGACGACAAGAGGCCAGAGGAGGTCGTTCCAGGACGCCAGCACGGTGATGATCGCGAGCGAAATGATGCCCGGTTTTGCGAGCGGGAGCATGACGCGCCAGAAAATCTGCCAGCTGTTGCATCCGTCGAGGCGGGCGGCTTGCTCGAGTTCCAGGGGCATGGCCTTAAAGAATTGCATCATCAGGAAGGTGCCGAAGGCACTGAACAGGCCGGGAGCCGCAATGCCGAGAATGGTGTCGAGCAGTCCGGCGCTCTGGATGATCTGGTACTGCGGGATCAGGTAGACCTGGGTCGGAACCATCAGAATCGAGAGCAGCAGGGCGAGCAGGACACCTTTGAAGCGGAAGTGCATGCGAGCAAAGGCGTATCCAGCCATGGAGCAGAGGATGATCTGGGCGACTGTTCGCAGCGTCGTCACGGCGATCGATACCCAGAATTGGCTCAGGAAGGGCAACCGAGTGAAGACCTCTGCGAAGTTGCCCCACTCGAGACTGGTCGGAATCAGAATGGGCGGAACCGACGTGATGTCCGCCTGCGTCGACAGCGACATCTTGATCTGCCAGAGAAACGGGAAGATCATGACGATCGACGCGACGATGAGCACGGCGTGCGCTCCCCAGTTTCGTCCGTTCCGGGATTGTCCACGTGGGATGCCGGCCGATGAGCGTGTGGCTGTCGGGTGGGCCGGGCGTGTTTCAGCGGTGTCAGTCGACATAGTGGACCCATCTGCGCTGGAGGCGGAACTGCACGAGAGTGAAGAGACCGATGATGAGGAGAATCAGGATCCCGATCGCGGAGGCGTAGCCCTTCTCGTTCGAGCTGAAGGCTGCGTCGTAGTAGAGGAATACGAGTGATTGCGTCTTCGGCATGACCGGGTTCGCCGGGCCGAGAAGCGCGTACAGCAGATCGAAGAGCTGGAATCCCGCGATGAAGGTCATCACGGAGAGGAAGAAGATGGAGGGGGTCAGAAGAGGCACAGTGATGGAGCGGAATTGCCTCCAGTGGTTTGCGCCATCGATGGCTGTCGCTTCGTAGAGTTCCGGCGGAATCCCTTTGAGCCCCGCGGAGAGAATGATCATGTTGAAGCCGATGGACATCCACAGGCCCATGATCGCCACCGCCACAAGGGAGAACCATTCGGTGGAGATCCAGGCGGGTCCTTCGATGCCGACGACTCCGAGCGCGGCATTGATGACCCCGAAGTCGTTGTTGTAGATGATCCGCCACACCATCGAGATGGCCGTCGGCATCGCTATGTACGGCAGGAAGAAGCACGTCCGGTAGACCATCGCGTACCTGAGGCCCGGGCGATTGAGCAGTGCGGCGAATGCCACGGCGATGGGGATGCCGACGAGCAGGATGCCCGTGTACACCAGCGTGTTGATGATTGCGCGGTACACGGCCGCATCTCCGACGAGCCTGACGTAGTTGTCGAGGCCGGTCCAGGTCGAACTCCCGAACACCCCCCATTCCGTGAAGCTGTAGTAGAGGGACTGCGTCAGCGGCCAGAGGTAGAAGACCACGACGCCGGCGAAGAGGGGCGCGACGAAGAGGACCGGCCACCACCCGTCTCGCGTGAGGGACTGACGTTTCATGGGCTATTTCTCCTTGGCCAGTGCCTCGTTCATCTTCTCCGCGAGCTCCTCGAGCACATCAGCGACGGGTCGTTCGCCTGAGAATGCCGCAGCGAGCAGGTCGATCTCGAGCTTGTTCCACGCGCTTGTGTTCTTCGACACCGGGTAGGCGACCGAATACTCAGTAGCGGCATCCTCGAAGACCTGCAGGTTGTAACCGGGCGCCGAGTCGACGAAGTCCTGCTGGGTGTCGGTGAAGGCCGGGTTGGCTGCACCACTCGCTGCCTGCAGCAACGCTGCCTCCTCCGAGCCCAGGTAGCTCAGGAACGCCTGGGCCGCCTGCGGGTTCTTCGTCTTGGCGTTCATCGAGTTGCCCACGCCGTGGATCACGGTCTTACGCTCGCCGGTCGGAGCGAGCGGAAGCTCGGCGACGGAGACGTCATCCTTCACCGCCGAATCGAGGAGACCGGAGATGCGCCAGTTACCGCCCCACATCATTGCGGCCTGGCCATTCTGGAAACGGACGAAACCGTTCGTCTCCGCATTCTCGGCCGGGGTGATGCTCGAGCCGTCTGCCACCATGTCCGCCCAGAACTGCACGGCCTCGATCGCTTCCGGGCTGTCGTAACCGGAGGTATCCCCGTCGATGATGGTTCCACCGTTGCTCATGATCGCCGGATACACGTTTTCCTGGTTACGGGTGCTGTCAGCCGAGCCGACGATGCCCTCGGCGCCCAGCTTGTCTGAAACGGTCTTCGCGGCGGCGTGGTAGTCGTCCCAGGTCCACTCAGAGGTAGGCAGTTCCACCCCGGCGCGTTCCAGGATCGCCTTGTTGTACAGGAGCGCGATCGTGTCGAAGTCCTTGGGCACGCCGTATTGCACGCCGTCGAGGCTGTAGATGTCGTTCATGGCCTCCGGGTAGTTGGCCGGGTCGATCAGATCCGCGTCCACGAACGGATCGAGCGGGGCCAGGAGGTTGTTGCTTGCGAACAGTTGCAGGTTCGGTCCGTTCATCCAGAACACGTCCGGAAGGGTGCCGGATGAACCCTGGGTCTGCAGTTTCGTGAAGTACTGTTCGTACGCCGTGAGCTCGACCGACACCGTGACGTTGGGATAGGTCTCGGTGAAATCGGCGATGAGCTCCTCCATCGCCGGCTGCTGGTTGATGTCCCAGATGGCGTAGGTGATGTCGCCCGTGACCTCGGCGGGATCCGAGGGGAGGTCGATGGCGCCTGTGGCATCACCGCTCCCGCCGGCCGAACATCCGGACAACAGCAGCGCTGAGGCGGCGACCGCCACAACTACTCGAGAAAACCGCATTCGATACTCCTTCTTCATTGATGGGGGTATTGCTCTGGGTCGGTGATCGTCAGGGTGCACAGATCGAGGAACTCACGGGGTGTCCCTGCCATCACCACGGTGGGTGAGGTCGGGAACCGGAACGCCTTCGATCCCGAAAAGCGCCGACGATGAGTTCTGGAACGCGAGCGCCAGTGCGCCGTACAGGGTTCCGTCTGATCCGAGGGTGGACGCTGTCACGGCCGGCTTGCCCTCGAGCATGACCAGACGGTGGATTTCGGTGCGCAACATGTCGACGAAGGGGTCGCTCGACCGCGAAAGTCCGCCACCGACCACGATGAGGTCGGGATCGAAGGCGAGTCCGACCATGGTGATGTGCGGCGCGATCTCTGCGACGAATCGCTCGATCTCGGCCATCGCGTCACGGTCGCCGTTTCGAGCGTTGGCGAAGACCTGTTCGGCGGTCGGCGCCGAAGACCAGGTGAGCTGACCGTGCACGGACGTGCTCGTCCAGCGCATTCCCCGCTGGCTGCCGACCTCGCCTGAGCTGCGGTGGGCGCCCTGGTGGATGTTGCCGCCGATCATGAGCGACATGGAGATCCGGTGCCCGATCTGGAGGTAGATGATGTTTTCGGCCTGATCGGCAGCGCCGAGGTGATGCTCAGCGAAGCCGGCGAGCTTGATGTCGTTCTCGAGAAAGACGTGGGCGTCGAATGCTTCACCGATCGCGCGTGCAACCGCAACGCCATTCAGCTCGGGAACAACGAAACTCTGCGAGATCGTACCGTCGTCGCTGACGATCCCGGAGACACCGACGCACGCCGCCTTCAGCTTGCTGGGGGACAGCTCCGAACTCAGAAACGCGTCGGTGATCGCGGAGACCACCGCGTTCACCCGTTCCTCGCCAGTGAGCGTGCCGGAGAGCTGGCGATCGACCCTGCTGAGGTGCGTTCCGCGCAGGTTCGCGAGAATCACACGGATGTTCGTGGGGCCGGCGTCGATTCCGGCGACGATCGAGCTATCCGCGTCGAACCGGTAGTGGCGGGCTGGTCTTCCGCCGCTCGAGTTGGTCTGGTCAGAGACCGCTCCGATGAGCAGGCCACGGGATTCGAGGTCGGCGACGACGGCGTCCACTGTGGGGCGCGAGAGGCCGGTTCGGGCGGCGACGTCGGAGATGCTCAGTGCCCCCGGTGCGCTCCGAAGCACATGGACGCAACTCAAGGCGTTGACGTGCCGGATGTCAGCTGGACTCAGTGACGTCATGCGGTCGCCCTCCGATTCATTCTCCGCTCATCGTCGAGAACGGGTACGGAGTTAACATAGCAGGTTATGAAACCTCCTATACAAACCGGCGAGACATGCACTGATCAATTGCGGGCGCATTGCGGGCACATCACGGGCGCACCAAGGCGCACCGAGGGCGCTCCAAGGCCGCGCCGGGGTTTAGGAAAACGACGGGCTATGCGATCCCGTCAGTCGAGCGGGCGCAACCAGGTCAGGGTCGAACCGCCACCTTCGACGAGCGGTGTGAGCGCGCGGTTGAACTCCACCGAGTGCAGCGATGCCAGGTGGGTCTCGAACGCATTGCGGTCGGCGTAGACCTCATAGACGAAGAACGTTTCGGGTTCGTCGGTTTTGCGGTGGGCGTCGAACACGATGTTGCCTTCTTCGGTCCGCACGGCGTCGACGAGTCCGGCGAGCAACGCGGCGACCGCGTCGGCCTGGCCGGGCGTCGCGGTGAACTCGGCGTACAGGGTCGGGCGTTCAATGATGAGGGTCACAAACCTGAGGATACAGACCCGATTGCTCTCACGCGGGCTGGAGTGCGCCTTCGATCACATCGACGATCTCCGGAGCATCCGGCTGGGTCGTCGGGCGGAACCTGTGCACGGTGTCGTCGGGGGTGATCACGAACTTCTCGAAGTTCCACTTGACCTTGCCTGCTTTGCCGCCGGCATCCGGGGTCTGGGTGAGCTCCTGGTAGAGCGGGTGGGCGTTCTTGCCGTTCACCTTCGACTTCTCGAACAACGGAAAGGTGACGCCGTGGTTGATGCGGCAGGTCTCCTCGATCGATTCGCCCTCGCCGGGTTCCTGGAAGAACTGGTTGCTGGGGAAGCCGAGCACGATGAAGCCGCGGTCTCGGTACTTCTGGTACATCGCTTCGAGAACGTCGTACTGCGGCGCGAGCCCGCACTTGGATGCGACATTGACGACGATGACGACCTTGTCCTGGTGCTCAGCGAGGGTCGTCGTGGCGCCGGAGATCGTGGTCAGGGGAATGTCGCGAAGGCTCATAGCTCGACAGTAGTGACGGATGCTGGGGGTCGCCTGCACATTTCTGCAGTGTATGCACGTTCGCTCGGGGTGTCTGAGCCTGTCTGCGGGTCAGCGCGCTCGCTCAACAGGGGAAACATGGCACACCGCACACTCAACAGGAGTTTTCGACCGTCTTCACGGCTGAGTTCCTGTCGAGCGGATCCCGTCGGGTCGCTGGAGCGCGAACCGGAGACTGGAACGCGAACCTAAGATGAGGAGCATGCCTGCTCCCGTGATCCTCGTGCACGGTCTGCGCACATCGGCCACTCTCTGGCGCTCGCAGGTGGAGGAACTCGACCGGCTCGGCATCCCGGCAGACGCGATCGACCTGCCAGGGCACGGCGCGCGCATCGGCGAACGGTTCACGCTCGAGCTGGCGCTTCAGGGCATCGACGACGCGGTGACGGCGGCCGAAGAATCCGGGTCGAAGCCGTACCTCGTGGGCTTCTCGCTCGGCGGATACCTCGCGATCGAGTGGGTGGCGCGCAACCCTGGCCGGGTGGCCGGGCTGCTCGCCGCCGCTTGTGCGACGGTGCCGCACCCGGTGGTCATGCACGGCTGGCGGGGCATCGCGAAGGTCATCCATCGTTTTCCCGATCGCGGCAGGGCGCTCAACGATGTCGCCGTGCGGTTGTTCGTGCCTGAACCTGGCGCGACGGATGTGATCGCCGGCGGTGTGGCGCTCGAGGTGATGGACGACGTGCTTCTGACATTGCTGACCCTGCGTCCGCTCGACCGGCTGCAGGAGATCGACGTGCCCGTGCTTTTCGTCAACGGACGGTTCGACCACGTGCGGGCGCACGCCGGCCGCTATCTCGCTGCCACCCGCAATGCCCGGCTCGTGACGGTGCCTGGCGCCAGTCACATGGTCAGTGTGGTGCGACCTGCGGCGTTCACCGCTGCGCTGCTCGACGGCTACCGTGAGGCGACATCCAGCTGAAGGCGAGTCGGCTGGGACCTTGGCCGTCCGTGATTCGCGCGCCGACGGCATCCGACCGCTACGGGAGCTCTCGTGAAGGGGGCGCAGGCACGCGGCCTACCGCGCTGACCAGCCGCCGTCCATCGTGTAGCTCGCACCGGTCACCATCGCTGCGTCGGGCGAGGCGAGCCAGGCGATGAGCGAACCGACCTCGTCGGGTTCGACAAGCCGCTTGATCGCACTCTCGGTGAGCAGGATGCGGCCGAGCACTTCGTCTTCCGGGATGCCGTGGACGGCCGCCTGGTCGGCGATCTGCTTCTCGACGAGCGGGGTACGCACGTAGCCAGGGTTGACGCAGTTGCTCGTGACACCGTGTTCGCCGCCCTCGAGAGCGGTGACCTTCGACAGTCCTTCGAGGCCGTGTTTGGCCGCGACGTATGCGCTTTTGAACGGGGAAGCGCGCAGGCCGTGCACGCTCGACACGTTGATGATCCGCCCGAATCCGGCGTCGTACATCCCCGGCAGGGCGGCACGGATGAGGAGGAACGGCACCTCGAGCATGAGGTTGAGGATGCGCCGGAACTCGGCGGGATCGAAATCCTGGATCGGGCTGACCCGCTGGATGCCGGCGTTGTTGACGAGGATGTCGATGCCGTCCATGACGCCGGCCAGTCGGGCATCCGTCACCGCGTCGGCGTCGAGCAGGTCGACCGCCCAGCTCGACCCGCCGAGCTCGTCAGCCAGACTCGCGGCTCCGAGCTCGTCCATGTCGGCGATCACGACATGGGCACCGCCGGCCGAGAGCGCCCGCGCCGCTGCCGCGCCGATCCCGCTCGCTCCGCCGGTGACCAGGGCGCGTTTGCCGGCGAGGGGCAGGCGCATGGCGCTGCTCGCCGGGGCGGCGGCGGGCGTGTCAGTGGCCGGGTGAAGAGTGTCGGTCATGAGGAATCCTTCGACGAGGAGGGCGGATGCCACGGGCGATGACGCCGACGGGGCTCGCGCCCCGCCGGCGTCGGATCAGCGTTCGACCGGAACGTTCACCGGTTCGAGCCCGTGCTTGCGGGCGTCGACCGCGTCGACCTCGAACAGCGAGGCTCCGCGGGTCTCCTTGAGTGTGATCACGGCGACGGCGGTGATGGCGCAGGCGATCAGCAGGTAGATCGCGACGGGCACCCACGACTCGAACCGCTGGAGCAGGGCGGAGGCGATGATCGGCGCGAGCGATCCGGCGATGATCGAGGTGACCTGGTAGCCAAGGGAGACGCCCGAATAGCGCATCCGGGTGGGGAACATCTCGGCCATGATCGCCGGCTGCCCCGCGTACATGAGGGCGTGGAAGCACAGGCCGATCGTGATCGCCGCCACGATGAGCACCGGGTTGAGAGTGTCGAACATCGGGAAGGCGAAGAACGCCCAGGTCGCTCCGAGAACGGCGCCGGCGAGGTAGACGGGCTTGCGGCCGAAAGCATCCGAGAGGCGTCCTACCTGGGGGATCACGAGGAAGTGCACGATGTGCGCGATCAGCAGGGCGAGAAGCAGCTGGCTTGTGTCGTACTGGTGCACGGTGACGAGGTACACGATCGAGAAGCTCACGATGATGTAGTACAGAATGTTCTCCGCGAACCGGAGGCCCATGGCGCTGAGGATGCCGCGCGGGTACTTCTTGATGACCTCGCCGACGCCGTAGCTGACGGCCTTCTCGGCCTCGACCTTGGCGCGGGCCTCGAGGAAGATCGGAGCCTCGTTGACGTGGGTACGGATGTAGTAACCGATGACGACGATGACAGCCGACAGCCAGAACGCGATGCGCCAGCCCCAGCTGAGGAACTGGTCTTCGGGAAGAATCCAGGAGGTGGTGAGCAGCACGAGGGTCGCGAGCAGATTGCCGACCGGAACCGCGGCCTGCGGCCAGCTGGCCCAGAACCCGCGTGACTTATTCGGGCTGTGCTCGGCAACGAGGAGGACAGCGCCGCCCCACTCACCGCCGACCGCGAAGCCCTGCACGAAGCGGAGAATGACGAGGAGCGCCGGTGCCCAGTAACCGATCGAATCGAAGCCGGGGAGGCAGCCCATGAGGAAGGTGGCGACACCGACGAGGATGATGGTCAGCTGCAGGGTGTGCTTGCGGCCGAGCTTGTCGCCGATCTGGCCGAACACGATCCCGCCGAGGGGGCGGGCGATGAAGCCGACTGCATAGGTGAGGAACGCGGCGATGATGCCGTCGAGCTGGCTTCCGGCGTTCGGGAAGAAGACCGCTCCGAAGACGAGGCTGGCTGCCGTCGCGTAGAGGAAGAATTCGTACCATTCGACGACGGTTCCGATCATCGACGCTGCGACGATCTTCTTCAGCCCGGATTTCTTGCCCGTGGTGCCGGAGCCGGCACCGTCGGCGTGCTTGTTGACACTCATTGTCTGTCTCCTCTGTGTCGTCACTGACACACTGGTGGTCTGGTGCACGCTCCCGGATCGGGGAGACGGCCTAACTGAGTATTCGTGCAGACGCGGACCACGACAATGCCCAGCTTTCCACACGGCCTGTGCATAATTGCACAATGAGCATCTTGACGACGACGTCACGCCAGCCGAATCCCGACGACCTCCTCGTGCTCCTCGCCGTCGCCCGCAGCGGCCGATTCACGACGGCAGCCGAGACGCTCGGGGTCAACCACACGACGATTTCGCGACGCATCGCCGCTCTCGAACGGGACCTGGGCGGCCGCGTGCTGTCCCGCACGGTGGGTGGCTGGGAGCTGTCCGACCTCGGTAGTCGCGCCGTTGACGCGGCCGAGCGGGTGGAAGCCGCCGTGTCAGGGCTCGCCGGGTCGCCCGGGGAGCCGCAGAGTCTCTCCGGGGTGGTCCGCCTCTCCGCCACAGACGGCTTCAGCGCCTACATCGCGGCCCCGGCGGTTGCCGAGCTACAGCGCGAGCATCCGAATCTCACCGTCGAAATCGTCACGGTGACCCGCCCAGCACTGCAGCACCGTTCGGGGCTCGACATCGAAGTCGTCGTCGGCGAACCGCACGCCCACCGGGCCGAAGCGATCGAACTCGGCTCGTACATCCTCGGCATGTACGCATCGAAGACCTACCTCCACGATCACGGCACCCCGACCCGCGTGGTTGAACTCGCCGAGCATCCCCTCGTCTACTTCATCGACTCGATGCTGCAGGTCGATGCGCTCGATGCGCCCCGCCGTCTGGTGCCGACCATGAAGGATGCGTTCACCGCGACGAACGTGTTCGTGCACGTCGAAGCGACGCGGGCGGGCGCTGGAATCGGATTCCTGCCCTGCTTCATGGCCGACCGGCATGCCGATCTCGTTCGGCTGCTTCCGGACGAGATCAAGGAGCGTCTCCCGTACTGGATGGTGGTGCGCCCCGACTCCCTCCGACAGCCGTCGGTCGCTGCCGTGGCGAACGCGCTCCGCACGCGGACCCGGGCGTTCGAGGCCCAGTTGCTCGGCCGGGCGGGCTGAGGTCAGCCGAACAGGTCGGACGCCATCGACCGCAACGGGAGCCCTCACGGCGGCATCCGCTGCCGTGGGGGCGGCCAGGGCATGAGTCTCGAACGAGAAACGCCCCTGTCGATGGTGAACAGGGGCGCCTCTGAGGGGGCTCGTCAGGCGGTTGCCGGGGTCAGCGTCGTCATCGGGGCTGAGGCGCTGGTGCGTGCATTCATATTCGCCTGTACGAAGGTCGCGCCGACGCTTCCCAAGAGGAACAGGAGGGTGAACTTGCTGCCTACGCCCCCTCCGGTGACCCGAGCGATGCCCTCGGCGAATTTCCACAGCCACCAGATGGACACGATAGGCACGATGAACAGCCAGGTCGTGGGTACGGCTGCGCCCTGAGAGTTGAGCTCCCCGCGGGTTTTCGCGAGCCAGACGATCCAGTAGATGCCGAATGTGATGAGGGGAAGGAAGAACACTGCTGCAGCACTGCGACGTTTCAAGAAGACTCCGATAATAGGTGTCTGCGAACCGTACCGGGCCGTGAGCTCAGTCAGGTAGCCCTCTGACTGGGGCGCCCCCAGTTCGAGACAGAGCGGAGCCGGGCGTCAGCCGAACAGGTCGGAGAGTGCCTCGGCCCCAGCGCCGATCACCTCGACGACCGCACCACCGGCGTCGACGGCATCACCGACAGCGCTCGCCAGCTCGACGAGGTCGCCGACGGATGCCGTCAGCAACAGCAGGTCGCCGGCGACGTCCATCACAGCGCCGACACCCTCGAGGTTGAGAGAGGCGACATTCTGGTAGCTGATGTTGAGCTCGGCGATCCACTCCTTGCTGTGCCCGAAGAGGATCGCATACGGCAGCAACCGCTCGTTGAGAATCAGCCGGTCCAGCTCGAAGGCGACGGCCGGGTCTGCCGTCGTGGGCACCCCGATCGCGAGACCGGCGGCGGTGACCCCCGACGACGCCCGCAGTGCACCCGACGGACTCTGCAGAAAACGCAGCCGGTCGGCCTCGGCGAGGGTGATGTAACCATTGAGCCCGGCGAGCTGCTCCCGGATGAGCACCGACTTCGGGGTGTAGCGACGCCACGATGACGGGGTGACCACATAGATGGCGAGCAGGGCGACGACGGATGCCGCGGCGAGCCAGAACGCGCCCCACTCACCGTTGACTCCGCTGCCGACAAGGAGGACACCGGCGACGACGAGTGTGACGGTGGTGAGCACGCGGATCAGAAGCATCGGCCAGGCCAGGCGCGGACCGAGAAGGTTGTGCGAGCGCAGGTAGTCTTCGACGATCCGGATCAGCCGGGCGACCCGGCGTGACTGCTGGCGCTTGTCCTTGCTGAACCGCTTGACCCGGTCTGAGGAATGCCCCGGGCCGAACAGAGCCTCGAGCACGGCGACGTCTTCGGCCGTGAAGTTCGCGTCCGGTTGCAGCTCGACGGCGACGGGGGCTTTCTTGTCCTGCTGCGCCAGGATTCGGATCTTGCGGTCGACCGCCATTCCCACGAGTGCCGCAGCTACCGCGCGCTTGTCGAGACCGGCCAGGAGTGCGGCGTCGAGGATCGGCACGCCCTTCGGTGGCAGGTACTCGACGACGCGGGGCTTCGGCAACGCGTGACCGGTGACGCGCAGGGCGATCCCGATCGCGAGCAGCACGAGGGCGGGAATCGTGACGACGAGCACGACGAGCAGGGTCATGGCCTCAGTCTCCCAGAACACACCGGCCCCGAACTGCGAGTTGCGTGAAGGCATCCGTTCCGATCGAAGGCTCCCGGTGTACCGGATGCCCTCGACCGCACCGGATGCCCTCGCGAGCGATCAGCTACCGCGACCCGCTGGCAGCGCCCCGCGTCGCGAACCGCTGCTGCAGCAACACTGCCGCGACGATGATGAGGCCTTTGGTGATCAGCTGAACCGACGTGTCGATGTTGTTCTGGGTGAACACGTTCGTCAGGGTGGAGAAGATCAGCACACCGAGCACTGTGCCGACGATCGTTCCTCGGCCACCGATGAGCAGCGTGCCTCCGACGACGACCGCAGCGATGGCATCCAGCTCGTAGAGGAGTCCGTGGGTCGAGGTCCCTGCTGTCGTGCGGCCGAGCATCATGATGGCGGCGATGCCGACGGTGAAACCGGACAGCACGTAGATCATCACCAGGTGACGCTTCACGTTGATGCCGGCGAGGCGGGATGCTTCGCGGTTGCCGCCGATTGCAACGGTGCGGCGACCGAAAGTGGTGCGGTTGAGCAGGACCCAGCCGGCGATGGCGACGATCGCGAAGATCCAGACCAGGATGGGCACACCGAGCAGGTTGGCCCGAGTGAACTCGAGGAAACCGGTGTTCGTGACGATCTGGGTGCGCCGACCGGAGATGAGCTCAGCGAATCCACGTGCGCCGACCAGCATGGCGAGCGTTGCCATGAAGGCAACGACGTTTCCGTAGGCGATGACAATGCCGTTGACGAGGCCGGCCGCTGCGCCGACGGCGAGCGGAACGAGGATCATCAGCAGCCAGGAACTCTGCGTCGCCGCAGCCTGGAGTGCGGGGAGACTCGCAACGACGGTCGCGAGACCCATCACCGAACCCACGGACAGGTCGATACCTCCTGCGATGATGACGAAGGTCATGCCGATCGTGATCACCCCGATGATCGAGGCGAATCGGAGGATGGTGAGGAAGTTGTTGATGTCGGCGAACCGGTCGCCCGCCGTCACCGTTCCGATGATCACAAGCACGACGAGTGCGATGACGAGCCCGAGGTTGCGCCCGACGGACCCGCCGAGGATCCGTTTGAGGGCGCTCGGCCGTTCGGCCTGCTGCGATGCGCCGGGGAGCGGCGTGGCATCCGTAACGGAGTGGGTCTTCTGCTCGCTCACGCGGCACTTCCTTTCATGACGAGGTCGAGCACACCGGATTCATCGATGTCGCTGGCGTTCTTTTCTGCCAGTACTTCTCCGTCCCCGATGACGAGCACGCGGTCGGCGAGGCCGAGGACCTCTTCGATCTCGCTCGACACGACGACGATGGCGGTGCCCTCGGCCGCGAGGCGACGGATGAGGACGTAGATCTCCGCTCGCGCCCCGACGTCGACGCCGCGCGTCGGTTCGTCGAGGAGCAGCACGCGGGTGCCGTGCACGAGCCAGCGGGCCAGGAGAATCTTCTGTTGGTTGCCGCCTGAGAGAGTGCGAGCCGGCCGTTCGGGTTCGGCCGGTCGCAATTCGAGCGCTTCGATCTGCTCGCGGGCGGCATCTTTCTCCGCCCCTTCGTTGAGCATCCCGCCGCGGGCGAAGCGGCTGAAGGTGGACAGCGTGACGTTCCTGTAGATCGGCTCGTCGAGGATGAGGCCCTGGCTCTTGCGCTCTTCGGGCGAGAATCCCATCTCGGCGCCCACGGCAGAACTCACCGAGCCGGGGTGCAGGGTCTTGCCCTGTACGGCAACGGTTCCGGATGTCGCTTTGCGCGCACCGTAGATCGTCTCCAGGATCTCGGATCGGCCGGACCCGACGAGCCCGGCGAGGCCGACGATCTCGCCTGCTCGCACGGTGAAGTCCACGTCGGAGAAGTGCCCGCGCAGGTTGAGGTGGTTCACCTCGAGAAGGACGGGGGCGTTCGAAGGAACCGGAACGGCAACCGGGAAGACGTTGGCGACGTCGCGCCCCGTCATCAGCTTGATGAGCGCCGGGGTCGGCGTCTCCGACACGGCAAGCCCGCTCGCCGTGCTCCTGCCGTCCTTGATCACCGAGATGCGGTCGCCGATCTGCCTGATCTCCTCGAGACGGTGCGAGATGTAGATGACGGCGATGCCCTGGCCGGTCAGTTCACGGATGACCCGGAACAGGTTCGCAACCTCACCCGAGTCGAGCACGGCGCTCGGTTCATCCATGATGATGAGCTTCGTGTCGCGGGAGAGGGCTCGCGCCATGCTGACGATTTGTTTCGTCGCGGCCGAGAGCTCGCCGACCTCGGTCGAGGGCGGGATGTCGCCGTGGCCGAGGCGGGTGAGGAGTTCGCGGGTGAGTCGGTTCGCGTGCGCGACCTTGAGCATCCCGCCAGTGGAGTGTTCGTGGCCGAGAAAGATGTTCTCGGCGATGGTGAGGCCGTCGACGACGTCGAGCTCCTGGTACATCGTCGCAATGCCGAGGTCGAGCGCAGCGATGGGATCGGTGATGGCGACCGTCTCGCCCTGCCACCGGATCTCACCGGCATCGGGCTGGTGCACTCCTGAGAGTGTCTTGATCAGTGTGGACTTGCCTGCACCGTTCTGGCCGAGAACACAGTGCACCTCGCCGGCCCTGACGGCCAGATCGACGCCCGTGAGTGCCTGGACCCCGGCGAAGGACTTGGTGAGCCCGCGAACCTCGAGCAGGGGTGACGCATGGTCATCATCGATCATGAGCGCAATCTAGCACAGATATGACGATGGACAACAATAAGTCGTCGATTTTGTTATCACTTCTGCTAAGGTGGCACACGTCAACGTCGACATCAGCACCCCGTTCATGAGCACCAGGGGCCGCAGCTCCCTCCTCGTTGGCACCCTTGCGAACGACACACAACGGAGGAACCACATGCTTTCACTGAACAAGCGGCAACGGATGCTCGTTGCTGCAGGCGCCACTCTGGCCGCCGCTCTCGTGCTGACCGGCTGTACGCCCGGTGACACGGGAACGAACACGGGTGCGGAACCCGGCGGAGGATCCGTCGAAGACAACGAGGCGGAGGGTGACACCATCACCATCGGCTTCTCTGGTCCAGCAGCCGACCACGGCTGGCTCGGCGCCATCAACGCCGGCGCGCTCGCCGAAGCGGAGAAGTACCCGGACATCGACCTCAAGGTCGCTGAGGGAACCAACGACGCCAACCTGCAGATCAGCCAGGTCGAGGGCTTCATCAACGACGGCGTCGACGCCATCGTGCTGCTCCCCACAGACGGTGCCGCACTCACCGAGGTCGCCATCCAGGCCATGGAAGCCGGGATTCCGGTGATCAACGTCGACCGCGAGTTCTCGAGCACCTTCGCCTCGCGCGTCACCATCCTCGGTGACAACTACGGCATGGGCGTCTCAGCCGGCACCTACATCTGCGAAGAGGTCGGTGACAACCCGGATGCCGTCGTGGCCGAGATCGCCGGAATCGACTCGCTTCCGCTGACCCAGGACCGCAGCCAGGGCTTCGCCGACGCGCTCGAAGACTGCGGACTCGAGGTCTCGAACCGCGTCGCCGCTGACTTCACCGTGCAGGGCGGAGAAGCAGCGACATCGCAGCTCCTCTCGGCAGCGCCGCAGATCGACGCGCTGTGGAACCACGACGACGACCAGGGCATCGGCGTCCTCGCGGCGATCGACGCCGCAGGCCGCGACGAGTTCATCATGGTCGGTGGCGCCGGATCGAAGAACGCCATGGACCTGATCAAGAGCGGCGACAGCGTGTTGAAGGCGACGGTCATCTACCCGTCGACGCAGGCCGCTGATGGCATCCGTCTCGCCCGCCTCGTGGCCCAGGACAAGGCGCTGAGCGACCTGGTCGAGATCGAGGTTCCGAACCGCATCGTCCTCAACGCCCCCGTCGTGACAGCGGAGAACGTCGACAAGTACCTGCCAACGGCTTTCGAGTCGTAGGCGATCCGGGCGGGGGCGCCCTCGGGCGCCCCCGCCTTTCCATTGCACCGCTGCGCTCGCGGCGGACTGCCAGAAAGAAGGAACTGTGACCCCCACACCACTTCGCATCGCCATGATCGGCTACGGCTTCATGGGTGCAGCGCACTCGCAGGGATGGAGGGTCGCACCCCGATTCTTCGATCTGCCGGCGACTCCCGAGATGACGCTGCTGGTCGGCCGCAACGCCGAAGCCACGGCAGCCGCTGCCGAGAAGTTCGGCTGGGCCGAGACGGCGACGGACTGGCGGGATGCCATCGCGCGCGACGACATCGACGTGATCGACATCGTCACTCCCGGTGACTCCCACGTCGAGATCGCGATCGCCGCCCTCGAGGCTGGCAAGCACGTGCTCTGCGAGAAGCCGCTGGCGAACACCGTCGATGAAGCCCGTGCGATGGCGGATGCCGCGGAGAAGGCGGCTGCGAACGGCGTCTACGCGATGGTCGGCTTCACCTACCGTCGTGTTCCTGCGGCCACCTTCGCTCGCGACCTCGTCGCCTCGGGCGCGATCGGCGACATCCGCCAGGTTCGCGCCATGTACCTGCAGGACTGGCTCGTCGACCCGGAGGTTCCGCTGGCCTGGCGGCTGCAGAAGCACCTCGCCGGCTCGGGCGCGCTGGGCGACATCGGAGCGCACGCCATCGACCTGGCCCAGTTCATCACCGGCCAGCGCCTCACGAGCGTCAGCGGCATGATGGAGACCTTCGTCAAGCAGCGCCCGAAGATCGCGGAGGTCTCGGGGCTGTCAGGGACGGCATCCGACGAGATGGGTGACGTCACCGTCGACGACCTTGCACTGTTCACCGGTCGGTTCGACGGGGGAGCCATCGGCTCGTTCGAGGCGACCCGTATGGCGACGGGCCGCAAGAACGCCCTGCGCATCGAGGTCGCCGGCTCGACGGGAGCGATCTCCTTCGACCTCGAGAACCTCAACGAGCTCGGCTTCTACGATGCAACCGCACCGGCGGATCGTCAGGGTTTCACACGGATCCTCGTCACCGAACCCGAGCACCCCTACATGTCGGCGTGGTGGCCGACTGGCCACATGCTCGGCTACGAGCACGGTTTCAGTCACCAGGCCCGCGACTTCGTCGTCGGGGTTGTCGAGGGCAGCCAGCCGACGCCGTCGTTCGCCGACGGCCTGCAGGTGCAACAGGTGCTCGACGCGGTCGAGCGCAGCGCCGAGGCGGGGAGCGCGTGGACCGCAACCTCCGGTACTCGCTGAGCCGCGGCATCCGTTTCTACGATCGATATCGACCAAGGAGTAAGTCATGACCCGTCCAGTCACGTTGTTCACCGGCCAGTGGGCCGACCTGCCGTTCGAAGAAGTCGCGCGTCTCGCCTCGGAGTGGGGCTACGACGGGCTCGAGATCGCCTGCTGGGGCGACCACCTCGACCCGTGGCGCTGGGACGACGAGGAGTACGTCGCCGGCAAGCTTGCGCTTCTGGAGAAGTACAACCTCAAGGTCTACACGATCTCGAATCACCTCAAGGGTCAGGCCGTGTGCGACGACCCGATCGATCAGCGGCACCGCGACATCCTTCCCGATGTGGTCTGGGGTGACGGCGATCCCGAAGGTGTGCGGCAGCGTGCGGCGGAAGAGCTGAAGAACACGGCGCGCCTGGCCGCGAAGCTCGGCGTGAAGACCGTGACCGGGTTCACCGGGTCGTCGATCTGGAAGTACGTGGCGATGTTCCCGCCGGCCTCTGAGGCCATGGTGGATGCCGGGTACCAGGACTTCGCCGACCGCTGGAACCCGATCCTCGACGTGTTCGACGAAGTGGGGGTGCGGTTCGCGCACGAGGTGCACCCGTCCGAGATCGCATACGACTACTGGACGACGGTGCGCACGCTCGAGGCGATCGGGCACCGGGAGGCGTTCGGTCTCAACTGGGACCCGTCGCACATGGTGTGGCAGGACATCGACCCGGTCGGGTTCCTCTGGGACTTCAAGGACCGGATCTACCACGTGCACTGCAAGGACACGAAGAAGCGCCTGGGCAACGGACGCAACGGTCGGTTGTCGTCGCACCTGCCGTGGGCGGACCCGCGTCGTGGCTGGGACTTCATCTCCACAGGGCACGGCGATGTGCCGTGGGAAGACGCGTTCCGCATGATGAACGCGATCGGCTACGACGGCCCGCTGTCTGTGGAGTGGGAAGACGCCGGCATGGACCGCCTCGTCGGGGCGCCGGAAGCGCTCGCGTTCGTGCGGAAGTTCGCCTTCCCCGCGCCGGATGCCGCTTTCGACGCCGCGTTCAGCACAAAGCAGTAACGCTCCGATCGGGCGTGTCGGGATTCCGGGGGGAATCTGATCGGTCCCGGAGGGCTGTTCACCGTTCTGGTGGGAAGCTTTTCGGGACCTTTCGCGTGTGCGGCCGCGGCCGAGAACTCGCGAGCGGAGCGCGGACGAGTCTGCGGGTCAGCGCGCGGCGGCATCCGCCAGGTCGACCACCATCGCTTCGACGCTCTCAGGGGAGAGCACGTGGTGGATGGCGAGGATGCTCGCCCCGAGCACTGCCGCATTCGCCCCGACACTCGACTGGGTGATCTGCAGATGCTGTGTGGCGAGCGGCATCGACCGCGCGTAGACGACCTCGCGCACTCCGGCGATGAGATGCTCGCCGGCCTGAGCCATTGCGCCGCCGACGACGATGACCGACGGATTGATGAGGCTGATCGCCGCGTTGAGGATCTCGCCCAGGTCACGCCCCGCCTGCCGCACCGCCTGGATCGCCTTCTGATTGCCCGACCGCACGAGTTCGATGACGTCCTGGCTGGATTCTGCCGCCAGTCCCTGCTCGGAGAGGATCGCCGCGAGGGCGGGCCCGGATGCGACCGCTTCGAGGCACCCCAGGTTGCCGCAGTGACAGACGGTCTCGCTGCTGCGTGAGACCCGCACGTGCCCGATGTCGCCGGCCACTCCCTGGGCGCCGCGCTGGAGCATCCCTCGGGAGATGACCCCGGCTCCGATGCCGGTGGCGACCTTCACGAAGATGAGGTGGTCGATCTCTGGCCACGCGACCTCACGTTCGCCCAGCGCCATGATGTTCACGTCGTTGTCGACGAGCACTGGCACGGAGAAGTGGGCGCCGAGCCAGGCGGGGACGTCGAAGTTGTCCCAGCCGGGCATGATCGGCGGGTTGATCGGCCGGCCGCTCGAGTGCTCGACCGGTCCGGGCAGGCCGACGCCGATTGCGAGCAGGTCCTCGAGGGTGCGCCCGGCGCGCTGCACGAGGTCGTCCCCTGCGGTGATGACCCAGTCGAGAACCGCTTCAGGTCCTTCGGTGACCGCGATGGTGGCGGCGTCCTCGCTGAGCGGGCGGCCGACGAGGTCGCTGACGGCGATGCGCACGTGGGTCGCACCGATGTCGACGGCGAGCACGACCTTGTTGCCGCCGGTCAGCGCGAACTGTGACGAGGGGCGCCCGCCGGTCGACGGCGCCGTTTCGGCCGGACCGATCAGGCCGAGTTGCAGCAGGGAATCGATACGCAGGCCCACCGTGGAGCGAGCCAGTCCGGTGAGTGTGGCGAGTTCGGTGCGGGTGCGTGGCCGGCCATCGCGCAGGATCTGGAAAATGTCGCTCGTCGCCGACGATCCGAGGGCGGTAGGACTTATGTCGACCATCGTACATTTCTATCACACTGGCCGGTCAAAAGTGCGCCTGCTTCGTCATATGTTGCCTGTCGCGCGTTATTGCCGCGGTCGCCCGAACGGTCTCTCGGTTCGCAGCGTTCGGAGAAAACGCGTGCGGGGCGGCAACGCGGCAGGCATGAGTCGGATCCGGCCCGGGTCTGCGATGTTGCGCACCGTGCTCCCACGGCGGCTACCGTGGAAGCATGCCTGCCTTGATCCGCGACACGCGCGACCCGACCACGGCGCTACCCCGCGCCGAGTGGCAGGCGCGCGATGACGCCCACCGTCAGCGCGCAGACGACCTCACCGCCGACTGGCGGGTGCGTGTGCAGCGCGGCGAGAAGCATCCGATCGAGGACTTCCTCTTCACCTACTACCCTCTCAAGCCCGGCCTGCTGCGGCGCTGGCACCCCGGAGCCGGCCTCGAACTGACGGATGCCGCGTCACTCGACCGCGCGACCTGGCGTTGGTATCGCACCGAGGGCACCGGCGTCACCGTGGACGCGGCAGCCCTCCTGGAAGCGCGGGGCTCCACCGTCGACTTCATCGAGAAGCTGCTCAGCCGCACCGCCGCCAGGGTCAGCCAGTTCGGATGCTTCGGTCTCCACGAATGGGCGATGGTGTATCGGCAGGGTGAGCATCGGCATCCCGTTCCGCTGCGCCTGGGCCAGGCCGCGACCGACGAGGTCGTCGAGTCGCATCACATCGGCTGCTCGCACTTCGACGCGTTCCGGTTCTTCACCCCGGATGCCGTCCCACGCAACCGCCTGCGACCCACCCGTGAGGGTGTCGCTGAGCTCGAGCAGCCCGGCTGCCTGCACGCCGGCATGGACGTCTACAAGTGGGCGATCAAGCTCGGGCCCCTCGTCCCAGGCGAAGTGCTGCTCGACGCGTTCGCGCTGGCTCGGGACATCCGCTGGCTCGACATGCGCGCCTCGCCGTACGACATGGCGCCGTGGGGTGCTGAGCCGGTCGCCATCGAGACGCCGGAGGGCAAAGCCGAGTACGTGCGCCAGCAGCGCGCGTTCGCCGACCGCTCCAACGCGTTGAGGGCTCGGGTGGTCGAGGCGATCCAGGTCGCGCGGCGCGCGGTGTGAACCTCGGGAGGACTGCTGGCATGCGAAGATCGACGGGTTGCAGCGGCACAAGCCGTCAATGACGCTGACAGACGACGAGGTCACAACGCATGAAAATCTCCGGTGCAGTGCTGGAAGAGATCGGGCGCGAACGCCCCTACGCCGAGTCCCGCCCGCTGTCGATCTCCGAACTCGAACTCGACCCTCCCGGCCCCGGTGAGGTTCTCGTGCGCATCGAGCGTGCCGGCCTCTGCCACTCCGACCTGTCGGTGATCGACGGCAACCGACCGAGGCCCGTGCCGATGCTGCTCGGCCACGAGGCATCCGGCATCATCGAGCAGATCGGCGACAGCGGCGATGCCGGTGACGTCGGCTTCGCGCTCGGCGACCGGGTGGTCATGACGTTCCTGCCGCGCTGCGGCAACTGTGACGGATGCCGCTCCGACGGCGTGCTTCCCTGCGGCCCCGGTTCAGCGGCGAACAATGCCGGGACGCTGCTCTCGGGAGGGCGACGTCTGACCCGCGACGGATCTGCCGTGCAGCACCACCTCGGTGTCTCCGGATTCGCAACCCATGCCGTCGTCGACGCCCGGTCGATCGTGCGCGTCGACGCCGACATCCCCGCCGATGTGGCCGCGCTGCTCGGTTGCGCCGTACTCACCGGCGGCGGTGCCGTGATCAACCTCGCGAAACCGCAGCCGGGTGACACCCTCATCGTCGTCGGCCTCGGCGGCGTCGGCATGGCCGCGCTCCTCACCGCACTCGCTGTCGGCGCCACGGTGATCGGCGTCGACGCCAACCCAGACAAGCTCGGGCAGGCGCTCGAACTCGGAGCGTCCGCTGCCTACAGTCCGGCGGATGCCGCGGAGCTCGGAGTGAAATCGGCCACAGTGATCGAGGCCGCAGGCAACGTGCGCGCGTTCGAAACCGCCGTCGCCCTGACCGCGCCGGGTGGCACCACCATCACGGTCGGACTTCCGTCGCCGACCGCGCGTGCGGAGGTCTCCCCACTCGGGCTCGTCGCCGAAGCGAGGACTATCGTCGGCAGCTACCTCGGGTCCGCAGTTCCAGCACGCGACATCCCGATCTTCGCCGACCTCTGGCGCGCCGGTCGGCTTCCCGTCGAGAAGCTGGTGTCTGCCGAGATCCGACTCGACGAGGTGAACGCCGCTATGGATGCGCTCGCAGACGGGCACGCACTCCGGCAGATCATCGTCTTCTGAGCGGCGCGTGACCCTACCGGCGGCATCCGCCCCGGTACTACACTTCAGCAACATCCGTCACGCGGAAGGGCACAGCATGGTCCCGGAAATCAACTACTGGGCGGTGATTCTCGCCACCCTGTCGAGCATGATCGTCGGCTCGATCTGGTACACGCCGAAGGTTTTCGGCAACTACTGGATGAAGGCCGCGAAGGTCACGCCGTCTGGCAACTCGAAGGATGCCATCCGACCGATCGTCCTCACCCTCATTGTGAGCTTCGTGACGGCGTGGGTGCTCGCCGGAGCCACCTACCTGTCCTGGGATTTCTACGGCGGCAGTTTCTTCGTCAACGCCCTGTTCACGGGCATCATCCTCTGGGCTGGATTCACGGCGGCGCGCTTCATCACGCATGATGCGTTCGACGGCCGCCCGACCGGGCTGACGGTGCTCAACGTCGCACACGAGTTCGTGACGATCGTGATCATGGCGATCATCATCGGCGTCTGGCCGGCTTGAGTCTGTTTCGGCGCCCCGCACATCTAGGCGACCCCGTCTACAAATTCAGGAGATCGTGGTCGACACGCCGTGTGGGAGCGCTCTCGTACGGCGTGTCGCAGAGGATCTCCTGAATTTGGAGCAGCGGCAAGCGGTGAACGGATGCAGCAGGTTGGCACCGCCCGTCCGGAGCGGACCCAACGGAGCGGGTCGCTACGAGCGGACCCAACGAAGCGGGTCGCTACGGAGCGGGGAGCGGGTGGGGCGCACGGATGCGTGCTGCGACGGTGACGAGGACGATCACGGCAACGACGGCGATGGCCGTGATCGCGGTCGGAACAGACACGAGGTCGCCGGTGAGGCGCCCGACAGCGACCCAGGCGATTCCCCAGCAGAGCGACGCGGTCGGGGCGAGCCGGCCGCGACCGTAGAGGGCGAGCCCGACACCGATGGCGCCGGCGACCGCCAGGACGATGACGCCCCAGAGGTCGGGGGAGATCCCGGCCACGGTGAAGTCGATCGTGGCGAGGACGGCGGCCACGTTCGCCACTGTCGCGATGGTGACCCAGCCGAGGTAGAGACTGATCGTGCCGTCGGTGAGAATTCCATCGAGAAGGTTGGCGGGGCGGTAGATCAGGGTGATGCGGAACGCCCAGACCAGCACGATCAGAAGCAGCACGATGATGGGAACGCTCGCCCACAGCAGATCGAACTGCACGCTGAGGATCCAGGCTGCATTGAGAAGCAGCGACAGGGTGATCGGCAGGCCGAGCCGGCGGTGCCGGTCGGCGGACTTCTGAGCAGGCAGGAGCTGCCAGATCGCATAGGCGATCAGCCCGGCGTAGATGACCGACCAGATCGCGAAGGCGGGTCCGTCTGGTGCAACCGGTGTGGCATCCGCCGAGAGAGCGCCACCGGATGCCTCGGCGATCGGTGTTCCCCCTGCGGCACCCGAGCCGATGAACGACCCGACGAGAGCGAGCACGGCGCTGATGACGACGACGATCTGGCGCAGGCGGTCTCGAGTCCTCACGGTGGCCTCCCTCAGTTCTCACGCAGAATGCGCAAGCTGATTCGACCCTAGCAAGGGGGTGGGGTGCTCGCCGGGGGAAGCAGGAACGGGCGGATGCCGTGTAGCATCCGCCCGTCTCGATCGCGTTCAGTCGCGGATCAGGCCGCGCGCGTCATGTCGCTCTGCAGTGGCACGGGGCTGCGTCGGGACCCTGGGACCACGCGTCCGGCGGGCACAGTGCTGTCGCGGCTGATGTGCGCCCCGGCGCCGATCTTCGCGTTGATGCCGATGCGGGAGTGGCTGCCGATTTCGGAGCCGACTCCGACGGTGCTGCCCTCAGCGATGTGGACGTTCGCTCCCACGAACACGCCGGCGGCGAGGGTCACGTCGCGGTCGATCCAGCTCCCCGCACCGATCCAGCAGCGGCCGGCGATCTGCGCGCCAGGCTCGACGTATGCGGTGGGTTCGATATGGGTCGTCGGGTCGACTGTTGCGGTTGAGGCGACGAATCCGCGACCGTTGCTGTGGCGACGGTACTTCGTGATCTCGCCGGAGTTGGACTCGATCTCTTCGAATACTTTGCTCATGATCTCCTTCGGCGCAGGACTGCAGGGGAGGCGGTTTTGTGCGCTATCACCAACAACAACGGGCAGGTGCGCACGATTCCTCTGACCCAGCGAGCTATCAGGTTACGAGTCGATGAGGTCGAGCAGCTTCTTGAGGGCATCCCGGATGTCGTCATAATCGTTCTGCCCGGCCCTGCTCTCCGCTGAGATCACGCCGCAGCGGTGCACCTTCGAGAAGTCCCCGATCGGGAACTTGTAGTGCCCCTTGGTATCGGCGGGGTGCTCGTCATCGACACCGAGATGCCAGTGGCCGAAATCCGTCCAGCTGTGCTTGTCGAGAAAGGCGTTCTCCTCGTCGGCGCTCGGGGCGTGCTCGCTCCAGTCGTCGCGGTCGTCGCGCACGACCGAGCCGTCGCGCACGAGCTTTCGGGCCTGCCGCAGTGCGGGTTGGTTGAGTTTCACGGTCATGGTGGCTCCGTTCGTATTCAGGATCCAGATAACCGGGGGATGCGAGTTCCGACAACGGGGTTGCGCGCTGTCCGTGCTGCACTTCCGTGTCCGTGCTGCACTTTCATTCGTAGTCGACGGACGCGTGCTGCACTTGTGTGCCGATGCCGCAGTTGCAACTGCAGCATCGGCATAAAAGTGCAGCAGGCGTCACCCGCGCACCCTGCTACCGCGACGTCTCGATCGTCACGGCGCCATTCGTTGTGTTCGCGGTGATGACACGGTCAGCGCGACCGTCACTCGGAACATCCGCTGTGTCGACCTTGCCGTTTGTCGTGTCTGCGTCGATGGCGTATTCGGTGCCGTCGTCGGGAACTTCGATCCGGATCTGCCCGTTCGTGCTGCTCGCCGAGACGTCGTCGGGGGCATCGGAGAACGCGAGATCGACGGCGCCGTTCGTGGTTCGAGCCTGCACCTCAGCGGAGCGGGAGTCGTCGAGTTCGATGCGCCCGTTCGTGGTCCTGAGCTCCAGGATGCCGCGCGATTCGTCCACCTCGATCGCGCCGTTGGTGGTCGACAGGTCGAGGTCGCCGCTGAGGCCTTCGGTGGTGATTGCCCCGTTCCGCCCGCTGACGGTGACGTCGACATCGGCCGGAACCGAGACTTCCACCCGCACGCGGCAGTTATTGACGAGAAACCAGCCGCCCGGGCATCCGCCGCTGATCTCGGTCTCCTCGCCCGTCGTGCTCACGTCGAGATTCGGCCGCGTGCCCGAGTAGGTGCCGCGCAGCGTGACGCTGACCTCGTCGTCGGCGCCAACGGTCACGTCGATGGCAGCGTTCGGCATGTCAACCCGCACGAGCGAGCCGGCATCCGCATCGGCGCTCTCGCTGATGGTTGTTCCACGAAAGGCATTCACCGCGGCGATCGACCCAGCGACGATCAGTGCAAGGATCACCAACGGGATGCCCACGGCGAGCAGGATCACGACGCCGGTGGGAAGTTTTCGTCGGGGTGGACCCGGCGGGTGCTGGCCCGGCGGGTATTGCCCCGGCGGCGCATGCTGCCCGGGCTGATAGGGGCTGGGCGGGTACGGGTCAGGCGGCTGCTGTGCTGGTCCGGGCGCGTGCGGTGGACCTGGCGGAGGAGGAATGGTCATGCCGAGCCCACTTTCTGACGGACGCTCGAGGTCGGACCCTCACGCTCAGGGTAGCGACGGGAACGCCTCGAGGGGAGGGGTCCAACGTCCCGAAAACAAGCCGGGACGGGCTTGACGGGCGGCGGCATCCGTCGTACGTTAACAACTAATTGATTGATCAAAGGGAGGGTTGATTATGAGTGCCGAATCGGACGCCGCTTCACGGCTCGACCGCGCGTTCCTCGCTCTCGCCGACCCGGTGCGCCGGGCGATCGTGGCCAGGCTCAGTCGCGGATCCGCGACAGTGAACGAGCTCGCCGAGCCATTCGCGATCAGCAAGCAGGCGGTGTCGAAGCACATCCAGGTGCTCGAGCAGGCCGGACTCATCGGTCGGACGCGCGACGCTCAACGACGGCCGTCGTATCTCATCCCTGAGGCGCTCGAAGAACTCACCGCGTGGATCGACACCTACCGCCTGACAACCGAATCAAGCTTTCGCCGACTGGACGCCGTTCTGGCCGGTATGGCAACAGACGTCACCACCCCAACACCCCAGAGAGAGGAAGAGAAATGACGAATCCAACCACCATCACGGTCCCGGAAGGGCTGCCGTTCATCGAGATCGTCCGCGACTTCGATGCACCGATCGAGGCCGTGTACCGAGCGCACACCGATCCGGAACTCGTTGTGAACTGGCTCGGACCCCGCGGGTACGAGATGCAGATCGATCGCTGGGACCTGGTCGCAGGCGGCGGTTACCGCTATGTGCACCGCGACGGCGACCAGGAGTACTGGTTCAACGGAATCGTGCACTCGGCCTCGCTCGAGAATGGCATCGTGCAGACCTTCGAGTTCGAAGGATTCCCCGGCGCTGTGAGCCTCGAGTACCTTGCTCTCGAAGACCTGGGCGACGGGCGCACCCGGGTCACCGGGCACAGCGTCTACCCGAGCGTCGAGGGGCGCGACGCCATGGCGGAAGCCGGCATGGAGAAGGGCGTCACCGAGGGCTATGAGCAGCTCGACGAGATTCTCGCGAAGGTGTCGACCTGACCGACCGTTCACTGAAATCGCAGTTTCGCACCCAAAACCGCCTGCAGTGCGTGTTTTGGGTGCGTGATTGCGATCTCGGTCCTGGCTCACGCGGCCCGTCAGATGTCTGAGCGTCCCCGCTTGCGGGGCTCAGGCGGAGGCGGAACCTCTTTGGCCGCGATCACTCGATCGAATCCGATGGTCTCGAGCCCGCGTCGCGTCGCCACCGCGCAGTGCGTGTCGTCCGAGCGGAGAAACCAGCCGAGGGCATCCGTCGCCTGACCGTCGTCGAGCTGGTGTCGCACGACCACCCGGGTTCCCTCGCCGACCGAGCGGAGGAACTCCACGGCGCTGTCGCCCATCATGCGGTGCCTGCGCTCGCGGTGTCGAAATGCATGCTCCCAGCTTCTCACGGCGACCATCAAGAGCGGCGAGTGGCGAGCGGCGAGCGGCTCCGGGAGAGCAATCGGGCGTCCCACGGAGCGCCGCAGGTCGAAAGGCCCCTAGCCGAGTCTTCGGCGCGAGGCGTAGCCTGTCGCCCAACGATCGACGAAGGGAAACCCATGCCTGACATCACGGTCACTGTTCCCGGCGCACCCTGCTGGCTCGAACTCTCGACCTCGGACCCCACCCGCTCGCAGCAGTTCTACACCGACCTCTTCGGGTGGGACGCCGAGACCGGCGATGACGTGCTCTATGGCGGATACGTCAGTTTCAGCTCCACCGGCCGCCGCATCGCCGGTGCCATGAAGAAGGAGGAGAGCGCGCCGTATCCCGACAGCTGGTCGGTCTACCTCCTGACGACGGATGCCACGCAGACCGCCGCCGACATCGCCGAAGCCGGCGGCACCAACATGTTCGAGCCCATGAACGTGCCCGAGATGGGCGTGATGGGGTTCGCCGCGGACTCCATTGGGGCATCCGTCGGTTATTGGCAGCCGGGCCACCACACCGGCTTCCAGGTCGAGCGGGAGCACGGGGCGCCGGTGTGGTGCGAGCTGCTCGCCTCCGACTTCGAGAAGGCCGTCACGTTTTACGAGCATGCGTTCGGCTGGACCCTCAAGGACGAGGGAACCGGCGACGACTTCCGGTACAAGACGTTCGAGCGTGACGGGGTGCCGTATGCCGGGATCTACGACGCGGCCGCGACACTCGCCGAGAGCGAGTCGGCCAGCTGGGCGGTGTACTTCGGTGCGGATGACGTCGACGCGACGGTGGCCAAGGCAGTCGAGCTCGGTGCCACGGTGAAGGATGCCGCGGAGGACACCGAATACGGCCGCATCGCGTCGGTCACCGACCCGACGGGAGCGGTGCTGCGACTGATGTCGTTCTGAGCGGGCGCAGCTTTGCCCAGATCGCAGTTCGGCACCCAAAGCCCGCCGTGCTGGCGCGTTTGAGTGCTCAAGTGCGCTCTCGCGAGCGCAGGCCGCGCAGGCCGCGCAGGCCGCGCAGGCCGCTCAAGCCGCCCAGGCCAGCAGCCGGTCGAGCGGCCACGTCGTCACGATGCGGTCGGTCGGCACTCCGTTCGCCTCGGCGCGTGCGGCACCGAGGTCGAGCAACCCGAGTTGCCCGGGAGCGTGGGCGTCGCTGTCGATGCTGAACAGGCATCCGGCGTCCAGGGCGATCGCGATCAAATTGTCGGGCGGGTCCTGACGCTCAGGCCTCGAGTTGATCTCGACGGCGACGTCGTTCTCGGCGCAGGCCGCGAAGACCGCTTCGGCGTCGAACGTCGACTCGGGTCGCGTGCCGCGGCCGCCCTGCACGAGCCGGCCGGTGCAGTGCCCAAGGACGTTCATCTGCGGATGCCGTATGGCCGCCAGCATCCGTTCGGTCATTTCGGCGGAGTCCATCCGCAGTTTCGAGTGCACGCTCGCCACCACGATGTCGAGTCGGTCGAGCAGCTCCTCGGTCTGGTCGAGCGCACCGTCGAGGAGGATGTCGACTTCGATGCCTGACAGCATTCGGAGCCCGTCGAGCGTGCCGCTGAGCGCGTCGAGCTCGGCGAGTTGCTCCTCGAGTCGCTCGGCGCTGAGTCCGTTCGCGACCTTCAGCGAGGGCGAATGGTCGGATGCCACGAGGTACGCGTGACCGATCCGCTCGGCGGTGCGCGCCATCGACGCGAGGTCGGTCGTACCGTCTGACCACGAACTGTGGCTGTGCAGGTCGCCCTGGAGTTGTGCGCGGAGCGACTGGCCGGCATCCGTCACCGGGCCACCGATCCGTTCGCGGAGGTCGGCGAGGTAGTCGGGAACAGTCCCGTCGACGGCCTGCTCGATCACCGTGTACGTGGTCGAGCCGATGCCCTTCGTGCGTTTGAGGCGACCATCGGCCACTCGTGCAGAAAGGTCGTCATCACTCAGCGGCGCGATCGCAGCGAGAGCCCCGCGGAACGCCTTCGTCTTGTACGGCGAGGCGAGATCGCGCTCGAGGAGGAACGCGATCTCGTCGAGAGCATCGGATGGCTTCATCGGTTCTCCTCGGTCATCAGTGGTTGTCGGGTTCAGTGACGGGTCAGTGTTTCAGCCGAGGCAGCACGTCTGCCGCGAAGCGCTGGTAGCTGGCGAGCGGGTCGTCTGCTCCGGCGACCACGATGACGGTGTCGGCGCCGGCGTCTGTCCAGCCGGCGATCGCGCGGACGGCGTCGTCGGGGGTCCCGCCGATCGCGATCGACTGCAGGATGCTGTCGGTCAGCTCCCCGCTTCCGTCGACGCCCAGCCCGGCGATCTCGGTGAGCCGGTCGAACACGCGGAAGTCGACGAGTCGCTGCACCCGGGACCGCACCTCGGCCAGCGCCCGGTCACGATCGTCGCCGATGCTCGTCATCGCCAGCAGGAGAGTCCGGCCCGTCCCGCCTGCCGCGACCATTTCATCGCGGGCCCAGCGCACGGCATCCGGTGTCGCGATCTCGGGAAGCAGGACGCCGTCGGAGCTGCGGCCGGTGATGCGGAGCCCTGTCGGGCCGGTGGTACCGAGCAGGATCTGCGGAACCTCGCCGGGTGGAAAGCCCAGCTGCACACCGTCGAGACGCACGTGCGAACCGTCGACGGTGACCCGGTCGCCGGCGAGCAGCGCGCGGAGGGCGAGCGCGGTCTCCTCAAGCGCGGCGAAACGGCGGGGCACGTCTGCGCCGATCTGTTCCATCCAGCTCGGGATGCCGTGACCGAGCGCGATCGACACCCGGCCGGGCGCGATGCGAGCCAGAGCGGCGATCTCCATGGCGGTCGTGGCGACGTTGCGGGTGACGGCGGGGAGCAGCCCGATCCCGACATGGATTCGGGTGGTGACGGCGAGTGTCGTGGCAGCCATTGCGATGCCACCCGCCCAGGGCAGGTCCTCGCTGAACCAGAGTTCGTCGAAGCCCACGTCCTCAGCCCAGCGGGCGAACTCGGGGAGTTGTTCCGGCGGCCAGTCGGGTTCGAAACGGACTCCGATGCGTACCGGCTGAGCGACTGTGGTCATGCTCCGAGCGTATGGCACTGAACCCGGCGGGCGTCAGGTGTGCTCGCGAAACCGAGTGCTACTGGTAGGTCACCAGGTCGGGGGCGGGTGACACCCCACCCATCGTCTGCTCGGGTGTGAGCATCGGCGCGTCTTCGTCGTAGAAGTTCTTCCAGCCCCAGAACAGCCCGGCAGGAGCGTCGCGGTGCAGGTTCGCCCATGTCGCCTGCTTGTCGCCCTGGCCGCCCTGTCCGTCTGCGTGGATGAGCACGGCGACTTCGGGGCGACTGAGATCGATGGATGCCCGGTCGCTGATCATCGACGGACGGAACTGGTGCAGAACGAGCATCTTCTGTGGCAGCCCTTTCTCGTTGGTGAGGTCGGCCAGCCAGGTCGTGACGCTGTTCACCTCGGTCGCGCTGACGGAGCCGATCTGCGTGAGCGGCACCTGGTCAGGGCCCAGCCGCCACTCCGGGTCGAGGGCGAGCCCGACGTTCGGCAGCTCGAGCAGCGACTGGTAGAGCTTCGCCTGTGTAAGAAAATCGGTGCGCCCCGGCTGCAGGTCGATCACGACGTAGAGCCCGGCCGCCGCAGCCGCATCGACCCACGGGCGCAAGCCGTCGGCCGAGAGCTCGTTCGAGAAGTTCCCGTCTGGTCCTGGCCCACCGGCAGCGACCGTCGCGATGATCTCGAACATGGGCACAACCGTCTTGTCGGTCAACGCCGCATAGGGTGCCGCGACGTCTCGAGCGCGCTGCACCGCACCGGCGGCATCCTGCTCGCCGAGCACTCCGAGGGCGCTCGTGCTCGGGGTCCCGTACAGCGCGACGAACTGGTGCTGGGCGAACAGGAGCTGGCCGCCGCCGGGCAGTTGCACACCGGTGCGGGCCGAGCGTACCTTCCACTCGAGGGCGGGTTCGGCGGCGAATGCCGCCCCGATCGCTATGGTCTTCGTCGTCGTCGATGCCGCGAGAGCGTCGATGACGGATGCCTGCGACTGCGGGTTCGCCGATCCGGCGGGGACGACGTGCACCGGAACAGCGGCGGCTCGAGCGGTGGCGATCGAGGAGAGAGCGGCCGGGTCGTCCACCGCAAGCGCCAGGGTGTCGGCGAGAGCTTTCGCCGGCTTCGGCAGGGGGATCGCCGTGTCATCCGTGTTCGACCGGGAGGGGCGTGGCGGGTCGAAAGCCGCGAGCCCGGCGGCGAATCCGGCGGGGTCGTCAGCAGTCGGTTCGCCGGGGTCGATCCCGGTTGCCTCGGTCACGGCATCGGCGGTCGCGTCGATGCGTTCGATGGTGAGATCGGCGTTGTCGTTGCCGGCATCGTCGTCGGGCAGGCCGGGATCGCTGACAGCGCCGATCGCGAGGACGGTGGCCGCCCCGAGGCGGTCGAGTTCGGTTGCAAGGCTGTCACCCGGAGTTGCGGTCGCCTCGGGGGTGGCTGTCGGTGACGGCGTCGACTCGCTCGAATCCTCGGCGGCGACGAGTGGCACGCCGAGCGTGATCGCCGTCCGCGCGGCGAGTTCCTGCGCGACGGCATCCCCGGCAGGGGCGACAACGACGAGAGGCGACGTGTCGAACAGCTCCCTGCTCGTGGCGACGGATGCCGCGGAGTCGCCGGCATCCCCGACGACCGTGAGGGCGGCATCCGGGTCGGAGGTCCGCACCGGCGGGGCCGGCTTCGGCCCGGGGTCACTGGCGGTGCACGCGGTCAGCGTCAGAGCGGCGGCGAGCACGAGGGCGACCCGGCGGGACCGGAAACGGGATGGCATCCTTCAACGGTAGGTCACCCGGACGAGGGGTGCACATCGCGTTCGGCGAACGGTGTGGGGCACGATGGTGGAATGTCGCATCTCATCACCCCCGCCCAGCTCGTCGCCGCCGGGTTCTTCATCACGGTCGACCTGCTTCTTCTCGGAGGCTGAGGGCACAGGCGATATCGCGGCAGCGGCGTTGCGAGCGCGCAAAGATACGCGAGCGGCTCGACTTTTACAAGGGTGTTGTTCTGCCTCAGCGCTGTGGCAGGGTGAGGGAACGGACACTCTGAGGGGGGTGGAGTCATGGACGTTTCGCATCGCAACATCCACTCCGCCCTGCGCCTCCTGCTCGCATCCCTCGGACTGGCCCTCGTGTGGCTCGTTCTGAGCTTCGTCGTCGGCACCGGATCCGCTCACGCTGAGGGCCGCGACTCGCGCTCTCCGGCCGGTGGGGTCGTCTCCGACGCTGTGGGCACGGGCGTGGTGAACAAAGTCGTGCGGCCGGTCGTCGAACCGGTGGCGGATGTCGCGCCTGCGCCGGTCACGAAGGTGCTCCCCGCTGTGACATCCACTGTTTCCGCCGTGGTCGACGCCAAGCCGGTCAACTCGATCGTCACCCCGGTGGCAGAGGTCGTTGATGAGGTGGTGGTGAAAACCGCCTCGAGCGTCCCGATGGTGAAGGACCTTCCTGTTGTGCCCGACATCCTGGGCGACTCTCCGGTCGGCGATATCACGGGTCCGATCACCGGTGTGGTCGACGACGTGTTGATCGACGTCGGCGGGATCGACGTCGGCAGTGAGACCGGTTCGGATTCCGAGCTCCCGGCGGTGCCCGACCTGCCCGGCCTTCCTGGCGGGATCCTCGATCCGGCCCCGTCAGACGCTGACGTCGTCGGTTCTGACACCGCCGCGATCGCTCCTGTTTTCTCGCTCGATACGATGATGTCGTCGTGGGCGGCGACCTCCAGTGTTCGGGCGGACGGCAGCTCTGCCGCTTCTGCTCAGCCTCATCCGGACCCAGTGCCCCGCGGCCCGGCTGACAACGGGTTCTCGGTTCCGCCGAGCCCGTCCGGAACGAGCACGGGAGCAGCATCAGCCGGCTCCGCAGGGTCTGCGGTTGCTGCCTGGAACTCGTCCGTCGGAGTGCCGGCACTCCTCGCCGGTGCGCTCCTTTCCCACGCCGAGAACGACGCTCTGCCGTCGGCCTGGGTGCGGGACCTTTCGTCGACTCCTGACTGACGACGGTTCGGCCTGCCTTCGCGCGGGCAACCGAACTCTCCTCCCCGCTCGGGGCGGAGCATCCGTCATCAGATTTCAAGGAGCACGACCATGAACAGACACGTTGCACGATGCCTCTACGGCGTCATATTCGCGGGGGGACTCACCCTTCTCGGCGCGACGGCGGCGAATGCCGCTGACACCTCCGGAGACGATGGGCTGCTTTCGGGCACGCTCGTCGACTCGGTGGTTTCCGTTCCGGTGAGCGTTGGCGGCACCGCCGTCAGCCTCATCGGCGACTCATCGACGGCGGATTCCGTGGCGTCATCTGCCCCCGCCACGGCATCCGCGCCCGTTGGTTCCTCGTCGCCGTCGACGTCGTCGACCTCCGGGGATGACGGGATCGCGAGCGGCACTCAGGTCACCGGTGTCGTGTCGGTGCCGGTGACAGTCGCCGGCAACGCCATCTCGGTGGCCGGCGATTCGGTGTCGTCCGGTGCGACGACGGATGCTGCTGCGCCGGTCACTCCCGCTGCTGCCGCTCCGGCCGCCTCGACCTCGGGGGATGACGGGATCGCGAGCGGCACTCAGGTCGCACCGGTGATCTCGGTTCCCGTGAACGTCGGCGGAAACGCCGTTTCGGTCGTCGGGGACTCCTCGTCGGCGGACTCGTCGGCTGCGACCGGATCGGGTTTTGGAGCTGTGCCGGCCACAACCTCGGGGGATGACGGGATCGCGAGCGGCACTCAGGTCGCACCGGTGATCTCGGTTCCCGTGAACGTCGGCGGAAACGCCGTTTCGGTCGTCGG